>CAYSIG010000052.1:0-31638 GCA_964430995.1 uncultured Flavipsychrobacter sp.
GCCCAGCATATAGTCGCCCTCTGTGTCTTTGTCAAATTTTGCGCCCCACTCTATTATCTCGTTCACCCGCTCCGGCCCTTCCTTTATCACCAAATTCACCACGGCTTCATTGCACAGCCCGTCGCCGGCAGCCAGTGTATCGGCTATGTGCTTATCAAAGCTATCGCGCTCGGTATCGTTCACTACGGCTATGCCGCCCTGCGCATACTTTGTGTTGGTTTCGTCCGTATTGGCCTTGGTAAGTATGGTCACCGACCTATCCGGAAAACGCTTGGCGGTTTTGATAGCGAACGACAAACCCGCTATACCCGAGCCAATAATCAGAAAATCTGTTTTTAGCATAAAAGCATTTCAGTACAGGCAAAGGTAACTGATGTTGCGGCTACCTACGGCAAAAGAGGGCATTCCAAATCTTCGTTACTACCAGGCAGCACCCTGAAAAAGCCAGCGGGTGAAAGCAGTCTGTGGTAAAAAAACCGGCAGGGTATAATTTCCGGGAATTGACAGTTTGGGGTAAAAAAACGGGCGTATGGGTGGCTGAAATACGCTGTGGGCGATATTATGCTTTTTTATTTTCAGGTATAAAAGGGTGTAAATGGCGTATATTTATACGCTGAAAGGTATATTTATACCCCCAAAGGTATAATTATACCCTAAAAGGTATAAAAAAGTCGTGAGTGCGGACGTGAAAAAAGTATCTCGCAGAGGCGCGGTTCCCATGTTGTGTTTTTAAGTGCGCAAGTTGCACATGGCTCACAAAGCAGTCGGTCAAAGAACTTACCCGATAATTTTTTGGGTACAAAGTAAAGTTCGGGATTATGCTAATTACGGCAAAATAAAAAATGCATGACGGTACAGTTACTGTACCGTCATGGTTTTTGGGTGCTGTGTGGACGCGGGTTTGATGCGGTTTTTTGATTTTTTTGTCTGAACTCGAATTTGTGGAATTTCTTGAATTGGAGGAAATATTTTGCCATTAAAGGCTTAATGTAATATCCGGCAGGTCTATTCAGGAATAGTGTTAATTTTATGAAATGGAGAATACAGTAGAGCAAACCCTGCCGCCGGCAAAAAGCAAATTAATGGAAATGAACAATGTGGGGATTGTTGTAGCATCCCTTGACAACGCCATTTCCTTTTTCACAGAAATCGGGCTAACACTTGAAGGCCGGGCAATGGTAGCAGGTGAATGGGCCGGAAGGGTAACAGGACTTGGAAACCAGTCGGTAGAGGTGGCTATAATGATTACTCCGGACGGACACAGCCGGCTTGAACTTTCACAATTTCACACCCCTGCCACTATAGCTGACCATAGAACAGCCCCCGTAAACGCTCTTGGGTATCTCCGTATCATGTTCAGGGTTGATAATCTTGATGAATTGCTATCCCGACTGACAAAGCAAGGGGCTGAAGTGGTAGGAGAGGTGGTTAATTATGAAAACATTTACAGGCTTTGTTACATCCGTGGAACGGAAGGAATTCTTATCGGACTAGCCGAACAGCTCGGCACTGAAACAGCGAAAGATATTTTAGAGAAATCTTAGAAGGGGTTTAGCAAAAATAATTATTCGATTATAACCCTATGCCAGCGCGAGGGCTGCAGCTGAAGATAAGACCTGTAACGGCGGAATACGGCATAAGCCCCGTCAAAGCCGTCATTTCGAAAGGAGCGAGGAATCGAGCGCAGTGAGAAATCTCCTGAAGTGACGCCATCCGCCCCAAAGCATTCCTTCCTCCATATTGCAGCAGCAAATAATTATCCCTACCTTACCCTTATGCACAAAGGCGGCTATGTATATCTTGTTACCAACACCCACCACAATGTCATCTATGTGGGAATGACATCTCAGCTACTTAGCCGAATATATCAGCATAAGACACATTTTTACAAACGCAGTTTCTCAGACAGGTACAATATAGAGCACCTTGTTTATTACGAATCATTCAACTGTATAGAAGACGCGATAGCCCGTGAAAAACAGGTAAAGAAATGGCGCAAAGAAAAGAAAATAGCCCTGATCAGCTCTATGAACCCTGAATGGAAAGACCTCTATGATGAGATGAACGGATAGTTGGTTTGCTACCGCAACATGGAGGCATCGCTTTGATGGAGCTGGCTGCCAATCATCAGGGGATTTCTCCTATCGTCGAAATGACGAATTACTATTTTGCTGAATCCCCTATTTCATTTCGAACGTTGTGCATCTTAAACCTCGCCCCAGCCGAAGACCTGTTTCAGGTAACCAACGGCAATCCCCCTACCCTCTCCCATTCACAGCTCTTTGCAGTTGCAGGTAGTCGAGGTAGTAAATAATTTTTACCGACAGGCTGTTGCTCTGCGGCGCCTGAAAGGTATGGTCGAGGTCATCGAAGTAGTTGTTTATAATCCTCGGCGATGAAGGTGAAGAAAAGATACTGTTCTGATACACGATGGACATCTCGCTGCCCGGCCTGAACTGCCATACGTAGCTCAGAAAAATATTGAAGGTATTGAAGTTCACGTTGCGGTTCTCGGCATAGGTGGGGGTAATGTCCAGCCCGCCATCGCCCCTCAGGTAAGCATAGCGCGAGTACTGCACCTGCGACCAGTAATGCCTGCCCAGCAGCGTCAGCGACATTTTGTTGTTGAACACATAGGCGGCATACAGCGAGTTCGTCACGGTATTCACATTCCGTATCCCGAAGAAGATGGAATCGTTGCGGTTGGCCACAAATCCCACATCGTCTATCCCCTTCAGCCCCGATAAACTATAAATGGCCGACAACCTGTCATTGAACCTGAACCTCGGCGATACCGACCATGAAAATGTGTTGCGGGCGCGCTCAGAAAACCAGCGGTTGGTAACCTGTACATCAAGCGCAAACCGTTTGCGGTAATCGGATGAGTAGAAGCCTCCCCCCATATAGTTTATGGGGTATGTGTAGTACCTGCCGGGCTTGCGCGGCTCCAGGTAGTCGTAGCTGGTGATGGGTTGCAGTGTCCAGTACGCTCCTATGGTCGTAAAGTCCATAAGGGTGATATTATGCGAGCCAAAAACCTCCGTCTTATAAAATGCGTCGGGATTGAAAATACGGTTATAATTTATGCCAACATGATTGTAAGACATGCGTATGCGGCCCACGGGCTCATATAAATTATAGTACTGATCGAACGCGTAGGAGGTGATATTGTTGCGGTCGAGATAGCCCAGGTCGTTCGGGTTAAAATTATCGCTGATGGACCGCGTACTTACTGTCCACGTGTAGTTGCCGTTCAGCTTGCCGGCGTTGAGGTAATACCTGTGCCCCACATCGTTTTTGGCCGTGTAAAACAACTGGCTCGCATCGCCCGATCCGCTCACCCCATATGAGTTGGCCTTATTCGTGAATTTGAACAGCAAGGCACTCACATTGGCGTTGTAGCTGTTTTCCATCCGGTTCACATTGGTGTTTATGAAGCTGATGTAGGAGTTGTTTTTCAGCGCCTGGTCCAGCACCACTACGTTGTAGTTGGTGAGCGGGGCGGTCTGCAGTTTCCGTATTGTTTGCCGAACTGTGTCTTCTATGGTGGCATAGGCAGGTGCGGCTATGGCGTTAAAGAACCCTATGCCCAGGTTTCCTTTTGTGCGGCCCGATACCTTTGTGGCGTTAAACAGCTTGGTGGTGGCGGGGTTACGGGTGATGGTCTCGTTGGTCAGCAGGCTATTAGATGCTGCATTGAAATTTACGGGAGCGCCCCCCACCCTGCGGGAATAGAACAGGTCATTCTTATTGAACAGGTCGAGCCCCTCGGTGAAAAAATACCTATTCTCGTTATACCGCACCTCTATTGGTGAGAGGTTCAGCACACGGTTATCATATATCGTCTGCCCGAAATCGGGCACCAGCGTCATATCCAACGTAAAGCTCTCGGTGAGGCCGTACTTTACATCAAGCCCGCCATTCAGCGTTTGTGCATTAGCGCCCTCATAGTTCTCGGCATATGCCGACACATAGGGTAGCAGCGCGAGGCGCAACGGCGGCTTTATATCATGGATGCCTGTGAGTATGCCCTCCTGGCTCAAGCTGTTAGGAATAGTAGGCAGCACCGTGCTCCAGTGAGAACGCTCGCGCAGCCTCCTGATGACCCGGTAGAAATTCACCCCCCATAATTGTTCTTTCTTCTTTGAAAATCTTAATGCAGAATAAGGTATTTTCATTTCCACGCACCAGCCGCTATCGGTATGGGCCACTTTGCTGAGCCATGCGGCGTTCCAGGAAAGGTTCCTGCTGCCAAATTTCAGTATAGCGTCTATCTGCACACCAGAGGCTGTTACCGCGAATTCAGTAGCGTTCTGCTGGTCGAAATAGGTATCGAATATCACCCCGAATGCATCAACGCTGTAGTCTTCAAAGTTATCGCGCGGGGAGAGTTGCTTCAGTACACTGTCGGCAATATCATAGATAATGGCACCGACGTAAATGGCATCATTGTCGTAGAGTATGCGTACTTCGGTTTTCTGCCAGGCCTTTTCGCCCGGCAGCGGTGTGCTCTGCACGAAATCCCTGCCCTGATCAGCCTCCTGCCATGCGGGCTCATCCAGCCTGCCATCCAGCACTACCTGGGCGGCTATCTGCTTTGCTGCCAATGACTTCCTCGCCTCCTGACAATTCGCCTTTACATGCAGCGCGAGCAAAGCATACACCAGTATTGTATATCGTAATAGTGAATGCACGGCATTTATCAGAACTAAGGTATTGCAGGTTGTAACAAAAATTAAAAACTTGAATTGATCGTCGCTTTCACGCCGCTGAATGCCGGCTCATACCTACACACACCACCGGTGCAGTTAATACCATCCACCTGCTTCACATAAGCCAGCGTGAACCTGTTAGCACCCTTTGTAAAGGCTACAAATGCGTTGTAGTAATGATTGCCCTGCTTGCTGCCAAAACCGGGGTCGCCGGCGTTGGGGTTATCATAGTTCTTGTTCACATTGGTATTGTACATATCAGACACGGCTAAAGACCATTTCGGCGCTATGTTATACTCCAGCAGTGCAAACATCCACGATCCGTAATCCTGCTGTGTATTCATGTAATGCAGTTCGGCACGAAGCGATTTTGTTTCATTGATACGGTAGGTAACCTCTGCCATAGGCGTTATGGACTGCAATATTGTCGCGGGCCTGCTCTGGTATAGCGAGATGTTGTATTCAAGGTACTGCGCCGCAAAATGGAATATCCAGGATTTAGCTCCGTGGTAAGAAACATCCCCGTATGCTTCACGATACAGCTTATCATCTTTCAGCGTATTGATGTGGGTATAAGACAGTGTGAAACTTGTATGCTCATTAGGCGATATGAGCAAATTTGCTGAACCTGCCATTTCCGATACGTCCTGCGAGGCAGGTGTGTACCTTGAAATAAGGCGCTCAGGGCGCAACACAGCCACAATAGGCTGCCAGTTCATCATACCATTGAGCAGAATCTCATTGGGCGATGTGCGCATTACAAAGTCTTCGGTGCGCTTACCTGTGAGGCTGAGCGCCACACCCTTCATACCATAGTTGATAGAGGTGAAGAATACGTTGCCGGGTTTGTTGTAAATCAAGCTGTCCCTCCTTATAGCCTCAATAGATTTATAAGCGCCCTCTACATACCACGACAGATTTTTGTAGGTAAGTGTATTATACACGGTAAAGGCATACATATTGTACAGGGGGGTGAACCTGGGTGCGGTAGAGTCCTGGGCCACCTGGTTTACCACGCCGCTCGCTACCGTGCTGTAGGAATCTTTATCCAGCGTCCTGTTCAATACGCCGGCACCCGGTGCCAGTTGCACATTGCCAATGTTCGCATCGCCCTCTATGCTCAGGCCTTTTATTACAGGCCCGTACCGTATGTTGTTCACAAAGTTGTTGTTCCTCTGTTGGCCGGTAAACCCTTTCAGCCTGATATTGTTTGTGAGTTTGTACTTGAGGCGTATGCCCACTAATGCGTTGTCTATCAGCAGCCCCCTGTCTTCATACGCCCTGAACAGTAACCCACATCCTATCTGGTCGTAAATTGTGCCTACAGTCATCGAGAGGTCTTTCAGGTCTTTCGTAATGTTCCATGCGCCCAGGCCAAAATCGGTATTGGCGGCGGTTGGGTTTTTCAGGTTTGAGTTGTTAAAGGCATCGGCCCGCACGAAAAAAGTAAAACCCTTAATATTATAACGAAGTGTAAGCCATCCCTGGCTACCACTCATGTAGTTATCATAAAGCGGGTTGCCTGATGCCTTAATGTTCGTATCCCTTTGGAAAAAATTCAGGGACATCATCAGGTCCCCGGAAAAAGTGCCTTGCGCTAATGTGCTAAAAGAGATGCATAGTAACAAAAATAAAAATGCCGATTTCTTCATCTAAATGCTGTTATTGTTAAAGTTTTTCCGAAATTAGTCCCTTCAAGTAAATTTGGCAAAGTTTTCGCTTATTTATTATAAAAACAAGCAAATATGAAAAAAATCCTTTTGGCCGTTGCATGCATGGCGTTTATTACTAACACACATGCGCAAGACCTTCCTGACACAGAGATAAAAAATGTGAATACAGGTAAAAAAATCGCTTTTAATGAAACCTGTGAAAAAGGAAAGGTGACATTAATAAATTTTTGGGCTACCTGGTGTGTGCCCTGCAAAAAGGAGATAAAGAATGTATCGCTTAAAATGGCTGACTGGAAAAAGGAAGTAGATTTTAACTATATAACTATCTCCATAGATGAGGCCCGTGCCGAAGGGCTGGTGCGCACCTATGCCATGTCGCAGGGCTGGACATTCCCCTATTATATAGATATGAATGCCGAACTGAAACGCTCGCTCAGCTTCCAGACAGTTCCGTTCACTATGATCATTGACAAAAACGGCAAAGTAGCGTTCTCGCATGCCGGCTATGAAGAAGGTGGCGAGGTAGAGGTTTTTGCTAAAATAAAAGAACTGGCAGCAGCAAAATAACCCCCGATATTTTTATTATTCCGATGGGCCACTGATTATGTGGCCCATTTTTTTTAGCCTGCCGCCATTACCGCTAGTATCTTTTCAGCGGAATGCTGATAGCTATATCTTTCCATCAGTTCTTCAACTTTTTGCGGCGATGCGGGTTCTTTTCCGGCTACCGCCATCAGCCCGGCGGCAACGGCATCTATATTTGTAGCATCACAAAATGTAGCACAATCATCATATATCTCCCGGTACACAGGGATATCAGAGCAGAGTATTTTACATCCGCTATAGAGCCCTTCGAGTAATGGAATGCCAAACCCTTCGTACAGTGACAGTGAAGCCACTATCTCGGCCTTACGGTACATACCTATCAGCTCATCTTCTTTTAATGTTGCATATATCTCTATCTTCGTATGCTCAAGGATACCCTCATCAATGCCCCCGTCTTTGAAAACCTTGTTCTTGTCCCCTATCAACACCAGGCGGTATTCATTGTGCAGATCACTGCCCAAATAGCCGGATATTAGGTTCGGGTGATTTTTACGGATATTGAATGTACCTACCGACAATATGATCTTTTCCTTCCCGGCGGGCACTGCCATGCCCCTGTCCAGCATCTTTTGCGAAACACCATTATAGGTAACAGATATCTTGCCTGCCGGTAACCTGTAATATTTAATAAGTTCTCCCTTTATGGTTTCACTTACAGTGAATATATGCTTGCTGCTCAGGGCTACCCGTGGTATCAGTATGTTATACCACATGGAGAACTTTTTTGAATTCCATTCGGGGTGGTGGTAAAAAGCCAGATCGTGAATGGTGGCAAAACTGTTACTGTACCATAGGGGTGCTGTATTTGCGAGGTTCAGCAGCGGCGGAGATTTTCGTTTTGTCAGGTAAAACGGCAGATCAATCTGCTCCCATAATTGCCCCCTACGGGAACCTATCACCGTAACGTTAAGCTCTTTTGCAATATCTGTGTGCAATATATCTTTCGGCGCCAAAAAGGTGACATCACCATGCAACTTTTTAATTTGTCTGCTGCATTCTATTGCATACCTTTGTACCCCGGAAATAGGCTGCGTAAGAAAACGTGCGTTTACAAATATTTTCATTTTAACTGCAAAAGGCAATAACCCCTGCTGCAAAGTATCAACAAAATCCACAAAGTGCAAAATATCACCCGTATATATGCGCTCAGCAGGCGAAATGTAGTTTTAAGATATAAGAATTCCCTGATGGGTTTTTTCTGGGGTTTTGTTAAACCCCTTTTATACCTTTTTATATTTATAGTCATATTCGGAGAAAATTCAGGTATTCCCAATTACCCTTTATTTGCTACATCAGGGCTTATTCTCTGGTTCTTTTTCTCTAATGTCACCACTCAGTCAATAGGCAGTGTGGTAGGTTCTGCAGGCCTGCTTAAGTCACTTAACATCCCGGCATATTTTTTCCCGTTGTCTGAAACGATAGGCGAATTGTTCAACTTCCTTCTTTCTTTGGTGGTTTTCCTGATAGCGATGAAGTGGTTCGGGATAGTATATTCATTAAAAATACTGCTCATTGTTCCATTCATATTGTTGTTTGCGGTATTCTCCCTCGGCCTTAATTTATTTCTCTGCTCTATCAATGTATTCTTTAAGGATATAGGCATTATTTGGGGCACTATTCAGCCTGCTTTATTTTTCCTTACACCTATCGCCTACAAGGAGCAGCAGATTGTTCAAAAATATAAGGCTGTAGTGGAATATAACCCTATCTATCATTTCATAAAGCTGGGCCGGAGTGTTTTGTACGACCCCACGGCCCCTGCCATGAATGAATGGAGTACATGCATAATCATAGCGGTACTGATGTATATAGTAGGGCATTTTGTATTTTATAAGTTAAAGAACCAGTTTATTTCAGCAATATAGTTCCCGATGAATAACGATTTCATTATCAAGGTTGAAAATGTTCATGTCAGTTTCTGGCAGAACAATGTCGGGATTTATACGCTAAAGGACCTCATTGCCCAGCGGAAACGTCCTTTCAAAAACAAAACAATACTGAATAACATTTCTGTTGAAGTGAAGCGGGGCGACAGCCTGGGTATAGTGGGCAGGAATGGCTCCGGGAAAAGCACTTTACTGAGAACAATTGCAGGAATCATTAAACCGGACAAGGGTACTGTTGTTGTTAATGGCACCTTCGCCCCTATCCTTGCCATTGGCGCCGGCCTTGAATCTGAACTGACAGGCTATGAAAATATTAACCTGCTGCTCGCCCTTTATGGTACCACACGCAGAAATACTAATGCCGTTGAAAACATACGCGAATTCTCAGAACTTTCTGACGAGGTGCTGCGCGCACCTGTAAAACAGTACTCCTCAGGTATGCTGGCCCGTCTGGCGTTCTCCATATCACTGGCAAACGAGTCCGACATCCTTATTATAGATGAGGTGATGGCCGTAGGTGACCAGGGGTTTCAAGGCAAGTGCGTGAGAAAGATATATGATATGAAGGAGCAGGGAAAAACCATACTCTACGTATCGCACTTCCCCGATGATGTGGCACGTATATGCAATAAGGCTGTGCTGCTGGAAGGTGGCGAAATAGTACACAGCGGCGACTCGAAAGAGATATGCCAGAAATACAGCGACTTATTTTAGGGCATACCTGAAATTCCAGTCATAATATCCTATTTTAGTTTTCTCTTCCTCTCGATTAAATGAAAAGAAATACATCCAAAGTATTTGGCAGCGGCCAGAGCAAACTGAAAAGTTTGTTCGGCTTTGTTTCTTTCATTTTTACCAAACCCGGCATCGCCCTTGTAAAGAGAATAATCAAAAGAACACTCATTAAAGAAAAGCCGGTTGAGTATCATACTTGGATAAAAAACAAGCTAGATACTGAACGGTTAAAAAATGAGTTTGACACTTCCACATGTAAAAGCAAGCCTTCCTTCTCCATTATCCTCGCACCAGAAAGCAATGACGGTCTTGACACAATGGCCAATTCCATACTCGCGCAGCTATATCCTGAATGGGAACTATTGCTCGTGGATTGCGAACATGGAATTACAGGGATAACAGCCGGCAAACAGTTAAAAATTATCCCAGTGGATAGTAATGCTACAAAGGCAACCTGTTACAATACCGCAATACAAAATGCCACGAATGAGTACTTGTTATTTCTCCCGCAACATACATCGCTCACCCCACATTGCCTTGCTGCATTCGCAAAATACATTGACAACAATCCGCCCTGCTCTATTGTTTATTCAGACGATGATATTATTGATAAAAACGGTCATCTTTCAAACCCCTACTTCAAGCCCGACTGGTCGCCCGATAGTTTCTTATCGCGCAATTATATCGGCAACTCGTTTATTATCAAAACGGCTCTTGCTCGGCAGTTAAATTTCAGGGAAGGTTTTGAAGGCAGTGAACTATTCGACCTGCTCCTCCGTGCAACCGAATTACCCGATATACCCGGACATATACCCGAGGTGTTATTCCACTGCACGGGCAGGGCACACCATACCACTTCTGTACAAAATGCATTGCAATCAGCTATGGGCCGCCGGGGCATAACTGCTGCTATCCAGGCTATTCCGGCCTCACCGGGCATGTTCCATATCCGGTATGAGGTAAAAACTACTGAGAAGGTCAGCATTATCATCCCCACAAAAGACCAGGCCGACCTGCTAAAGACCGCGATAGACTCCATACTCAGCAAGACTACCTACCCCGACTACGAGATAATAGTACTGAACAACAACAGCATTTCGCCGCAGTTTTTCGGGCTAATGGAAGAATACAGAACAAAACATCCCGGCAAGTTCCGCTGCATTGATGCCAACTTTCCTTTCAACTTCTCTAAACTGATGAACAAAGGCGTGGAAGAAAGTAAAGGCAAGTACCTATTGCTGCTCAATAACGATATTGAAGTCACACAGCCCGACTGGATGACCCAAATGGTGGGCTATGCCGCACTACCCGGCACAGGAGCGGTAGGTGCAAAACTCATCTACCCCGACGACACTATCCAGCACGCAGGCATAGTACTGGGTATAAACGGCGATGCAGGCCATGTGTTTGTGAACATGCCCGGCGACACTCACGGTTACTACGGCTGTGTGCAAACCGCCACCAACTACTCTGCCGTAACCGGTGCGTGCCTCATGTGCCGCAAAGACCTTTATGAGCAGGCAGGCGGCATGAATGAGTCTTTACCTGTGGAATATAACGACCTTGACCTGTGCCTGCGGTTCCTTCAACTTGGCCATTACAATGTCTGCATACCCATAGAGCTATACCATCACGAATCGGCCACGCGCGGCCATCCCTTCCGCAGCAAGGCAGCCTGGTTGCAGCATGATAAAGATTTTACTACCTTTAAAAACGATTGGCAGCACCATATAAATAATGATCCCTTTTATAATCCTAACCTGAGCCGGAAGGCTACAGATTTCAGGTTAAAATAAACCAGATGAGCAATTCCAAAATAAATTACCTGGTAGTATTCTTAATTGCCGCTATATGCGCAATCGTGTTCAAAGATTATCTTGTTTTCAAGAAGGCCTATTTCTTTTACGACATTAATGGCGACGGCTACTACGGAATATACCCCACCATGTACAGCAATGCCGATCAGATGGCCCGGTATGGCATTCCCGGATGGTCTTTTAAGGTAGGCATGGGGCAAAATATTTTCCCTTTCCTGCTTAGAGACCCATTCGACCTTATACTCTACCTTTTTGGCAAAGACCAGATAGTGAACCTTGCTGCATACAAAGAGGTAATTAAAATCATACTCTCAGGCTGGATATTCTGCAGGTATCTGAGGTTGCTCAACTTATCGGCATTTGCCTGTATCACCGGCAGCTTGCTATTTGCATTTTCCGCCATGTTTCTCGAAGCAGGGCCCTGGTTCATGTTCTCATTTGAGGCATTTAATTTTGCGGTTCTCCTGCTTGGATTTGAGCTATTACTTTCAAAGAAAAAAGGCTTCTGGTTCACTTTCGCCGTATTCCTCTACTGTATTTCAATGCCCTTCAACCTTTACCTTTACGGCATATTCCTTATTTTTTATGCCGCCTTCAGGCTATTACAAACCGATTCTTTTACTTTCAAAAAAATACGCCCTCTATTCCTGCAAATGTGCCTGTATGGCATAGCCGGTATGCTGGTGTCTGCTCCGTTCCTGATGGAGAACGTAAAACTGCTGCTCAACAGCCCACGTGGATCCGGCAGTATTTCTGCCTTCTCACAAGTATCAAAGATGACCGTTTTTGAGCCTGCCGATAACCTGCAGTTAGGAACATCCATCATGCGCTTTTTCTCAAACGACATTTTAGGCAGCGGAGACCACTTTAAAGGCTGGGACACCGTATTGGGTGCACCTCTTTTTTATTGCGGCATCATTTGCCTGTTGTTGATACCACAGGTATTTGTTCATCTCAACAAGCGTATGCGAATAGTGTTCGCGGTATTCCTTGTGCTTTGGCTGCTCCCTGTCATCTTTCCGTTTTTCAGGCGGGCGTTGTGGCTCTTTACAGGTGATTACTATCGTGGTTTTTCATTTATGGTTTCCTTTGTTGTGCTCTATTACGCCATTCAGGCGCTCGACGGGCTGCTGGTAACAAGGAAACTGAACCTACCGGTCTTACTGGCATCTGCCGCATTTCTTGTTGCCTTGCTCACCTTCCCCTTATTTATAGAGCGCGGCATTATGGATGGCGGAATACGAAAAATGGCAATTGTGGCAATCGGCATTTATACAATTGTGATGGCGCTTGCAGCCCGGTATATTTTTACCCCTCCGTTCACAGCCCTTGCCAATGATGATAAAGGTGTCGAGACCAGACTTAACGGTAAGCTCAGGCTTGAATACGATTTCGGAAATTTCAAGGCACTGAAGTATGGCCTGTTTCTGATAATTGTTGCCGAGACTTGCATATTTGCATCTATCACAATAGACAGGCGGGATTCTTTCAACCTGGAATGGTTAAAAACCGCAAAAGCGATTTACAATAATTACTGCCTTGACGCTGCTGATCATTTGAAAAAAACCGACCATTCATTTTACCGTGTTGACAAGAATTTTTTCCCCGAATCAGCAAGGTACACCTCATTGAATATGGCGCAGGTACAGGGGTACTACGGCACCGGTTCCTACAGTTCCTTTAACCAGCTGTACTATATAAAATACCTGCAGCAAATGGGTGTAATCAGCAAAGAAAATGAAAGCGAAAGCCGCTGGGCAATAGGGCTGCTTGATAACCCGGCTCTCGAAGCTGTCAACTCTGTGAAATACTTTTTCAGCACAGACAACTTTCATCCTGTATGGCATGAAATGTGGGATTCTTTAACTAAGATAGGCGATGTAACTATTTACAAAAACAACTTATCCCTACCGATGGGTATTACTTACGCTCAATACATCAAAGAGAGTACATTTAATATCTTGTCGCCAGACCAGAAGAAGTATATCTCGGCTAAGGCAATTGTAATCCCCGACAATAGCAACAAATTCAATGGTTTGGCAGAATTTAATATAAGTGACACATTAAAAGCCCCCCTTACTTTTGACACCTTTAGAGCAGCTATCAGACAGACCGCCTTCGACACTATAACCATTGACCATTTCGAAGAAAGAAAAATATCGGGTGCAATCTCACTCAGCTCCGGCAAGATGCTATATTTATCAATACCATATGATGAGGGATGGCACGTACTTGTAGATGGTAAAGAGAATGAAAAAAATATTGTTAACGGTGGAATGACCGGCATAATGCTGCAACCGGGGACACATAAGATCGAATTGTTTTACCGACTGCAGTACCTCTATATCAGTTTATTGCTGAGTATATCGGGTATTATCATTTTCATAGTTGCCCGATGGCAGCTGATTAAAACAAAAAAAACGGTTGAAAAGCCTGAAAATTAAAAAATAGCCTAATTTTATGTTTCATTTCCGAACTAAAATAGTTTCCAGGCTTGTAAAATTCAACAAGACCGATCGGCTCCTAACATATGGTGCCTGGAAAAAATTATTCGGAATATTAAAACACCAACTTATGGACAACTTAACAGCGCAAACCGAGAAAGTAAACTGTCTTTATTGTAATTCTTCAGATGCCACGACCTATATAAACAGGGCTGACATTGTTAAATGTAATTCCTGTGGCCTCGTATACCTCAGAACGCGCCCTACCATGCAAGCCCTTTACCAGATATATCAAAACTACGCCCAGGAAGGACATATGAAGCTACCTAATACTGTAGCGGAAGTAAAATCGCACCCATTGCGCCGTGTGGAATTCGTGAACGCTGCCATGAATCACTCTACATTAAGAGGTGGTATCTGGCTTGATGTTGGTTGCGGCTGGGCTGCTTTGCTCACATACGCCAAAGAGAATGGCTATACCCCTATTGGTATAGAAATTACAAGGAGCTGCATAGATTATGCCGCTATGCAATTGCAAATACCCGTTTCTAATCACCAGTTTACAAACTCAATGATTGCTGAAAACTCCTGCCAGGTCATCAGCATGGTGCATGTTTTTGAACATATCCCAAATCCCAAAGAAACATTAGACAAGATATACAGAAGCCTTGTGCCCGGAGGAATTTTCTGCGGCATTGTACCAAACATAGAATCTTATTGCTTCGACCGTCAGAAAGAATGGTGGGTATGGCTCGACGAGACACATCATTATGCGCATTATTCTATGTCTGTTCTAAAACAGAAATTTGAACAGGCTGGATTCATTGTCAAACTACTGAATACCAATGTTGGTGATTATGTCGAGTACTTTTATGATGTGCTTAAGGCAGAGTATCCCTCAAAGAGCAGCTCGGAACTTGAAGAAATAAGGAGGGAAATTGAACTCAACGGAAAAGGCGACGAGATACGCTTTATTGTGCAAAAACCATAGTTGGCCTAGTTATTTAACGGCGCAAAACAGTATCTGGTTGCTATCGTAATATCCTAATGAATCAGACCAATAGGTGATTGCATAGGCATCCCGAAAACCTGTGTTTTTGATTTGCTCCAGCATCTCCCACCCAAAACAGGTATAGCACAAAATACCCTTACGTGGGCTGGCAGGATCACCATGGTACTCAGGCTCCATATGGTGCACGATACTGCCATCGGAAGCAACTGTTGCCCGTATAATATTCTTATCGTTATACGGCGCGAACGGAACGGTCCACATGACCATCCCCCCGGGCTTCAGTACTCTATAACATTCAGTAAAACACGTCAGAAAATCCGGGATATGCTCAAAGCATTCAAAGCTCAGATAATAATCCATTTCCTCATCATTAAACGATAGCCTTGTGGCATCCTCATGTCTTATGCCGTTGCGGCCGATGAGCCCCGGCTGGCTGTCCGCTCCTATATATTCACTGCCCGTTACATTTGAGTATTTCTTTTTCAGGTAACGATACATCGGTGTCAGTTGCTCAGCGATGTATATCTTACTATCACGTTTCGCGTTTAATTCGAACTCCAGATAATGAACGGCGGCCCTTATCCTGCTATTTAATTTCGACTTTGGACAAACAACACTCTCCCGCCAATTTACCTTACCATCTGTTTTAGTTACCCTGAAATTAACCGCATCCTGCACGGGATAAGAAAACCCCCTGAGCCTGAACCTGTTTCTATTCTTCCTGCAAATTTCGTCTTCCAGTTGCTGTATCCTGTTGTAAACATCAGTATTACTCTCTCTGTGCGCTACATATTCTTGCAAATTCCTTATTCTCGCAGAGATCATAATTATCCTATTAATTTTTTAAACACACTTACCATGTTTTCCTTACTGAAATTATCCTTTATATACTGTTTACCGAATGCCGATAGTTCCTCCCACCGTTCCTTCGATGAATATACGGACATTATCTCATTATACATGTCTTCGGGGCTGTTCGCACCTTTATACAGATAGTTCTCATTTTTGGGCATGCCTTCAAAGGCTATATCGGTGCCTACTACAGGCACACCCTTGGCCATGGCCTCAATCACTTTACCCTTCACCCCCGCACCCGACCTCAGCGGCACTATTGCTATCCTCGTACCTGCATACAGGCGCTCCAACTCCTCATTACTTACATCAGGCCTTATTGTAAGCAGTTCAAATTTTTCCTGGTAGTCATACAACTCCTGCGGCATCCTCGACCCTGCCACCGTAAGAGGTACATTTTGCTTATGCAGCGCATCATACACATTATCAAGAAACCACAGCATCCCCTCCCTATTAGGTGGATGGTTGAACCCACCGATAAAGAATATCCCCTCACGCTCGTTATATCCGGGCGCATTTTCGGCAACATTAAAAAAATAGGGCGGCACATAATGCAGCGGCTTCACAATGTATCTTTTCAGGTAGTCATACTCCTCCTGGCTTATGTACAGCGAGTTATCCGCGTTCTGGTACATAAAGTCCTCGGTGGCCTTTATCTTCTTTGCCAGTTTCTTCAGGTCATTATCGTTTTTCAGTATGGCTTCCTGCTCCACCCGTAGATAGCCAAGGTCGTGCCCGTAATAAATGATATTGCCCTTATAATGGTTGTTCCTCAGGTACGACATCAGCGGCGCGCATACATGCGACCTGCTCATCAGCACCGCGTCAAAATCACGCAAATGGTCTTTCAGGTATTTCTTCCAGTTCTCGAAATGAAAGCTGTACTCATTCCCAAACAGCACCTCTATCCCCTTCTCCTGGTATGTTTTCTCATATTGCTTGAAAGAAACCTGGTTTTCGCCCAGGAAGTGTACGATGTAACCCAATTCCACCAGCGAATCCAGGAAATTGCTTATTGTACGTGAGCCTGCATCCTTGTCCACAGTAGGCAGATAATGGTCCACTACCAACACATGCTTCTTTCCCTTGCTCCTGTCTCTTTCAAAGAATAGGTTTTCGCCATTCCTCGATTTCCCTTTTAACTCCTGCTGCCACCGCTTCACAAATTTTTTCTGGTTCACCACCTGGTATTGTTTTATACCTGTGCTTGTATCTGTGCCATGCGATATGCCCTCAAAATGCACCACCACCGAAAATGGTTGGTACATCACTTTATGTCCCTTTTCCCTCGCTCTGAAGCAAAGGTCGGAATCCTCGCTATATGCCGGAACAAACGCTTCATCAAATCCACCCAACTCGTCCCATAATGCCTTCTTTATCATCAGCGATGCGCCGGATACATAGTCAGCCTCCTTCACATAATTATACTGACATTTACCCGGATCATCCTGGTTACCCAGGTTCCAGGCACTCCCGTCCTTCCACACTATACCGCCTGCTTCCTGCAGACTGCCATCGGGGTATATCAGCTTTGACCCTACTATACCCACATTATCAAATCTTTCGAATACAGCCAGTAACTCTTCCAGCCAGTTCTCCGCTATCTGCGTATCATTGTTCAGAAAAACCAGGTAATCCCCTTTCGCTTTCGATGCAGCATTATTACAGTTCCTGATAAAGCCCAGATTGGTCTCGTTCTTTACAACTACAATATTTTCAAAATATTCCTTCAGCTCATCAGAGCTTTCCACAGGCGATTTATCATCCGCGATTATCACCTCATAATCTTTGAACTTACTGTTGCGGTAAATGGAATACACGCAATCGCAGGTGAATTCCAGTTGGTTATACATGGGTATGATGACAGACACTTTCGGACTGGCATTATACGGCAGGCTCACCTTACCGCTTGTATCAAATTTCTCTATTTGTGGCTTATCGTATTCCGGCCGTTCTTCGCTTAAAAAGCCCCCTTTAAGATGCACCTTTTTATGTAAAAAACTCCTGAAACCGGTTATCAATCCCCTATTCTTAACTTCAGCAGATAGCTCCTTTATTATCGTTTTCTTATCCGGGCTGTTTATAAACTTTACAAAGTAGGTTTTATATTTCCGGAGCTTATGTCTCATTATGGTTTTATCGGGGGGTTCCTGCAAAAGTAAAATAACTTTTCATCTTTAGGTTTACAAAATCTGTTAATAAACTACCGGAAATACATATTACAAAAATGGGGAGCAGTTATGCTCCCCATTTTCTATCGTTTAATCTTATTCTATTATTGTTCTACTACCACATGGAACACCTTGCTGCCTGCCTCTGAACGTACACTCAGTATATACATACCGTTGGCAACATTACCCAACTGTACATTAACACTCACACTACCACCCTTCGCCATAACCTTGTTATTGTAAATTGAATGGCCAAGAAGGTCGGTAACTTCCAATGTCAGTTCCTCGTCAGAGCTTGTACCCAAATCACCGGTTACATTAAATGTCCCCTTGTTCGGGTTAGGGATAACAATCATGTTTCCGTTAATACCGCTGATGGTTTGTGTACCCACATTGCTGCCTACACGCACAACTACAGAACGCATAACTGTTACACCACCACATGTACCATTGCTGGTCACTGCGCAGGTCAGGCTGTCCCTGTCCCTGAACTGGTTGCTAATGAAAGCGCTGTTAGTAGCACCTGCTATAATAAAACCGTTCACATACCACTGGTAAGATGCAGTACCTGCATTTGTAGCAGATGCTGTAAGCGTATCGCGTTGGCCTTTTACAATGTTCAGGCCGGGTTTGGCAACGATAGATACCACAGGCGTAAGTATCGGATCTATAGCTACAGTTGCTGTGTCAGTCATGTTATTAAAGCATGAGGTACCTGCGTCTGTGCCTACCACTGTATAGTTGCCCGCTATGGTCTGCAGGCCAAAATCTATGATCGTACCTGTACCTGCCTTTGGTGTGCCTACTGCAACTCCTCCGCGATACATCTGGTAATTGATATTTGTATTAGAAGCAGACAGTGTAACATGAACACCGGTGCCACCTGAACAATAGTTACCACCACCGGTCACATCATATGCTACCGGCAATCCGTAAGTGCTTATGGAAACGCTTGCTGAGGTACCTACGCTTGAAGTACAACCGGTAATCGTATCAGTAGCCCTTGCAGTATAAACACCTGCACCTGTCTGTATGCCAAAATCAAGTGCAGAGCCTGTACCTGTAACAGGGCTGCCAACAGGTGCGCTGCCAAGGTATAGCTGGTATTTAACACTTGCCTCTGAGCCGCTCAACCCTACACTCATTCCGCCACCGGCTGAACAATAGTTACCACCACCTGTCATTGTATATACTACTGGCAAGGGGTTAACCCTAATGCCCGGTGTACCTGACATTGAAGTCTGGCACACACCACCGGGGCTGGCCACAACATTATAAGACCCTGCTGCTGTCAGTACGCCAAAGTCTATCGCTGACCCTGTACCTGATACCAATGCACCTACAGGTGTAGTGCCACGGTATAACTGATAGTCTATACCACTTTCTGAGCCTGCCATACCAATATGCACTCCTGTGCTGCCGGTACAATAGCTGCCACCACCTATCACTGTTTGCGTAGCAGGTGTCGGGAGCATGGTGATAATTGCTGAGCCGCTCATGTTGCCCGTACAACCCGTTGCGTCATCTGTTGCGATCACATTGTAGGAGCCAACGCCTGATCTTACACCAAACGCAAGTGCACTGCCGGTACCTGCCATGATGGAATCCGGCATACCCATATAGAATAACTGGTAGGTAACACCTACTATTGAATTTGCAAGATCAACAGACATACCTGCCGCTCCCGAACAATAGGTGCCGCCGCCGGTTACAGCGAATGCTGTGGGCAATGGGTTTACCGTGATCGTTTCGGTGCCTGACATATCCGTGCTGCAACCTGTAGATGTTTTCGTTGCCCGTACTGTATAATTACCGCCACTTGTGCGTGGGCCGAAAGAAATTGCTGCACCTGTACCCGCTATTGCCGGACCTGATGGTACTGAGCCAAACATCAGTTGGTAGTTGGTACCCGCATCTGAGCCGGTAAGTTCTAATGTAATACCGCTGCCGCCGAAGCAATAGCTGCCACTGCCGCTTGTAGAATACACATTAGGCAATGGGTTAATACTAATTGTCGCTGTACCTGTCATATTATTTGTACAGGTTGTTAATGTGTTAGTAGCCAGAACTGTGTATATATCCGCTGTCAGGTGCAGCCCGAAATCAATCGCACCGCCGGTACCTGAAACAGGCAGGCCAACAGCGCCTGACCCGTTGAACAACTGGTAATCAACGCCTACGCTGGAACCACTCAGGCCTACATGCACGCCTACGCTGCTGCCATCACAGTAACTGCCACCACCCGTAACAGTGAATGCGGGCGGAACCGGGTTAACAACAACTGCTACGCCCCCCGTCATGGTACGCGTGCAGCCTGTAGTTGCATTTGTCGCTATTACTGAATAATTGCCTGCCGCTGTCTGTATTCCAAATGTAAGCGGGAACCCTGTTCCGTCTATAGGCGCGCCTACAACCGAAGCTCCTCTTAACAGCTGGTACCGGATACCAAAGTCAGAATTGCTCAACAGCACCTCTACACCACCTGTGCCTGCGCAGTAACTGCTTACAGACCCGGCGCTGGAAACCGTATATACATTTGGCAATCCGTTTACATTAATGGTAACAGTTCCTGTCATGTTGCTCGTACAGGCGGTTGTTGGATTTGTTGCAACAACTGTGTAGTTACCTCCCGCTGTGAACACGCCAAAATCAAGCGCCGAACCCGTACCTGCTTTCGCAGGGCCGGATGCCGAACCATTATGATATAACTGGTAAAGGATACCCGGTGCTGAACCGCTCAGGTATACATGCAGACCGGGGTTACCCGCACAATAGTTACCGCCGCCGGTTACTGTATATACCACTGGTAACGGGCTGATCGAAACAGTTACCGACCCGGTCATATTCCGCTGGCAACCGGTTGCTACGTCCTGTGCAACTACCGTATAGGTTCCGGCAACTGTTTGTGGGCCGAAATCAAGGCCTGCGTTCGTACCAGGCACTGTTGTCACCAGTGTGGTAGTATTGCGCATCAACCTGTAGTTTACGCCCGTACTCGAAAAATTAAGGCCAACATGCGCACCTGTTCCGCCGGCGCAGTAACTGCCGCCGCCGGTAATATTATACACATTCGGAAGCGGGCTTACTGACACTATAGCTGACCCGTTCATATTGCTGCTACAGCCTGTTGCAGGATTGGTCGCAACAATTGTATAGGCACCGGTAGCAGTACGCAACCCGAAACTGAGCCCCGAACCACTGCCCATCATTGCCGCACCCGAAGGAACACCTGCCAATGACAACTGGTAACTTACTGAAAGGTCCGATCCGTCTAATGAAATATTTACACCAGAGCCGCCGGAACAATATCCGCCGCCGCCGCTTACATTATATACTGTCGGTGTTGCATTAAGTCCTATTGTGGCACTGCCCGCCATTGTACTGCTACAGCCTGTTGCTGGGTTTGTGGCTACTACCGTATAGGCACCTGTTGCTGTTTGCAGACCCAGGTCTATTGCTGCGCCCGTTCCCGATGTTGCACTGCCGGTAGCAATACCGCCAACAAATAACTGGTAGTTTACCGAAAGTTCAGATCCGCTTAAATTAACATGGGCACCTGTGCCACCGGGGCAATAATTGCCGCCGCCGGTCACTGTGTATACGCCTGGTAATGTATTTACAGACACATTCACACTCCCTGTCATATTGTTAGTACATCCTGTAGCTGCATCAATACCCACGGCTGTATAAGTACCGGTAGCGGTCTGAAAACCAAAGTCAAGTCCTGAATTTGAACCGCTCAGTGTCCCTACAAGTGTACTGCCGTTATATAATCTGTAATCCACTCCCGAATTTGAGAAACCTAATCCAACATGCACTCCGGATGTGCCCGTACAATAGCCACCTCCGCCCGATACGCTGTATGCACTCGGTAAAGCATTTACAACGATAGGCGTTGTGGTCACACAACCTGACCCGATTGTATATGATATGGTAACAGTTCCCGCAGCAAGGCCGGTAACTATGCCCCCGGCAACAGAAGCCAGTATATTATCACTGCTCGTCCATATGCCACCTGTAGTCGCACTCGACAATGTTGTCATAGATCCGGCGCATACGTTAGTAGAACCTGTTATCGGAGCAGGAAGGGCATTTACAAGGAAACTTGTGGTCGCACTGCATCCGCTGGCCAGTGAATATGTGATTGTCGCGGAACCTGCTGTAACACCGGTAACAATACCCGTTGTCGGGGCTACTGAAGCAATTGATACATCTGAAGACGTCCATGTCCCGCCACCTGAATTTGTTAATGTTGCATTCGTGCCTACGCAGGTTATCGGAAGGCCGCTTATTGCACCTGGCAATGTATTTACAGTAACGGTCTTAGTCCTGACACAACCTGTTGGTAATGTATAAGTGATGGTAGTAGTACCCGGCACATTACCGGTCACTACACCGCCGCCTGTTATAGTTGCATTAGCCGGAGAACTGCTGGTCCACGCACCACCCGGAGAGGCGTTGCTCAGTGTCATTGTTCCGCCACTCGCACAAACACCCGAAGGACCTGAAATAGACGATGGAAGCAGATTAACCGTAACTGAT
This sequence comes from uncultured Flavipsychrobacter sp., assembly GCA_964430995.1. Taxonomy (GTDB): domain Bacteria; phylum Bacteroidota; class Bacteroidia; order Chitinophagales; family Chitinophagaceae; genus Nemorincola. The sequence continues at coordinate 22,451 of CAYSIG010000052.1, forward strand.
TTTACTGATGAGCATCCGGTTGCTGTAAGGGTATAAGATATATCAGCAACACCTATAGCCACACCGGTAACAACACCGGTGGTAGAGCCTACTGTTGCCAGTGATGGTGAACTGCTGCTCCATGTACCGCCGGCTGTAGGATTGGTCAATGGAGTCGTAGCTCCCGTACATGCATTTGATGAACCAACTATCGGCGCCGGAGGAGGATTTACTGTTATTGCTGTCATAGCAGAAGATCCTCCGCAGGGATTTGACTGCGAATAAATTATTGTAACAGTGCCGGCTGTAACACCGGTAACAACACCTGTAGATGATACGGTAGCAATTGAAGGATCGCTTGATGTCCATGTGCCCGGAGCTGTTGTTGCATTGGTCAGGGTTATATTACTACCCATACATACTTCAGTAGGACCGACTATCACGCCGGGATCAGTACACAATACAGTTATTGTCACTTTACCGTTACCAGTTGCAGCTGTATAACCTCTTGTGTGGATAACATTAGAACACAACACAGGATCTGTGTAAGAAGAACCGCCACCAGCACCACCTGCGGTACCAGTACCCGAGTTTCCACCCCAGTAACCACCACCGCCACCTGAATAATTATAACGCTGTCCGCCAACACCCAGTGTACCAAGATAAGGAGCGCCGGTAGCCGCACCTACACCAGGACCAGGCCCGGTTTGTGTACCACCCATTCCTCCGTTACCTCCATATGTCGGGTGAACATAACCTGTTCCGCCAGTTAAACCTCCGCCATCTCCTCCATTACCCCAATAATCTGCACCACCACCACCGGCACCTGCAACTACTACACGATTAGTTGCGGTATAAGGGTTAACCAGTAACCCGCTGATAGAGCCTGCGCTAAACCTGATGTCGGTTCCGCCTCCGCTACCACCGGCACAACTACCACCTGGCTGGCCACCATTGAAACCACCCGCCATGGCTGTACAGTTGCTGCACGGCTCACTGCCGCCGGCACCGCCAACGTAGATGTACAACGTCATACCACCTGTCACCGCCAGGTCGCATTGCACGCGCCCGCCGTAAGCTTCACGCGCACCGTTGGTGCTGCTGCATTGCCAGTATGGATACCCGCCGGCACCGCCGATAGCATCAATCCTCAGTGCAGTTACACCTGCCGGCACTACATACGTTTGCTGCCCGCCAGTGTAATTAAATACTGTCGTCTGGGCATTTAGTCCCAAACCCGATCCCAATAACAGGGTTACCAAAATGATTAGTTTTGAAAGGTAGAATCGTTTCATACTAAGTAAATTTGATTATAAAAAAACAAAAAGGGTTAAAAAAATTCAAAAAAATATCTGTATTCAGGCAATCATTCCTTGTAAAATAAAAAAATAGCTGGTGTAAAATACTTATTTTTTTCACTTTTTTAACAAAAGTGCCCTTTATTTTTTACACAATTTATTTTTTATACTGTGATTATCTCAAAAAAAAGAACTAATACATTGTTTTTTTGCCTTTTCAAATAACTGGCCTGAATGTACCCCGGTTCACCTACGGTTTTTCCTGTGCAGCCCAAATAAGCCTTTCCAACTCGGAACGGTTAATTATATTAACACGATACTGATAATTAGACTGCCACTTCTCCTCCACCTCCTGATACCGCTCTGGAAGTGCACTCCATAGCACTTTTTTATCCCTGTTCAAAATTTGCAGTTTACTGTACCTGCTACCCATATTTATAAAAATGCACTTATCCGGAAGGGAAATGGCATTGCCTCCCTGATTATAGAACCTTACCGAAACACCGTCTCCGTCGCAAACGTATTCCCACACCTTCTTTAATGTATCGGACGAGGACGCAGGTTCCTTGAAAAGCTGAACTGACGGAGTAGTCTCCTGGTTACATGCGTTATTGTTAAACAACAGCATATACCCATCCTCGGTAATGCCGATACTGTGCTGCATACAGAACATCCCCCTGCCCATATCCTTTGCTCCGGGCTTATATATCTTACCGTACGTACTAAGCACTTTGGAAGTTGCACGGTCTATCTTTATTATCCTGTGCATATTTTTGTAGCCTATGTAAATCACATTATTTTTTTCATCAAAGAAAAATGCATTGTCATGCGCATCAAACAGCATGCTGTTGTCAGGTTCCCAGTAGGCAAAATCAGCTTTCAGTAAGTAATCCGACGATTTCCACATCCATACTATATTACCCCTCTCATCATATTCCAGCAGACAACCGAATTTTCCGAGTTTGTAACCATCCCTTTCTACTGTTTCATCTTTTATCGTTGCTATATACACACTATCTCCCACAGTAACTTTTTTGCATAGAAACGTTTCCAGCGCCAAGACCATATAATGCCCATTCGGCAATTTGGTAAGTTCATGATGGTATATTTCTCCTTTTATTCTCGATGTATCTTTGTTTACCACCGGTAGTTTCGGAGTTTTCCATAATATTTTACCGTTATAATCCATTTCCACACAGTACCCGTAGATGAATGTCACAGTTCCGTCTTTGGTAAACTTCATGTCACCTACATTGTTCACTTCTGCACCCTCCGGATCGGGAACAAACCAAACTGCCTTACCTTGCATATCATACATCACCCCCCCCCTGTCTATGGCCACATAATAATCTTTGAATTGTTCAGCCTGATGCATTATCCGTAGCCTGCGCTTCGATGTGTCTATATTAGAGGTTGTTCCTGTCGAAAAATGATGCAGCGCACCCTCCTTTACATCCCTTCCGCTATACACAACACGCCACGTATATTCCCTGCCAAATTCAGGCACTTCCGCTATTATCTTCGGTTCACTTTTCTCAGCCGTTACTGTTATTTTTCTTTTAAAAGAATCCGCAGAAAAAAATTTTCCGGCCGCAATCTCGATTTTATATTTTTTCACTCCTCGCTCTTCCGGAACAGAAAAGCCAATTATGCGGTAATTCAGTTTACTCCCTTCCTTGGGCCACACTTGTGCGCTCATGCCAAACGGCAAAAGGATACAAAAAATCAATATTATACTCCTATTCATGCAATATTTTTTTCTTACGGTAAATATAACCCAAAATTCTTCCCACTCCCCCGCAAAACTTTTCGTTAAAAATTTTACACTAATATAACAATATGCAAACAATTTGTACATTTGCCCATATTTAGCATATACAGATTAGCTTTATAACAATAGCTAATAAAATTAATTTTTGGCTAAAATTCTACTAAATAGAGTTTAGCACGGTTTTTGCTGGTATAGTATTACATTTTTGAAAGAATAGATGAAACAAGAAGGAATTTTAGAATTACCCGTTGAAAGGCAGCACACTCAGGCCATCCCGCAAACCGATATGGCGAGCATTCGCTATATGTTCCATGAAATGAACAGGCAATACCTCGACCATCAGCCTGCTTCATACTACTTTACCGTTAAGCGAATAATGGATTTTACCATATCTGCCCTGTTCATTCTCCTGGTCATGTCCTGGCTCACTCCCATTATCGCATTGTTAATAAAAATTTCATCCAAAGGCCCGGTCTTCTTCATCCAGAAACGCACAGGCTATATGGGGGTTGAATTTAATTGCTTTAAGTTCCGCACCATGTTTGTTAATGATGAGGCCGACATCAAGCAAGTATCTATCAACGATGACCGCATCACTAAGATTGGCAAATTCCTCCGCCTTACGCACATCGACGAGACACCGCAATTCTTCAATGTTATACTCGGCGATATGAGCGTGGTAGGCCCCCGCCCGCATATGCTGTTCCACACACGCTACTACTCAGAGTGCATACCCTACTACAATCTCCGTCTCGAAGTACTGCCCGGCATGACCGGCATGGCGCAGATAAAAGACTACGTAGGCGAAATAAGCGTAGAGCGTGAATTGCGCAAGCGTATCCAGTGGGACATATACTACATGAAGAACCGTAGTATAAGGCTTGATATCAATATCCTCCTCAGCACATTTGGATGCGTCATCCGCAAAGCACTGCAGCCTTTTACCAAAACGGCTAAATAAGCTTAAATAAAGGGCTGTGTCAAATACATGGCAACCGCAATAAAATATTCGCGGTATAATTTTATCTTTGGATAACGTTTTACTTCTAAATATTTTTTATGCCCGTCATCATTGCCGCTACAGATTTTTCCCAGACCAGTGAGAATGCAGTGAACTATGCCTGCAAGCTGGCTGCCGCACAAAACGCACAGGTGATCATTATACATGCCTTTATGATACCGGTAATGTTCAGCGATATACCCATGCCCGGCAACATCATCACTGATGCGGAGGCTGGCGCGGAAGATGAAATGAACAAACTCGTGGCCCGGATGACTGCGGCTCACCCCGGCCAGGCCATTGAAGGGAGAGTGATATACGGCAACCTGGTAGAAGCCCTCGAAGACTATGCCGATGAAAAGAACAGCCCCTGGCTGGTAGTAGTAGGCAACAGCCGCGCAGAAGGCACTAAATGGCCCGACAGCTCGCTGCTCGATACATTGCGGCAGCTAGCCTACCCCGTGCTGGCCATACCACCCGCAGCAGCCTACAACCCCGTAAAAAATATATGCTTCGCTTTCGACAACAAACATAAAGCAGACGGCATGGCCCTGCAGCAGGTGAGCAGCTACTCAAATCAGCTCAATGCCGCATTGCATGTACTCAACATTCAGGCAGATGAGAATGGAGATGGCCCGCAGGAAATCAATGCCGAAGCAGCCAGGCAATTATCTGCAGCAAGCCCGCAATATCATTTTGTATATGGCGCCAGCGATATAGATAAAGGCATTCAGGACTTTGTAGCCGGCAACGACATAGACTGGCTGGTGATGATACCGCGCAAGCATTCCTTCTTCGAAGGACTGTTCCACAAAAGCCACACCAAGGCCGTTGCACACCACAGCCACATTCCGATTCTGGCAGTGCATGAGACGGGGGAATAGTAACCTTCAATGCGCCGCCTGCCCTATCAGGCCAACATCACGGACTCCTTCATGCCCACACGCAGCGCTTCTATCAGCGTTTCGGCATCAAATATTTCTTCTTCGTTGTTGTAGGGGAATTCGGTTTCGGGGCCGTTGGTATTGTATTTGGATAGTACGGCGTTGCGGAGTTCAGGTTCCAAAGTAGGGGTATTCGCCATGATGTTGGTATGCATTTCGTAGCCGAACTGTGACGGCACATTGGCCACCCAGCACACTACTGAGGGCAGACCGAGCGCGGCGGCTGTGTGCTGCGCAAAGCTGTCTATAAACAGCCGCTTATCGCTCATAGCTATAAGCACCGCAAGCTGGCGGAATCCTGTCTCCACGGGATATACATTCTGCAGCACGGGCTGGTCTTTTCGGCGTATCTGCACCACATTGTGGATGGGCAGAAAGGCGTTAACCACTTGCTGCGCTGTGTTGTACGGCAGATCGCGGGGCCAGGAATATTTATCGGTCTGGTTGGGCATACCGCCGTTGGTTTGCAATACCAATATAGGCTTTGGCGATTCAAACAGCTTGCCGAATGACGTTTTTTCCTTGTGGTTGAGGAACAGTTCCGGCAACTCGCCGTTGTAGGGTATGCCATTCATACGGCACCATACCTCTATGAGGTGGCCGCGGCGGTGTATGAAATCGGTCTCCACGTAAGGCTCGTGGAAGAAAAACTTAGTATCGGGCTGGCCCTCTATGTGGTCGCGGTAAAAGTAATTAAGCTCATTGTGGCGTATCACTTTATACACCCTGCGGTTGCCTTCAAACACCTCGGGGTAGCCTGTCATCACTATCAGTTTGCAATCGGGGTATTGGGCTTTTATGGCCTTGCATACGGCGGTGGCCATTACACTTTTGCCTATGCCGCCATCTATTTTTAATACTATTTTCATAAAGTTTGATTCTTCCTGAGTTTGCCGAAGGGTTACTCCTTTACAATTTTATGCACCGTTCTCCGGCCCTCGCCATCTGTGAGGGCGAGGAGGTATATGCCGGGGGGTAAATGCTTAATGTTTACTACTGTTTGCTTACTATTTACTTGCTCCATTAATACCGCCTGCCCCAGCATATTGCATAATACCACCTCCCCATGGGAGAGGCCGGGAGAAGTAATATTTAGTAGCTCATTTGCAGGGTTTGGGTAAGTAGAAACCTCGTTTTTTACACTTTGCCCATCTACACTTAGGTAAGTGCATGGTGGTGGGTTGAAGGTTACTTTGCGGATGCGTTTATTCCCAAAATCTATGATGTATAAATTATCACATAGATCAAATGCGATGTTACGAGGCTGGTAAACTCTTGCAGCAGTAGCAGCCCCCCCATCTCCACTAAAACCATTTGTACCAGTACCAACAACAGTATGCAATATACCCATTAGATCGACTTTCTCTATTCTATTGTTAGTTCCATCAGCTATATATATATTACCTTTTATGTCCGTAGCTACTCCAAATGGCCCTAGGTGCGAGTTTGTAGCAATATTCCCATCTCCAGAATACGGAGAATGTATATTATCTCCCAAACCAGCTACCCGGGTAATAATCCCATTGCTAACATTTATTTTCCGGACTGAAGCTGAACTATCCTGAAAATAAATATTCCCATGCGAATCCGAACATATACTCAATGGGATATTAACCTTAGCATTAATGGCAAGCCCCCCATCTCCCGAATTGCCTGATATGCCATTTCCGGCAATTGTAGTAATAATACCTGATGTATTTATTTTACGAATTCTCCGGTTTCCTACATCTGCTACATACAAATTACCGTATGGGTCGCATGTAATAGGCCCCGGAATAATTTTGGCAGTTGTAGCTTGTCCTCCGTCACCACTAAATCCCCAAATTCCCGTGCCTGCAAAAGTGGAAATGATACCAGTCGTACTATTTACTTTCCTTATCCTATAATTATCTGGTTCCTGGATATACACATTCCCATGCTTGTCAATTGCAACATATGTTGGGGTATGAATTTGGGCGCTGGTAGCAGGGATATTATCTCCATTATAACCAGCAATCCCGGTCCCGGCAAAGGTTGTTACTATACCTGTAGTTGCATCGATCTTACGAACACGGTGATTAAACCCATCTGCTATATATAAATTCTTGTGAGTATCTATTGCTATGCCTGCTGCCAAATTAAATGCTGCTGCTGTCGCAGGCCCCCCATCTCCCCAATATGAACCATGTCCTGTTGCACCACCAGCAATAGTAATAATATTCTGCGCATAAATGGATACACTAACGCAGATAGCCAATACAAGTAGCGCAATTAATCTAATTCGATGTTCCATAACTCATATGCATCAATCCAAGACTATCTATATTATACAATGAAAACCGGCCTACACATATACCCCAAAGTACTAGAACAAGTATACAATTGCCCTGGCTGAAGAGAACCAAACCCACCTGCTGCAATAACGGGGATATTTGTCAGCACAATTTCTTCAGTATGAAATGCATTCGCCATTACAGAGTTAACCCCATTACCAAAAGCCGCAGCATAATTATGGTTAACATTATTGTTTTGTCCACCCAATATCGCAGAACACCTACCTGATATAACATTGCCATGTCCGCCGCCTATAAACGAGTGCCGCTGGTCGCCACCGCCAAGCAGATTATCTTCTCCACCACCTATGAAGCTGTTGTTTGATATTGTTTGTATCCTGTTATTTTGCCCACTGCCTATGAATGTAAAGCTCGAATTAATAACCTGATTCACATTACCGCCAGCTATTGCATTATGGCAGGCATTCTCGTCAATAAGGTTGACAGAGCCACCACCAATGAAGTTGTGTTCTGAATTCACAGCAGGTGTACAGGCAACTTGGTTCCTTATCATATTACCCTCTCCACCTGTTATCGCTGACAACCTCGCGCCTTCCAAACAGTTATTGTGTCCGCCACCTATAAATGAATAATGAGATACACTGTCATTAAAACCCGTTATGGTATTCGCGCACCCACCTCCTATTACACTACTAAACTGCAACGGCCCTCCTGCTGCCAAGCCTATAGTATTATTTTCACCGGCACCAATAAAGCTGTTGTTCGATTCTGAAAATATGGTGTTGCCGCAACCGCTGACTATGGCTGCATAACTGTCAAATTCTATAAAATTGCACCTGCCGGCACCAATCATATTGCCCCAGCCGAGATCTAAAATACAGTTGGAAAGTCCCGCACCTATAAAAGAATAAGCCGGCACGCCACAAGCGCCAATGATAAGTTTGTTGAACATCCCTGCACCTATGAATGAAGAAGCAGCCTGAATACCATTGTTAACACCTGCACCTATAAAATTTCTGTTGTGCGGAGGCAATGTATTTATTCCGCCAAAGATGCAGTTGCTTTCTCCGGAAACAATGGCGCTTAAACTAGCCATATCAAATATACAGCTTTGTGATGCTGTACCTATAAATGAGCTAGGAGAACATATAGTGTTGCCACCGCCTGCTACTATAGCTGAGTTTCCTACATCCTGAATGAGATGACTATTGCCACTGCCAATGAAGTTCGTACTGGCATCAGCCCAACATGTAGCTACACGAATTGTATTATTCTGTCCACCCGCAATAGTGTTGCTGTACATTGTGGTGTCCACACACGTCTGCTCGATAGTATTTTTCCAGCCGTTTACAATACTGTTCGTACACATGACCGGATTAAGAACAAATATATTATTGCAGGAGCCATTACCAATAAATGAAAAACAGCCATCTGTGTGGTTACATATGCCGTTACCTATAAAAGAAAAATCGCCGATAGCTTGGTTGCCGCAAGAGCCGACAAGCGAATAGCCGCCACCATTACCTATATAGGAGTGGATGCCGGTGGCCTGGTTGAGGATACCATTGCCTATGAAAGAAAAATCACCGGTGGCACTGTTGCCCAGCGGTGTTGCCGTTGCCGCATCAAAGCCACCGCCATTGCTGATAAATGAAAAATCGCCTGTTGCTGCGTTGTAGCCACCGTTTATAACGGTAGGGTAACAGGCAAGGGCATTTCCTCCGCCCGCAATGTTGTTATTGCCGCTGAAGATGCTTGCATAAAAGCCGGTAGTACTGTTATCCTTGCCGTTTACTATGGAATTATATCCACCCGGCGTTGCCGGCAAAAAAGCAAAAATACTATTGGTGTTTCCCATTACAACCGTAGAGCAATCAGTATTTACGGTATGGGTGTTTGTAAGCGGGCCACCTAAAATACTTG
>CAYSIG010000053.1:0-30940 GCA_964430995.1 uncultured Flavipsychrobacter sp.
AGTTCGGGAATGGGGTAGTGCGGGCAAAATTTTTATGGCATGATGGTACAGTTGGCGTACCATGACAGTACAGTTACTGTACCGTCATGGTTTTTAGTATGCAGTCGGGGCAAGGGTTTGATCGTTTTTTGCGGGGTGATTTTGAATTCGGGATTTTCGGAATTACAGAATTGGTGTTCAGCTAATCCGGGTTTCGAGAATTGAGTTGCGCATCCGGCGGGAGTGTACTTTTCTTTTGCTTCGCCGTTGCAGGTCTTATCGTCAGCTGCAACATGCGCAACGGACTCGTTCATATTATGCGAGTACCCTGCGCGAAACGCATTTCAAACGCATCTGCGAAATATCCGCGGACGAGTGGGTAAACCTGAAGCTGGTTGGTATGTGCCCGGTGCAGGTAATAAGGATGGTGGGCCGATAACAGTAGAGTCAGGCCTGTACACGGTAAACAACGGTATTATTATCTTTGGCAGGTCAATAACAGGAATAAACGCATGGGCCTCATCGGTAAAATACAGCAGCTTGTAGATCTTTCGTCTGATGCAAGGGAATGGCTTGAGGAGCATGTGGAAACCCATACTTTCAGGAAGAATGATAATATCCTGAAGATGGGACGGATATGTGGGCACATGTATTATATCAACTCGGGCATTGCCGGGGGATACTACCTGCTCGACGGGCTGGAGATATGCAACTGGATAGCTATGGAGGGCGACCTAGCCACCGCGTATTACAGCTTTATCGCGCGCAAGCCATCGGTAGAAACCATCGAGTGCTTTGAAGATACGATCACCGAATCGATCAGTTATGAAAAAATGAATGAGTTGTACCGACGTTTTCCCGAGACCGAACGGGCTGGCCGGCTGCTCCTTGAGGACTACTACGCACGGTTGGAGGAGCGCCTCATCGCTATACGATTTGTATCTGCTAAGGAGCGTTACAAAACCCTGCTTGCCAGCCGCCCCGGGCTGATCATGCGGGCACCACTAGGCAGGGTGGCGTCCTACCTTGGTATGAAGCAGGAAACTCTGAGCAGGATACGCGCGGAAAAATAGCCGCCGGGCTACATTGCATTTTTTGACCTGTATCAAAAAATCAGCTATTTCCCCATTCTACTTTTGGCATGTGGTTGAAAAAACAACCATTTATCATTGTAAAAACAAGATCATGAAAAAATCTAAAAAAGTAGTGGGTGCCATTTTCGTCGCCTGCGCTGCGGGAGCAATTTTATTATGTTCCTCATTCCTGAAGCGGATGAGTGAAATATCGGCCGATGCCGGGAAGGGGCTGAACGGCAGCTTTGAGCATGTAGCCAGAGGTCTGCCGGTAAACTGGTTTATGTACACTCCAAAAACGGTGCCGAACAGCGATTTTGCTATCAGCTTCGACCCGAATGATGCCAAAGACGGTAGGCAGTCGCTGTTGTTTGCCGTAAAAAAATGTACGGCCACCGGTGGATGGCATTCGCCGGGCATGTGTTACGAAGCTGCTGCAAAGCCGGGTGATGAATTCAAGGTATCACTGTGGGTGAAAAACAAGGGTTCGAAATTCCGGGTCAAGGTAGTTGGTGTAAGCGCGTTTCGTTCGGGTGTTGCCCAAACAACAACTCTGGCAGAAAATATCGGGGAGTGGAGACGGCTGGAGTTTGACTGCAAAATACCCGCGGACATGAACCGGCTGAGGCTGGAGGTGAACGTACTAAGCCCCGGTTCGTTTTGGATAGATAACGTCAGTATCTCGAAGAAGTAACGGGATTGTACTCGCTGTTTCACGGCTGCGACCGTGAGCAACGATGTTCAACTAATGCAGATTAAAAAAGCGACTACACGTTTAATGTGTAATCGCTTTTTTCCTGCTCCCCCTCCCCGACTTGAACGGGGGACCCCATGATTAACAGTCATGTGCTCTAACCAACTGAGCTAAGGAGGATTGTTTTTGGGACTGCAAAAATAATCAGTTTAAGTTTCTGACAAAATTTTTCTTGCGGATATTGCCAAATATTTTTAGTGCTGTTGTTTAATTATTTCATATAAGAAGAAATAGCGGGGCGGAATTATCTGAGCAGGTGCACATCGCCTTTCATATACCCCTGGTTGCCGAAGCGGTCGGTGTAGCTGATATGCCAGAAATAGGTGCCCATATCAGCTTGCTTTTTGTTGTAGGTGCCATTCCAGCCCACCTCCAGGTTTGTGCTGTAGTACACTTCCTCGCCCCACCGGTTGTATATACGGAAGAAGTTAAGGTTCTTATACCCGATGGCATATGGCCTGAAGAGATCGTTGATGCCATCGCCGTTGGGGGTGAATGCGTTGGGTACAAAGAACGCAGCCTGATTTACCACGGTGACAAGAATGGTATCGGAGCCCTCGCAGCCATAGGGGCTTTTTACATATACGGTATACCTGAAACGGCCCGTGTCGGGGAAGTAGCCGACGGGGTTGTAGGTGTTGGTGTCGGAGAGGTAGGTGGGTGGCGACCATATATACTCGGTGCCGCCTGTTGCATTAAACTGTATCCTTTCTTCTTTTACAATAAAAGTATCATCACCTGCAAATGGCTTGAAATTGTCGATGTATATCTGCCGCATAGCAGTATCGGCACAGCCCCTTACATTTTGTGATATGAGGATTACCGTATATATGCCGCCTGCAGTGTAAGTATGTACGGGATTTTGGGCAAGTATACTATCCCCATCACCGAAGTACCACTTCCAGTAGGTTATTGGCTTAATGGTGGCGCTGGAGAGGTCCAGGTAAGAAACAGGTGCGCCGGGGCACAAGCGGCCGCTATCTGTAAATGCAGCATGGAATTTAGGGTAAACCTTTACAAGACGGGTAATGCTGTCGGGGCATGTGGAGCGCGGGTTGACAATCAGCTTCACAGTATAGGTTCCGGTATCGGGATAGGTGAAGTCGGGCTCGAAGGCTGAGGATGTATCGGTGGCCGTTCCCGGTACGCCAAAGTTCCAATGATAAGAAAATCCGCCGGAACTCTCATTAACAAAATGAATGTTATAATTTTCGCAGTTTACTATATATGTATTGGGTTCGGTAGAGAATATGGGAATGTCAGCGACCACTACTTTTGTGCAACTAGTGACGACAAACTGAAATTCGCGGACAATAGTATTTATGAGCACGCCATTGCGGTATTCGTTGCAATAGACGGTAACGAGGAAGCGGCCAATGGTATTTGGCGTACCTGTAACGAGGCCGGTTATGGGGTCTATGCTTATATGCGGGAAACCGGGCATAGGGTGCTGAGAACTGGTGCCGCCGGTATAGATAACGGTGTCGAAAGGAGGCTGGTCGGGCGGAAAAGGTTTTATGTTTGTTTCATCGGCGCCTTTGAGGCCCTGTGTGAACCCATAACTGAGGGAGTCACCATCAGGGTCGGTAGCAGAGTGGTCGTAGAAAAGCGGGTTGTTCATGCAGATAATCTGCGGAGGGTAGTTTTTGAAGACAGCACTGTTATTGTGCAAGGGTAAGGGTGGTATGTAGCAGTAGTATAAAGAGCCGGTGCTGCCGGCATTGAGAATATTATTTACGGTTGCATTGCGGCAGCACCTGGCGTAGGTGATGATATAACCGAAAGGATTAGGCTTTAAAACGTAGTTGATGACAAATGTTTTTTTGAGGAGGCACGTAGCGGGTATGTTGCTGACGCAGGCATTGCTGAAATTTGCGGGCACAGCCACAGAGGTCATGTAGTGGACTGAGTCGGCGGTAATGTATTTAAAGGGAATGGCCGCCTCATATACGCCGAAAAAAGCCGGGTTATCCTGCGCAATAGCTTCTGGCTGGCCGTTCTGACAATCCTCGTAGATGGTAAGGCTGATCTGGTACCTGGGCCATAATGTACCCAGCACAAGGCTGTCGCCCAAATACCTGTAGGTCATCTCACCACCTACTATATGCGACCCCTGCGCCTTGTGAAAACAAAACGATGAGAGCAATAATAATATGGCAAATAGCCTCGTGTTCATAGTGTTTTGCTATCGTTCGTAGCAATAATTTGTAAATACCGCAAGGTCACTTGCTAGCCGCTCAGGTGCTTCGAGCATGCTCATGTGGCCGCAATTATTATAAAAAGTTACAAAATTAATACCAGACTGCGCACTTTGCTCTAATATTTTTTTATATGGTATAATGTTATCTTCCATGCCTATTATCCACTGTATAGGTATAGACGTGTTTTTGAGCCAATTCCTTTGGTCTGCCCGGTTAATCATTGCCTGCATATAGTTGATAAGCCCTTTTTCTTCGGTTTCCAGTGCCAGCGCCACCTGTTCTTCTATTATGCCGGGGTTTGCCTCCCTGAAGGAGGGCGCAAAGAGATTGGCTATCATTTGCCTTACAAATGCGTTCTTGCCACCATTCCGTATAAGCTCTATGGATTTAAGCCTTGTTTTTTTCTTTTCCTCATCATCGGGCAGGGGAGTAGAGTGTACCACCGACAGGCCAGCTATCATATTGGGGTATTGGGCAGCAAAAGCAAAACCAATATATCCACCCATAGAATGACCCGCCACCACTGCTTTGGTAATTTTTTCATGCTCCAGTATGGCGGCAACACATTCAGCCATCTGTGCTATGCTGGTTTCCTTCTCCAATGCGCTTTCGCCGCTACCAGGAAAATCGGGAATGATGAGTGTATATTCCTTTGCCAGCTCGTACCATATATTTCTCCATATATTGCTGCTTTCAGGAAAACCGTGCAGTAGTGCAAGTACAGGTCCACTACCCATTTTACGGTAAAAGACAGAGGATGATACTGGTGTACTTATCTCAGGCATGGTTAGTTGCTTTTAAAATTCTACTCTTTCTATAAATCATGCCATAAACAAATAGCAGGGCAAGGAACAACGGTGATAATTCAAGCAGCGGCAGTCCCTGCACCTTCATTGTATGTAAAATTATGGAAATAAAGAGTAGCAAAATGGCTATCAGGGCATATTTGCCTTTTCCTTTAGGCTTGGCAAATAGCAGGACCAGATTAGTAGGCAGGCACCAGAGCAGATTGAAATTATTAGCGCAGCCCTGATGGTCGGTGGCAAACCACATAATGAGTATAATGACTCCCAGCAGCCCGGTAACACCTAAAAGTACGGATGCCATTACTCTGCCCAGTACCCGCAGCTGTGGTGCCGAGAAGCCTGCTATTGTGAGCAATGCCACCATGCAAAGGAGGATAAAAGGGCCATTCATGCCCGCGTCGAGGGGTTGGTCGCCCGCTAAGAGTAACTGCGGAGGTGAGGCTATTTGCTTGCCATTCACCTTAGCGCCTGCCACACCGTCCCTCAGGTAGTCGGGCAGGAACATGATATCGGTGTTGCTCATTACCTGGTCTATCCGGCTGCCCAGCAGCAGGTTGCAGCCCAGGCGGGTCCAATGGTCGCGGTAAAAATAGCGGTCCATTATGTTGCGGAAGGTGATTTTTGAAGACGGAGGGATGGCCTGTCCAAAGGTAAAGCCCCTGCCAAATGATTTGGGAAATACATCCCGGATGCGCGTGGCGCAGTTGTCGAAGAAGAAATCGTATTTGTAATACCTGTTGGCGGGTTCCGCATTCCAGTTGAGGAAAGCATACATAGATTCTTTCTGTGCGCCATCAAGCAATAATTCCTGTTCTTCCACGCTACGTTTAGCAATCACATATTCGGGCATAAAGCTGCCAAATTCCATTACAGAGATAGAATATAACAGCTTGCCCCTCATGAACTGAATTTCAAAACCCGGCTGGAAATCGAACGTGCCGTATCCATATACAAGATCAAGGTGGTGTTGGCTGTCTATCACCCGGATAGCCGTATGGCCAAAGACCTCCCATACCTCGCTGTCGCCGGGGCCACAGGTAAGCAGGCTCACGCGCAAATGGCTTGTATCGGCCGCCGTGGTGATAGTACTGCTTGAAGTATCCTGTCCCAACAGCGAAGTATAGCAGGAAATGGCAAAAAGAAGGAATAGTATTTTCCTGAACATAGTGCAAAATAAGGAAATAACCTTAACCCCTGACCTCTGAAGGGGAATCAGGGATTAAGCTTTTGTAAAAAAAGCAGCCGATGCTTTTCACATCGGCTGCAAAAATAGTATTAAAGTGAAGGGACGCCTCTTTAGCGGTTTTGGGTTTTATCCCTCCTTGCTCCCGGAGAAAACAGCGCCTATATACTCGCGGTTCAGGCGGGCTATGTTCTCTAATGAAATCCCTTTAGGACATTCAGCCTCGCAGGCGCCTATGTTGGTGCAACTGCCAAAGCCTTCAGTATCCATTTGTTTCACCATGTTCACCGCGCGTACTTTGCGCTCAGGGTCGCCCTGTGGCAATAATGCCAGGTGAGAAACCTTCGCCGATACAAACAGCATAGCCGAGGCATTAGGACATGCTGCAACGCATGCGCCGCAGCCTATGCATGTAGCCGCTGCAAAAGCCTCATCGGCTTTTTGTTTTTCTATCGGCAGTGAATTGGCATCAACGGCATTGCCCGTATTTACCGAAATATACCCACCGGCAGCTATGATGCGGTCGAACGCAGTGCGGTCAACCACAAGGTCTTTAATTACCGGGAAAGAGCTGGCGCGCCATGGCTCTACCACTATGGTGTCGCCATCCTTGTATTCGCGCATATGCAGCTGGCAGGTAGTGGTCTCATGCCAAGGACCATGGGCGCGGCCATTGATGTACATACTGCACATACCACAGATACCCTCGCGGCAGTCGTGGTCGAAAGCGATAGGCTCCTTACCTTCAGCCACAAGTTGCTCGTTCAGCACGTCAAACATCTCGAGGAAAGACATTTCTGAGGAAATGTTCTTCACCTGGTAGGTTTCAAAGCTGCCATTTGTTTTGCTGTTTTTCTGTTTCCACACCTTAAGGGTGAGATTCATATTGTAGTGTTGCATCTACTTAATATTTTCAGTTAACCTTAATTATTTATAACTACGTGCTGACGGATGAACGACTTCGTAATCCAAACTCTCCTTATGCAGTTCAAACTGGCTTTCGCCCTTGTATTCCCATGCGGCTACATACATGTATTTTTCATCATCGCGCAGTGCTTCGCCGTCCTCGGTCTGGTACTCTTCGCGGAAGTGGCCGCCGCAGCTTTCGTTGCGGTGCAGGGCATCTCTGCACATCAGTTCGCCCAGTTCTATAAAGTCAGCTACACGGCCTGCTTTGTCCAGTTCGGGGTTGTATTCTTTTATTTCGCCGGGTATG
The DNA here is from genome assembly GCA_964430995.1 of uncultured Flavipsychrobacter sp. GTDB lineage: Bacteria > Bacteroidota > Bacteroidia > Chitinophagales > Chitinophagaceae > Nemorincola. The sequence goes on from CAYSIG010000053.1 coordinate 7,213, forward strand.
CGCACATTGCTCCAGAATTCTTTGCGCAGCGCCTGTATCTCTGTTATAGCTTCTGTTAACCCCTTGGCATTACGGCCCATGCCGCATTTGTCCCACATTATCTTGCCCAGGCGTTTGTGGAAACTTTCTACACTTTCCTTGCCTTTGATGTTCATCAGGCGGTTGATGCGATCGGATACCTCTTTTTCTGCCTGAACGAAAGCAGGGTGGTCAGTGGGTATAGCTTTGGTGCGTATATCATCGGCAAGGTTGTTGCCGAGTGTGTAAGGTATTACGAAATAACCATCGGCCAGCCCCTGCATCAGGGCAGATGCACCGAGGCGGTTAGCGCCATGGTCGCTGAAGTTGGCTTCACCCAGCGCGTATAGGCCGGGTACATTGGTCATTAGTTCATAATCTACCCACAGGCCACCCATAGTATAGTGTACGGCAGGGTAAATGCGCATAGGTACTGTATATGGGTCTTCGCCGGTTATCTTAGCATACATGTCGAACAGGTTGCCGTATTTTTCTTTTACAACATCCATGCCCATCTTCCGCACTTCTGTATCGCCGGCATTTTCCTTTCCTTGCTTGCGGGCTTCTACTTTTCCGTAGCGCATAATAGCCGATGCGAAATCGAGGTAAACTGCCATTTTTGAAGACCCTACGCCAAAGCCGGCATCACAACGCTCTTTTGCGGCGCGGCTGGCCACATCGCGCGGAACGAGGTTGCCGAAGGCAGGGTAGCGGCGCTCCAGGTAGTAGTCGCGCTCTTCTTCAGGTATGTCTGTCGGTTTTCTATTGTCGCCTTTTGTTTTAGGCACCCATATGCGCCCGTCATTACGCAGCGACTCCGACATCAGCGTGAGCTTAGACTGGTGATCACCACTTACAGGTATGCACGTAGGGTGTATTTGTGTGAAGCAGGGATTACCGAAGTAAGCTCCTTGTTTATGTGCTTTCCATGCGGCGGTCACGTTGCTGCCCATGGCATTGGTAGAAAGATAAAATACATTGCCGTAGCCGCCAGTACACAACAGTACTGCATGGCCGAAATGGCGTTCCAGTTCTCCGGTCACCAGGTTGCGGGCTATGATGCCGCGCGCCTGTCCATCTATCTTCACCACTTCCAGCATCTCGTGGCGGGAGTACATTTCTACCGTGCCGAGCGCTATTTGGCGCTCAAGGCCCTGGTAGGCGCCTATGAGCAACTGCTGTCCGGTCTGGCCTGCCGCATAGAAAGTACGTTGCACCTGCGTGCCGCCAAAAGAACGGTTGCTGAGCAATCCGCCATATTCACGTGCAAAAGGCACACCCTGTGCCACACACTGGTCTATAATGTTTGCGCTTACCTCGGCCAGGCGGTGCACATTGCCTTCGCGGGCGCGGTAGTCACCACCTTTAATGGTATCGTAAAACAGGCGGTAGGTACTGTCGCCATCGTTCTGGTAATTCTTTGCGGCATTTATACCTCCCTGTGCGGCTATGGAGTGTGCGCGGCGGGGACTGTCCTGGAAGCAGAACGCTTTTACCTTATAGCCCATCTCGCCAAGCGATGCAGCCGCCGATGCGCCTGCAAGGCCGGTGCCCACAACTATAATTTCCAACGAGCGTTTGTTGGCAGGATTTACCAGCTTACATTTCGACTTGTAATCCTTCCATTTATTCTCTAACGGACCGGCAGGTATCTTTGAATTAAGTGCCATATGCTTGATACTGGATATTTATTGATACTGGATACTTTTTTAATATTTCTTACTTTTTTACTGGCAATGCCCCCCGCAGTTGGCAATTATGTGCAGGTACACGGGCATGCTGGCAAAAATGAGTGGTACAATTATGGAAAACGCCACTCCTGTTGCCCTGATTAGTCCTTTATACCTGTGCGTAGCCAACCCGAAAGTCTGGAAGCCGCTGAAAAAACCATGCATCAGGTGCCATGCCAGCGATATGCAGCCCAGCACATAAACAATAACCACCCACGGCGCGCTAAATACAACGAGCATTTTTTCATAAAGGCTTTCTTCTGTCCATGCCGCATCAAATGCCTGGCCATACCGGTTAGGCGCCCAGAAGTGGTAGAGGTGCAGGATAAGGAACATAAGTATAAGTGTGCCCAGCAAGCCCATAGAGCGGCTATACCACCTGCTGGTTTTGTTGCCTGCCTTTACGGCATAGGCTACAGGTCTGCGTGCGGCATTCTGCCTCCACAGCATCAGACCCTGCATCATGTGAATGATAAGCCCTGCGAAGAGCCCTATCTCCAGGATACGAACGGCCACATTGCCACCCATGAAGGATGCCGCTTCAGTAAAGTGCTTTCCTTCGTCGCACCAGAAGATCATGGCATTAACGTAGCAGTGTACTATCAGAAAAAGAATGAGAAACAAACCCGTAGCCCCGACTAAAATTTTCTTACCTATAGAAGTGCTGAAATAATCTTTCCAGTTCATATGATCCGGCTGTATTTATGTAAGTATTTGTTAGAAATGCGCTGCAAAGATACTATCTCAAAAATTAAATCCTAAAAACTTACTAACGTACCCTGTTGATAAGTATTTAGTTTAAAGAATAATCTATAAGTATATGGGTGATTGTTAATCATCTTTGCACGTGGACAATAAAAAATACGCCTTTGAGTTAATATAGGTCAGGAGGAAAGCCCCGCAGGGTTTGGGGTTAAGTCATTATATTTGTTAGTCCAAATCTCGCCCATGAGTTTACTGACCATTTTACTACAGGCCGCCACTGCTGCACAGCCGGCCGCAACAGACAGTCTTACCAATATGGCCCAGCAGGAGGCCATCGCTTCTACCGAGCAGATATCGCTTTTCAATTTATTGATGGAAGGTGGTGTGCTGATGATCCCGCTGCTGTTATGCTCTATAATTATGGTATATGTGTTTGTGGAGCGTTTTCTTGCTATTAGAAAAGCCACTGTAGTTGACCCATCGTTCATGGGGCGGATAAAGGACCAGGTAGAGGGGGGCAACACTGCTGCCGCTATCAGCGCCTGCAAAACAGCCAATAACGCTCTTTCCCGCGTTGTGGAAAAAGGGGTAAGCCGCATTGGAAAACCTATTGAACAGATAGAGAAATCTATGGAAAACACGGGCAAGCTGGAAGTATATAAGCTGGAGCGGAACCTTTCCATCCTTACTACCATAGCCGGCATAGCCCCTATGTTCGGTTTCCTCGGCACTATTGCGGGCATGATCATCCTGTTCTTCAATGTGCAGCACCAGGGTTTCGATATTAATTCTATAGCAGGCGGTATCTATACCAAGATGGTGACCTCGGCCACCGGTCTTATCATAGGGCTGCTGGCTTATGTGGGCTATACCTACCTCAACGCGCAAATCAATAAACAGGTGAACCGTATAGAGTCTGCCTCGGTTGAATTTCTGGATTTCGTTCAGGATGTCAAAAATTAAGGATAGCAGATGAACATAAAAAGACGAGCACTCCACGATCCGCAAGGGCATTCATCGGCGCTGAACGATATATTGTTCATCCTGCTGCTGTTCTTCCTTATCATTTCCACACTCGCCAACCCGAATGTGGTGAAGCTGTCCATACCCAAGGCAAAGAGCGATACGAAAGCCAAGCAGACAGTGGTGGTATCCATCAACGACCAGCAGCAATTCTTTATAGGTACAAATTCAGTTCCGGTAGATTCGCTGAAACCCTGGATAGCAAGAGCTATTGCAAAATCTCAGGATGCGGAACCTACCGTGGTCATCAACGCCGATAAAATGGCAAATGCCGATAATATTGTGGCCGTGATGCGCGCCGCCCACGAGCTGAATGTGCGCACAGTGTTGGCTGTGGATAATAATAGTAGGTAGTAATAAAATAATATGCAAAATTTTATGAAGGGGTTTATACGCTTATTGCATATTTCCTCCAACATAAATAAAAGAGGTTTTTTGTATCGTTTAAGTGCAAAGACACCCTCATCAGAGTTAGTCCGAGGCCAGTTAGCAAATTATATCTCACTTATTTGCTCGTTCTTATTGTTGATATTTATAAGGAAAATTTCTCCTGACGACTTCTTAATCAATTATTCAATTATCGCAGTATTGCCTTGTGTTATTTTGTATTCGGTTTTATATAGTTTTATTCAGAGAAAGTATACTCAGAAAGAGATCAGGGATATAATTTTAAACGAGGAAGCTAAAAAGATCAGTAGGATATACATTTTATTATTTAAATTGTTGTATTACACAATTCCATTTGCATTAATGGGGTTGTTGGTTTATTGGTAATTTTTCAGGTGTAAGTAAGTTTATCTTTTGATTAACCACATCTTTTGTAACTTTGGAAAAGCATGGTATGAGTGCAATTGTTATAAAAAGCAGCAATAGTAAAAACCTTAAATTGCTCAGTGCGCTGGCAGAGCAATTGGGGGTGACTGTCGATAAAATATCTTCATCACAGGCTGAGGATATACAATTAGGGATGATGATGAAAAAGGAAAGAACTGGAAAGACAGTGAGCCGCAAAGCAATATTCAAACATTTGGATTCCTGATGAAAGTCGATTGATTAAAGACTTTGCAAAAGGATGAAGGATATTTATAAAAATTTTCCATAGTCCTATTTCCTCCAAAGAAGAAAGTATCCATTCCTTATGCCCGGCCTTATTCTCCTCATCATAGCAATAATTGCCGGCATAGTTATCTACTATGACTGGAAACGGCGTTTCCCGCCATATAAGTTACCTCCCGATTTCAAGGAGTTGCTTGTAAATAATGTTGACTTCTACAAAAATCTTGATGAAAACGGTCGTGCAGCTTTTGAACTTCGGGTAGAGGATTTTTTAAAGAATACAATGATCAAGGGGGTAGATACAGAGGTCGATGATCTGGATAGGATATTGGTCGCATCCGGCGCCATCATGCTTATCTTTTCTTTTCCGAAGTGGCGCTACAACAATATTTCAGAGATATTGGTATACAAGGGCGAGTTTAACAGGTCGTTTAAGACAGGAGTACCCGATGCCAATATCCAGGGTTTGGTAGGCGAGGGGGTAATGAATCGAAAGATGCTGCTGTCTAAGCCGGCTATCCGTAATGGCTTTAGAAAACAGGATGGACGAAATACGATACTGCATGAATTTGCCCACCTGCTGGACAAAGCAGATGGCACCATAGATGGCGTACCCGAATACATGCTCACGCGCCCCGAGGTGCTGCCATGGGTACAGAAAGTACATGAAAGCATACGGGTAATGCAAGAGGGAGGCCACGCAGACATCAATTTTTACGGCGCCACAAACTCTGCTGAATTCTTTGCCGTCGTAACAGAGTATTTTTTTGAACAGCCGGAGCAACTAAAACTTAACCACCCTCAGTTATACAGCCAGCTCAAAGAAATATTCATGCCTTAACGGCTGTCTTGATAGAGTTGTTAAGATTGATCTTCTGCGGCATTATCCATTGCGTTTACAGGCTGCTCTATGGGTAGGGTGAAATAAAAGGACGAACCCTTGCCTTCCACACTTTCTACCCATATCTCGCCACCATTTTTTTCTAAAAACCCTTTTACTAATAATAAGCCAATCCCGGCACCTTTATTCTCTTTCCTTGCATTTGAAAGGGCGCCCATTTGCGGTGTAAACAAATTGTCCTGTATTTTTTTAGACATCCCAATTCCGGTGTCCTTAATCTGTACAATTATTTTATCGTCTTTGGTTTTTGCGGAAATAGTAATGTCGCCTCCCGGTTGGGTGTGCTTAATAGCATTGGAAACAATATTTTGAATAATGGAGAGCAGCATTTTTTCATCTGCAAAAACACGGGTGTTTTCTTCAACCTCGTGGTGAAGGTTTATTGCACTTACAGAGGCTGTTTCATTCAGTGTGTAGAAGACCTTCTTTATGTAGTCGGCAAGTTCAATTTTTGTCGGGGAAAATACCTCCGATGCATATTTTATCCTTGCCCACTCTACCAGGTAATCCAGCATATTCAATTCATCTTTCGATGCATTATAAAGTTGGTCAATCATTTCTTTTATTTCCCCGGATTCCATCTTGTCATAATTTGTTGACAGGTATTTTGCTATCCCGATAATTCCTGTTAGCGGGCTTCTTAGGTCGTGTGATAGTATGGCCAGTACGCTTTCTTTGTGGGTGTTTAGTTCTTCCAGATCCTTCACATATTTTTTTATTGAGTCTTCTGCTTTTTTTCTTTCAGTCAGGTCTCGCAGTATTTTTACATATCCTAATAGCTCGCCATCTATGCCCGTGAGCGGAAATACCAGGCCATATGCATAAAACACACTTTTATCCTTACAAATGTGCCATCTGTTATCTGTTGCCCTGCCCTCTTTTAAGGCGATGTCTATTTCTTTTCTCGGGATGCCGCTTTGCACATCTTCTTCCGTAAATATTACATCAAATGATTTGCCGATGATTTCCTCTGTTTCATAACCGAATATTTTTTCCGAACCGGAACTCCAGCTATTGATCAAAAACTCTTTATCCAGAGTGAAAATTGAGTAATCCTGTAGGCTGTCTATTATCTGGCTATAAAATTCGGCAGTAGGTATGTAGCTGCTCTGCAGCTTTTTTGAATTGGCTTGTTCGTTTTGCATGGATTCTTATAAAAAGGAACGATTAACTGTATAGGAAATTCGGGAAATGAGGGGATGAAACACGGAAGGGCTATTCGGCTTAATTTTTATTGTATGTATGCAAGTTAGCTCTAATTAGCCAATAAGCGACTTTATATTTTATATGCAGTTGGTATTGCCTTCAGCGGCAACCACGGATATTTCAGGTTTGTATCTGTAATGTTGGTATGCATGTGTAATTTCTATAGGATGCCTTTTGCGTATTTTAAATGAACAGAATATCAGAAATAAAGACATCTTTATCCGGCCAAATCCGCGGGCATAGCCAAAAGTATTTTCTATAACGGTACAGCTGCTGTACCGTTATGGTTTTTGGGCGTAGTGTGGGCAAGGCTTTGAAAGGGGGATCCCGACACATCGGGACAAGTATTTTTGATTTCAGGATTTTCTGTATCTGCGAGTAAAGATGGCCTCATTTTGTGGCGTGGTATATGCTATATTCAGTTTCGATTTACTTCGGCTTCAGTACCCTGATGCCCCCGAGTCCTCAACCCGCGCTGTGGCCTTTGCTTTTAAGAGACATCGGTCGGGACACTCGACGATTATGGGGAAAAAAAGTAATTGACCATAGCTGTGAAAATAAAGAAAATGCATAGTTGAAAGGCTTCTATTCGAGGTAATGTCATAGTGTGATTTTTCAGTTAGGTGTATAGTTATGTTATTTCACCGCTAGCACATCATCTTGGTGATAATGTCGGGGCGATGAGGGTGTTTTCCGAATTGCGTTCCAGTCAACCAAGTTTTACCACAATCACAGTCGCCACTATGACACCTGCGGCTATGATTGCCGTGGTGCGCAGCTGGCGGCGCAGGGGGGCTTTGGCGGCTATGCCGGGGTAGTACGCATAACCCATAGCTATGCCGCTGAGCAGGCCGCCTATATGGGCGGCATTGTCGGTATTGCCCTGCAGGCCATAGAGGAGGTTGAGCACAATGAAGAAGAGCAGGCTGCGGAGCATGGTCTTGCGAAGGGTACGGCTGATATGGCTGGTGGTGAGCATGGAAAGGAACACGCCAAACATACCAAATATAGCCCCCGACGCGCCTACGCCCACACTGCTTGTGTGTATGGTGATGCTGAGCAGCCCGGCGCAAACACCGGTGAGCAGGTAGGCTGCCACAAAGCGGAAACGGCCCAGCAGCGGTTCAAGGTGCATGCCGATATATAGCAGCGCAAAGGTGTTCATAAACAGGTGCATGAACCCGCCGTGCAGGAAAATATAGGTGACCAGTCGCCACCACGCTCCGCCAGCCACCGCTGGCCTGAAGTTGCCACCCCATTCAAAGAGGCTTTGCGCAGCGGGGTTAATGGGCGATATGCCTGCCAGTGTCATGAGGAGGAACACCAGCACATTGGCATAAACGAGAAGTGGTGTAACGAGGTAACTCTTTGATATGAGGAGCGCGCCATATTTCTCGCGTTGGGCGGGGTGCTGGTTGCGGTGGGCTTTTTCCTGAGCGGCTATGACTTGCGCAACTACCTGTTTATAGAGGTTGGCATTTTGGCTCAGCAACGTTTCATCGGTATAGCCGTGGGGGGCGAGCAGGGTTGCGGTCTTTTCGTTGATGGTAATGGTGAGCTCTGAGCCGGGGTAGTCGTAGCCGGGTGTGAGGCAGGTGATGGAATTGGTGGAGAGGGCCGTTATGGGCCATTGCAGGTGATTGAACGCCATTTGCGCCGCCACAATGTATTGTGCCGCCGTGGCACCATGCATTGTTAACTCTTCGGTATATCCCTGTTCGTTCATCACCAGCATACAAGGTGTAAATGTATGGGAGCGGCGGCTATGGTGGTATCAGATATAATGAAGCGGGAATTAATAAAGATGATAGGTGGGTGTATGAGAATCGGGAATTTAGAATTTGGTATTGGGTATTTAAACGAATTGTGGTTCCTGGTTGGGCAGGTTCAGCATTGGTTCTGTATTGGGGGTGTAGTGTTCTTGCACCTCCTGTAATATAGCCTCTATCTCGGGTAGGTTGTCGGTGGTGACTAGTCGATTGCGGAACTCCTTAACGTGCGACAGCCCTTTGAGGTAGCTGGCATAGTGACGGCGCATCTCGAGGATGCCCAGTTTAGTGCCTTTCCATGTTACGGACCCTTCGAGGTGTTTGCGGCACGCCTGCAACCGTTCGGATAATGTGGGTGGCGCGAGGACCTCGCCTGTATTTATATAGTGCTTCACTTCGCGGAAAATCCAGGGGTAGCCGATGGCGGCCCTGCCTATCATAATACCATCTACGCCGTAGCGGTTCTTGTACTCCAGTGCTTTTTGGGGAGTATCGATATCGCCGTTGCCGAAGATGGGAATGGTTATCCGTTGGTTGTTCTTCACTTTGGCTATGAGGGTCCAGTCGGCATCGCCCTTATAAAGCTGGGCACGTGTGCGACCATGTATGGATAGGGCAGCTACCCCAATGTCCTGCAGGCGCTCTGCCACTTCCTCAATGTTCTTTGTGCTTTCGTCCCAGCCGAGGCGGGTCTTTACGGTTACCGGCAGGGTGGTGGACTTGATGCAGGCTTTGGTGAGGCGTACCATGAGGTCCACGTCCTTAAGCACGGCAGCACCGGCGCCCTTGCACACTACCTTTTTTACCGGGCAGCCGAAGTTAATGTCCAGCAGGTCGGGATTGGTGGTATCGACTATTTTGGCACTCAGGGCCATAGCTTCTTCATCGCCGCCAAAAATCTGTATGCCTATGGGTTTCTCATAGTCGAAAATATCGAGCTTTTGGCGGCTCTTCATGGCATCGCGGATAAGACCCTCCGAAGAGATAAACTCCGTGTACATGAGGTCGGCGCCATTTTCCTTGCATACGGCACGGAAGGGCGGGTCGCTCACGTCTTCCATAGGGGCGAGCAACAGAGGGAATTCCCCGAGTTCTATATTGGCGATTTTTACCATTTAAGCGGTGCAAAGGTAGGTTGATTTGTTGATAGGTGGATTGGTTGATGCGGCACCAAGCCGTGAATAAAGTTTTTTGTTTTTTTGAATTTTGATTTTCTTTATCCCTAACTTTGCGTGCTCTTTCGCAACTTATACTCATATACACCAAGGTTTGGGACAGAATCTTAATAAGACGTCTTTAGCAGGGATAATTATTGCACTCGGTATTATTTATGGCGATATAGGCACTTCCCCCCTGTATGTTATGAACTCCATCTGTAACGGCAAGGTTATAGATGAATTTTTGATTATTGGTGCGCTTTCGTGTATCATATGGACGCTAACCCTGCAGACCACAGTGAAGTATGTGATGCTGACCCTAAGAGCAGACAATAAAGGGGAGGGCGGAATATTTTCATTATTTGCATTAGTGAGGCGACATGGCAAGTGGACCGTGTTTCCAGCCATGATTGGAGGTGCAGCTTTGCTGGCAGATGGTATGATCACGCCACCCATCTCCGTAACATCTGCGATAGAAGGTTTGCATAATATTCCGCATTTTGAGCATATCGGTGTAATGACTATTGTTTACATAGTTATCGGTATTCTTTCAATTTTGTTTTTCTTTCAGCAGTTTGGCACCAGTAATATAGGTAAGGCATTCGGCCCTATTATGATGCTTTGGTTCCTTATGCTGGCGGTACTTGGCATTCATCAGCTTAACGTATCACATGACTGGCGCATTTTGAGGGCATTAAATCCCTATTATGCCATAAAAGTCCTCACCGTATATCCTAAGGGTTTCTGGATATTGGCGGCGGTTTTCCTTTGTACAACCGGGGCGGAGGCCTTGTATTCAGACCTTGGGCATTGCGGGCGTAAGAATATCCGGGCGTCGTGGGTGTTTGTGAAATCATGCCTGATACTCAATTATCTGGGGCAAGGGGCATACATGCTGAATGTGAAAAGCAATACGCCGTGGGATGCTCTTGTAAAGAACCCGTTTTACGAGATAGTGCCCCAATGGTTTGTTATACCGAGCATCATCATAGCCACGGTGGCGGCTATAATAGCGAGCCAGGCGTTGATATCGGGATCATTTACCCTGATCAGTGAGGCGATGAAACTGAACCTCTGGCCAAAAATGAAGATAAGCTATCCTACAGTAGAGCGGGGGCAATCATTTATCCCGGGTATCAATACCTTGCTTTTTTCCGGCTGTGTGCTCATTACCCTGTATTTTCAGCGCTCATCAAGTATGGAGGCGGCATACGGATTGTCGATCACTATTTGCATGATCATGACCTCTACACTTTTCGCTTATTATATGTTTGTGAAAAGGATCCCCATCGTATGGATCGCGACGTACCTCATTGTGTATCTTACATTAGAACTGTCGTTCCTGACAGCAAACCTTGTTGAAAAATTCAAAGAGGGAGGGGTAGTTACGGTAATTGTTGCTGGAGGCCTATTTATGACAATGCTGGTGTGGTACAAGTCGCGGAAGATCAAGAACCGGTATGTGGAATTTGTGAGGCTGGAGAATTATATACCTATACTACAGGAGCTGAGCAATGATACGAGCATCAACAAGTATGCCACGCATTTGGTCTACCTCACGAGCGCTAACAATCCACGGGAGATAGAGCATAAGATTATTTACTCGATTCTATATAGTAAACCGAAGCGAGCCGATATATACTGGTTCGTGCATGTGGACGTGCTTGATGATCCTTATACTACGGAGTATGTGGTGCAGACAATAGTACCGAATGAGATAGTGCGTGTGGAGTTCAGGCTTGGTTTCCGGGTAGACCACAGGGTGCAGTATATGTTCAAGAAGGTGGTGGAAGAGATGGTGCAGAATAAAGAAGTGAACGTGGTAAGCCGTTATGAGTCGCTGAGCAAGAATAATGTGATGGGCGACTTCCGGTTCATTGTTATGGAGAAATTCCTGTCGCGCGACAACTCGCTACCCATGTGGGAGCGGCTGATGATGCGTGGATACTTTCTGCTGAAAAAAGTGAGCCTGTCGGAGGAACGTGGTTTTGGCCTTGACCCTTCGGATGTGACACTGGAAAAATACCCGATCTATGTGTCGGCGATACCTGATTACAATCTCAAACGGATAAAAGAGGCCTAATATCTATTGTTGTTAAAATCGTTGTTGTTGCTGCGATTACCGTAATCACCTCGACTATTGTAATCGGAGGTGCGGTTGCTGTTATAGTCGGTGCGGGGCGTTCTCGGCCTGAACGACCTGTTGGGACTTGCGCTCCTGGCACCTGGGCCACTTTTAGTATTACTTTGCTTAGCCTCTTTTACGGAAATGATATTCCCTTCAAAGAAAGTAGCATCAAGGTTGTCTATCGCATCCATGGCGTGGAACTTGTCAGCCATTTCAACGAAGCCAAAGCCGCGCGACATACCAGTAGCGTTATCAAAAATGATTTTTGCAGAAACTACTTCACCAAATTCTGCGAACAGCGGGCGAAGGCTGTTGACATTTGTTTCCGGATTGAGATTACCAACAAATAGGTTCATAACTAAGAGATTTAATGCACTTTCTACATGAAAATGTGAAAATGTCCGGCAATATACTCATTTATCCTGATTATGAAATTGCCTTTCGGGCTTATGGCAAAAAAAATGTGAAGGAGCCTGACCAGAGGGTACAAAGACGAAGTGAGGGCTGTTTACAACTAATCAGTTATGTTAAACAATCTTTTTCATGCGAAGAAGACTGTTTTTTTTACAAAAGTTATTTTCGGAAGCAATTTCATTGTAATTTAGCGGCCGAATGACCAAATGATTAAATAATTGTAAATAAAAAATTATTTGTTGTTTAAAACGTCTCTTTCTTATGAAACAAACTTACTTCTCAAAAAGACAGGTATTATCTCTGGTTCTTTCTGTATTGTGCCTGAATGCGTTTGCGCAAAGTTCTCTGTATAGCTATACGGGTGGACTGCAGACCTATACAGTGCCGGCCGGGGTGTATAATATCAGTATTTCGTGTATAGGTGCCAGAGGTGGCAATATCAGTTCGCATGGTGGTGCAGCCGGAGGTACCGGAGCGGTGCTGCAGGGCAATTTTGCTGTGACTCCCGGGCAGGTATTGAAAATGATGGTGGGAGAACATGGGGAAGACGCTACCTATACAGGCGGTGGCGGCGGCGGAACCTTTGTATGGGATAATGCGACCACAACCCTGCTTATGGCAGCCGGCGGCGGTGGCGGAGCAGGCTGCAGTGATAATACCGGTTTGGGCATCGGTGGTCTGGACGCGTCTACGGGTATGAATGGAGTGAACGGCAGTACAATGCCTAATGGCGGTGGTATAGCCGGATCGGGTGGTTCGGTACCAACAGGTGGTGTAGACTATTACGCCGCCGGTGGTGCAGGTTGGTTCTCGTCGGGTGCGAATGGTATAAATCTTGGTTTTTGTCTCAATCCATTCTCTTCGGGTGGCGATATGCCGCTTGGTACGGGTGCTGGAGGTAATTTTGGAGGTGACCCCGGAAATACCGGTCGTGGCGGTTATGGCGGCGGCGGCGGTGCGCACGGAAGGTGTGGCGCCATAGGCGGCGGCGGCGGTGGTGGTTACAGTGGCGGCGGTGCCGGCGGAGAACTGACCTCTTTAGGTAACGATTATACATCTGGTGGTGGCGGGGGCTCGTATAATACGGGCAGCGACCAAATAAATACTACGGGAAATACACAGCATGGTAAAGTTGTTATCTGCGAATATCTTGAGCCGGGGGTAGTTTCCGGTACTTCTGTTATCTGCCAGAGTTCAACAACTACATTTAGCTCTTCAGGGGCAACCGGTGGTGAGTGGATAAGCAGCAATACATCTGTAGCTATGATCGGGTCATTAAGCGGCGTTGTTTTGGGTGTTGGCGCGGGTACTGTGACCATAACCTATGCGGTGACCAATGTGTGTGGTACAAGATATGCTGTTAAAGACATGACAGTGAACCCTTTGCCATCTTCTATCACAGGTACATTCAGTGTATGTGAGGCAGGCTGGACCACTACACTGAGTTCAGCGACCTCAGGAGGTACATGGAGCAGCAGTAATAACAGTGTTGCTACTGTGGGTACTACGGGTGTTGTAACTGGTGTAGCTGCTGGTGCCGTGAATATAGTATATACATTGCCTACAAGCTGTATGGTAATGCAGAATGTTACCGTTAACCCAATGCCTGCCGCAATAGCAGGTAGCGACAGGGTGTGTGTGAGTTCTATGATTACTTTAAATACGATCACATCAGGTGGCGCATGGAGCAGCAGCGATGGAGCAACAGCAAGTGTGGGTACTATGGGAGATGTGACAGGAGTATCGGCTGGTATGGCTACTATATCTTATATGCTGCCAACAGGCTGCTATGTTACAGCCCCGGTTTCAGTAACAGCATTACCTGCAGTAAGCGGCGGTTCTGACTTAGCTATCTGCTATGGTAATTCAGCTATTATGACTGCGACAGGCGCAGACGATTATATGTGGATGCCTGCTGATGGGTTATCTTGTACAAACTGTTCTAACCCGACAGCCAGCCCAACGGTAACTACTACCTATACTGTAACTGGTACTACGAAGCAGACAATTGCCTATAGTCAGGCATTTGTAAATGGTGCTACTCCAACAACACAATGTAATGCATGGGAATCTTTCAGGGCTTCATTGAACAGTGCGTATAATTATAAAGGGTTTACTATCAAAGGAAGTGAGAATACTACCGGTATCTCCTGCACCGATCCAGTAGTAGCTGCGGCTGTCGCCAATGCGCTTAGGAATGGTACTTCATACAGTGGTAGTTCTGATGGCGAAACATGGTTTGTGAACATAGGCTGCCATTCAGGAGTTCCGGGTTGTGGTTCTGTTTCCGTTGCTTTACAGAATTTCGGGGGTTGTTCATGTGCGAATGGTTACTGCATCAGGCCTTCAATCAATAACGACAATTGGGGGGGTATTGACGGACTTACTTGTGGTGCAGTATCGCAAACTATGGAAGTGGAGTTTTATATAGAAGGTTGTACAAATATGGCTATGGTAACCGTAACTGTGAACCCGCTGCCAAATGTATATAATGTAACAGGAGGCGGCAGCTACTGCGCAGATGGCACAGGTGTTGAGGTTGGTGTTGATTCAACTAATGGTGGTATCCGCTACCAGTTATACTATGGATTGAGCACAATTGGCTCATTGGTAGATGGTATAGAAGATACAATCAGTTTTGGATTGCAGACAGGTGCCGGCAGTTATACTGTAGAAGCTATTGATACTATGACAGGCTGCACTAACTGGATGGCAGGCAGTGCATCAGTGACTATTATACCTGTAGTTGTACCTTCAGTAGGCATTTACCAAAGTACAACAGATACAGTATGTGAGGGTACACCAATAGCTTTCAGTACTTATGTAGTTAACGGGGGGGCAAACCCAACCTTTATCTGGAAGGTTAATGGTTCAACAGCAGGTATTGATAGTGCTGAGTTCGGCCACGTTCCGGGAGTAGGTACCAGCAATGTAAGTGTGATAGTGGTAAGCGATGCTGTATGCGCTACCCCTGATACTGTAATGAGCGATACACTAACTACAATCATTTTTGCAAATGGCACGCCTACAGTAACGCTTGCGGCCAGCCCTAATGATACAGTATGTGAAGGTACGGTAGTAACAATCAACCCTACATCTACATTTGGCGGATACGGGCCTACATACGTATGGGTTAAGAATGCGACTGTAGTAGGAACTTCTTCATCTTATACTTATACTCCAATTAACGGCGATTACATTTACGCTGTGATGACCAGCAACTACATGTGCCGCGATACGACAACGGCATACAGTAATGTAGTAGATATGATGGTTCAAGACCCGATAGTGCCTTCGGTAGCTATTAATGCAACGCCAGGTGTTAACGTTGGTGCTGTTGCTGATACATTTACCGCAGTTGCTACTAATGGAGGCGCAAGTCCATTGTACCAATGGTATTTTAACGGCGCAATAGTAGCGGGCGCCACGAGCAGCATGTACATCCGGAGCAGTGTTGCTCACAAAGATTCGATCAGCTGTAAAGTAACACGCACGGATGCCTGTGGCCTGAGTACGATCAACTCTGTTGTTATTAACGGTAAAGCAGGTGTACAAACTTTAGCAAACGGCAGCAACATTTCGTTAGTTCCAAATCCTAATACAGGCACATTTACTATAAAAGGCTCGTTGGGCTTACTGAGTGATGAAGTCGTAACTGCGGAGGTGACCAATATGCTGGGCCAGGTGGTATACAGCAATAAGTTCATGACGCAGAATGGTGATGTAAATGCACAAGTGCAAACACAGAATCTATCTAACGGTTCTTACATTCTGAACCTGCGCTCAACGAACGGGAATAATGTTTTCCATTTCGTAGTAGCACAATAAGGATATCTTTTTATCTCATTGACAAAGGCAGCTATTTGGCTGCCTTTGTCAATGTAAAAGGGTTTTGATACCAGTGCATTATATGTTAAAATATTTTCTGTGTGCAGTTAAAATCGAGTTAAACTGCTTACATATATTTTGTTGCCAATAGCTACGGGCTATTTTTGTACCTTCGCACACTTTTTGTAACGAACCTGATGGATAATTTGGCATTGATAGACCGCAGCAGGTTGCCTAAGCATGTAGCCATAATAATGGATGGCAACGGACGCTGGGCAAAGGAGCGGGGAGAGGACCGTGTATATGGGCACTATGAGGGCGTGGTAAGCGTGCGTGATATAGTGAATGCATGCGGTGAGATAGGTATCCAATACCTTACCCTTTATGCGTTCTCTGCAGAGAACTGGAACCGGCCGAAGGGCGAAGTAGACGCACTGATGGAACTGCTGGTGAACACGATAAGGAAGGAGGCTGATGAGTTGAAGAAAAAGAACGTGCGGATGCATGTGATAGGGGACTTTGCCAGCCTACCGGAAATATGCCAGAAAGAGTTGAACGAAGCTATAAGTATGACCGCTGCTAACACAGGTCTGAACTTGATTCTTGCGCTTAGCTATAGTTCACGGTTGGAAATAACGGAGGCAGCTAGGAAAATTGCGGAGAAAGTAGTTAAAGGTGAATTGAAGGTTGAAGAAATTGATGATACTGTATTTCATCAGCATTTGCATACGGCACAGTTTCCTGATCCGGAACTAATGATACGTACGAGTGGTGAATACCGTATCAGTAACTTCCTACTGTATCAGCTTGCATACGCAGAGTTGTACTTTACGAATGTGAACTGGCCAGATTTCAGGAAAGATAATTTTTATGAAGCGTTGCTCAGTTACCAGCAGCGTGAACGCCGTTTTGGCAAGACAAGCGAACAAATTCAAACGAATACCCCGGAGCATGTATAACGGCCTTAGATATAGTTTAGTACTTTCTTTTATTTTCAGCTTTGGGATAACAAGCGCGCAGATAGGCGGGCAGCAGGGCGGTATGAACAGGATGATTTCTCAGCAAGGGGGGGCCGAGCTGAACAGGCCAAGAGAGTATGAGTTAGCCGGCATCACCGTAAGCGGTGCGAAATTCCTTGACCAGGACCTGCTGATATCCGTTACCAACCTTTCGGTAGGGCAGAAGGTATTGTTGCCGAATGATGAGCATATAGCAAGGGCAATCAAGGCACTGTGGAAACAGGAGCTGTTCTCGAACGTTGATATTACCATCACAAAGTATATTGATGATAAAGTATTTATCAACGTTGCAGTAGAGGAGCGCCCTAGGCTGAGCCGGTATAATTTCAGGAATATAAAGCCGGCGGAAGCAAAGGAACTGAAAAGTAAGGTAGGGTTGGTGAACAATAAGGTGGTAACGGAATCTACCAAGAAAGAAGCCGTGGTGCGGATAAAGAAATTTTATGCGGACAAGGGATTTGGCAGGACTGTTGTAAAAGTGAGGGAGAGAAATGACACGGGTGGCGTGAATAAGGTGATTTTGACTTTTGACATCACCAAAGGTACTAAAACGCACATCAACCAGATAAATATTGTTGGGGCTGAGAATGCCAATGAAATGCGCCTGAAGAAGGCAATGAAGGGAACGAAAGAAATGACGAGGTTTACACTGCGCCCTGATGAGGATGAAAGTGTGTATGCGGGACGCAAAGAGGCATTATCGAAATATCTGAAGGAATTCGGTTTTCTTTCTCCGACGAAAACACTTGAGAAGCTTGATCCGTATTTCAGGTTCAAGTTGTTTTCTTCTTCAAAGTTCAACCAGTCGAAATATGAAGATGATAAGCAATCGCTGTTGACTTATTATAACACGCTGGGTTTCCGTGACGCAAGTATTGTTTCTGACACTGTGTATACTGTGCGTAACGGTAATATAAATGTGGATATAAAAGTGAGAGAAGGCAGAAGGTATTATTTTGGTGATATTGCGTGGAAAGGAAATACGAAATATACAAGTGAGTTTCTGTCGAGGGTGCTGGCAATAAAGAAAGGGGATATATATAACCTGCAGCTGCTGGAAGCGCGGATAGGCAGGCAATTGAGTCCTGATGGCAATGGTGAGGATATCAGTAGCCTGTATATGGATGATGGCTACCTGTTCTTCAATATAGATCCGGTGGAAACGTCCATTATTGGCGATACGATCAATTTCGAGATGCGTATAACCGAGGGGTCGCAAGCGACTATAAGAGATATAAACATTGCAGGTAATGACCGAACCAATGAGCATGTGATACGCAGGGAACTGCGCACATTGCCGGGGAATAAATTCAGCCGGTCGGACCTGATCA
This sequence comes from uncultured Flavipsychrobacter sp., assembly GCA_964430995.1. GTDB lineage: Bacteria > Bacteroidota > Bacteroidia > Chitinophagales > Chitinophagaceae > Nemorincola. The sequence goes on from CAYSIG010000053.1 coordinate 25,498, forward strand.
TGTCGCAGAGGGAAATTGCTAACCTGGGATTTTTTGACCAGGAGAAGATAGGTATACAACCCAAGCCGCATGTGGAAGACGGCACGGTGGATATCGACTATACAGTGGTTGAAAAGTCGAGCGATCAATTGCAGCTTTCAGCCGGTTTTGGCGGAGGCGTGCGTTTTTATGGTAATGTTGGGATCACGTTCAATAACTTTTCAATCCGCAATATATTAAGGCCAAAGATGTGGGACCCATTGCCTGTAGGCGATGGTCAGAAGTTCTCAGTGAGCTATGCATCTAATGGCCCTTATTACAACTCGCTGAGCACTTCTTTTACGGAGCCGTGGCTTGGTGGCCGCAAGCCAAATTCGCTGACTGCTAACCTGGTATATAGCCGATTCTCGGCTGCGGCGGTAGGAACAAATCCCAATAGCTCATTCCTTCGTATGTTGGGCGGTGGTTTGTCGATGGGTAAGCGACTTAAATGGCCGGACAATTATTTTATATTCAATTATGGTATCTTCTACAATAACTACCGTCTGAAGAACTATGCCCTGATAGAGGATTTTGCTGATGGATACAGTAATGACCTGCATTTCAAACTGGTGCTTTCGCGCAATTCGATAGACCGTCCGCTATATCCGCGCAGTGGCTCGAATGTTACATTTACCTTCCAGTTTACTCCACCGTTCAGTGCGTTCAGCGGGACAGATTATACGAATGCAGATGCCGCGAATAAGTATAAATGGATAGAGTACCATAAGTATAAATTCGTAGCAGATTTTTACCAGAAAATATATGGCAACCTTGTTCTGAGGCTGGCTGCGAAGTATGGTTTTATGGGGTATTATAATTCAGGTATCGGGTTCTCTCCATTTGAGCGGTTCCAGATAGGTGGTGATGGTATGACGATGGGCAACTTCTTCATAGGCAGGGACATAATAGCGCAACGTGGTTATGACGTATATGCGAGCGCAGCTACTATTTACAACAAATATGTGGCAGAACTGCGCTACCCATTTTCACTGAGCCCAACAGCCACTATTTACGGACTGATGTTTGTGGATGCGGCGAATGCATGGGATAAATTCTCTGATTATAACCCTACCAGGCTGAGAAGGGATGCAGGACTGGGCATTAGGATATTCCTGCCCATGTTTGGCTTGCTTGGACTTGATTATGGTCTGGGTTTTGATAAAGGGGCTAATGATTTCAAGGGTATGGCGAAATTTACGTTCATGCTTGGTTTTGAGCCAGAGTAGGATATTTTAACTTAAGACTTAGGAAAAATACTTTTAACTTTCATTGATAGTAATAGTCAAAGGTATATTGATAACCATCTTTTGTTCAAAAAACAGTAATATGAAAAAGGTATTGTTCGGTGTATTGCTACTTATTTCAGCAACCACTGTGGTGAACGCACAACAGCGTTACTGCATTATTGATTCGAAGTACATGCTCGATAAAATGAGCGATTACAAAGATGCGCAGAATAAACTTGATGCCATATCGAAGACTTGGCAGGAAGAGATAGATAAGATGATGGCAGAGGTGGATAATTTGTATAAAAGCTACCAGGCGGAGAAGCCCATGCTTTCGGATGAGATGAGGCGCAGGCGTGAAGATGAAATCGTTGCGAAGGAGAAGAGCGCAAAGGATATGCAGAAACAACGTTTTGGCTATGAGGGTGACCTGTTTAAGAAACGCCAGGAATTTATTAAGCCCGTTCAGGATAGGCTGTATAATGCCGTTCAGAAGATGGCATCATCAAAAGGATATGAGCTGGTATTGGACAAGGCAGGAGGCATTACTCTATTCTACGCAGACCCGAAGCTGGACAAAAGTGACGATGTTTTAAAAATACTTGGAATAAACAAATAATGGCAGTTACTTTGCAGTTCTAAAAATAAAATAAAGAAAAAGATAAGATGAAAAAATTCGTATTTCTCCTAGTCTGCGGTATCATGGCCGGCAGCTTCGTATTTGGACAGACAGCGCCTAAGCTGGGATGGATAAACTCTTCCGACCTGCTGCTTGCTATGCCCGAAAGAGTAAAAGCAGATTCTGATATTACCAAATATGCAAGGTCGTTTCAGGAGCAAATAGACATAATGATGAAGGAATACCAAACCAAAGGTCAGCAGTTTCAGTCGAATGAAAAGACAATGACTGAAGCGATGAAAGAGGTGAGGATGAAGGAAATACAGGATCTGCAGAACAGAATAGAAAGTACTCAGCAAAGTGCACAGGAAAAACTGCAACAGAAGAAGCAGGATATATATGCACCGATATTAGACAAAGCAGAGAAGGCCATACAGGCAGTAGCTAAAGAAAAGGGGTATGATTACATCTTTGACAAAACAGCGGGGCTGCTTTATGGCAAGGAAGGTGATAACATACTGCCACTTGTGAAAGCCAAGATGGGCATAAAATAAGGTTCCTGATTATCGATAATATTGATGCCCTGTTTTGCAGGGCATTTTTTTTGAAATACTGATATATTTTTGTCTAAGGATGCAGCAAACAATAAATATACTCGCCATAGAATCGTCTTGTGATGAGACGAGTGCTGCAATAGTGCAGGGAGGGCGGGTACTCAGCAATCACATAGCTACCCAGAAAGTGCATGAGCGCTTTGGCGGAGTGGTGCCGGAGATGGCATCGCGGGCACATATGCAGAACATAGTACCGGTGGTGGATGCCGCATTAAAAGACGCGGGAGTAAACAAGAAAGATATTCATGCTGTCGCATTTACACAATCGCCCGGCCTTATAGGCTCGCTGCTGGTGGGGGCGTGTTTCGCCAAGGGCTACGCGCAGGCGCTTAATGTACCGCTGATATCGGTGCACCATATGCAGGCCCATGTGCTGGCACATTTTATAGAGGATAAACCCGAGTTTCCTTTTCTGTGCCTCACGGTATCGGGAGGGCATACACAAATAGTGTTGTGCAGGGATTACCTGGATATGGAGGTAATAGGGGAGACAATAGACGATGCGGCAGGCGAGGCATTTGATAAGCTGGCGAAGATGTTGGGTATGCCATATCCTGGCGGTCCGCTGGTTGATAAGTATGCCGCGGAGGGTAATGCCGACAGGTTTAAATTTCCGATGGCAGAGATACAGGAGTATAATTTCAGCTTCAGCGGTATTAAAACATCAGTGCTTTATTTCCTTCGTGACCAGAAGAAGATTGACCCTGATTTTGTGGAGCACAACATTAAAGATATTTGTGCCTCTGTACAGAAGACAATCATTAGTATGCTGATGGCGAAACTGAAAAAGGCGGCACGTGATCATGGCATAAAGCATATAGGCATAGCCGGTGGTGTGTCTGCTAACAGTGGCCTGCGGAGGACATTGAGAGAAACCGGTGAACAATTAGGCTGGAAGGTGTACATCCCTAAATTTGAGTACTGCACAGATAATGCTGCGATGATAGGTATAACCGGGTATCACAAGTACCTGAAGGGGATATTCACAGACCTAGAAGTAAGCCCCAGCGCACGGGCAACATGGCAATGAGCAATTCGTATTTTCAATTCAAACAATTCAGGGTAGAGCAGGATAGGTGTGCGATGAAGGTGACAACCGATGCGTGCATACAAGGGGCATGGACGCCCATAGATTCTGATGTGAAAGAAGTATTGGACATAGGTGCGGGAACAGGAGTACTGGCCCTGATGCTAGTCCAAAAGAACAGCGAAATAACGGTTGATGCCATAGAGGTAGATAAAGATGCAGCCGGGCAGGCGAGAGCGAATGTAGCGGGCTCGCCATGGCGTGAGCGCATAAATATTTTGGAAGGGGATGTGCGCAATTATCCTTTCGATAAAAGGTACGATCTAATAATAACTAATCCTCCATTTTTCAGTAACAGCCTGCTGGGTGACGATGTAAATAAAAATCTGGCGCGACATACTTTGCAACTCAGTTTTGCTGAGTTGCTGAACGCTGCGAATAACTGCCTTAAGGATGATGGTTATGTTTCTATACTGCTGCCGATTGAAGAATACGGGCTATGGAAAACACAGGCAGCGAATGATGGCTGGCATGAAGTAAATGCACTGTTTGTGCGGCATACAGCGCAAATGCCGGTGAAACGAGTCGTGGGCCTATTCTGTAAAAAAGCTGCTACCAGCCGACATGAAAAAACGTTGGTGATAAAAGATGATGAGCAAAATTACACTGCTGATTTTCTTGAGTTGCTGTCGCCGTATTACCTGCATTTGTAAAATAAAAGACCCGCATTTTGAAGCGGGCCTTTTTAAAAAAGAATTTCCGAAAAGACCTACTGCATTGATTTTGCATCTTTAAGAAACTGCTCAAGGCCAAGGTCGGTTAATGGATGTTTTAACAGGCCAAGGATAGAAGATAACGGACAGGTGCATACATCGGCACCAGCTTCTGCGCAGCGAACGATGTGGAGCGGTGTGCGTATGGAAGCGGCAAGCACCTCTGTCATAAAGCCCTGGTTGTTGTATATACTTACTATCTGCTCGATAAGCTGCACGCCATCCCAGTTGCCATCGTCTATGCGGCCTATGAATGGTGATACATAGGTGGCGCCCGCCTTAGCTGCGAGTATGGCCTGCCCTGCAGAAAACACCAATGTGCAGTTGGTTTTTATATCATTGTCGGTAAACCATTTTATGGCTTTGATACCGTCTTTTATCATGGGCACTTTCACCACAATGTTCTTGTGAATAGCGGCCAGTTTTTTACCTTCTTCCACTATGCCTTCAAAAGTAGTGCCCAGCACTTCTGCGCTTACAGGGCCATCAACCATTTCGCAAATAGCCTTGTAATGAGCCATTACGGCATCGTGACCTTTGATGCCTTCTTTGGCCATCAAAGAAGGGTTAGTGGTTACGCCGTCAAGAATGCCGAGGTCGTTGGCTTCTTTTATCTGGGCAAGATTTGCGGTATCAATAAAGAATTTCATTTGCGCTGTTTATTTTATAGCGCAAAGTTAACCAAAACTTTAGCCCTTGCTTAAGGGTGAATGGTAATAATTACCGAAAGTGGGTAATGTGTGGAAAGAAACAGATGAGAAAAATAAAAAAAACCTGGCAAGTTACTCACATCGCGCCGCTACAACCGCCCACCCTTGCTATATTCCTATCCTGGGGGATTCAGCAGGAGCTGGCCGTATAAGACTTGCCAGGGGCGCAAAGGTAGGGAATAAAATAATTGCATTTAAATGGAACTGCCGAAATTTCACATATTTTTTATCCGACTTTCATGTAGGTGAAGTTTTGGGTGCGTAGGGTTAAAAAAACGGGGGTGAAGGTATAATTTTCCGGGATTGCCGTTTTTTGATAAATATTTTATTTTAAATGTAGGTGAAGTGCGCTGTGGGTGCATATTATGTGTTTTATTTTCAGGTATAAACGGGTATAATTATACCCTGAAAGGTATATTTATACCCTCAAAAGGTATAATTATACCCGGTTTA
>CAYSIG010000054.1:0-30886 GCA_964430995.1 uncultured Flavipsychrobacter sp.
ACCAAAAGAAAGTGCCGCCCAAAATCAAATTGCTCCGCATGATTTTGGGTTAGCTATACGCTGTGGTGTTGAGATACGCAGAACGCTATTCAGCGGTATGGCGCTGGTTTTTATTCGCAATTATTATTGATTTTTTATTTGCGCTCATGAAAGGGTTCTACCTACCCGGAGCCTTGATTGTACTTCCTTGGTTTTTATGACGGCATATCTACATTTGGCCGCCGGAATTGCTATCTACGGGATAAAAAAGGCTCCATCATATGTACTCGGCTGCAAATCATTGAATGCCTTCGCAGAAGGAATTTTATTTTCGGTTCCGGATAAATATCTGGAACAACTGGGAGTTCTAAAGCTTAGCACTGATAATAAGAGTCATTACAATAGTAAATACCAAAACAATAGATAAGGCAATAAGCACGTATTTCCCTTTTCCTTTAATCAGGTATTTTTTACTCTGAAAGTAAAGCTCATCATTGTTATTTATTGGTTCCATAACCGATTGTTAAGCCATCATTAAGCGAAGGTTAAAAACCTTCGTTCAATCCAAATGTAAATGTGTTTTTCATAATCGCAAACAAATTCCTACAAATGCCAACAATTGCCAAAAAATGTGGATTAAAACGGAATTTTCTCGCCCCTGACGAGTCTCCCACGGGTACGCGTTTGTAACGCGGATCACACGACACAGCGTTTGCAACGCGAGTCCACCTATCTCGCGTCTTTGCTTCGTTCCTCGCAAAGACGGGCGCGAGTAGATGGTGTTCACCATGTGTTGTTTGCTATAAAGCGAGAACCACTACGGGGCTTTTTCTGTAGGAGCAGAGATACTTGGTTTGAAATGGTTCCGGGTTTGAGAATAGTATATTAATTATTTGCTGCCGCAATTAGGATGAAGGAATGTTATCTGACTTCGTGGGGAACGTCGGGGGATTCCTCCTGTCGTCGGAATGACCGTATCTATTTGGCTTTATAGCAATCCGAACGATGAACGGTGCCAACGCCGTGGGTGATAAATGGCAGCAATAAGCCGGGACATAATTTCCTTATTACGTGAGGTTGCTTCGTTCCTCGCAATGACCGGCGCGAGTTGATGGTGTTCACCATGTGTTGTTTGCTACAAAGCGAGAGCTACTGCGGGACTTTTTTCTGTAGGAGCAGAGATACTTGGTTTGAAATGGTTCCGGGTTTGAGAAAGGTATATTAGTTATTTGCTGCCGCAATATGGATGAAGGAATGCTTATGGGCTTCGTGGGGCACTTCGGGGGATTCCTCCTGTCGTCGGAATGACTGTATCTATTTGGCTGAAAAAAACATCCCCCAGAGCTACGCTCGTTCACATGCGTTCACCTTCGCTCACGCGCAAGGCTAACGCTAAAGGGGGAATACGTCCGAATCACCAATGGGCTTTTTGCTAATCATCGGCAGCCATGGTTCGGCAGGCTCACCAAGAAGAAAGGTGATAGCGTGGGATTGGGGATTTTTCGGGGGATTTTAGTGGCCGGTTTTTGGGGGCACAAAGAATTGTGTATATGTGAGGTAGCTGTGGTGCAGCTTTTGTCAGATTACAGAAATAAAATTTCACAAAATTATATGATTTTGCGGGGTATGGGTTATTCCTATCTTTGCCGCACTTTAAAAAAAGGTTAATACCTTTAGCAGGTTCATTCGGGTTTGTTAAAAAATATTTTTTATATGCAAAAAAGCAACGGCCTGTTGGCCGCTTTCCTATTGTTGTTTTCATTTTCTGCACTGGCGCAGAACACCAATGGCACTATAAAGGGTTTCGTATATGATAAGAAGACGGGCGAGCCGCTTATATATACCAATGTGATGGTAATAAATGCCAAAACAGGTGTGCAAACGGATGTGAACGGCTATTTTTCCATATCGCTGCCGGCGGGCAGCTATGAACTGCTGACAACAGGGCTGGGTTATGACTCGAGCATGATCAGCATTAACCTGCTGCCGAATGCGGTAGTGACCAAAAAAATATTGCTGTCGCAGAATTCGGTGAGCCTGAAGGAGGTGAACGTATCGGGCCGGAAAACGGATAAGATCACCCGTATAAATACGGGCGTGACCAACATTACGCCACGCGAGATGAAGTTGCTGCCAAGCGCGGGTGGCGAACCTGACCTGGCACAGTACCTGCAGGTGATACCCGGCGTGGTGTTTACCGGTGACCAGGGTGGCCAGCTTTATATACGCGGCGGTTCGCCGGCGCAAACCGGTATTTACCTGGATGGCGTTACTATCTACAGCCCGTTCCACTCGATAGGGCTTTTCTCGGTGTTTGAAACGGAGGCTATCAGGAATGTGGATGTATATACTGCGGGCTTCGGTGCGCAATATGGCAACCGTACATCGGCAATAGTGGATATACATACGAAGGATGGCAACAAGAATGAGATGTCGGGGATAGTATCTGTATCGCCGATAATGGGCAGGGTAATGCTGGAAGGACCGCTGGTGAAATCGAAGAAGGGCAATGGCGCGGGCATCACGTACCTGGTGACCGGTAAGCACAGCATCCTTGACCAGACATCAAAAACAATGTATAGCAGCATACTGGGCGACCAGTACCAGGATGGCCTGCCATATAAATTCACGGATTTATATGGTAAGGTCACCTTCAGCGGTGATAACGGCAGCAAGCTGAACCTTTTCGGTTTCAATTTTAACGATGAGGCCAAATTAGACCAATCGAGCGTTGTGCAGGACACCCTGCGTATGAACGTGGGGTCCTATAGCTGGAAAGCAACGGGTGCGGGCGCTACGTTCGTGGTATCACCCGGCAGTTCGTCTGCGCTTATAGATGGTAAGTTCGCGTATTCCAATTACAATATATCGCTGAACCAGAAAGTGGGGCTGCCAACGGATACTGTGCCGCGCACCAGCCAGATAAACGGATTTGAGGCTGCAATCAACTTTACATACTTTCTGCCAGATTACAGCCAGTTGAAGTATGGGGTAGAGGTGTTTGGCCTGCATACGGCGCTTAACTACTACAACCTTGCGGGTGTAACATCCACGCTCGACCGCCAGGGTACTATGGCTGCATTTCATATTCTGTACAGGCATAATTTCGGCAGCAGGTTCATCTTCGAGCCGAGTGTGCGCCTCCAGTATTATTCGGAGCTGAGCAAATTATCGCCTGAGCCAAGGCTGGGCATGAAGTACAATGTATCGGACGCGGTGCGCCTGAAGGTAGCCGGTGGTATCTATAGCCAGAATATCATCAGTACCAAATCGGACCAGGACATCGTGAACCTTTTCTCTGCGTTCCTGCTGAGCCCGGACGAGACGATAAAGGACACCAAAGGAAATGAAGTGAAGTCTAACCTGCAGACAGCCTATCATGGCGTGGCTGGTATAGAGGTGGATGTGAACAAAGTAGAGTTTAACCTGGAACCCTGGGTGAAATACTTCAACCAGGTACATGAACTGAACAGAAATAAGAGAGTTACCCAAGACCCGAATTTTGTGGCCGCCCATGGTATAGCGCAGGGTGTGGACCTTTCGGCAAAATATGTGAACCAGCGGATATATCTGTGGGCTGCAATGGGCTACCAGAAGGTGACATATACAGGCATAGATGCTAAGGGAAAGGTGCAGGAGTACCCGACGCCTTTTGATACCCGCTTCAATGCCAATGCGCTTGCTTCATACACATTGGGCAAAAAGAAAAACTGGGATGTTTCGGCCCGATACAATATTCACTCGCCGTTTCCGTTTACTCAGACACAGGGTTTCTACGAGAACGTAAACCCTGCGGCGCTGGGGCTGCAGACAAATGTGAACCAGAACAACGGCAACCTAGGCCTTATCTATGCTGACGACATAAACGGAGGCCGCCTGTCGTGGTACCACCGCCTTGATGTATCGGTAAAGAGGAAATTTGTATTGAGCAACAAATCAAGTTTAGATGCCACATTCTCAGTAGTAAATGTGTATAACCGGAACAACATTTTTTACGTAAACCGCATAACCAACAAACAGATATACCAGCTACCGTTATTCCCTAGTTTGAATGTGACATGGAATTTTTAATGAATAGCGATCAATGATGCTAAAAAAACAGATAATGCCCGTTTCGCGGGGAATTTTTACAGCATTCATTATATTATCTGGTGTAGCAAGCCATGCGCAGGTGTTAAGTCCTGACCTGCGTGAGAACAGGAAAATACAACTACTTGAAGAGCAGTATAAGCACGGCCATTATTCATTGGCGGCGCAGTCGGCACGGGAGTATGTGGCGGCAAGCAATCATAAAGTTTATTCGGAAAATGCTGGTGACCTTGATAAGGCAAGGTATTACCTCTCCCTCTCTGCGTTGAAGGCCAACCTGCCCGGCGGTAAGGATTCAGCACTGTCTGCTATGGAAACGACAGCCAACCCTGCCTACAAGCAGCGTCTCGGGTTTGCACTGGCGCAATATTATTTTCAGCATGGGGAAAGTACGAAAGCCATGCCGCTGTATGAGTCGTCGGGTAATGGTGGCAACCTTGATGATAAGGAGCTGGCAGACGGGAAGTTTGAGCTGGCCTATTGTTATTTCAGTGAGAAACAATTCAATAAAGCGGAAGTGCTGTTTGCAGCCATTAAGGAGCAGAAGGACGGCAAGTATTACCTCGCCGCAAATTATTATTACGGGCTTATAGAGTACAATAAGAATAAGTATAAGGAAGCGCTGGTAAGTTTTGATAGGGTAAAAGATGCGGCTGAGTATAAGAGCTATGTGCCGTATTATATAGCCGAGATATTCTACTTTATGGGCAGCAGGGACAAGGCACTGGCGCTGGCCGTGAGCCTGGTGAAAGGCAGGGAAAAATCGTTCTATCACAAGGAATTGCACCTGCTTGCTGCGCAATGCCTGTTTGAAGCGCAGAAATATAAAGAAGCGCAACCCTACTTCAAGTATTATTACGACCATGCCGATAAGATAAGAAAGCAGGACCTGTATGAGATGGCCTACTGCGACTACAAAGTGGAGGAGTGGGAGAGCGCTATTGAAAAATTCAAGCTGCTGAACGGGGCATCTGATTCGCTGGGGCAAACAGCCATGTACCTGCTGGGGGATTGCTACATGCGGACGAAAGATAAGGAAAGCGCGCGCAATGCCTTTGGGATATGCGCGGATATGACCTACAATAAAGGCCAGCAGGAAGCAGCTATGATATTGTATGCCCGTATCAGCTACGAGGCCGGGTATAATGATGATGCACTGCGGCAGTTGAACATACTCATCAAAACATTTCCGGCAAGCCAGTATAAAGACGAGGCCAATACGTTGGTATCAGGATTGCTGGTGAAGACCAATAACTATGATGAGGCATTGCGCCACCTGCAGGAAGTGAGCCGCAAGGAGGACGATTACTGGCAGGTATACCAGAAAGCAAATTTTGGCTATGCAGTAGAGGAATTCAGGAAAGGGGACAAGGTGAGCGCGTTGAAGTATTTTTCGCAGTCGGTGGAGCATCCGGTGAATGCGGAATATACCAATGCAGCTTATTTCTGGAAGGGAGAGATAGCGTATCACCAGCGCCGCTATAACGAGGCTATTTCCTTTTCCGAAGAATTCATCAATAAGATGGGCAGGAAGAAAAGTGTGGCGCATATCAGTCCGCTGGCTACTGTGCAGCATGCTTATCTTAACATGGGCTATGCTGCTATGGAGCTGCAAAATTTCCATGCGGCGCAGGAGTACTTTGGTAAGGCGCAGGAGCAAAGCAGCGATGCTTATTCTGGCAAGGTGGCATTAGTGCGGGAGGCAGATGCGGTGTTCATGCAAAAGAATTATGCAAAAGCCATTGGTATTTACGAAAGGATAATTGCCACTGATACCGTGGATGCCGATTATGCACGCTACCAAAAGAGTATATTGTTAGGATTGCTAGGAAAGCAAAGCGAGAAGATCGCACTGCTGCAATCGCTGGTGAGCAAGCGCCCGCCATCGGCCTACGCCAACTTTGCCCGCTATGAAATTGCGCTTGCCTTACTGGAGGCTGATAAATTTCAGCAGGCTATGGGCTATCTGAGAGCGTTGACAGACTCCATAAGGGATAAGAGTTTTGCACCAAAGGCATGGATGAAACGCGGTTTCGTTTACCAGCAAACGGACGATGTGCCGCAGGCTATAGAAGCCTATAAGCAGGTAGTTATCAATTACCCTGCATCAGAAGACCGTCTGCCGGCGTTGGAGGCTTTGAAGAGCCTGTATATACAAAGTAACCAGCCGGCGGCCTATGCACGGCTGCTCAAAGACAACAACCTGCCATCGGCAGAAAGTAGTTCGATAGACTCTACCTATTATGCTGCCGCAGAAACACAATACGCGAATGGTAAGGTGGAAAGCGCACGTGATGCGTTTACTAATTACCTGAAGACATACCCCAACGGGATATTTGCAGTTAAAGCATATTACTATCGTGCCGAATGTAATTTCCAGCTGAAGAATTTCAGGGATGCAAAGGCGGATTATAATGAAATACTTGCAGGGCAATGGAACGAGTTTTCAGAGAACAGCGCTCGCCGGTCGGCCATAATAGCCTATGAGGAGAAAGACTTTGCAGCGGCATTTGACCACTACCGTAAGCTGGGAGAGAACACTACTGATAACCAAATGAAAGAAGTGGCCTATAACGGTATGGTGAAGAGCGGTTTTTATGCAGCTAAATACAGGGAAGTGGCGCTGTATGCCGACTCGCTGATGGCGATGCCGGGCGTATCGGCAGAGACGGCGAATGATGCGTTGTATTTTAAAGCAAGGTCCATACAACGTTTTGACAGTGTGAGCGATGATGCTATAGATATTTACAAACAACTGAGCGGCAATAAAAATGGTGACATAGCTGCTGAGTCGCGGTATCATATAGCCGAGATACTTTACAGCCAGGGCAAGCTTAAAGATGCTGAAGAAGCGGCTAACAAATCGATAAAATCATCGTCGGGCTATGACTACTGGATAGCCCGGTCGTACCTGCTGCTTACCGACATACTGGTGAAGCAAAAAGATTACTTTAATGCTAAGGCCCTGCTGCAAAGCATGGTGAAGCATACAAAGATAAACGAGGTGAAGCAGGAGGCGGCGAAGAAACTGGAAGAGGTGAAGAAATTAGAGAAAAAACAAAGCAAACTGTCAGAGGAATAAAATCCGCATTATGGGCGTACGGCTTATTTTTATATTCATATTGCTTTCGGCCTTTCATGCTGCGGTAGCGCAGCGTACCGCGCCGGCGAGGGATACGGTGATGAAGGGCTCTACGATAGAGGTTATACAGTCGTACAAGCCGCAGATAAAACAGGCACCAAAGCCTGAGTGGATTCCACAATTACCCCCTACAGATACCACGCACCCCGCTTTCAGCTACGATGTGCCACAACAGACGCTCTACTACACCTATAGCTCCACATCGCTCAAACCACTGGCCCTGGGCCGGGAAAAACCCAAGCTGCCATTCCCCAATTATGTGAAATTAGGTGGTGGTAATTTGTCCACCTTGTACCTTGATGCGGGCATAGGTGGCATTCGAGGCAAGGCATTTGAATCAAATATCCACCTGCACCATATTTCGCAGAAAGGGGATATTGAACATCAACAAACATCATTGAGCGGTCTGGAGGTCGAGGGGATAATACACGGAGGCAAGACCGACTGGGAGGTGTCGCTTTCCGGCGCCAGGAACCAGTATAATTATTATGGGTATAATCATGGCCTATACATTTTCACGGATGATAGTGTGCAACAGGCTTATACCAGTATAAAAGCGGGATTAGCCCTTAGGAATGGAGCTAATAACCAGTCGAAACTTACTTATAGTCCTACTATATACGGAGGCCTGTATAACGCGGCTTTCGGCACATCAGAAGTAAGCGCGGGGCTAAGCCTGCCATTCGAGTATAAATTTGATAATACAGTGCAAGCCTTGGTTACTGTCAAAAGCGACTACGCGCACCTTAAAACTTTGGATACGGGAAAAGATAACGAACTAATGGCCGTTATTCCGGGTGTTCGCGTGTCCCTCGGCAATTTTACCGGTACCGCCCTTGTGGGTTTTGCATTGGGTACGGGCAACGCACTATACATACTGCCTGATATTAAGTTCGCCTACCGGCTGCCGCGTAGCCAGGCCACTTTTATTGCAGGTATGCAATACTCAGTACGGCAGAATACATACGAGCAACTCACAACGGAGAACCCTTACATCAATAATTCATACACCCTGCTGCAGACCCGTCGCGATGAATATTTTGCCGGTATGCAGGGGAAGGCAGGGGCACACTTTTCTTTCTCGGGGCGTGTCAGCTTCTGGAATTTCAAAGGGTTGCCCACCTACCTGAATAACTTTGGCGATAATAAACAGTTTGGTATTGTGTATGATACTGTCGATGCGGTTTCTTTCCAGTTGTCGGCGCGATATGCACAGGGCAATAAATGGTCGGCGGGGATAAGTGGCCAGCTCTACAACTTTACCAATGGTACGCAGCAATATGTATGGCATGAGCCTGCCCTGCGTATAAAAGGGGACTTTAACGCAACCCTGTTCTCAAAACTGAATGTAGGCGTGTACATCTCTGTTCTTGATGGCATCTATGCAAAAGACATCAGCAATAACGCAGTGGCCCTCTCACCCGTGCTGGATATGGGCGGCAATGCCGAATACCAGATCGTGAAAAGGCTGTCGGCATTCGTTCAGTTGAGTAATATTTTTAATAATAATTTTCAACGGTGGTATGGCTACGATGCATATGGTATAAATATTTATGGAGGCCTTAGATTGAAATTTTAAATAAAGGAAGTAATTTGAGGCATTATTTCTGAAATGGACATTGCAAGGTACATAGGGCTATACTTATTAAAGAATCACTTTTGTTACGTTCACGGGCTGGGCAATATGGAGCTGGTAAAGCGGCCCGCATCCTATGACGGCAAAGCATTACAGGCACCGTCGTATGAGGTGATCGTTACACCGGGCGGATCGATAGACGATAATCTCGCCAATTTTATTGCTTCCAACGAGCAGATAAGTATATCCAAAGCAGCCAACGGGCTGCGTGATTTCAGTGTGCAAACAAGGAAATTGCTGTCGGAAGGCGCGGAGGTGGTGATACCCAACATCGGGCATTTTGTGGAAAAGAATGGCAAAGTACACTTCGTTACCGACGAAAAATTCCATTTCACGCCCGCCGGCATACCCACTATCAAGAACAGTAAGCAACTGGATGAGCAGAACTCAAGGCTGGCACATAAGCCTGCTTATCCGCCGCCCACCAAGGCCGATTCGGTGAACTGGAGCATGGTGATACTGGTTATTGTACTCATCATCATTATAGGCGGGGGTATATATGGCGTTTACTATTACACCAGCCAGAATACAAATGCTGTTGAAGCGCCTGTGGTTAAAGATACCGTTATCCGCGCGCCTATACCATTAGATATACCTGATTCTGCTGCTATTATACAGGATACGGCCACTTCATTCCCCGATTCTGTTACGCGGGATGATTCCATGTTGGTCAATACCTACCGTATGATCATCGGCAACTACCCGACAAGGGACCGTGTAGAACGCCGTCTTGCCAGCCTGCGAAAGGGTGGTAATGTGGTGGACATGGTGCAAAGGGACTCAACCAGTTTCCTCGTACTGTCTACTGTCAGCTGTCGCGCCGTAGATACAATGCATGTAATGGATTCTATGTCGCGCATGTTCGGGTTCAATGGGGTGATGATATACAGGTAGTATGGTTGCGGTTCGTTCGGTTTTCACCAGTACATTTGTGCAGTACAATATGCCTTCATGCAGGGAGTAGTCTATAAATCAACCGGTAGCTGGTATTCCGTAAGGGATGCCGAAGGCAATTTCTGGGATGCCAGGATAAAAGGCAAGCTGAAAATAGATACGGAAATATCATCTACCAACCCGATAGCGGTGGGGGATATTGTATTGTATGATGCGGAGGACACGGCAATAAGAACGGGCATCATTACTGAAGTGGCGCAGCGGAATAATTATATCGTGCGTGTTTCGCCACATAATGTCAATCAGAAACACATCATTGCCTCAAATATTGATCTTGCCTTGCTGGTGGCGTCTGTGGCAGACCCACGTACCTCCACGGGCTTTATAGACAGGTTCATGATCACCGCCGAGGCATATCATATACCGGCTATCCTGGTGGTAAATAAGATAGACCTGCTGAAAGCAAAGCATGAGCAGGTATTGGACAGGTGGAAAGAGATATATACAAACGCCGGCTATGAGGTGTTCCCGGTTGTGGCAAATGACCCGGAAACACTGAAGTTGCTGAAACTGCGCCTGAAAGACAGGGTAACGCTGTTCAGCGGCCATTCCGGGGTAGGGAAGAGTACGCTCATTAACCAATTCATACCCGGTATAGATATTAAAACAAAGGAAGTATCAGGCTGGAGCGGCAAGGGGCAGCACACAACCACATTTGCCGAAATGTTTGACCTGCCCGGCGGTGGGCGGATAATAGATACGCCCGGTGTGAAGGAATTCGGGCTGATAGATGTGGAAAAAGAGGAGTTATCGCATTACTTCCCGGAAATGAGGGCTATCCTGAACGAGTGTAAATTTAACAACTGCCTGCATATAAACGAGCCGGGCTGTGCGGTGAAGCAGGCCGTGGCAGACAAGAAACTGCCTGAAGAGCGATATGTGAGTTATGCGGCTATTTTAGAAAGCATTGAAAAGAAATGGTAGGCGGTTTGGGTAATAGGGTAAATGGGTAATAGGGTAAATGGGTAATAGGGTAAATGGGCGATAGGGTAGTTTAATGATTAGGCTGTAAAAATCTGCGCATGATAATATACAATGTAACAATAAAGGTAGATAATGAAGTGGCGCCGGCGTGGGTGCAATGGATGAAAACAGAGCACATGGACGACCTGCTGAAGACAGGCCTGTTCACGGATTGCAGGCTGTGCCGCCTGCTTGACCAGGATGAGACCGACGGGCAAACCTACGCGGCCCAGTACTTCTGTAAAAGTATCAACGAATACGATACGTACATCGCCACACATGCGGAGAAGATGCGTGAGCAGGGCAATAGCAGGTTTGGCGGAAAATTCGTCGCGTTCCGTACGGTGATGGAAATTATCTGAAAACCGCGATATCACAGGGTTTTTAGCCCGTGGCCTATATAGCAAATATCTTGCCAATCTCCTAATAACCGCACAGGTAGCCGCTTTCGGCAGGGTGGTATTTTTAGTTTTTTTTGCTAAAATGTTAATAACATGTGGAAACCTGCTTCAGGCAAGGGTTTTAAGGGAAAAAATAATTTTTCTGAGTATTTGGAAGTGTGCTAAAGGTGAGTATATTTGTTCTATCCTCAAAAATATCTTTAACAGTAAAAAACAAAAAGTATGAACAAGGCAGAATTGATTGACAAAATCGCAAAAGATGCAGGCGTAACCAAAGTACAGGCTAACGATGCATTGGATTCATTTACAAATGCCGTTGTAGCAACGCTGAAAAAAGGCGATCGCGTTACACTGGTAGGCTTTGGTACATTCTCAGTTTCTGAGCGTGCTGCACGCAATGGCCGCAACCCACAAACAGGCGCGGTTATCAAAATCAAAGCGCGCAAAGTGCCTAAGTTTAAGGCAGGTAAAGAGTTTGCGACTAAAATCTCTGGTAAGAAGTAATCTTTCCGCAAAAGAAACAGGGGCAAGGGGCGAAAGTTCCTTGCTTTTTTTTATTTTTGTACCCTAAACAAATAAAAACTATGGGAAGAGGTGACAAACGCACTAAGCGCGGAAAGATTTCGTCAGGTAGCTTTGGTAAATCACGTCTGGCACGTGCTACTAAGAAAGCAACCCCAAAAACCGAAAAGAAAGCCTGATATTCCGGGCTGATGGAATAAAGACCGTGCAATAAAGCGCACGGTCTTTTTTTCTTTATTATTGTTTTGTACAATCGTTTGCCGATGGCTATTTTCCATACTCAGGATATTTCAGGTAAAAGTTTTCTGGTAACAGGGGGCGCGGGTTTTATTGGCTCGCATATCGTGGAGTACCTGCTCACCAACGGCGCAGGAAAAGTGCGCGTGCTGGATAACCTGGCCACGGGTTTTGCTGCGAATGCAGAAATGTTCCGGTTATACCCGCAGTATGAGTTTATCAATGGCGATATAAGAGATGCTGCTACCTGCCGTGAGGCATGTGCCGGTATAGACCATGTAACACACCAGGCGGCCCTTGGGTCAGTGCCGCGGTCGGTAAAAGATCCGGTTACATCCAATGAAGTGAATGTGAGCGGGTTTGTGAATGTAATTACTGCCGCCAAAGATGCGGGTGTGAAAACGTTTGTGTATGCGTCTTCTTCATCAGTATATGGCGATGAGCCTAACCTGCCGAAGAGAGAGGGACTGACGGGAAATTTGTTGTCGCCATACGCAGTCACCAAGATGACGAATGAACTGTATGCTTCGGTTTTTCATAAGTTGTATGGCATGAAGGTGATCGGCCTCAGGTACTTCAATGTGTTTGGCCCCAGGCAAGACCCTGATGGCCCCTATGCTGCAGTGATACCTTTGTTCGTAAAAGGAATAATGAAAGGAACGCCTGTCTACATCAACGGCGATGGGGAACAGACAAGGGATTTTACGTACGTGGACAACGCAGTACAGGCAAATATCAGGGGGATGCTGGCCGTGCGTGAAGAGGCATTTGGCCAGGCGTATAATGTTGCTGTAGGTGATAACTTCTCTGTTAACTTTCTTTATCAAGAGATAGAGCGGCTGTTAGGCAAAGACCATCCTCCGGTGCATAGGGAAGCCCGGTCTGGCGACATCAGGAATTCCCTTGCCGATATTTCGAAAGCACAGCAGTTGCTGGGCTATCAACCTACGTATGTATTCATAGAAGGGTTGAAAAAAACTGTTGACTATTTCTGCAAATAATAACAGTCCGGCCATCAATTACTATTTTGTAAAAAGGTATTATCTTTATTAGCGGTGCAGTGTTGCATCGCAAAATGAACTCCTATGCCGCATACCCTGAAACCTATCAGTGTGCTTATCGTAGACGATGAGGAGGAGGCATGTATCAACCTGAAGAACATCTTGTCAGATTATGTTGAAGAGCGGGTAAATATTGTAGGCACAGCGCTGAATACAACAGATGCCGAAAGGCTCATTGAGAAGTACTCTCCCGATGCCGTACTGCTTGATATTGAGATGCCCAAAGAAAATGCCTTTCGTTTTTTAGAGCGGTTGTCGCCTGTCAGTTTCGAGGTTATTTTTGTTACTGCTTATGATGACTACGCAATACGGGCGTTCAAGCTCAATGCGGTCGATTATATCCTGAAACCTATTAGTATACCAGAACTGACCGAAGCGATAAAAAAACTAAAGGAAAAAATCCAAATCAGGAATGCCGCCATAGGGAAGAACGGGCACATGCCTTTTGATGAGCTTGCGCACCACATTGGCAGCAAGGTGAAGGGCCATAAAATAACGCTGAAGGATAATAGTGTTATTGAAGTGGTAGACTTTAAAGATATTTTCTTTATTGAAGCTCAGGGCAGCTATTTTAAGGTTGTTTTTGTTAAGGCCAGGCATGTAAAAGAGATTATTATGTGCGGTTCGCTTACCGATTATGAGGAACTGCTGCCCGCTGATATGTTTTTCAGGATACATAAATCATATATAATAAATTGCTTGCATGTGAATAATATATTGAAAGATGAGCATAGCCATGTAGTCATCAACGAGGATATTATATTGCCGGTAAGCCGCAGGCGCTACGCACCTTTAATAGAGTTTTTAAAAGACAATCACAACTATAATGAATAGGGTGCCGCCCTTTTTATTTTCGGTAATATTCCTGTTGCTTTCTTTAATACATGCACAGGGGCAGGATTATCCTATGCTGCATTATACAGTTGAAGATGGCTTGCCTGGCAATGTAGTTTATTGCGTTTACCGGGATTCTAAAGGTTATCTGTGGATAGCAACAGATAAAGGCGTGGCGAGGTATAATGGATTGAAATTTGAGAACTATTCGACATTCAATGGCCTGCCTGATAACGAGATATTTTTTGTGCAGGAAGATTATTACGGGCGTATCTGGTTAGGTACATTCAACGGAGACTTATGCTATTATAAGGATGGTATATTTCATACGGCGGCCAATACGCCATTTCTCAGGATCGACAATAAGGAGCCGCATATCCGGCACGTATCGAACGAGGCTGACAGCAGTGTGATCATCTGCTACAACAACCCCCTGGAAGTAGTTGTTGCAGGAAAGGATGCCTGCAAGGTGCTGGACCTGCGGAAGGTGAAGGATACCGGCATCGTCAACTCGGTTTGCTTTACAAGGAAAATTACTGATAATAAATACAAACTAATCTGTACAAACAAACTGGTATTTATAGATAGTTTGTACAATGTGCTGAGCGTGGAAAGTATTGACAGCCAGTTTTTTCATCAGGGTTATTTTGCATCATGCCAGAACCAGGACTACCTGTATAATGATCGCGGCTTTTTTACTATGGACCTTAAACCGGTAAAGACTTGTAATAACGGGTTTCTCAGGCATTTTTTTCTACAGGAATTGTATGTGAGCGGGAATGATGTTTTTTATGCCACTACAAGAGGTTTGCACATTAACGATAGCGTGCACATATTAAAGGGAGAAAACGTGTCGGCAGTAACGCAGGACAGGCAGGGAAATTACTGGGTGAGCACGTTAGGTAATGGTGTCTTTGTTTTTAAAAAGAACTATGCAAATACAGGATACTACGGGGGCATCTATAAGGATAAGGTAAAATACTCATTCACCTGTAACGGACGTCTTTTTTTTATTACGGTGAATAATGATCTTTTTGGCCTGAAGGGAAATGGTGCGGATTGTTTGTTCAGCCAGGGTGATAATAATGACGGCAGTAAGGAGTCCTCAACAGACATAGGGTACTTTGTGGGTGCAGACCATAAGTATTACAACTTCTGCCACACACGAATGACGGTAATAGATGACCTTTTTACCGTAAAGAAGGTTACCTACAGAGAGAGTCATGGCGGGGTGAAAGAAATACTGGTGTCTGGTAACTATGCCTATTTTCGGTTGCCAGCTAACCTTCTAAGGGTTTCATTGAAAGATATTGGGGGCGCTAATGCTGTCAGGCATTCCATAGGTAACCGTATTGCGGGCGAGCGAATATTTTGTATGGCCGGCGCGCCCGATAGCAGTGTATGGTACTCTACATTGAAAAATGTTTTCAGGGTCACGGGCGATGAGGACAATGGTGTGCCCCAATCACAGTTTAAAGGGGTTACTTTTAAGTCGTTTACTTTTTTTGGAAAGTATCTTGTCGGATACACGCATAACAATAGTTTGCTGGTCTGTAAAAATGTTAATTCGGGCAGTGCCACGATTGACACACTGGCAACGGGAAACTGCATATGGGACAAGTTTTATAAAATTGATGCGTGCCACATGCTGATAAGCACCAATGAAGAGTACCGGTTGCTCACTGTTGATGAAGGCAAGGACAATCTTCAGTTCACAACAACATTGGTTGAAGATCCGTTTGTTCCGTTGCACCCCGAAGCTATTTGTATGGATGATAAGTCGTGCTACTTTTTCAAGAATGGATCAGTGACCGTCATCGGCAAGCAGGACCTTTTGCAGGGGCCCGGTCCGCCCGAGGTATTCTTTACCTTTCTGCGCACCGGCAGTAAGGTATATCCTGTTTCCGGACGCCTACAGCTCCCCTTCAATGAGTCGGGCAGCGCTGCAATATCATTCTCTTCATTGTCTTTTGGCGGCAGGGCGGTCTTGAGCCAGTATTCGATATCCAAAGACGGAACAGACAACTGGAGGGATGTGAAAGGAAATGAGATAAATCTTCTGAATATTACTCCGGGGGACTATGTAATTAAATTGAGGGCAAAGACGTTGTCCAGCGGCTATTGTCAGCCTGTTATATTTACTTTACATGTACTACGGCCATTCTGGCTTTCCTGGTGGTTTGTTACGTTCATATGCATTGGGCTGGCTGCTATTATTGGCGCCATGGTCAGGTACCGTCTGCTATACGCGCTGCATAAAAAAGAAAAAGAACATGAAACAGAGATCAAGTTCATGAAGTCAGAGTATAAGGCGTTGAACGCACTGATGAACCCACATTTTATATTCAATACCCTGAATAATGTTCAGGGCCTGGTAAACAGAAATGATAAACTGGCTGCCAATGAATACATCAGGATATTTGCCGATCTTATCAGGCAGAACATGCACAATGTTTCAAAAGAGCTTATCCCTTTACAAAAAGAGATCGACCTTGTCGCAAACTACCTTGCGTTGGAAAAACTCAGGTTCAAAGAACATCTGAATTACACAATAAATATAGAAGACGGGCTCGACCTGTCTGAGATAATGGTGCCCCCATTGCTGGTGCAGCCGCTTGTCGAAAATTCTATTAAGCACGGCATCCTTCCGCTGTCGTCGGGAGATGGCAAGGTCATCATTAGTATTTATGAAAGGAATAGCATTTTGTCTGTTGAGGTGAGGGATAACGGGATTGGCATACTGGCTGCGGGAGAGGGCAAAAGCGCGTCGCATGAGTCTTATGGCCTGGAGAATATACGTAAACGCATCAGTCAGTTGAGTATTATCCTGAAGAAGGAAATACTATTCGATATCGGGGAGCAGAAAGAAAGCGACAACACGCAATGGACAATTGTGAAAATAAGTATGCCATTGACCCCGGGCAGTTAAGGGGATGGGGTTTGCCGTACCATTTCCCATAATACCACTCCCATACTTACTGCAATATTCAGCGAATGTTTGGCACCCCATTGCGGTATCTCTATGCACCCGTCTGCCATTTTCAGTACTTCATCATTTACCCCTGTTACCTCATTGCCGAAAATGAGCGCTGTTTTCCCTTGTCCGCGGCCCATTTCCTGTAGCAAGATGCTATTGTGCGCCTGCTCCACTGCATATATGACATATCCATCTTTTTTTGCCGCTTTTACGGCGTCCGCTGTTGAGCCAAAGTGTGCCCATTTTACAGTGTCTGTTGCCCCAAGCGCCGTTTTATGAATGTCGCGATGGGGTGGCGTGGGGGTATAGCCGCATAAGTACAGTGCCTCAACTGCAAAGGCGTCACAAGTGCGAAATGCGGAGCCTACATTATGCATGCTCCGCACTTCGTCCAGTATTACAATTATGGGATGTTTTTCTGATCTTTTTATTTCCTCCGGCGACTTTCGCCCAAGTTCGTCCATCGTCTTTTTCTGCACCGCGTATGCTGTTTACTACATATTATGATGGCGTTCGCAGCAACCGTTGCCACCACACTTGTGGTGGCGGCAGGTACTCTTGCTGTTATGTTTTGTGCCCACGTGCACATTCATGTTAAAGCCTACGCTCAGCATGATGAGGTGAACATCTGTGCCTGAATAGATAGTCACACCATTCTGATCTTTGTAGTCCACATTCATGAAGTTGTTTACATAGTACTGGCCTTTCACCGTCACTTTGTTATTGAAAGAAATACCTGCAAAAACATAGGGCATGGTGCGTGGTGTGCGGTCGCTCAACCATTCGTTAATGCGTGTTTTGTTGTTGCGCTCCTTGAAATATTTTTCCTGGAAGTTGATAGCCACATCCATGCCGCCGCCAAAGAAGAAGTAGCTGCCTTTATCGCGCATGCTGCCTATTTTCAGGCCAAGTGGTGCGCCTACGTTGTATGTGCGGCGCTTGGTGGTAAAGCCATTGTCCTGCTCTATATAGCCTATGTTCTTTATGTCTACGCCAGTAAACAATCCCACACTCGGGCTGAAATTAAAATTGAATGTAAACCCGCCGTTAACGAAATACGTGAAGCGAGTGATGCCCATCGTATTTACATTTGGGTTGTTAGTGCCCGTGCCGGGGTTATACGCACCGTCGTGATGTATGGTGGCCGTAGAGAAAATAGCTCCGTCAAGGCCGCCAGCCACATAGAATTTGCGTATGTCCTGGTGCCTTACCAGATGTTTGGTGCTTAATCCTGTAGTGTTTGTTTCCTGCGCAAATAATGAAGTGGTGAATAAG
Organism: uncultured Flavipsychrobacter sp.; assembly: GCA_964430995.1. Taxonomy (GTDB): domain Bacteria; phylum Bacteroidota; class Bacteroidia; order Chitinophagales; family Chitinophagaceae; genus Nemorincola. The sequence goes on from CAYSIG010000054.1 coordinate 18,071, forward strand.
CTGGTTGCCAACAAAGTGGATAAGAATATTCTATTGCTCATGCGTGTTTTTTTGTAAAGATATAAAAATATACATTTTTTGACCTTTTCTGCCTGTAATTAAATGGAAATACTGTAAAAATTACAGATTATGGGCTTTGGCATAAGTATTGCCACTTATCTTTACCCTCCTTTTGATAAATAATTAGGAAGTAACTTTGCCAGAATGTCTGAAATGAGATCAATGTTAGATATGTTTATGAATCACAACGAGCAGGAAATGGAATTTATGCCCATTGTGCCCCTTGGTGAAGATGAAATGGATGAGCAGGAGCGGGGTTCCCTGCCTGCCGAGCTTCCTGTAATTGCCCTGAAGAATACCGTACTTTTTCCTAACGTGGTGCTGCCGATAACCGTGGCCCGCGAAAAGTCAGTGAAAGCCATTGCCGATGCCCAGAGTTCAGACAAATGGATAGGGGTTGTGGCGCAGAGGGATAGCTCGCACGAATCACCCCGCCCTGAAGATATATACCAGGTGGGCACATTGGCAAAGGTGGTGAAACAAATAAAAATGCCCGACGGCAACATCACGATCTTCATCATGGGGCGCATGAGGTTCCGTATAGATGAGTTTACACAACAGGACCCGTTTTATAGAGCAAAAGTAACCTACCTGGAAGATGTGTACCCTCAGAAGGATGCCTCTTTCGATGCGCTTATTTCGTCTATAAAAGATTATTCCGAGCGTATTGCCCAGCAATCGCCCAATATGCCAAATGAGGCCAGCATTGTGCTGCGCAATATTGAGCAGCAGTCCTTCCTGATGCACTTCGTGGCATCTAATATAGCCGCCAAACTGCAAGACAAACAGGCAATGCTGGAGGAAAACAACATTACCGCCCGAGCAGAGAAGCTGCTGCAGTTGCTGCAATCGGAGCTGCAGCTGGTGGAACTGAAGAACGAGATTACCAATAAAACCCGTGCTGATATTGACCGCCAGCAGCGTGAATACTTTTTGCAGCAGCAACTCAAGTCCATTCGCGAAGAACTGGGGGGTGACCCGAACGAGCGCGAGATAAAAGATCTGCAGAAAAGGGCAGAAGAAATGGTATGGACGGATGCGGCCAAAGAACTGTTCAAGAAGAATATAGAGAAGCTGGAGCGTATGCACCCCAGTACGCCCGATTACTCGGTGATATATAACCACCTCGACCTTATGCTCGACCTGCCGTGGAGCACCTTCACCGAAGACAGCTACGACCTTAAAAAGGCGCAGCAGGTGCTTGATGACGACCACTATGGCATGGAGAAGATAAAAGACCGCATACTCGAATATCTGGCCGTGCTGAAGCTGAAGGGGGATATGAAGTCGCCCATACTTTGCTTTGTGGGCCCTCCGGGAATAGGTAAAACATCACTCGGGCGCAGCATAGCCAACGCCATACACCGAAAGTATGTGCGCCTGAGCCTTGGCGGCCTTCACGATGAAAGCGAGCTGCGCGGCCACCGTAAGACCTACATAGGCGCCATGCCCGGCCGTATCATACAGTCGCTGAGAAAAATAAAATCTTCCAACCCTGTTTTTATCCTCGATGAGATCGATAAGATAGGCAAAGACTTCAGGGGCGACCCAAGTTCGGCGCTGCTGGAGATACTGGACCCCGAGCAGAACAACTCTTTTTATGACAACTACCTGGAGCTTGAGTACGACCTGTCCAAGGTGCTGTTCATAGCCACAGCCAATAGCCTGAGCGATATACAACCTGCCCTGCGCGACAGGCTGGAGATCATACAGCTTTCCGGCTATTCGCCCGAGGAAAAGATAGAGATCGCCAAACGTCACCTGGTGCCCAAGCAAAAGGAAATGCACGGGCTCATGAAAGTGCCGCTTAAATTTCCGGATAAGCTGATATTGAAAATAATACAGGAATATACAAGGGAGAGTGGGGTGCGCGAGCTGGACCGCCTGCTGGCGGCCATGATGCGCTCTGTGGCAAAGCATGTGGCCATGGAAGAAAAGGTATCGCCGCAAGTGACCCTTGATCAGGTGGAGCAGGCATTGGGCAAGCCCCGCTTCATGAATGATATATATACAAAAGGCCATCCTCCCGGGGTGGTGGTAGGCCTCGCGTGGACCGCCGTTGGTGGCGATATACTATTTATAGAAACATCTCTGTCTAAAGGGAAGGGTACCATAACACTTACCGGAAACCTGGGCAATGTAATGAAAGAAAGCGCCACTACCGCGCTGTCTTATCTCAGGGCACACGCGGATGCATACAACATCCCCGATGATAAATTTGATGAAACAAATGTGCATGTACATGTGCCGGAAGGGGCTGTGCCTAAAGATGGCCCCAGCGCAGGTATTACCATGCTTACTTCGTTAGCGTCGGCTTTCACCGGCCGCAAGGTGAAGCCATACATAGCTATGACGGGCGAGATCACCCTGCGTGGCCAGGTGCTGCCTGTAGGCGGCATTAAAGAGAAAATACTCGCTGCCAAGCGCGCCGGTATAAAAGAGATACTGATGTCTAAGCAGAATGAGAAAGACATTGAAGAGATAAACAAGGAATACATTAAGGGCCTCAGTTTCCACTATGTAACCGAAGTGGGTGAGGTGCTGGCATTTGCGCTTACAAAGAAATAAAGCGATTAAGCAGGCATCAAGGTTTGAGCGGTAGTGGGGGCACTTTCTGAGTGGCAGTAACATTGCCGCAGATGTGGTTTGCCCTTGTTTCAACACCAAAACACGGTAGCTGGCGGGGAAAGGGTGCCAGATAAAAAAAGGGCCTCAACGGATGTTGAAGCCCTTTTGCAGGATTTCCAGAATGATAGGCCCGCAATATTATTGTTTTACAAAACGTACAACATCTTTATGGCCATCTGAGTATACGGCTTCCACAATGTATTGTGTGGCAGGCCATTTGGCCACGTCTATTTGCATAATGCCGTTTTCGGCCTGTTGCTGATGTATCTTTTTGCCCATTATATCGTATACATTGATCACGGATACGTTTTCGGGAAGTTGAATATTCAAGTTATCAGCTACAGGGTTAGGGTAAACATTGATTTTTTCAATCTCAGGTATTTCTGTTTCCATTTCAACACCTTTGCTGCCGCTGCCAGTAATGTTCACTTTGTAATCTTCTGTTTCTCCGTTGAACCCTGTCAGGCAGCCGTTAATGGTGGTGCCGCTGCGTGCCATGATCACCCTCATTCCGCGTGTGCCTGTTGGTGCTGTGCCCGGGATGCTCATGTAAAAGCTGACAGAACTGCCACTGGTAATAGTTGACGGGCCATAAGCAAGTTCAGTTTCTTCATAAATGGTGTTATTGTTATAGTCTATGTACACTTTGAATGTTTTGTCCGAGAATCCACCGCTGTATCCTGCGCGAATTTGCGCACTGTTAGTAGATCCTTTTGCCAGATTGACTGTAGAATTGATGTTAGCATATCCTCCACTTTCTGCACCGCTGCTGCGGTTGATACTGCCAATTTTGAACTTCGATATCCATTCTGTACTATTTGTGCCGGCGCTGTTGCAGGCAAGTGTAGTGAATGTGGATGTAACTGCTGAGCTGTTGAAATACGGGCAGGTCTGGATCACGCGCCATTCGTAAGTGGTATTTGGTGAAAGGCTTGTAAGGGTTTTTGAAGTTCCGGAAGTGTTACTGAGATATGCCCAGGTTGAAGTTCCGGATTTTCTGTATGCTGTGGCAAAGTCTGATACGGTAGTATTATAACCCGGTGCTGCGGTCCAGTTCAGCGTTGCTCCGGTCATGCTGATGCTGGAGGCATTTAGGCTTGTTGGTTGTGGGCATGGTACGTCGTAGGTTGAATGCGTGCCATAGGCGCTTGTGCCACTCGGGCATATTGCCTTCACCCTCCAGTCAATGGAAATGCTTTGCATTATGCCTGCAAGTGTATACGTGTGCGTAGGGGCTACAGCGTAATATTCAGACCATCCGTCCCATGCTTGTTTTAGTTCGAATTCATAGCTTGTGGCACCACTTACCGGTGTCCATGAAAAGGTGGTTACATTGTTTGCATAACTCGTGGTTAAGCCTGTCGGGGTGCCACACTGGCCATGTGCGTTGCTTAGTACACCCAAGGCAGCCAGAAATGAAAGTAATGTTTTTCTCATAATATCAGTTTTTAGAAGTGATTTATGATACAAATGTAGCCGCCTGCCCGGCCGATATCCTGCCGGATTGATAAGTGATTGGGATTAATACATAAATGATGTTGATTTGCCGGATATATGTTTTTGTGAAACAAGCGGCGGGTAGGGTGGGCCTCATTCGCCTGACAGTAACTGCATCACCTGCTCCCATTTTCTTTGAGATATAGGCAGTGATGAGCCATCGTTAAGGTGCAGCGTGCCGCCATCGGCTTTGTCCACCCGCTTTACCTGGTGGAGGTTTACGAGGTGGGAGTGATGGATGCGTATAAAGCCATAAGACTCCAGCATGGTTTCCAGTTCCTTCAGGGGTTTGCTAACGATTATTTTAGGGGTCCCTACAGAATATACGTCTGTATAAGACCCGTTTGCTTCACATCTCATTATATCGGCCACCTTTATAAAGTAGATCGACTTGCTGTCTTTCAGTACTATCTTTTTTTCGCCGGCCTGTATCAGGTCTACCTGCTGTTTCAGAATATCATACTGTTCGGGTGCCTGTAGGGGCACGGTATATTCTTTTGCGCGCTTCACAGCTTCTATGAGTTCTTCGGCGTCTATGGGTTTCAGCAGATAGTCAAGTGCGCTGAATTTGATCGCTTTTATCGCGAACTGGCTATACGCCGTGGTAAAGATCACTTTGAGTCTGCGTTTGTCAATAGCGTCAAGTATGTCAAATCCGGTACCATCTGTCAGCTGGATATCAAGGAATATGAGGTCGGGGTTCAGCGTCTTTATTTTGACAATGGCATCTTTCACTGAACAGGCTTCCCCTACAATCTCAAGGTCGCTGCAATGGAATTTTATATCCGCCTTCAGTGCGGATATGGCTTGTCGCTCATCGTCAATGATCAGTGTTTTCAAAATTCAATATATTTTACCGGTAATTTAATAATCACTTTCGTGCCACGCGATATTCCATTCTCTTCGAGGTCAATTATTTCAAAGGAGGTATGTTCGTCAAACAGCCTTAGCCTGTCCTGTACAATAGAAATTGCTTTTGAATTGTGAAGGCTTCTGCTGCCCAGTGTAGCGGCATGAGCGCGGCCTATGCCGTTGTCTTCCACGAGGCATACCATATTGTTCATATCCTTTTCAAAGGATATGAACAGCGTTCCTTGCTCTGTCTTAGCCGCGAGGCCGTGTATTATCGCGTTCTCTACTATTGGCTGCAGCAGCAGGCTGGGTATCAGGATGTCTGCGGGCATCAGTTTAGGGTCTACATTGATTATGTAGTCGAATTTTTCGTGGTAGCGTATGCGGGTCAGTTCCACATACAGGCGAAGCATTTCTATTTCATTGTCCAGTGTTGTGTTCTGTCCTTCGGTGTTCAGCAGCATCCGCAGCAGTTTTGAGAATTTGGATATATAGCTGCCGGCCTTCACATCATCGCCCTCTGAGTAGTAGCCTTTTATTGTATTCAGGGCATTGAAAATAAAATGTGGGTTCATCTGCATCCGCAGTGCCTTTTGCTCCATTTCCAGCATTTGCTTTTCCAGTTGCACCCTGTCTTTTTCGACCTGCATCCTTTTTTTCTCTGCTTCGTTTTTTGCGTGTTGTACTTTCAGCCTGTAGCGCATATAGCTGTATGCTATACCGGCAAACGCTGCTATACACATCAGCCGGAACCAAGGCCTTTGCCAGAATGGAGGGGCGATCACAAAAGACACTGACCTAACATTGCTGTTGTTGCCCAGGCCATTTTTGCAAAACAGTTCAAACGTATACTCACCCGGTGCCAGGTCCTTATAATTGACCTGCGATTCGCTAGTTATATTCCATGTTCTGTCCCTTCCCGCAAAACGGTAATAATACCTCACATTTCCTTTGTCTTTGAAGGAGATGCCATTGAAGGATATGCTGATGTCATTGTCTGTATACCTTATTGGTCCGCCTATGAACAGGCCATTGGCTGTTGATACTGCGGTAATGTTACATGCGGGGTAAACATTCAGCGGGCCTGTCGTTTGCAGGTCGAAGTATAGCACCCCGTTGTCTGTGGCAAGGTACACTGTATCATTACTGAATTCTATGTCGTTTATCCGTTTGTTGCCCACGCCCACCTGGAAATTGTAATTTTCAACCTTATCCCCGCCGGCCGACAAGGTTATTTTATTCAGGCCATTGTTGGTACCCGCAAGGTATGTGTTGTTGCCTGTTTTTCTGATCGCAGTAACCGTATTATTATTCAGCCCGTTTTTTGTTTTGATGACCCTGATTACTTTATTGTCGCTCAGCACCACCAGCCCCTGGGATGCAGTGCCTACAAGTATCCGATTTTGCGCCGTGTCAACATGCAGGTCCTCAATAGATACGGCAAGTTCATCAAATCGCTCGCCCATATTATACATAACATAGCCACGTGGTTCATTGGCATATACATACAGTCCGAAATTTGTTCCTATCCAGATATTGCCATGGATATCCGCCCCCAGCACATTGGTGCGTTTATGGAGGATCCTGTTCGCCATAGGCGTGTGAACAATACTGGCTGCAATCTTGTTCACATCTATCCTGGCGGTATAAGTTGTGGCTATGTATATACTGCCATTGTTCTGCAGCAGGTCATTTACGCTCACTTTGAAATATTCTGTAGTACCAGCACCCATTATTACCAGTCCTGTTTTAGCGCCTGCATACGTTTTGTCACCGTAAAACCGGAAGCAGGTCATTTTATTGTCGGCCCAGTCTGCCGGCAGGTGGTAGCTGGTAAGTGTTCCTTTGCTCTTTAAATAATAGTTACTTTCAGTTCCCCCCAGCCACAGGTCTTCGCCATTCAGGCCCAATCGGTGGATCTTTTTATTGTCGAGCATTCTCAGCACATTCATTGATGGCACCCACAGTACGCCCCTGTTCAGCGTCGTCACCCAGAAGTTGCCTTCCTTGTCCCGGAACACATCAGACACCGCGTCATCTTTAAAAAAGTGGTTCACCTGTTCCTTGCCCCGGTACTGGTAAAGACCGCTTCTTGTTGCTACCCACAGGTAATTGTCAATTTTGCAAACATTGGTTATTTCTGTTGCATTGCTTACCTGCAGGTATAACTCAAATTTGTTCTGTTTTATGATATACAATCCGTTTCCGGCGGAGAAGTAGTGTTCGCCGCCCAGGTGACATAACCTGTATTGGGAATTTTGCATCATGCTGTCAACTACATCTGTTGCCTGTACTTGCGCGGCATTTACCATGCGCGATATAATGCCGGTATTAACCACGTACAAAGCATCATCTTTCCATGCCCCCCAGTGGGGCGATCTGTTGTTCCTCTCTTCAATGCTGTCAGATGGGTGTATGATGAATATCTCTCCGCTACGGAAACTCAGATATACGTTTTTCTCTGCGTCCTCGTAAAAATCAACTACCAGGCCAGCACCTTTTATCTGCTTCAGCAAGGCTGAGTTATGTTCATTGTATATCTTGTCTTTATAGATAAAACAAGGTTTCCCGTTCAGCGTATGCATCCATGTCCTGCCCTTGCTGTCCCTGCTCAGCCTGAAGACCTCATTGTCACTTAGTCCGTTGTCGGTATTGTACAGTTTAAATGATCTGCTGTCATACTTTACAATGCCTACATCGGTAGTAAACCATATACAGCCGCTTTCATCCTGGAATACCGAATACACATTGTCGGAGGGTAATCCGTCCGAGATGGAAATGTTAATATAGTAAGGATTTTGTGCCCTTGTACACAATGGCACCAGTCCAAGCAGGAACAGCAGAAAATACTTCAAATCACCGGTGATTTTACCCCAAAATACCAAAGATTACGATACCCTGTTAGTAATGCGTTTGCCGATTAGTCCAGCAGTGAGCAGATATAGGGCGTTGGGCATCGTTTATATAAAAAATGTGGTCGGGTATGAAACGTAAAAGATTGGCAGCACGAAATAGCATGTATTCAGACTGTGTTTTAACCTACTATTTAAGTAATAGCCTTTTATCGCGGTTTTGTCCCGCATCGGTAATTGCAGGTCAATCGCTGTAACATATACTTCGATGATATGAACGCGTTATTTTTTCACATAGGTTTCAAGTACTGTTGCGGTTATGCCTATCAATGTTCTCTATGCTGTCATCTAAAATATCAGTTTGACTTATATGCACGGAATAACCACTTTTACAATGAGCAGGCAGCGCATGATTTGTATCATAATTGCTTGTCTTGCATTTGGGTAACTTTATTAAGCATATACTAAAACACATACAAAATGGAAAACAGCGCGTCAAAATGCCCGTTTCACGGGCCGCAAAAGCAAAGTGCGGGCAGCGGCACACATAACCGCGACTGGTGGCCAAATCAGCTGAAGCTGAACATCCTCCGTCAGAATTCATCACTCTCTGATCCCATGGGCCAGGCATTCGATTACGCCAAAGAGTTCAATAGCCTTGATCTTGCCGCAATCAAAAAAGACATTTTCGACCTCATGACTACATCGCAGGACTGGTGGCCTGCCGACTATGGCCACTACGGGCCTTTCTTTATCCGCATGGCATGGCACAGCGCCGGTACCTACCGTATCCACGATGGCAGGGGAGGGGCGGGCTCCGGCACGCAGCGGTTTGCGCCGCTTAACAGCTGGCCGGATAACGCCAACCTGGATAAAGCACGCCTGCTGTTATGGCCAGTGAAAAAGAAATACGGAAAGAAAATATCATGGGCCGATCTCATGATACTCGCCGGCAACTGCGCGCTTGAATCAATGGGGTTCAAAACATTTGGTTTCGGTGGCGGACGTGAAGATGTATGGGAGCCGGAAGAAGATGTGTATTGGGGTTCGGAATCGGAGTGGCTGGGCGATAAACGCTACAGCGGCGACCGTGAGCTGGAGAACCCGTTGGCAGCCGTTCAGATGGGGCTTATCTATGTGAATCCCGAGGGTCCCAACGGTAACCCTGATCCGCTGGCAGCCGCCCGCGACATACGCGAGACCTTTGGTCGCATGGCCATGAACGATGAAGAGACCGTGGCACTGATAGCTGGCGGGCACTCCTTCGGCAAGACCCACGGCGCGGCCAATCCCGGCCAGTATGTAGGTAAAGAACCTGCTGCTGCGGGTATAGAGGAGCAGGGGCTTGGCTGGAATAATACTTTTGGAACAGGCAGCGGGCCCAACACCATTACCAGCGGCCTGGAAGGTGCCTGGACTACCACGCCCACCAAATGGAGCAACAATTTCTTTGAGAACCTTTTTGGCTATGAGTGGGAACTCAGCCGCAGCCCCGCAGGCGCACAGCAATGGAGGCCGAAGAATGGCGCGGGCGAAGGCCTGGTGCCCGATGCCCACGACCCTGCTAAGCGCCATGCCCCGTTCATGCTCACTACCGATCTCGCGCTGAGGTTCGACCCGCAGTATGAAGTAATATCGAGGCGCTTTTTGGCAAACCCTGACCAGTTTGCTGATACCTTTGCCCGCGCATGGTTCAAACTCACCCACCGCGATATGGGTCCCCGTGCCCGCTACCTGGGTCCCGAGGTGCCCACAGAAGATCTGATATGGCAAGATCCACTACCGGCTGTTGCCCATCCGCTTATAGACGATAATGATATTGCTGCGCTCAAAGGAAAGATACTCGGCTCCGGGCTTACCATAGCGCAGCTTGTGTCCACTGCATGGGCTTCTGCATCCACCTTCCGTGGTTCCGATAAGCGCGGCGGTGCCAATGGTGCGCGCATCCGCCTTGCACCACAGAAAGACTGGACGGTGAACAACCCGCCGCAACTGGCAGCAGTACTGCAGGCGCTGGAGACTATACGTACCGGTTTTAATGCACAGCAATCAGGCGGTAAAATGGTGTCTGTTGCAGATCTCATAGTGCTGGCAGGCTGCGCCGCAGTAGAGCAGGCGGCTAAGAATGCGGGGCACAACATAACCATCCCCTTCACGCCGGGGCGTGCCGATGCCGCACAGGAAGCTACCGATGTGGAATCATTTGCCGTGCTTGAGCCTATGGCCGATGGTTTTCGGAATTATGTGCAGGGCAAATGCAGTGTGGTGGCAGAAGAATTGCTGATAGACAAGGCGCAGCTCCTCACTCTTACCGCACCCGAGATGACCGTGCTGGTAGGTGGTATGCGTGTGTTGGGTGCCAACTACGATAGCTCGGCGCATGGCGTGTTTACCAAGAGTCCCGGTTCATTGACCAACGATTTCTTTGTGAACCTTCTGGATTTTGATACTAAGTGGAGCGCTATTTCCGATAAGCAGGATGTATTTGAAGGGCGCAACCGTAAAACGGGCGAAGTGAAATGGACAGGCACGCGCGCCGACCTTATATTTGGCTCGAACTCTGAGTTGCGCGCCATTGCCGAAGTATATGCCTGCGACGATGCTCAAAGCAAATTTGTGAACGACTTTGCGGCGGCATGGGCCAGGGTTATGGACCTGGACAGGTTCGACCACTAATGACAATATCCTTGTAATGTGCCACACCTATCTGGTGTGGCACACTTTTTTTCCAAAAACACGGACATTGCGTTCCCCGAATTGTTACATCATCCACGTGTGACATGCCGGGAAGTAGCGGTATACATTTATTGGGTAAACAGTATTTTATCTTCTCTATTTTAAGTACTGCGCCTTGAATGGGGCCCAGGCCGGAGCGGCAGCATTTTATAGACATCATCAGCGATACACATGCCCACTATAAATACCTGCTGAAAGTAAAACCCGGCCTTACCTCGTGGGGCATGGTGCAGTTTATCTATGCCGAGAATGTGGATGAAATGATACAGCGCATGAAGTATGACCTTCTGTACATAGAGAACTGCTCACTGGCGCTGGATATAAAGATTATCCTGTACACCATTTGTGATTGTCGATTTATGATAGGTGATTGCTGTGGTGTGATGATTTAACAGCGTAGGCGCAGAGGCGTAAAGATTATGGATATTCTAACCGCCAGTTTCTGTTTACAATTTCTTGGTAATTAAAAGAGTCTTTTTTGATGTAGAGGTTATGGGCTACTATAGTATCCCATGGAGTTGTTCTCAATACAGAATCGTCGAAAAAATACACTATGATGCTATTGGTTGAATCACGATCTAAATAATCACTTAAACAGCCATGTTCCCTTAATATTTCATCATTTTTTCCCTTTGATAATATCCTATATGCATCTGAATCATGTAAATCGCTTGAAACACCTGCCGACTTTGGATTACGGTAACCCGTCATAGTTTTAGGAAAAACCCTTATCCCGTAAATTGTTTTATCAGAATTATTGAACACCGTAATTCCCCAATGGTCGCATTTACCTATAGGATGACAACCGTTAGCAATTAGAAACAGGCTGAGTAAAAGGCTGATTCTATTTATTGAGCGTATCATAAGGGGGGTATTATGTAGAGACGCGATGCATCGTGTCTCTACGAATTATTATATCTCCGCATTCACCACTTTCCACATTGCCAGCGCATCACCCACAATAAAAAAGCTGCCTGTAATTAATAATGCGTCATCTGCAGTCATTGCAGCCTGTGCAGCATTTATGGCTTCAGCTACCGTCATATAGGCACTCCCGCCAAGACCAGCCCATGCAGCTTTTTCTTTTAGCTCGGCTGCAGGTAATGCACGTTCTATCTGTGCATTGCAGAAATAGTAGGTGGCATCCTTTGGGAATAGTGCGAGTGCCTCATCTACATCTTTGTCTTTTACAAAGCCCAGTACAATATGTGATTTGTGATTTGTGATTTGTGATTTGAACTGTTCGAGTACTTCTTTCAGTCCGGCGGGGTTGTGGGCCACATCGCATATAATTGCGGGGTTTTCCTGCAGCCATTCCCACCTGCCACGCAGGCCGGTAAGGTTCTTTACATGCGCAAGGGCAGATAATGCACCACTGAGGGATATCTTAAAATCCTGGTGGGACAGCAGTTCTACAGCAGTAAGTATGGTCTTTATGTTGTGCTGCTGGTAGTTGCCCTGTAGGTCGGTGCGGAGGTCATACATTTCCCTCTTTGCATTGTTGACCACCTTGTAGTATTGGTATCTGGCATCGCTGCCTGTGCGCACCATGCCCCATAGCGACTGCGCATAATGCAATGTGCTGTGCTTGTGCACCGAATGCTCAAAGAATACGCCTTGTGTTTCGTCCTGCTGTTCGCCTATTACGGTAGGCACTCCCTGTTTGATGATGCCCGCCTTCTCAGCGGCTATTTCCTGTAGGGTATTGCCCAGGAGGTCTTTGTGGTCGTAGCTGATATTGGTGATGACGGAGAGCAGGGGAGTGATGATGTTGGTGCTATCTAGCCTGCCGCCCAATCCGGTCTCTATTATGGCTATGTCCACCTGCTGCTCAGCAAACGCGGTGAACGCCATGGCCACGGTTATCTCGAAAAAAGAGGGTTGTATCTCGTCAATAAGGGTCTTATTCTTTTCCACAAAATTCACCACCCATTCCTTACTTATCTGTACGCCATTCACGCGGATACGCTCCCTGAAGTCGACCAAATGTGGCGAGGTGTATAATCCGGTCTTATAGCCAGCCTGCTGAAAAACTGCAGCCAGCCCGTGGCTGGTGCTGCCCTTGCCATTGGTGCCGGCAATATGCACGCTTTTGAATTTAGTATGCGGGTCGCCAAGGGCAGCGCAAAGTTTGATGGTATTGGTCAGGTCGGGTTTAAGCGCTGCTTTCCCTATCCGGGAGAACATAGGC
>CAYSIG010000055.1:0-30496 GCA_964430995.1 uncultured Flavipsychrobacter sp.
CTGGTGTTCCGGTAACTGTTAACTACAACTAATATTTCCAATTACATAAACTTTATAAACGCCCCGCTTGGGGCGTTTTTGTTATATAGCCCATTATGCAATGTTTCAATACATTTTAAGCAATTAACCTATTTAGCCTATCAACCCTTTAACCTATTGCCCAAACACCTACCTTTGCAGCGTTTTTCTAAATATTATTGATGCCAGAAATAAGACCATTTCTAAGACTTAGCGGATTAGAGCCGCTGGTAGTGCGCCCGGAAACAAACTTTGTGAACGTTGGCGAACGGACAAATGTTACCGGTTCTAAAAAATTCGCACGCCTGATAAGGGAAAATAAGTACGAAGAAGCATTATCTGTAGCCCGCCAGCAAGTGGAGAGTGGCGCGCAGATACTGGACATAAACATGGACGATGCCCTGCTCGACGGCGTGCAGGCCATGACCACCTTTGTGAACCTGCTGCAGGCTGAACCGGACATAGCCAAAATACCCATCATGCTCGATTCCTCTAAATTCCCGATCATAGAGGCCGGACTGAAATGCATACAGGGAAAATGTATCGTGAACTCCATCTCCATGAAGGAGGGCGAAGAGAAATTCATAGAGCAGGCAGAGATATGCCGCAGCTATGGTGCATCGGTGATAGTAATGGCCTTTGATGAACATGGCCAGGCCGACACCCTGCAACGCAGGGTGGATATTTGTGAGCGGGCATATAAAATACTTACAGAGCAGGTAGGATTCCATCCGGAAGATATCATTTTTGACCCGAACATTTTTGCGATAGCCACGGGTATTGAAGAGCATAATAATTATGGCGTGGATTTTATTGAAGCCACCCGTATCATAAAACAAAAAATGCCGCTCACAAAAATCAGTGGGGGCGTGAGCAATATCTCCTTCTCCTTCAGGGGCAATGACGTAGTGCGCGAGGCAATGCACAGCGTATTCCTGTACTATGCTATAAAAGCGGGCATGGATATGGGCATCGTAAATGCCGGTGCGCTGGTGGTATATGATGAAATAGAACCTAAACTGCGCGAACTGTGCGAAGATGTGGTGCTGAACCGTAACCCCGAAGCAACAGAGCGCCTGGTAACTTTTGCAGATACCGTAAAGGCGAAGGGCAAGGAAGAGAAAAAAGATGATGTGTGGCGCAGCGCGACTGTTGAAGAACGCCTGAAACACGCACTGGTAAACGGCATAACCGACTATATAGATGCCGACACGGAAGAAGCGCGCCTGAAACACCCGAAACCGCTGGATGTGATAGAAGGCCCGCTGATGGACGGTATGAACGTGGTGGGCGACCTCTTTGGCAGCGGAAAAATGTTTCTGCCGCAGGTGGTGAAAAGCGCACGGGTGATGAAAAAAAGCGTGGCTTATCTGTTCCCCTTCATAGAGGCTGAAAAAGAAGAGCGCCGCCTGGCACACCTTAAAGCAGGTACGGTAAATGAGGAAACTGCGGGCGCTGCCAAAATACTGATGGCCACCGTGAAAGGAGATGTGCACGACATAGGCAAAAATATTGTGGGCGTGGTATTAGGCTGCAATGGCTATGAAGTGATAGACCTGGGCGTAATGGTGCATGCCGATAAAATATTGGACACCGCAGAAAAAGAAAATGTAGATATAATAGGCCTCAGCGGCCTCATCACCCCGTCGCTGGATGAGATGGTGCATGTGGCAAAGGAAATGAAACGCCGCGGCATGAAGCAACCGCTACTGATAGGCGGCGCCACTACCAGCCGTATGCACACAGCGGTAAAGATTGCCCCACAGTATGACGGCGGTATAGTGCATGTGCTGGATGCCAGCCGTAGCGTAACGGTAGCCGGTACATTGCTGAATAAGGAACAGAAAGCATCATTCCTCGATAACATTAATGCCGAATACGGCAAGCTGCGGGATGAATTTGCCAATAAAAAAACAGCCAAGCAATATATCCCGTTCATGGCAGCGCAGGCAAATGCGTCGAAAATAGACTGGGAAGGCTATGTGCCGCCTAAACCGGCACTGATGGGCACAAAAGTATTTGCCGATTATGACCTTAATGAGATCAGGAACTATATAGACTGGGGGCCCTTCTTCATAGCATGGGAAATGAAAGGCAGGTTCCCGGATATACTGAAAGATGAGCACGTGGGCGCGGAAGCAACAAAACTATACAACGACGCAAACGCACTGCTAGATAAAGTAATTAATGAAAAATGGCTGACCGCTAAAGGTGTCATCGGGCTATGGGAGGCGCACAAGATGTTCCCGGATACCATAAAGCTGAAAGATGAGCACGGCAAAACCATTGCCACACTGGAAATGCTGCGCCAGCAGGTGAAAAAAGCCGCCGGACAGCCCAGTTTCTCGCTGGCTGATTTTATAAAACCATGTGCCGTACATGGTGCCAATGGCAAGCATACACCCGATTACATGGGTGCGTTTGCCGTAAGTATTCATGGCATTGAGCCACACCTGCAAAAATTTGTAGCCGACCATGATGACTATAACAAAATAATGCTGCAGGCGCTGGCCGACCGCCTGGCCGAGGCATTCGCGGAAGTATTGCATAAACGAGTGCGCACAGAATTCTGGGGATATATAAAAGAGGAAACCCTTTCGGCAGAAGACCTGGTAAAAGAACAATACCAGGGCATAAGGCCCGCACCCGGCTATCCCGCCTGCCCCGATCACACAGAGAAGTATAAACTCTTCGACTTGCTGAATGCCACTGAGAACGCGGGCATACAGCTTACCGAATCATTGGCTATGTACCCCGGCGCAGCAGTATGCGGCTGGTATTTCAGCCATCCCGAGAGCCACTATTTCGGTATAGGGCATATAGAAAAAGACCAGTTAGAAGATTACGCAAACCGCAAGGGCATGAGCATAGAAGAAATGACCAAATGGCTGTCGCCGGTATTGGATTAAACTTAAAAACGATTGAACGCACAAACAATTTCACCTGACGTGACAACACAACCGAAAGGCACACGCCTGCTGGCGGAGATAATATCTTACCTTTTTCACCCGGTATTTTTTCCGCTGTTTACGGCATTGGCGGTATACTACACGGCCCCTGC
The DNA here is from genome assembly GCA_964430995.1 of uncultured Flavipsychrobacter sp. Taxonomy (GTDB): domain Bacteria; phylum Bacteroidota; class Bacteroidia; order Chitinophagales; family Chitinophagaceae; genus Nemorincola. The sequence continues at coordinate 3,080 of CAYSIG010000055.1, forward strand.
CGCATTTGCGGGGGCATCCGGAAAACTAATAGGCCTTTGGTTCATCAGCATTGCTATCACAGCAGTGTTCTTCCCGCTTTTCAGTATCGGGCTTATGAAGCCCCTGGGTTTTATCGGCAGTTTTAAAATGGAGACGGCGCGTGAGCGCACTATTCCGCTTATGGCCTCCATGATCTTTTATTTCTGGATCAGCCATGTGTTCAACAGCCGCAGCGATAATCCGCCACTGGCATTGAAGGTGCTTTTGTTGGGTAATTTGTGGGGAATTATACTCGTTTTTCTCGCCAATATATTTGTAAAGGTGAGTATGCATACTTCAGTGGCGGGCGGACTTGTTGGCATTATGTTGGTATTGATGATGATGGGCCCTGCAAATGCAGTTATTGTACCTCTGATAATAGCCTCAATAGTAGCATTTATCATGGGCTGGGCAAGAACAAAACTCAACGCCCACGAGCCGGGCGATATATGGTTGGGCTATGTGATAGGGATAATTGTGCAATTGGGTGCATATGCCTATATGAAATAATTTTTTACCGCAAGGACGCTGAGGCGCAAAGACATTTTTTATTTTTGAACCAGACTTATTATTTATGTCCCAACAATTCTCTACCGATAAAGCGCCCAAGCCGGTTGGCTTGTACCCTCACGCAAAACGTGTGGGGAACCTTTTGTTCCTTTCAGGTGTAGGGCCACGGAAAGCAGGTACCGACGAGATACCGGGCCTTAAGACCGACAAGCATGGCAACTACCTCGAATTCGACTTTGCCGAGCAATGCCGCAGTGTATTTGACAATGTGCGCGTGATACTCGAAGAAAGTGGTAGCAGCTGGGATAAGCTTGTGGATGTGACCGTTTTCCTGGTAAATATGAAACGTGATTTTCATATATACAATAAGGTCTATGCCGAATATTTTAAAGATAACCAGCCCTGCAGAACAACCGTAGGCATTGAGTCATTGCCTACCGCCATTGCTATTGAGCTTAAGTGTATAGCCACTATTGATTAAAAAACCTGTAAAAATTAAAAAAATTTGTCTTTAAAGCTGATTATTTAAATAATCACTTGTGCGTTATAAAATAATAGCAATATTTTTGCACCAACTAAAAACAACAACTAATGAAAAAGCAATTCCTCATACTGGCGGGCAGCGCATTGATCCTGGCATCCTGCGGTAGCAACGAAAACACAGACAGCGCTAACCAGCAGGCGCAGATAGACTCTATTGCAGCCGCAAACGCAGCATTGCAGGATGAGATAAATAAGAAAAGGAATGATTCTGCTATCAACGCCACAGCTACAGCTATGGCAGACTCAATAAGGGCCGCTGAAGAAGCAGCTGCAGCAGCAAGTGCTAAAAAAGGTGGAACTAAGAAAAAAGCAACTCCTCCGCCAGCGGCACCCGCTCCGCCACCACCACCGCCACCACCGCCAACAGTAGGGCAGGGCAAACCAAAAATGGGTGCCCAACCTGCTACAGAGGGTAATAAAGAAAGCAACACCGTTGGACAGGGTAAACCAAAAATGGGTAAATAACCTCTACAATTTCGTATAATAAAAATGCCCCGCGCTAAAGCCGGGGCATTTTTATTTGTGTAAATATTCATTGTACCTTGAGTAGTACCTTACAAATTAAACTTATCAATCTTTGTCAATTGAACGGGAGTATGCCAAAATAAAGAGGGGCTTGCATATGCAAGCCCCTCTTTATTTTGGCACCATTCAATGTGAAAATTATTTAGTACCTGTGAAAGTACAGGAGTTATTAGTTGTACCGTCATTTATAGTATAAGCAACTGTCAACGTGTTTGTTGACAATGTACCTGTTCCGCTAAATGTTATTGCTGGGAGAGCCGTGCCATTAAACGAAAATGTGTTTGCACCAGTCATAGTACAAATTGCGGTAATAATAGGAGAACCATTGTTATAAAGGTTTGTCAATGTAAGTTTTATAGCGTCTGAATTAGCCGATATAGTTATGGAATAGGCATCGGTTCCAACAGTACAAGCTTCAGTTCCTACATAAGTGCCTATAAACTTATCCCTGCTCTTTGTTTCGCACCTTGTGCCTTCATACCCAACTACACAGGTACAGTTACCACCGCTACAAACACCTCCGTTCTGGCAGGTTACATCTTTACACTCGTCCTTTGTGCATGATGAATACAATACTGCGCAAAAAGCGCTTAATGTCAAAAATGCGCTCAGCGCGATGTACTTAATTGATTTCATAGATTTGTTTTTTTTAGTAAGTAATGAAATATTTGCTCAAAGGTAAGTTATAACTTCAAATACAGCAAACAGATAATAACCATGCCAGCATATTTTTAGACGTCCCTCTACCGCTTAATGAAATTGTTCAACATCTTCACTTACACAACAACCATGCCAGTTTATTATCTCAGCCCGGGTTATTGCTTAGTAAAATTATTCAACATAATGACCCGTACGGAGCTGTCAGGCTGCATTTCGTTAATGGTGACGGATGCATTAACACCGTTCACATTTCCAAACCCGGTATAGACCTTTGAATTAACCGTTCTAGGTGATATGGTAAATGTAGAGCCGCTTGCCGTATTACTGTTTAGTGTTATGCTCATATCCACAACACTGGCCCCATGATTATTCCATATCAGCTGCATCTGGGTATAGCTGGTGTCAAATCCGGCTGTAAAAGTAAGCGTATTGTCAATATATGCTTTACCAGTATCATTAGTGCCCGTGCCTTTGTACACATTTTTGTACAGGTCACGGTATATTATTTCGCAGTTCAGCCCACCCACACCTTTCTGGCATAGGCAACTTCCGCCCCCACAGCTACCACCGTTTATGCAGCTCACTGCCTTACATACATCCTTGCTGCATGATGAATATAAACCACTGCCTAAAATAAGGACAGCAACAAATGCACTCAACAAAATATATTTATTCGATTTCATTTGGAACTCTTTATGAGTTTAATAATTGTCAAAGATAGGGGTTTAGGAAGGATATTAAAATAACTCCTACCAATTTGAATTGTTCTTTCCCCATTTCTGCTTCGTTGCAAAAGTCTTTAAATAGGTCACTATTCGCAGATTTTGCGCCTTGCATAAAAGGACAAATAACTATCCAACTTAGCAGGGCTTATTTTAACATCCTTCCTAAGCCGAAAAGGCCGGATACACCTTGAATCTTTAACTGGTTTTTACCGATAATATTGCACCGACCACGCAAACCTGAACCGTGCACCCCCGCAGATATAAATTCCTATTAACTTTATGCCATGAAGGTGTGGCCGCCACTCATCCTGCTTTTACTCTGCTTCAATTGCCCCGGCAGTCAGTACGTATATGATTACAACGCCAATTGTGGCAAAGCATACCATAATTACCTGTCGCTGCGTATACCGGAGGCAAGGGCCGATCTTATTAATGAAATAAAGGCCAATCCTTATAACCTCATGGCTGTTTATATATCAGACTATGAAGACTGCATCATGTTGCTGCTCAATTGCGATAAAAAAGATTATGAACAGCGCGAAAGCCATCTTGAAGAACATATAGCCTTGCTGGAAAAAGGCGATGCCCATTCGCCATGGTACCGTTTCTGCAAAGCGGGAGTGTACCTGCGCTGGGCCATTGTCAATATCCGATTCGGGGAGCAATACAGCGCCGCCATCAATTTCCGCAAGTCCTTCAGTTTACTAAAAGAAAACCAGCGCCTTTTCCCCGGCTTCAAGTACAACAACACTTTTGCGGGGCTGGAAGAAGCCGTAGTTGGTTCGCTGCCCGGAAATTACAAATGGCTGGCATCGCTTTTTGGTATGAAGGGAAACATAAAAAAAGGCACAGAGAAATTGGCCACATTTGTGAACACCCATACTGCCGACGATTTCATGCACACGGAAACCGTTCTGTATTATCTGTATACCCGTTTCTATCTGTTACAGGAACAGAAAGAAGTATGGGGCCTTCTCGCCAGCGACCGGTTCACCACAGACAACAATCTGCTGAACACCTATGTGAAAGCCAATCTGGCACTCGATTACAGAAAGGCCGACGCAGCCCTGGAAACATTGCAGCATGCGCTCAGAGACGCTAACCACAATCAATTTCCAGTATTTGATTACCAGATGGGCGTGGCATTGCTCTATAAAGCCGATAGCGGCTGTGTTTCCTACTTTCAGCAATACCTCAGCAAAAACAAGAGCGACCTGTATATAAAAGACTGCTGGCAAAAAATGGCCTTCGCCTGGTATGTAACGGGCAATATGCAAAAGGCGCAATATTGCCGCTCGCAAATAAAGCTGCATGGCACAACAAGGATAGACGCAGATAAACAGGCTGAAAAATTTGCGGAAGACAATAAATGGCCAAATAAAAAAATACTGCAGGCCCGACTGCTCATTGAGGGCGGGTACAACAATGAGGCTTACCACATACTCAATAGTATTGACCCTGCCAAACTCCCCACACCTGCCGACAAAGCCGAATATTTTTTCCGTTTGGGCAGGGTGCATGAAGAATCAGAAAATAATACAAAAGCATTAGTGTGCTACCGCAATGCCATCAACACAGGTATGAACAGGCATGAGCAGTTTGCGGCAAGGGCCGCCTTGCACATGGGCAACATCTATGAGCGCACTGGCAAATATGACCAGGCCATAAAAAGCTACCGGGAATGCTTAGACATGCCGGCGCATGATTTTCAAAACTCTATAGACCAGCAGGCAAAAGCAGGGATAAACAGGGTGGAAGGTGGCTAGTTAGTTGCTCAATACCTTGCCAATAGCTGCCACCCATTCTTCAAAAAGTCTGTTCTCAATCGCGCATACATCAGCCGCAAGGCGCTCCCAGTCCGGATGAAAGACCTCCAACATGCGTTGCATTTCTTCGAGGTGGCCTTCCTCTTCAGCTATTATCGACTTCACATTCACTTTCGACCCATGCCGTGTAAGCGCATCCTGGTATATGCCATAGAGCATATCTGCGCGCACTTCTATCGAGTAGGTCACCATCAGGTAGGCGCCATGCTTCAGTGCCCTTCCTTCCAGGTGCATGTTTTTCTTCAGGTAGCGGCAGGCCTCTACGTCCAGCATGTTCAGGTAATGATAGCTCTCTACAGGTGCCAGCAGGTAAGGGTATGAGTAGTCTGGGCAGGTGTCCTTGGCCAGTTTGCCAATTTGTTTTTTCAGATAGTAAGCATGGCGGGCTTCTTCAGCCGCATGTTTCAACACAATGATACCCGTGTATACAGGGTCTTCATATTTTGATATTTTCCGCGCACCGGTATTCTCCATCATCGAAAGGCTGTTCAGCCATTTCGCATGAAGCCCGTCAGCTGCCACTATTTTTTCTACTACTTCTTTTAATTTATTTCCGTTCATCACCAGATTTATTGATCAGATTTTAGTGCCGGCAGCAAAGCCAGCAATTCTTTAATAGCGTTATAGATATTATCAAGGTCCTCATCACTGATACAGTAAGGAGGTATGATATAAATGATGTTGCCAAGTGGCCTCATGATGATCCCCTTATCTATGAAGAACCGGTAAACCACATCCCTTACTGTTTGGTGGTAAGCATGTGTACCCACGTTCAGCTCCATGGCAATGATTGTGCCCGTCTGTCTCACTGCCGTTATCAAGCTGTTGCCCTTTATCTCTTCGGCAAATGCGGCATGCGCTGCAGCTATGCGTTTGCGGCTTTCGGTGCAGCTATCCTGCAGCAGCAGGTCAAGGCTTGCCAATGCCGAGGCACAGGCTACAGGGTTGGCAGTAAAAGAATGCCCATGATACAACATTTTCATTTTGTCATCATCATAAAAGGCATCAAAAACATCCTGCGAGGTGGCGGTTACGCCCATAGGCATGGTGCCGCCGGTAAGCCCTTTAGAGAGGCAGATAATATCAGGCGCTGTATGAATCTGTTCGCAGGCAAATAAATAACCCGTGCGCCCGAAACCTGTCATTACTTCATCGGCAATAATGAGCGTGTTATACTTTCTGCATAACCTGAAATATTGCTCCAGTATATCCGGGCTATACATCTGCATACCCGCTGCCCCCTGCACCAATGGCTCCACGATGAATGCCGCAACATTTTCACCCTGAAGTGCCTTTTCCAGCGCGGCTATACTTTCATCCTCGCAGCCCGCCGCAGGAAAAGGTATTACTACCGTCTCAAAAAGATAGTCTGTAAATGCCTCGGTAAATACGCTTCGCCCGCTCACAGACATGGCGCCAAATGTGTCGCCGTGATAGGCGTTCTCAAGTGCTATGAGCTTTTTTTTCTTCAGGCCCTTATTGCCCCAGTATTGCAGCGCCATTTTTATGGCCACTTCCACAGCGGTAGAGCCATTATCCGAATAAAATATTTTCTTCATGCCCCCCGGCAATATGGCCAGGAGCCTTTCGGCAAGCGTCACTGCCGGCTCATGCGTAAAACCGGCGAAAATACAATGCTCTAAAGTGCTTAGCTGTTCGCTTACCTTCTTGGCTATATAAGGATGTGCATGGCCATGAAGTGTCACCCACCATGAGGAAATAGCATCCACATATCTTTTGCTGTCCTCATCAAACACATATGTGCCTTCTCCGCGCACTATGCCTATGGCTTCCGGCCATGCTTTCATAGCGGTATACGGATGCCATATTACCCTACTGTCTCTTTCCTTCAAAGATGCCATAAGCGGCAAAGGTAACAACTACGGGTAAATTCGTTCGTACCTATGAGAACAGCGGTAATAATAACGGTTTTAGCTGCATGGCGCAACGCCTGACTCCATCGTTACTGATATCGTTAATATAAGGGATGCGCGCTATGATGGGCATATCTGAATAAGCGGTTATAAAATTTTCTGACGATTCGTTTTCAAGGCCATTCATAATCAATCCCTTTACCGTTATGCCCCTGCTTCTCAGCACTTCGATAGTCAGTAAGGTGTGATTAATACTTCCCAGGTAATTCAGCGAAACCAATATTACGGGTAAATTGTAATATGCAATAAAATCGGCCATCGTGGCATCGGCAGACATTGGTGATAACAACCCTCCTGCAGTCTCTACCAATAGTATTTTATCGGTCTTCGGCCATGCAAATTTTTTGTAATCTACCTCTACATTATCTATTTCTGCGGCAGTATGCGGTGACAGGGGCTGCGATAATACTACAGCCTCATTGTATACCCGGTCTTGCCCATTGGTGAGCAATTTTTTCAACAGCTCAGCATCCCGCTCATCTTTGCCCGCCTGCACCGGTTTCCAGTAATCAGCACTTATTGCTTCGGCAATTACCGCGGAAGCTATAGTCTTGCCAATATTAGTGTGTATGCCCGCAATGGCTATTGCCTTTTTCATATATGAATGCAGCGTTTATAAAATGTTGCTTTTCAATTACATCACAAATACTATAATGCATAACTGAGCATAACTGAAAAAAAACGTCCGGATACCATTTGTGTTTAATGTGAAATATATCTCATGACATAAATAATCATTTGAATATTCGCACTAAAATTATAATCTTTAAAACAAAATTACCTGTTTCTCCTGAAGTAAAATTTCATCTTCTGTGCAGTTGATGATGGGAGGTGGGGTGTTTATTAGTATTAATCAAAAATCGTTTAAATTAAATCAAGTGAATAAGGTACTACTTTTCGTTTGTCTGTTGTTACCGGTGTTTGTTTTTGCGCAGGAAAAAGAAATGTCGTTGCGCGAGCTATACAACACTATTGATGCTGAAATGAAGGCGGCATCGGTGCAAAAAGATAAAAAAGCACTCGGCCGTATCTACGGAAATTTAGGCACTGCTTACCTCAATGTGGCTAAGCTGCCGCAGGAAAGCATAGTGGCAACCAGCCTCGTTTCCGCTGATAAAAAAGTGAACCTTACCAGATCTATAGAATATTGTAACAAATCTATAGCTGCCAGCGAAGAAGTAGGTGATATAGAACAGATGAAAGCCACCTATAAAAGCCTTAGCGCCGCCCAGAAAATGGCCGGAAAATATGGAGATGCGGTAGCTACAGTAGCCAAAATGAAAGCCTTGGACAAGGCCCTATTGGGCAAAAAATCTGATCTGGAGAAAAGGCAAATAGAATATGAGAATGCAAAGAGGCTAGACTCCATACGCCGTCAGCAAGACCTTGCCGAGCAACGCCTGAAAGAGCAAAACCAGAAAATAGCGCAGCAACAACAACAACAATTGCAACAACAACAGCAATTAGAAGCAGCAGCAAAAACGCTTACACAGGCACAAAAAGAAAAAGAAACGGTAAGCAAGGTGCTGCAGAAAACCCAATCTGACCTTGACGCTGAAAAGACTACCGTAGCAGAAAAGGATAAACAACTTACACTGGCAGAACAGGAAAGGGCATTACAGGCCCAGGCCCTCGAACTACAGGAAAGTAAAGTAAAGCTGCAGGAGCAGGAATTGAAAATGAAAGATGAAGCGCTGGAACAAAAGAAAAAACAACAGCTTTTTTATGTGTATAGCATCATCACCGTATTGATCATTTCCCTGCTCGTTTTCCGTAGTTTCCGCCAGCAGAAGAAATCAAACATTGCACTGACAAAAGAAAAGAAAAGATCGGAAGAGTTACTGCTGAACATCCTGCCGCAGGAAGTAGCAGGGGAGCTGATGGAAAAGGGGTTTGCCGATGCCAAACATTTCCATAACGTTACGGTGCTGTTCACTGATTTCGTAAGCTTTACTTCTATCGCCGAAAAAATGTCGCCGCAGGAGCTTGTAGGTGAGCTCCACGTTTGCTTTAAGGCATTCGATGGCATATTGGGCAAATATCATATCGAGAAAATAAAAACGGTAGGTGATGCTTATATGGCTGTTTCCGGCCTGCCGATATCCAATCCTAATCACGCCTCTGACGTTGTTGCAGCGGCCATAGAGATCAGGGATTTTATGGTACAAAGAAAGAAAGAGATGGGGAAGGCCACTTTCAGCATCAGGATAGGCATCAACAGTGGTGAGGTGGTTGCAGGCATAGTAGGCGTGCGCAAATTCTCTTATGATATATGGGGCGACACAGTAAATATTGCCGCCCGCATGGAGCAGAACAGCGAAGAAGGAAAGATAAACATATCAGAATCTACTTACCAGCTCGTAAAAGGCACCTACCCATGTATACACAGGGGCAAGGTGGAAGCCAAGAACAAAGGTGGTATTGATATGTACTACGTAGCGTAACCGATTATTTTTCTGACAGTATAGCAAATAAAGTATCTGCCTGCTCGCGGGTATTGAAGGTATGCAGGCACACTCTCAGCCTTTCCATCCCCAATGGCACTGTGGGATGTAATATGGGGCTCACCTGCAACCCTGCCTGTTGTAACCGGGCGGCAAAATCCTTACTCTTGTTATTGTCCCCGGTCACCAGTGCCTGTATCGGGCTTTGGCTGTCTTTCCAGCCACCAAAAGAAGATACCGCTACACATTCCCTGAAATAAGTGATCAGATCATGCAATGCTTTATTCGAAAAACTGTGACTGGATAAATACTGGTAGGCGCAATGGATAGCATGAAGCGAATGTCCCGGCAGCGCTGTGGTATAGATGAATGAACGTGCAAAGTTTATGAGGTATTGCTTTAATAATGCACTGCCCACTACTGCTGCGCCATGGCACCCAAGCGCTTTCCCGAAAGTATGCACCCGCGCAAATACTTTATCCTGCAACTCTAAAGCGCAGACCAGGCCCTCTCCCCTGCTCCCGAATACCCCGGTGGCATGCGCTTCATCCACTATCAGTTGCGCATTGTCTGCTTCACACAGGGCTACTATTTCGGCTAGTGGTGCCATATCACCGTCCATTGAGTACACAGACTCCACGACCACTATCACCTGCCCTTCTTCTTTATATTTTTTCAATTTTGCGGAAAGGTCATCAAGGTCGTTGTGCCTGAATTTGTAGCGGTGCCTGCATTGGCTTAGCCTTACCCCGTCTATAATGCTGGCATGGCACAGTTCATCATACAGTATCGTTGTTTCCCGTCCGGCAATACAGGCCAGAAGGCCTACGTTTGCGTCATAGCCCGAATTGAATAATAATGCAGCTTCTGCCTTATGAAAAGCAGCAATAGTATGCTCCAGCGTTTCTGCCCGGGTACTATTACCCGACAACAGCCGGGAACCCGTGGAACCTGTTGCGTTTCTTTCACCGGGCATCGGGTGCATGAGTTCGCCCAGCAAACCTGTAGTGGCAAGGCCAAGATAGTCGTTGGAATACAAATCAACGGCAGCCCGGTTGGTCGTGAGCCGGCGAAGGTTGCCTGCTTCTTCCCTTTCGTTTAATTTATTGGCAAGATATTGCTCAACATGGTTCATGCTGAAGGCTGAATTTCTGTTTCGGGTGCCCATCGGCAAATGCTTCCTTTGCCTTCAGCCCAAGTGTGCGGAACATCTCCATATCCGAGTTATATGCCGGGTTTGGTGTGGTAAGCAATTTATCACCGGCAAATATAGAATTGGCGCCGGCCATAAAACACATAGCCTGTTCTGCAACAGAAAGCTCCAGCCTTCCCGCAGACAACCTTACGGCAGAATGGGGCATTACAATGCGTGCCGTGGCTACCATGCGCACCAACTCATCAAATGGCACACGTTTATTGTGCTCAAGCGGAGTACCGGCTACAGGCACGAGTGCATTTATCGGCACAGATTCAGGGTGCTGTGGCAGGTTAGCTAATGTCAGCAACATGCCTATCCGGTCTGCGTCGGTCTCGCCAAGGCCTATTATACCACCGCTGCACACAGAAATACCTGCATTGCGCACATTCGAGAGCGTTTTCAGCCTGTCGTCGTAAGTACGGGTAGAGATCACCTCGCTATAGTGTTCTTCTGATGTATCCACGTTGTGGTTGTAGGCATACAGGCCGGCCTCTGCCAGCCGCTCTGCCTGATATTCAGTAAGCATACCCAGCGTGCAGCACACCTCCATATCCAGTTTGTTCACCTCTTTCACCATATCCAGCACACGGTCAAAGTCGCTGTTATCGCGTACTTCGCGCCAGGCGGCACCCATGCAAAAACGTGATGCGCCGCCGGCCCTTGCATTTTTTGCGGCCTCCACTACCTCGTCCACTTTCATCAGCGCCTGTACTTTTATCCCCGTATGGAATCGGGCTGCCTGCGGACAATAACCACAATCTTCAGAGCATCCGCCGGTTTTTATAGAAAGCAGGCTGCTGATCTGCACCTCACCAAACCTGTGATTCTGATTGTGGACATTTGCTGCTTCTAAAACAAGCGATAATAAAGGGCGTTCATAGATCTCAGTTATTTCCTTCCTATCCCAATTATGGCGGACACTATTCATGTTAAAGCACAATTTTGATGGGCGAAGCTACGATTTTAAGAAATAACTAGGATTATACCACACACCTACTCATTCAATACATTATAATACATAGTCCCTTTGCCATATTTGTTAATGGATAATTACTATATTGTCATAGCTTTGTGACACAGAATAGTCTGCAATGAAATTTATATACACGCTACTTTTTTCCACGCTCATGAGTCCGGCAGTTTTCGGGCAAGGGCGGGTAAATGAGTTAATTAATAACCTGGGCCGCTCCACTACCGATTCCGGCAAGGTTGCGGTGTATATGCAAATAATGACATATTACGGTGCCAATAACACCGACTCTCAGAACTGGTATGCTAATGAAGCCATAAACTATTCAAGAACTAAAAATTACAAAAAAGGTGAGGCAGACATTCTTGCCCGGCTCTCACTTATTGACAAAACGCTTAGCCGCCCCGAATTAGCCGAGCAGCGGGCCAACGCCGCAATAAAAATATACCGGGAATTAAATGACATGGAAGGCGTGGCGGAAATGCTGCGTAACCTCGGCTCAGTAGAGGCTACAAAAAGTAATTTCGATGTAGCTACTAAGTATTATGTGCAGGCGTTGAAGATATGCGATACTATTGCAGCCCCCCGATGCCAGATACTCTCATATATGCACCTCGGTACCATTTACCTGGCGCATTCGGATACAACTAACACCTGGAAGTATCTCAGAATGGCGGAAGGCGTGAGCAAAAAAGCGCCAATGAGCGATGCTACCATCTTCCTTAACAATGTCATTGGAATGGTGCTGGCCAGTACAGGCAGGCCTGACACCGCGATAAAAATACTTCGCAAAAACCTTGAGATAAGCGACAAGCCCGAATTTTTGAGAGCACATGTCGAGTGCATCATATATACAGGCGAAATTTACATGGACAATGGCAACATAAAAGAAAGCCTTAAATACCTCGAAAAGGCTTTGGCCATTGCCGAACAGAATAACCTGCCCGAAATGGAGGCAAATGTGTTATTTGACCTTTCCGGCATAAATGAACAAACCAACCCGGCCTTGGCAGTTGAGTATCTGAATAAAGCCCGCATACTGTATGAGCGTATACAGAATAAAGCCGCATTGGTAGACATATATAAAAACATCGGCAGGATATACAAGCAGCAGGGTAAATACAAGGAAGCACTGGAAGCACAGGAACAAAGCCGAATTCTGGCAGACAGCATCTTCTCTATTAACAAATCCAGAGAAATATCCAGCATCGACAATGTATATAAGCTGGAAACGAACAAGCGGATCAAAGAACTTGCCGCACTGAACAGGCACAATGCCCGGCAGCGCGATGAACTGATCATTATTGCAGGCTGCCTCATTCTGGCTTTGCTTATCACGGCATCCTATTATCGTAAAACAGTGCGCCTGAACAAAAAACTCACGGCACACGAAAAACAACTGGAAGAACTTAACTCCATGAAGGATAAGTTATTCTCAGTCATCGGCCACGACCTCAGGGGGCCTATTGCCCGCATCCCCAACATTATTGACATCTATGAAGACCCAAGCACCACCGAGGACGAGAAGAAATTCCTGCTTGATAACCTGAAAGAACATACAAAAGCATCACTCGAAACTTTTGACAAACTTCTTTATTGGGGGCAAACCCTTGTGAAGGGCATCAGCCTGCACCTCATAAAAATGCAGACCAAGGGCTATATCAAAGAGGCCATCGACCTGAAGAAAATGAAGGCCGCAGAGAAGAACATAACCATTACAGATCACACCCCTGCCGATGTTTTCGTCTATTCCGACCCCTCTCTTTTTGATTTTATCATCAGGAACCTGTTGGCCAACGCGTTGAAATATACTTTTAAGGACGGCACCATTGACATTGGCGCAGACAAAACAACCAACCCCGGTTTTACCGTATTCTGGGTACAAGACTCCGGTATTGGTATTGATAAAGCAAAAATTCCAACGCTCTTTTACTCCCTGAAAAGCGAGAAAGGAACAGATAATGAAAAAGGCCACGGCATCGGGCTGATGCTCTGCAAAGAGTTTGCGGTACAGAATGGTGGTGACATATGGGTGGAAAGTGAAGTGGGTAAAGGAACAATATTCTATTTTTCTGTAAAAAACATAGATTAGCTTTTCTACATGCGGAAATTCAGGCATGGTTATTGTAACATCTAGAACAAACAAAAATTATTATGAAAAAATTACTTTTATCTTACTTCATTCTTTTCGTAGTTATTGCATTTACTGCCTGCAAAAAGAAAGACACTACCCCTTCTAATACAGCAAAGGTGATGTTCGTAAATGGCTGTGCCGGCGCTGCCGCAATTGATATTGCCGCAAATAGCGTAAACGTACCTGGCGCAACCAATATTGCTTTTCAGAAAACTACAGGCTATCGCACACTTACCGCAGGTGCGGGTATTAATATCGGCGTTTCTATAAACTCCAGTGGCCTTATTACCCCGTTAATAAGCTCTTCTGTGTCATTAGCGGTAAATAATACCTATTCTGTATTTATAGGAGGCATTTTTACAAAACCTAACATTTTAACTACCCAGGATGATATGACTACGCCTACCGCCGGCTTCAGCAAGATCCGGTTCGTTAATTTAAGCAGCGACACCCTTAACGAAAATTTCTATGTCGGCAGTGTAAAAATAGATTCTAATGTAGGCTATGCATCATATACCTCATTCCGCCAGGTGCCGGTATCTACCACACCGGTTACCGTACTGGTACAGGATCCCGCACATCCTACCAAGATAGCGCAGCTCGACAACCAGACATTCGCAGCGGGCAAAATATATACAGTAATACTCACCGGCACATCTACAGCTGCACCTTCATCTTCATCGGCGCTTAAGCTGTTGATAATACCCAATAATTAAGAAATCCCGCTATGCGGGTGTAGTGGGACAGTATAATAGCATTACTTTTGCAGCCTAATTTCTGCATATGAATAAATGCTTGCCCGCTGTTATTGCCGCTATACTGCTTATTTCAGCCTGTAACGAGCCTTCTACTAAGGAAGTATCAAAACCGGATGCCCTTCAAAGCCACCTGGATACTACTGTCAGGCCGGCTGATGACTTCTTTGATTACGCCAATGGTGGCTGGATAAAGCAGAACCCCATACCTGCCGATGAGACCAACTGGGGCATTGGCGAGCTGGTGGAGAAAGAGTTGTACAACAAGCTGCTGAAAATAAACGACGAAGCAGTAAAGAAAGGAGGCAGCACAGGCGCCGACCAGCGCATAGGCGACTTCTGGTTCAGCGCCATGGATTCTGTGAGCATTGAGAAAAACGGGGTTACCCCGTTACAGGCTGAACTGGATGCGATCGCCGCCATGAAAACCAAAGAAGACGTGATGGCGCAGGCTGCCCGTATGCACACCTACGGTACAAATGTTTTCTTTTCAGAAGGGGTATCGCAAGACCCAAAGCGCAGCGATGTGCAGGCTTACTTTATGATGCAGGGTGGATTAGGCCTGCCCAACCGCGACTACTACTTTAACACCGACGAACGCACCACACGGATACGCAACCTCTATCCTCAATTTATCACTACCATCTTCAAGCTGATGGGTGTGGGCGAAGCTGAGGCTGGTAAAAAAGCACAGGCTGTTGTGGCTATGGAAACGCAACTGGCAAAAGCATCGCGCAAACTGGAAGACCTGCGCGACCCCTACAGCAACTACAACAAATTCGCTATAACCAACCTCCGTTCCCTGTCGCCAGGTATAGAGTGGCCCAAATATCTCGCGCAGATGGGCGTGAAGCATGTGGACAGTGTGATTGTGGGCCAGCCCGAGTTTTACCGCGCGCTGGACAAGGTGGTTGCCGCAACAGATATGCAGACCCTAAAGGACTACATGCAGCTGGCACTGATAAGAACATTTGCCACCGACCTGAGCAAACCATTCGTAGATGCACATTTCGAATTTTATTCAAAAGCGCTGGGGGGTGCCCAGGAGCAGCGCCCGCGCTGGCGCAGGGCACTCGATGCAGAGGAAGGCGCGATAGGCGAAGAGCTGGGCAAACTATTTGTAAAGGAATACTTTGATGCCAAAGCCAAGGCGCGCTACGAGCAAATGGTGGAGAACGTGCGCATGGCCTACAAAGCAAGGATAGAGAAGCTGGACTGGATGACCGACAGCACCAAGCAGAAAGCCATAAGCAAGCTGATGGCCATTACCAAGAAGGTGGGCTATCCTGATAAGTGGAAAGATTTCTCGGCGATGAAGATAGACAGGGGGCCGTATGTGCTCAATGTAATGCGCGCCAACCAATGGTGGAACAACTACTACCTGGACAAGCTGGGCAAACCCGTGGACCGCACCGAATGGGACATGACACCGCAGACCTACAACGCATACTACAACCAGTCGAACAATGAGATAGTGCTACCGGCTGCCATGATGACCGTACCCGGCTACCGCGATGAAGAACTGGACGATGCGCTGGTGTATGGCTATGTGGCAGCATCTACCGTGGGCCACGAGATAACGCATGGCTTCGATGATGAGGGCCGAAAATTTGATGAGCATGGCAACCTGCGCGGCTGGTGGGGTGTGATGGACACCGTGCAGTTCATGCAGCGGGCAGATGTACTGGTGCGGCAGTTCAACGGGATGGTGCCGCAGGATACCATGCACATAAACGGCAAGGCCACGCTTGGCGAAAACCTCGCCGACCTTGGCGGCATACTCATTGGCCTCGATGCCTTTAAGCAAACAGAGGCGTATAAAAAGGGCGAGAAAATTGCGGGACTTACACAAGTACAGCGTTTCTTCCTCGGCTACTCGCTGGGCTGGATGATGACGATGAGACCGGAGCGTTTAGCCTCGCAGTTACTGACCGATGTACACGCACCTGCCAAGTACCGCGTAAATGGCCCTATGCCCAATGTGCCCGAATTTTATGAGGCATTCGGCATAAAGCCCGGCGACAAAATGTACCTCGCCGACAGTCTGAGGATGCATTTGTGGTAGCGGCGGGTATTGATTATCAGTATTTACACACCGGCAAAATTAGAGTGGTATTTATAACGTTGGCAGCCTTGAAAAGGGCAATAGCTTGCGAGAACGGGGTATGCCTGACTCTACGCAAGCGTTGCCCACAGTTGTTCAGTATATCCCCATCCAGAACTAACAATAAAAATCTTAAAGTTGTTCTATGACGAGATATGAAGGGTAAGTAGAGTAGCCGAAAGGATCAGTAGTTCTGCTCACTGAAAATAGTGCCCCTTTATCATAGAACACTTTAATAGGATAACCTGAAGTGCTGATTGTTTTTTTCAGGGTATAGTCGCTCATAGCATATACCTCTATATTTTTAGTGGCGCAACCCGCATAGATTAATTGATCTGATTTGTCAAAATCAAAAGAAGTAAATACAGAGTTTCCACGCTGTAATGCGGCAATACGAATTAGGTTTTTATCGAATATTTCGCCATAACTATTGTTGATGAATTTACTGCCATCAGGAAATATTTCAAATATGTTAGCTCTTACATTAGTGCCGTAAAAAAGATAATTCTGGGAAAGGAAAACACCTGCGTTATTAAACTTGTGCGAGCTGATCCAATAACCAATTATGCCAAAAAAATCATAATTCGTTGAAGGAATCAATTTTATTCGTCGACTGGAGTTTGGCATGTCCGATGAATGAGATAATCGTATTTTAGTAGCTCTGTCATATGAAACAACATTATTGCCCATACCTGTATCGCAGCAAAGAAAGAGTATTCCGTTACTGTAAACCACACAACTTAATGACTCGCTTACAGTTATTTCGTCAATTTTATCGAATGTATTTGCGTTGTATATATATAGTCGTCCGTCCGTACCTGGTATGTATAATTCTTTCACACCGTTGTATAAGCCCACGTCACAATACCCAATGCTCGTGTTCAGCTTGACAGTCTTTATGCTCCGGTTACTTTGTAAGTCATATAATATGATTTCGCCCGTTGTGCTATAAATGTATAGCTGGCGTGCGATCCGATCGAAAATGACATCTGTTGGGTAGATATTCATAAATTCTGTTGGATGATAAAACGTTTGTTTGTTGCTGGATATAGAGCGACCACTTATCAAATTTGCAGTTACATAATACTGTGTATAAGGCATTAATACCATTGTGTCGCTATACTGTGTTTTAGTCCTATCGACATGAATCTGTTTAGCCAGCGTATATGCTTTCGTTGTATCTGTTGTTGTATTTACTTTAAAACTTAAAATGGAATCAATACCTTCAACTGTCCAGTTTAGCCGAATCGAATCACCGGAGATAATTAAGTCGGACAGAACAATTTGGGTAACAGGTATTACTTTTTTCTCCTCTTTTTTGCACGAAAAAAAACTCATTCCAACGAGCACAATCATAAAAATTTTGGCGAAGAATTTCATATAGGTTATGGTTTAAATAGCTTTAAATTTAGTGAAAAAATTGTTCTGGTAGTTCCCCATATCCATCCGGAACAATTTTAAAAATCTTTCTGAGCGTACAAGTCTTTATTTGACTTGCCGTAATACGCCCCTTAAAAAAACATCAAAATCCCACCAAACCCACGCCCACAGCCAAAAGTATTTTCCATCACGGTACAGTTACTGTACCATGACGCTTTTTTTATTTGGCAGACAATTCCACCTTCACGAACTTTACCTGAACCTGAAAAAATCAGGTACAAGTTCTTTGACCGACTGCTTTGTGAACTCCGTGCTGTGGTAAGCATTCGAACCCATGTGCCCATATCCTGTACCAAATGTAAACTGTAATATCAGGACGAGGCAATTTATACCTTCTTAGGTATAATTATACCCTTTGGGGGGTATAACTATACCTTTCAGAGTATAATTATACCCCTTTATACCTTAAAATTAAACACATAAAATAAGCCCCAGAAGCATTCCGCCACATAGAAAAATAAATATTCACCCGAAAACGACAAAACCGCCGAAAATATACCTTTCATCCACCACCGAAGCCTTGGCGAAGGTTGGTTCACCTGCTCACTCCCGACTTTCTACTTTAGACTTATGACTCACGACTGTTAAAAAAAGTGTAAAGACAGTGTACAAAATTAGTTTTGTTATTCATTATAAAACAATTAATTGCGCATTAAAAATTCAATACCAAAAGTGTACAAAACCATACGCAAACAGCCCTCCGTAAAAACAATTTTCTACCCGTTTTGCGCACTCAAAAACATTGCATGAGGATTGCGCCCCTGCACCATTCTCTGAGGCACCAATAACCCCGCTATATTCATAACGATAAAATAATTACTTTGCAACCCGTAACGGGCAATATTTATTGCGCTAGTTTTTAATTTTACACCACTCAGTTATGAATAAGATTTTCTGTTTTCTGTTCCTTCTCTTTTTATGTTGTGGTATCACCGTCTCTGCCCAGGTGGAGAACAGGCCCGACAGTAGCATTAAGGACTATACCTCATACGATACCACGCTGCCCAAAGACAACTTCGTGGATACTGTTCACCACATTCAGCAAGACACCAGCCACCACGGAAGTGCAGATGAACTGAAGCGCACGGCAGATAAGGCCGATGCTAATAAACGCTGGATAAAAGCGCATATACAGGCACTCTCCTCACACACAATGCATGGCCGCGGCTACGTGAAGGGTGGCCGCGATACTGCGGCAAGGTACATCGTGAAAAAATTTATCGAGCTGAGGCTGAAGCAGGTAAAAGAAGGCCGGTGGTCGCAGGCATTCTCTTTCCCGGTCAATACGTTCCCCAAAAGGATGTTCCTCGGTGCAAACGGCGACTCCCTTGTTGCCGGTATCGATTTTCTCATAGACCCGGCGAGCCCTTCATACACAAAAGAGAAAATAGATGTGGAGGAAATAGATTTCGCAAAGATACCCGACATGTTCGCCTGGGAAAAGGTGCTGGCCGGCATTAACGAGGAGCACGCATACCTGCTTGAGCATTCAGAACAATTCTATAAAGACGTATTGAATATGAAAAGGGGTGAGTTTCTGAAAATGTTGCCCAAAGGGTGCTTTGTAATACCCGAAGATGGCAAACTCACTTGGTCCGTAAGCCGCGATACCATGAAGGCCACCGTTTTTTATCTGGACAGGGAGATTATGCCCAAGAAGCTGAAAAAATTGACCGTTGATGTACAGTCGGAATTTCAACCAAAGGCAAAAAATGAGAATGTCATGGCCTGTGTGCCCGGCGAGGTCAAAGATTCATTTATCGTGTTTTCCGCACACTATGATCATCTCGGTATGATGGGCGATACCACCTATTTTCCCGGTGCCAGCGACAATGCCAGCGGCGTGGCCATGCTGCTTTACCTGGCAAAGCACTTTATCAAGAACCCGCAGCACTACACCATAGTATTCATTGCTTTTGCCGGTGAGGAAGCAGCCCTTATGGGATCTGAGTTCTTTGTAAAATCACCAATGATACCATTAAGTAATATTAAGTTCCTTACCAATATCGACATCATGGGCGATGCCACAAAAGGGATCACTGTAGTAAATGCGACCACTTTCCCCACCCAGTTCGAACTGCTCAAAAAACTCAATGAGAACGGCAAATATGTACCAAAGATAAACAGCCGGGGCAAGGCAGCCAACAGCGACCATTATTACTTCACCGAAGCAGGCGTACCGTCCTTTTTTATATACTCTGACGGCGGCCCCGGTTACTACCACGACCTGCACGACCGCGCAAAAGAACTGTCGTTGAACCATGTGGATGATTTTGCTAACCTGATGATAGAATTTGTGAAAACGGTGAAGTAGCCCCGGATTTCACTATTTTGTATAAACCGGTGGTAATATCCGCGTTTTAATAGGCTATTTTCTTTATCTTTATTCCTTTGCAGCGTAATGGTCCTATTGACTATTGGCGGCTATTTACTATTTTAGCGGATAAATGTTTAAAATTGCCTGTATGAAAAGATTTTTCTTACTGTCTGTTGCAGTTGTAATGGCGGGTACTTTAGCTATGCATACTTCATGCAGAAAATCAAGGAGCCACCCTACTAATCCCACCCCTGAAGACTACAGGCTTTTGAGCTATACAAAAACAACAACCAGGAACATCCTCGTGCCGCTTACCGTTTTTCCGCTTGTAACCGAGAATTACCGCTTTATATACGACGGGAACAGGGTCTCCGCAATATTCTTTACTTCGAATGACCCTGTTAAAGTAGCGTCCGGCCTCGCCCATCTGAAAGCAGAATTCATACGTAAGGCAGATACTATTTATAAAATATTCACAGACCTCAATACATCGGCGGTGAAGGAAAGGGACACATTCCTGGTGAATACTTCAGGGCAGATAACCTACTCTTATTTTCCAAACGAAGTACATGAATTCACTTACTTCGGTAAACTCATATCCAGAGAGAAAGTAGTTTACCGCGATTCAGGCACAGCAATTGCAGCAAACCTTACCTATACTTCAGACCAAGGTGATTTTCTCAACCGCCTGTGGGATGGGGTGCTTACTGCTTCGTTCCCCGACAGCGGTATCGTTCCTTATATGGGCTCAGGGCCGTACCTTTTTCATGATTCAGATCTAACCCTTCCTTTGAATATTACCTGGGGCACAGTGAGCCCGAATCTCACACCTGCAACGGTGGAGCATTTTGGCCATGCCAGCAGGACCGATCAGTTGTCAGGATATTTTATGCATGGTATCACCGTCAATGCAGTTGATGCCCAGGGCACATATGTGCGCACCGGCCATTTTCCGGCAGGATATTCGGCGAAACAGTTTTACGAATATTATGACGAACAGGCTAACAGGCCCGGCGACTATATGCAACTGGAATCATTTACCACCTATGGCGTGAATATATACCCTAACGACCATTTGATCTGGCAGATCAGCTCGCCTTATAATACAACAAGGGTAGTGTACGACATAGATGCAGACAGCAAGGTTACCTTTGCCAATGTAACCACTAAAGACAGTGTGTTAAAGAATGTGGTAAACGTTCAGTATAAACTTCAGTGGGAAACCCGTTAACAGTGTTTCCCGGATATTTTATATGAAAGAGGGCCGTGAGCCCTCTTTTTTTGCTATATATATCCTCGATACCACTATGCAATAGAACGAAGGTGGTGGCAACGGTTATTGCCGTATTTTTGCAGTATGGAAACAATTGTAAATAAAGTGGCGGAAAGTGGTATCATCACACTTGACCTGTCACCATTTATTCCATCAGGCGGCGAGCTCGCTTCTTTTGATCTGACCCCATTTCTTTTCCGCGAAATGATCCTGAAAGAAAAAGATTACCGCGCGGCCCTGCAAACGCACGACTGGCAGCAATATGCCGGCAAAGAGGTCGCAGTATTCTGTTCGGCAGATGCCATAATACCGGTATGGGCTTATATGCTTGCGGCCACTTACCTGCAGCCGGTGGCAGCTTCGGTATTTTACGGTACTCCCGGAGAGCTCACTAAGAATATACTCATCAGCAGGATCAATGCAATAGACGTTAATGAATATTCTGGTAAGCGAGTTGTGCTGAAGGGCTGTGGCGATACACCTGTGCCCGAGGCGGCCTATGTGGCAGCCACCAGCCATCTGCGCCCGGTAGTCAGGTCATTAATGTATGGCGAACCCTGCTCCACAGTGCCTATATATAAAAGTAAATAGAAACCAGGTCGGCCCGACAAGAAAAATAATTTTATTAAAAATTTAAATATTTTTAGTATAATTACAAACCTTTTCCTTAAAATCTATGTCTTATATGTATGTGTGTGGATACCGGATTTCGGAAGAGGCTCAGTATCAGTAGCATGTAATATGTATTACCCGGACTATTTATTTTTCACCGTTCCTTTTTATGAAAAAATTACTTGTACTGTGGGTTATATTTATCTTTATGTTTCTGTGCGCCGATGCACAGCAGGATACAGAATTCTGGCTTGCTGTACCTGAAGTTTCCCAAACCGGTGCATCAAATCTCGACAGGCCGGTATTCATACGCATGACGGCTTTTGCAACAGCGGCCACCGTCACTATTTCCCAGCCCGCAGGTGGCGGTATGCCCACAACAGTTCTGGCTATTCCCGCCTATAGCACCGTGTCGCTCGATATGACACCATGGATAGATGTGATTGAGAATAAACCGGCTAATACCGTCCTGAATTATGGTATCCATATCTCATCTACCGCGCCCATTTCTGCCTACTACCATGTGGTCAGCGGCGCTTGTCTCTGTAACCCGGAGGATTTTGTTTTGAAAGGCAAGAACTCTTTAGGTACCGATTTCTGGATACCCGGCCAGAATGTACTAGATAACAGCCTTAGTTATACACCAACTCCATATAGTTCATTTGACATTGTTGCCACCCAAAACGGCACAACGGTTACCATCACACCATCCCGGAACATCGTAGGGCATGCAGCAGGGGTCCCGTTCACTATATTATTAAATATGGGGCAGTCTTATTCTGCCACGGCAACAAGCACACTCGCGGCTAACCACCTCGTTGGTTCCAGGGTCACAGCCGACAAGCCGATTGCTATCACCGAAAAAGACGACCTTCTATATATGGTGTCCCTCGGTATCGGGGGCGCAGACCTTATTGGCGATCAGATAGTACCTACTACTGTACTGGGCACGGAATATATCCCTATGTATGGCGACCTGACTACACCCGGCGACAGGCTTTTTATTACTGCTACCGCACCAGGAACCAATATATACCTGAATGGGGTTTTTGTTACAACAATCGCAGCGGCAGGCGGTACTTACCAAATGTTATGTCCTGCTCCGTCTGGTTATGTAACAACCAATTACCCTGTTTATATTTACCAGCTCAGTGGCATTCACAGTGAAGTAGGCAGCGCATTATTACCACAAATTAATTGTACCGGCAGTAATTCGGTATCTATTCAGCAGTCTGCATCTATAGATTTTAAACTAAACCTGCTCGTGAAAACAGTGGGTACAGGAGGATTTTTGGTGAATGGCGCAGCAGGAGTTATTACTCCAGCTATGTTTACTCCAGTACCTGCGACAGGAGGTGTCTGGTCAAGTGCGCAGGTAACATTACCGGTTTCTGCTTATCCTACGGGGTCTGTACTAACTGTTTCAAATCCTTCAAACTTATTCCAGATGGGCTTTCTCAGCAGCGGCCCTCCCGGTAGCGGCGCCAGTTTTGGCTACTTCAGTAATTACGGCGGCATCAACCCTAGCCCTACTACTACTACGCCGAATATATGTACCGGTGATTCAATTAAGTTGTTCTCCAATTTTTTTGCCGATGGCAGTTATTTATGGACAGGCCCAGGCGGCTTTACCAGCACCCTCGAAGACCCATTTACGGCGGGTGCTTCCATTCTTGATTCCGGTGAGTATAAAGTTATTGTCCGTACCCCCGGCTGTGAAGACAGTGGCAGGGTAACTGTTGCAGTACATCCATATCCGTCTGTTGATCTCGGCAATGATACACTTGTTTGCGGCAGCGGGCCACTAACACTGCTCAACCATTTGCCGGGTTACGCAAGCAACACTCATTTATGGAGTACTGCTGCTACCACGCCGTCTATTTCTGTGGCCGCAGACGGAACCTACTGGCTCGCGGTCACTAATGCCGTTTGCACAGCAAGCGATACTATCGACGTTACTATTGTGCCGCTTGCAGGCCCTGTGGTTTCTCCGGTCACCTATTGCCAGTACGAAACCGCCGTGCCGCTCAGTGCAGCGGGCTCAGGTCTGTTGTGGTATACTACGGCTACCGGCGGTACTGGCACCCCGGTTGCGCCAACGCCTTCCACCACTGTTCCCGGCACTACCGTTTACTATGTAACTTCAACTTCCGGCCCGTGTGAAAGTACGCGTGTGCCACTGAATGTGACCATCACACCCTTGCCATTGCCGCCTGCCATTTCCGGTATCAACACTTATTGCCACGGGCAGCCGTTTGTGCCGTTTGTAGTTACAGGCTCCGGAATTTTGTGGTATAATTCAGCTACAGGTGGTACGGGTAGCTTCGGGGCACCCACAATAAACACTTATCTCCCGGGCACATATACTTTTTATGCCAGCCAGACGGTGAGTGGTTGCGAAGGCCCTCGTCAGCCTGTCTCTGTTACCGTGCTCGACAGTATTACTCCGGGTTTTGATTATACGGTACGCTATGGCTGTAAAGGTGATACACTTTTGTTCAATAACTACTCAGCAGGAGCAACAAAATATTTGTGGGATTTTGGTGACCTTGTGAGTGATACAGCTGCAAATCCAAAACACATTTATATGACGCAGGATTCTTTCACTATAAGGCTTCTGGCAATAAACGGTTTTTGCGTTGACAGTATCTCAAAAAAGGTACAACTCATACATCCTTTAAATGCGGCCTTCACATTTACCCCTCAGATATTATGTCAGGATAGTCTGGTCAGCTTTACCAATACCTCGGTAGGCACGGGCCTTTCTTACAAGTGGCTTTTTGGCAATGGCGCAACCAGCAATGATATAAACACTGATTACACATACAAAAAAGCCGGTGAGTACCATGTGCAGCTCATTGCCACGGATTTTGTGCCTTGCCATGATACCGCTAAGGGCACGGTTTATGTCGACTCCCTTTCAGCTATCAGCATTGGTGTTTCAGATACTGTCCTTTGCAGGGGCACATATATTACGCTTACGGGCAACTACACTGGCATTGGCAATACTGGCGTGACCTGGAATTTTGGTGATGCGGACAGCATTGTCAATGAAAACCCGGTGAAACACGCCTTTGGCAGCTCTGGAAGGTACTTTATGAGTGCCACGGCTCATTTCAGGGCATGCAGGGATGTAAGCACATCAAGATCGGTAGTTGTTTACCAGTCTCCGGATATTTACCTCGGACCCGATACCACAATATGTCCTGGCGGTATTGCTTTATCTCTTGGCGATTACAGGAATTCAACCGTTCCAGGCATGGCATGGCGCTGGAATACAGGGCAGACGACCTCAAGGATAGCTGTGTCTGCCCCCGGTTCATATTATGTCACTGCTTTCCTAAATGGCTGCACCGCTGCCGATACCATAGAGGTACAGAATGACTGCTATGTTAATATTCCCAATGTGTTTACGCCAAATGGTGATGGATTGAACGATTATTTTTTTCCCAGACAATATCTTTCCAGAGGTCTGGCACAATTCAAAATGAATATATATAACAGGTGGGGACAATTAATATTTGAAACAACAAATCTGCAAGGGGCAGGATGGGATGGTAAATTTAATAATACGGAACAGCCAGCTGGTGTCTATATTTATGTTATAGAGGCATCGTTTAAGGATGGAAGGAAAGAGAACCGAAAAGGCAATGTTACTTTATTAAAATAAATATATTTTATGCGCCAACCAAGTGCATTGACCACACTGTCTAGTTATTGATAGGTGTATTTTGTAAATAAATTAATTTAATATTTTTTTTATTTTCTTTTGAATTCGTAATATTACATGCATAGCAGAATGCTGTGGCGATTAATTAATAATGTTCCTTAAGCAGATTACTTTTTTATGAAGAAACTATACTTTTTTGCAGTCTTACTTTTTATGACTGGTCGCAATAGTTCTTTTGCACAGATAGTTGGTACCAACTGTTTTTTGCAAGGCCAGTTTACTGAGGTTGGGATAAACCAGATGGGTGCTTTTGGTACGTGCGGATCCCCTGCCAGTTACCATTCGCATGCCTGCTGTGGTGCGGCCACTACCTTTACTCCAGGCAGCAACATGGATGTTTCCCACGATTGGGGCCATGATGGCTGGGGAGTAGGTGCCCCTGCATTGATGGGCCCCTATACACAACCCGGTTTTCCTCAGGAAGGATGGAGTATTCAGGTAGGTGCCACCGAATACCGCAACTGGGCCAGTGGTGCAGCATGTACCGGCCCCTTCAACATACCTGGGTCTAATACGACTTACACAAGCACAGGTGGGAATAAAAAAGGGTTGTGGGTAGGTGCTATTGCAGGTCTCAGCATCAGGCAGGAAACAGAGATTGATACACTGGCTTCCTGGATAACCGTTACCACAAAGATTTACAATACTACCGCTGCCCCGATTGCCAATGTATGGTATGAGCGTACCAACGACCCGGATAATACTTCTTTCTGGGGCGGTACTTCTTTGACGCGCAATATCATCGTTCACCAGAACGAGGATGCTAGGCATCGTGTGCAGGTAGTAGCACATGGTAACACAGCAGCATCAGGGGCTACACCCGCATACACCAGGTTCAATAGCTATATGTCACTGGCCACAAAAGATTGCCGCGCCAAATGCGGTGTTATTTCAGGGCTGTCCCCTTCAGGTACGCCACAGGCATTATGGGGCGGTACAGGGGTTGTACTTTCTTTACTTCATGATAGTAATTATAATGACCAGGGGATTTTCCTTGTTTTTAATCTGGGCACTATTGCGCCTTTTGACAGCACAACACTTTCTTACGCATATATTTATCAATACCCCAACGGGCATACAGGATTAGACAGTGCATTGGCGGAACCGGCATCATCTATTGGTGGCCGCCCTCCGGCAACAGCTACTATGCCCCATCCAGGTATCGTGTATGATACCTTCAATGTTTGCGCTAACCCTACTACGCTCCTCCCTGTTGACCTGGTACATGGGGATGACAAGACATGGACATGGAGCAAGTGGACATGGTCTCCGGGCACAGGCTTGGCTGCTACAACCGGCGCTCATAATATGATCACTACAACAGTTCTGCCTGCCTACATTACCTATACGGTCACCGGTGTTGATAGTGTTAAATGCGCTACACGTACCATGTACCTTACTATTATCACCTGTAATAATGTCCGTGCCAATGAGCCTTGCTACGGAGATACGTTGTTCCTGCGGCGCGTTGGGGATTCTACAGGCTGCACCTACTATTGGTGGGGGCCCGGTGGTTTCACCAGCACATTGCAGAACCCCTTTAAGTTCCCGGCCACATATGTTGATTCCGGTAAGTTTTTTGTGAAACGGACAGTTCTTGGTATATCAGATACAGACAGTATAGCTGTAAATGTCCGGTATAAGCCCGTTGTCACAGCAACGAACAATGGGCCACTGTGCCAGGGGATGTTTGATACG
>CAYSIG010000056.1:0-29804 GCA_964430995.1 uncultured Flavipsychrobacter sp.
GGAAGGAATTGAAAAAGAAATTCTTTAGTAATGTTTACAACGCACTAATATAAACCAAATCACTATTTTTACTATTGGATATTATGAAGAATCAATCAAAAACACAGAATACAAATATCGGGAAAGAGCAACTAACTCCTGAGCAGCTTGAGATTTTGAATAATGAACGGCAAAAGCATCTTAAAGGAGAAGGTGTTTCATATACATGGGAAGAAGTGCAAGACAGAATTCGAAAGAAAAAAAATCATAGTGATACTCCTCATTAAATTAACCTACTATTGATTTTAGCTCATGGATAAAATTCGGCAAACATCTGCAACTAAAGTGAATGGCAAAACCGTGAAATACAAACAGGGAGATTGCTTAAGTATAAAATGTGGAAACGGAACATTCCTAGGAGCATTTATCTCTGCAAAATTCAATAAATATTACGATTTAACTCTTATCCACTTTAATAAAGAGAATAAACCTATCCTATCTGACTTTACAGATGGGAAATTTTTTGGAACACGATTTGGCTCATGGGATATGTTGTCTTTTGCTGTCGATAAAAAGATGATGGAATGCAAATATGTTGACAGCAATAATGACATTCAGTTAGTTGGCAATATTAAATTGTTGCCTAATTTAGGAAAAGCATCTTATTCATACATAAATGACATTCCTGAATTGCTGGAGCAATACTTAGAGGAATTGCCTATACGACTGGAAAAAACGAAAAATGCAGAAAAATTTCCTGATTTGGCTTTCGTCAATAGACATTTAATCTTCCTATCCTCAATTGTGACAACCTAATCCACCCACTCACACACAAACACATTAGTATCATGCCCACCCTTGTTGTTGCGGTTCGAGCTGAAGATGAGCTTCTTGCCATCAGGCGAGAACATTGGGAAAGCGTCAAAACCATTATCGTGCGATATGCGCTCCATCCATGTGCCTTCCAGGTTGGTCATATATAAGTTGAATGGAAATCCCCTTTCATATTCATGGTTTGAAGCAAAAATAATGCGCTTACCATCAGGCATAAATGATGGTGCCCAGTTGGCCTTGCCCAGGTGGGTCACCTGGTGTGCATCGCTGCCATCGGCGTCGGCTACAAATACTTCCATCTTCGTGGGCATCACTAATCCCTGCGCCAGCAGGTCTTTATATTCCTTTATCTCCGCCTCTGTTTGCGGGCGGCTGGCACGCCACACTATCTTCTTTCCATCAGGCGAGAAACACGCCCCGCCATCATACCCCATTGTATTAGTTATCTGCTTCACATTGCTGCCATCTATGTTCATGGTGTACAGGTCTATATCACCGTTGCGCATACTCGTAAAGATGATCTTATCTCCTTTCGGCGACACCACTCCCTCCGCATCATAACCCGGAGTGTTCGTCAGTTGCTTTGTTATCTTACCATTAAAGTCAGCAACAAAAATGTCGTAACCATCATAGATAGGCCATACATACTTTTTTATCTTGCTCCTGTCCGGCGTTGGCGGGCAGGTATCCGCTGCCTTGTGGGTAGATGCATACAGGAAGTGTTTTTTATCCGGCATCAGGTAAGCACACGTGGTGCGGCCCTTGCCGGTGCTCACCAGCTTAAAATCAAACTTGCTATTCGCCGATTTGGGTATAGCCCCGTAAAATATCTGATCGCAGGGCACGCCATCTTTTACGTTCGTGCGCTGAAAAGTTATATGCTCATTATCAAACCCGAAGTATGCCTCCGCATTATCACCGCCGAAAGTGAGCTGGCGCATATTCTTAAAATGCTTCTCATCATCATAGATCAGCTTGGCTGTATCCTGCCCGTTGGCTATTACAGATAGAGACAAAAAAAACACAGTAAGTACTCTTGCAGTCATATAAAAATATAAGCCGCAAAACTAATTCAACGCCAATAGATTAGGATTGATAGCAGGCTCCGAATTGTCAGTTAAATGTAAAAGATTTGCTTCTTAGCAATTTTACATAATCGTCTGGAGACAGGCGAATTTGTTTTAAAATATCCAATATGAGCGGCCTGTTCAAATCAGCATACCCATGAAAGGGAATAGTAGTATACCGGCCATCTGAATGACGATAAAATCTATGACTACCTTTTTGTCTGACAAAAGCAAAGCCAAGTTTTAGCAAAATTTTCTCTAACGATTTTGCATCGGTAAGCGGGAAACGGCTCATTTTTCTACCATTATTTGCTGTAGGCCTACAAATTCAGGTAGTCCGGCCAATTCTTCTTCACTTAGTTCTTCAAGAACCAGTTCAATCACTTCTTTAAGGTTGGCCTGCAATTCATCCAGTGTTTTAGCCTGTGTGTGGGCTCCCGGCAAAGCGGGCACACTCCCTACATATAAACCGCTTTCAATATCCCGCTCTATTTGTGCCGTAAAGGTGTACTGTTGCATATACCAAATTTACAAAAAAAATCAATACGTACAAGCATTCTTGGGGCGCAGCATCTGCCAGTGAACAAGTGTTTTACATATGCTTATGCGGTTGTACTTCCATAGTCTGGCGTACCTCATTCAGCATAACAAAAAAAAAGCATAAAAACCCACCGAAACCCGCGCCCACACTACATACTAAAAACCATGACGGTACAATTTCTGTACCGTCATGGGTACGCCTGCTGTACCATCATGGTTTTTATATTTTGCAGGTAATTCCACCTTCCCGAACTTTACCTCATACCCCGAAAAATATCGGGTAAGTTCTTTGACCGACTGCTTTTGTGAACTCTTTGCTGTGGTAAGCATTTGGCGCAGATTTTGCGGCATTTAACTACCTAAGTTCTTTGAAATTTTGTATTGATGTTCACTTGAAAAAAGGCAAGGTATATTTATACCTAAACCAAGTATAATTATACCTTTTCACGGTATAATTATACCCTGGAGGGTATAATTATACTCTTTTATACCTGAAAATAAAAACACATAATTAAGCCCACAGCGCATTACAGCCGCCACCAAAAAAATTATTCACCTAAAAAACGCGAATCCCCAAAATTATACTTTGGTTTGGCAACCTATCAACTTATTAACCTATCAACCTATTAACTTATCCCTACCTTTGCCGCCTCTTATGCATTACGTTTCAGCAGACAGGATAAGCAAGACATATGGAATAAAGCCCTTATTCACCAATATTACCTTTCATATCAGCGAGGGGGATAAGATAGCACTTATAGCCCGCAATGGCACCGGCAAGAGTACCCTACTGAGAATACTGGCCGGGAAAGACACCGTAGATGAAGGCACCTTGTGGGTGCATAAAGAGGTGACAGTCGCCCTCTTTGAACAAGACCCGAAATTTGATGAGCAGGGCTCCGTATTGGATAATATCTTCCACTATCGCCACCCGGTAGCAGAGGCCATGCGCAATTATGAGAAGATCCTGGCAGCTGAATCAAAAGACCCCGCCGAACTTTCCGCAGCCCTGGCAAAAATAGATGAGCTGGGAGCCTGGGACTTCGAAGCGAAAGTACACCAGATACTTGCCAAACTGAACATCAACTTTCTGGAGCAGAAAGTAAAAACACTCTCCGGCGGGCAACGCAAGCGGGTGGCGCTGGCGCAGGTACTTATTGATATTGGTTTTGAACACAAGCATGTACTGCTCATTATGGATGAACCCACCAACCACCTGGACGTGGCTATGGTGGAATGGCTGGAAAGCTATCTGAACCATGAGAACGTAACCCTGCTCATGGTCACCCACGATCGTTACTTCCTTGAAGATGTGTGTGATGAGATATGGGAAATAGATGGCGAGAACCTCTACACCTACAAAGGTGATTACCAGGAATACTTAGAGAAAAAAGCCGCACGCATAGAGAACAACATTGCCAATATAGATAAAGCCCGCAACCTCTATCGGAAAGAACTGGAATGGATGCGTAAGCAACCACGTGCACGTACCACCAAATCAAAGAGCCGGCAGGACAATTTCTATGAAGTAGAGAGCAAGGCCAAGCAAAAAGTAGTGGACCAGCAGGTGGAACTGCAAATGAAAATGAGCCGGCTGGGTGGTAAGGTGGCCGAATTAAAAAAGGTATATAAAAGTTTTGGCGATAAAGTTATCCTGAAGGGATTTGACTACACTTTTAAGAAAGGCGAGCGTTTAGGAATCATTGGTGAGAATGGCGCGGGCAAAAGCACCTTCCTGCATATGCTTCAGGGCCTGGAGCCGCAGGACAGCGGCAAGATAAACATAGGCGACACTGTTGTCTTTGGCAATTTCTCTCAAACCGGCCTCGAAATAAAAGAGGATATGCGCCTGATAGAATATGTGAAGAACATAGCCGAGAATTTCCCCCTGGCCGATGGCAGCACACTGGGCGCTTCACAGTTCCTCACACTGTTTCTTTTCCCACCCGAACAGCAGTATACCTATATATCGAAACTGAGCGGAGGTGAAAAAAAGAGGCTGCAACTGCTCTGTGTCCTTTTCCGCAACCCCAACTTCCTGATACTTGATGAACCCACCAACGACCTCGACCTCCCTACCCTTGCCGTGCTGGAAAATTTCCTTAGCGATTTCCCCGGTTGCCTGCTCATTGTTTCCCACGACCGTTATTTCATGGACAGGCTCGTTGATCACCTGTTCGTATTTGAAGGCAATGGCGTTGTTCGCGACTTTCCCGGTAACTACAGCAACTACCGTATTGAAGAGCGCGCTAAAGAGAAGGAACCAAAGAAAACCGTTGCGGAACCACCCAAAACGACAGTATCGGTAGCAGCACCCGCACCCGCCACACCTGAGAAAAAGAAATTCTCCTTCAAGGACAAACGGGAGTTTGACCAGCTGGAAAAAGACATCGCAGCTTTCGAAACCGAAAAGGCTGCCATCACCGAAAAAATGATGGACCCCAACCTTAACTACGACGAAATGCAACAGCTGAGCAACCGTATAGTATATATAACGCAGCAACTGGAAGAAAAAGAACTGCGGTGGCTGGAGCTGAGTGAATATATATCGTAGCGGTACAACTACCTTAAATTGCTATCTTAGCTGCTCAAAGCCTTTCAATACGGACACATTCATTGCACAACTAAGGTCGGGCGACCAGGGCGCATTCAAACAACTGGTGGAACAGTACCAGGACAAAGTGTTCAATACCGCTATCAGTATGGTGCAGGACAACGGTATGGCCGAAGACATCACACAGGAAGTCTTTATAACTGTGTACCGGTCTATTCTTTCATTCAATGCCCAATCTTCTGTTTCCACATGGATATACCGCATAACCATTAATAAATCCCTTGACCACCTGCGCACCCGGAACAGGCAAAAAAAAGCCGGCATATTCCAGTCAATATTTTACAGGGATTCAGGTGAACCAGTACACGATACTCCCGCCTTCGGGCATCCCGGTATAACACTTGAAAGCAGAGAAAACGCAAAATACCTTTTTGAGGCTATTGAAACCCTACAATATAACCAAAAAACAGCATTTGTCCTGGCCCATATAGAAGAATTACCGCAAAAAGACATTGCGGAAATTATGAATTTATCTGTAAAAGCGGTGGAATCTCTGCTGCAAAGGGCTAAAATGAACCTTCGGAAGAAATTATCTGCGGTGTACGAAGGAAAGAACATAAATGAACGTCTAAAATAACGTTATGGAACATAACACGCATAAAGAACAATGGATAGACACGGTGCTGGCAAGCACAGAGGGCATGAAGCGTGCGCAACCTCAGGAGGGCTTGTATAACAACCTGCTTAATAAACTGAGCGGTTCGCAACCTAACGTGGTCAGCTTCCCAGTGAGGCAGTGGGCTGCGGCAGCAATACTGCTGCTGGCATTGAATATCGGCTCTGTAATTTACTTCACAAATCAGCAAAAGGTCCCCGAAACCGGACCTGCTACACACCCGTTAGCTATGCAGTTACCATCATCAACTTATAACTACTAATCGATGGAAAACAAGCGCATGAGAATACTGCAATGGACTGTTGGACTGTTGGTGCTGTGCAATATCGCCCTTATCGCTACTATCTGGATCAGACCTGGCAAAGACGGAACGCAACACAGAGAATCTCCCCGCGATTATGTGATCCGCAATCTTAACTTCTCAGATGAGCAGATCCAGAAATACGATGTGCTCATAAAGGCGCACCGTGTTGCTATGCGCAGACTGAACGATGAGGCCAATGAATACCGAACTGCGCTGTTTGCCAACCTAAAAAACGGACAAAAGGCTGATAATAGTACCGACTCCCTGACCTCGCTCATCACCAATACTCAAAAAGAGATAGAGGTTGTTACCTACAATCATTTTGCTGAGGTACGCGCATTATGCACCGAAGCACAAAAAACGGAATTCGACAATATTATCAGCGATGTCATAAAAAAAATGAATGGACGTCCACCACATCCACCTCATGAAGGCCATGGCCCGCCACCACCTCACAACGGCCCTCCGCCACCGCCGGATGGCAGGTAAAATCCTTAACTTAGCATCATGAAGTATTGCGTTGTCTTTCTTTACCTGCTGATTCAGGTGGTATCCCTGCCCTCCAATGCACAGGAAAAAACCGGTGATTGGGTGATTTCACCTAAGGATACCGACAAAGTGGAGATAGACATCAGGGCAATATTCAGGAACAGGGCTTTAAGGACAGTTGACAAACATTATGTCTCCCCCCATGGTGATACTTTTTATGTTGATGTGTTCCGTTTCTATATTACTAATATCAGCTTCATCGGCTCCAGGTCTGTTTCCCTGAACAACGCACACCTCTTCGATGCGGCAGATACCAATACCTATTCCTTTATTGTAAAAAATGTACCACCCGGCATATACCACTCTGTTCAGTTTATTATTGGTGTTGACAGTATTGCCAATACTTCGGGTGCCAACAGCGGCGCTCTCGACCCGGTCAATGGCATGTACTGGGCGTGGAACAGCGGCTATATAATGGCTAAACTGGAAGGCCGGTCGCATGTTTGCAAAACACTGCACCACGCCTTCGAGTTCCACATAGGTGGATATCTGCCGCCATATAACGCCGCCAGGACCGTAACATTAAAAATACCCGAGCACTTCCAGGTTGGCAGGCCAAGTATGCCCGGCATCTCACTATCCGCCGACGTGGCCGCTTGGTTCGGCCAGGATCTTGACCTCTCAAAAACAAACAGCATTATGATTCCCGGTAAGGATGCCTGTATGATGGCGGATAATTATGCAAAAATGTTTTTCATAGACGAGGTGTCATATACCCCGCTGAACCAATGATGAAATATGCTGTAGCCATATTACTGGGTGTGTTCATCCTTTTTATTTCATCCGCTTTTGATACAAAAACTGATGAAATAAAGTTCATCATACCAAAGGGTTGGCCCAAGCCTGTTTACGATTTCTCTAAAAACCAGATAACCCCTGAAGGCTTTAAACTGGGCAGGAAGCTATTTTACGACCCCATACTTTCGCGCGACGGCTCCACCTCATGCGCCAACTGCCACACGCAGTGGTCTGCCTTCACACATGTTGACCACGGGCTGAGCCATGGCATCAACGGCCTGAAGGGCAGACGCAATTCACTCACCTTATTCAACCTTGCATGGAACAAGGCTTTCATGTGGGATGGTGGTGTCAACCATCTTGAAGTACAGCCGCTTGCCCCTATTACTAATGACGCCGAAATGGGCAATACGCTGGAGAATGTAGTGAAGGCATTAGACGCTGCACATAGCTACCGTGCCCGCTTCTATCTTGCCTTTGGCGATAGCACCATAACAGGGCAACGTGTGCTGAAAGCATTGTCTCAGTTCCTTATCCTGTTCCAGTCCTACAACTCAAAGTATGATAAATATGTGCGGAAGGAGCCCGGTGGGGAAATGACCGTCCAGGAACTAAATGGCCTGAAACTATTCCGTAAACACTGCAATAGTTGCCACACAGAACCGCTGTTTACCAACTATTCATTTCAGAATACAGGCCTCGCTGTTGATACCGGGTTGAATGATTACGGGCGTATGAAGATTACAGGCGACCGTAAGGATTCCCTCCGATTCAGGGTACCCTCCCTGCGCAATGTGGCCATGTCTTATCCCTACATGCACGATGGCAGATTCCGCAGCCTTATACAGGTGCTCGACCATTACACAAACGGTGTTATTCAATCCCCTACCCTTGCCAGAGAATTTAAAAAGCCAATGCCCCTTTCCTTACAGGACAAGAAGGACATCATCGAATTTCTGAAAACCCTTTCCGATAAGGATTTTCTTTACGATATGCGGCTAAGGGATTGGCGGGAGTAGTATTTGAAGATTCATCGTGTAAAATGTAACTTCACCCAACATTATTACTTAATGAAGAAAAACTTATTCATCGCACTCGAAGGTATAGACGGCAGCGGCAAGAGCAGCCAGGTAAAATTGCTGGCCGAAAAACTGGAACAGGCCGGACATAAAGTACACCTCACGCTTGAGCCTACCAATAGCCACATAGGCTCCATTTTGCTGGATGTGCTGCGCAAAAAGATAAAATCCGACCACCGCACCATTGCCGCGCTCTTCGCCGCCGACAGGCTCGACCACTTACTGAACGAAGAGAGCGGCATCATAAAAAAGCTGGAAGAAGGATTTACCGTCATCACCGACAGGTACTATTTCTCGTCCTATGCCTACAATGGCGCGCATACCGATATGGATTGGGTCATCAACCTGAATAAAATGAGTGCACTAGCCCGCCGTCCCGATGTAAACATATTCATTGATGTGCCACCGGAAGTATGTATGCAGCGTATTAACGCTAACAGGGCCACCACCGAATTGTTTGAAAAGCTGGATACCCTCACAAATGTAAGGGCAAAATACCTTGAGGCTTTCGACAAACTAAAGAACGAGGAGCGCATCATTATCATTGATGGCAACCGCCCTATAAACGACATAGCCGACAACATTTGGCAAAAGATGTCCGGTATATAAAAAGAGATGGCGCTGAATAGCGCCATCTCTTTTTATGCGAAAGTGAAAGCAATTACCTCTCCACCACCACATGATAAATCATATGTTCGGTGCCAGATGTGATCAGCACCATATAAGTGCCGTTTGCCACGCTGTTGCTCAATGAAACACGTTTATTCAGTTTACCAGCTACAACTTCAGCGCTCTCGTTATATACAGTTTGGCCCAACGCATTGGTAATTAATATATTCACGCTGGCATCACCTGCAGAGACAATATTGCCCTCTATGGTAAATGACCCCTTATTTGGATTAGGCACAAGGGTAAATT
The DNA here is from genome assembly GCA_964430995.1 of uncultured Flavipsychrobacter sp. GTDB lineage: Bacteria > Bacteroidota > Bacteroidia > Chitinophagales > Chitinophagaceae > Nemorincola. The sequence continues at coordinate 9,239 of CAYSIG010000056.1, forward strand.
TGTTCCCGGTGTATGGATCTGCCTGCACACCTACCGGCCATACCCTTACAGAAAGCCCGCTGCTGTGGGCAGTACGCGGGAACACACATGGTTCGCTGCTGGTCACCTGACAACTCATTACCGATCCGTCTGTAAGCACGCTGGTGATATACATAGAATTGGTGGCGCCTATTATAGCCGCACCGTTCAGCCGCCATTGGTAAGAGGGCGTAGTGCCTGCATATGGAGCTACTGCCACAAACGTATCTACCGTACCGGATGCTATACTCATTTTTGTAGCATAAATGGATATGGTATTAGGTACAACCGGCTGAACAGCAGCCACGTAAGATGGGCTTGTTGCCGTGCCTATGCTCACACATGGATAATTGCTGGTCATAGTCACCCTAAGTATATCCCCGTTTGATGGTGGGTACTTATAAGATGATCCGGCACCTACATATACACCATTCAGGTTCCAGGTGTAGGCAGGTGCAGTGCCCCCATAAACAGGCACCGGAGTAAAGGTGATGGTATCGCCGGTGCAAACCGCAGATTTATTCGCCAGTATAGATACAGTTGGTGTCACTAATGGGCTTACAGCAATCGTATCACTATTCGATGCTGTTACAGGAAACGCACATGCTTCACTGCTGGTCATCACCACCTTTACAACATCGCCAGCCACCGGGGTATAAGTATAGGTAAGACCGGCAGCGGTTGGGATGCCATTCACATACCACTGGTACGATGGCGAAACACCCGCCCCTGTCAATGGCACCGCCGTAAATGTAGCAGATGATGTGGCAAGACAGAACAACGTGCCCGGTGTAGCAGAGATATTAACCGATGGCGCAACAATGGTCCCTGCTGTCACTGTCACCGCAACGGCGGCCGATGTGGCATAGCAACCACCCGGATGGGTAACCACTACAGTATAGTTGCCCGTAGTAGTGGCCATATACGATGGCGATATTGCGCCGGGTATGTTTACGCCATTCCTCCTCCATTGGTAAGTATATCCCGTTCCCGTTGCCACGTTCAGCATCACACTGGCACCCGAGCAGAATGTAGTAGGCCCCGCCGGAACGATAGTAGCTGAATAAGGAGAGGTCACATTTAATGTGGCTGTACTCTGAGATACACAGCCCGAAACGCTCACGCTGTAAGAGATGGGTACCATACCCACACTCACACCTGCAGCGATACCGCTAGTGCTGCCTATCGTGGCGATGGTAGTGTTAGCGCTAGTCCAGGTGCCACCCGGTGTAGCACATGCAAGTACCGTAGTGCCGCCTGCGCATACGCTCAATGTTCCGGTTATGGGCGCTATTGCCATTCCGGGGCTAACATTTATTGTGCTGGTGGTAAATCCTGTGCCGCATGCATTGGTAACTGAATAAGTAATTGTTGTGGTACCCGTAGTAAGGCCGGTAACAACGCCCAGAGCATTGATAACGCCAACTGATGGGTTGCTGCTCGTCCATGTGCCTCCCGTTACAGAATTGGAAAGAGTTATCGTCAGGCCTATACATACTGCAGTTGGACCCGTAATGGGGCCCGGTGTGGCAGAGAGCACAGTAACCACTGTAGGCGCAGATGTGACTACACATGCCCCCAGCGAAACAATAACCGCATAACTGCCTGATGCAGATGCTGTGTATGATGATGCAGTAGCACCGGGAATATTCACCCCACCAAGTTGCCACTGATAAGTAATGCCCGCGCCTGTATTGGCATTGAGCACTACGCTACCCGGCGTACAGAATGTTGTAGGTCCGGCGGGTGTTATTGTTGCGCCGGGGCCTGGTGTGACATTTACGGTAACTGCCGGTGTTGAAGTAGTAGCACAACCTGATGCGTTGCTCACCACCACGTCATATGTTCCTGCGGCCATAGCATTATAGGTAATATTTGTAGCGCCTGCTATATTGCTTCCGCCCTGCCGCCACTGGTAGGTAAGTCCCGCACCGGGGTTTGCGTTAAGCGCTACACTGCCACCCGAGCAAAAGGTAAGCGGACCGCCCGCAGTGACTGATGCAAGCGGTGCAGGATTGATGGTAGCTATTGTGGTGGTAAAGCAACCGGTAGGCAAAGTGTATGTGATGGTGGAAATACCCAACCCAACACCGGTCACTATGCCGGTGCTGCCTACTGTGGCCACAGATGTAGTACCGCTTGCCCAGCTGCCACCCGATGAAGATGAGCTAAGCGTAGTGGTAGTACCAGGGCATGCAGTAGTAGTGCCGGTTATGGCCGCAGGCAATGGGTTCACCGTTACTACTAATGAAGGCGATGTAGCACTGCATGTGCTATTGCTGATAACTACGGTATAATTACCACCCAGCGAAGCAGTATATGATGCGCTGGTAGCACCTGCTATAGGAGATGCCCCCAGTTGCCACTGGTAAGTATATCCCGCACCCGTTGTCGCATTCAAAGCCACACTGCCACCAGAGCAGAATGATGTTGCGCCCGCCGGGGTGATAGTTGCTGTAATGTTACACATGCTCAAATGCGCCCACCATGTGTCCCATGTATTCACGGTCGCAGCGCTGGTCTCCTGTATCGTCCAGAAATCGGTCAGGTTCAATGGGTCTATCATAGTGTTCGAGTAGTCTCCCCACCTGTTTTCCGTTCCGCTGAATACTTTATAATAAGTGTTCCTTCCATGACGGTACACTACCCATGGCCGGGTAGAATCCACAGGGTCGGTGCCGAGGTGCAAGGCATATGCCGCGTTGGGGTAGTTTGATGCCGAAAACTGTGTAAACCCTATCATTGCATCATTGTTCACATTAGCTGCTATAGATGGGAATGCTAAAAAATTCGTTGCTGTCGGATCGTCTATCAGCCCGGTCTGCAATGGATTGCCGAATGTATCTATCTGCCACCAGAGCACAGAGCTACGCGTAGGTGCGCCCGTAGCAGGAAGAAATACGGTGTGCGTACACCATATCCTGTTATTCATATACACCGCTGAGAAAATGCGGTCGTCATTGGTCTGTAGCTTATTGGAAGTGCCGAGCTGTGGTGCAAAATCCCCGCCGCCGCCATCGTTCTGCCAGTTGAACCCTGTCGCCGATGGAAAACCAATTGAAGTCATTGACTCTGAACCTACCGCCCCGCTGATTTTCCACATGCGCAGCGTACCACCACCACCTGATGAGCCATTCCAGCTTTCCACACAGAAGATATTTTCAAGTGTCGCCGAATAGGTAGCAGTTGGCTGGATTGTCCCCGAAGTCGCTTGCGTAAATGCAGTAAAAGGAGCGCCCGCCCCCGACATCAGGTCGGCATAGTTGAAAATATATGACTTGCAACCGCCATAACCCGATGGTATACCAAACAGGTTGCCCGTAACCACTACCCACTTTTTGTTAAACCCTACGTTGGGGTAATCAAGCCAGTACCCAGCCGAGCCTACAGGTACTTTATACATCCACCATGCCCCTGTTGGGTTACTTGTTTTAGATACCGCTATTAGCATACATGACGTCGACAGATGACCATCGGCAACCGCTATAATTACCCAGCGGTGATAATAGGGATCATAATGTACTCTGGGGTCAAAGGTACCACCACTAACAAGCGAAGACCAGAAACCGTTCAATGATACGGAAGACACATTCGCGCCCGCTCGTGTCTGGATATGAACAACGGTATTTATCGTTGTAACACAATAATTTGAGTCCACAGCACCATGCGTATCCGGAGGTATTGACGTACCATTATCAAGCGTAGACTGGAATGTATCTGTTGGGGATGCTGATACGGGCAGGTAAGATGTTGCCGTCAGCGAAGAGAATGCCGTTGTTGGTGGCCTCCTGTGTATCAGGCTCAAATCGGTTATTGCAGGCCGCACTGGGTGCGCTTCTTCCTCATTCTGCACCTCCCTTACCACAAGCGGTTCCGGGTGGGTGGCATAATAATGTGCCAGCGCTGTAAAATTCATTTCCGCCCTTAAAGACTCTCGGCCCGTTTCCGCAGACTGTGCAGCTACTTTAGTTGAGAAAAATGGTAATGCAATAAGAATTAAACAAGATATAATTCTGTTCATTATATAAAGATTTATTCAAAGGTAAAAATAAAACACTTTCAGCGCAAAGTATTTTTCCGCAATGTTGTATATGACGCACTTTAATTTTATGTAAATCTTTCATTTATAAAAATCAGGAAGAGCATTTTTCCGTAGTTTTGATTGCCATGAGAAAACTGTGGGTAATATTGATTGTTGTGGGTTTTGCCAGCTCATTTTGCCTCATCCCTGCCCATACCGTCTACGAAGAATATTACACCGGGGCCGTCAACAATTTTCAAAAACAACAAATACAATTATTCGACCAGATAAAAAGGTCTCCCTTAGCCTCTGAAAACGACAAGGGGGAAATAAAAGCTGCTATAGCCCGGGCGAGACAGAAACTAAAAGCCATCGACTTCTGGCTGCGCTACTTTGAACCTATTGCTTATAAAAAAGTAAATGGCCCTTTGCCGGTAGAATGGGAGAATGAGGTATTTGAAAAATATGAGCCGCCTTATAAGCGCGATGGCTCCGGCCTGACCCTGGCCGAACTGTACCTCGAAGAAGAACATTTCAGTAAAGATTCGCTGGCGCGGCTAGTGCAGTTATCTATAGAGGCTGTAAAAGTTTTCCACGAAGACTCGATTACCAGCCAGTTGAAAACTCACCATCACTTTTTTCTCTGCAACAGACTTTACCTGCTCAACCTCGCTGCTATATATACCACCGCATTCGAATGCCCCGAAACCGGCAACGTGATTCCTGAGCTGCGTGCTATGCTGGCTGATGTAAAGGAACTATACCTGAACTACAACAAGACTTTTACCACTTACCCCGTCACCAATGAATACTTTACCCTTTACGACAAGGCTATTGCGTTCGCTGTGAGCCAGCCTTCGGATTTTACGCAATTCGACCATTACACCTTTATAAAAGACTACATCAATCCCCTGTTTGCCATCAACCAGAAGATGATACAGCAGTATAACGTAAAGACCATCAGCTTTAACGACTATACGCTGAACAATGCTGCCGTGTCCATTTTCGACAAATCGTTGTATACGCCGCAAAACACCAAGGGCATCTACTCCCTGGTGGACGACCCGAAAATACTGGCCGAGATACGGGCTGTGGGCAAGATGCTGTTTTACGACCCGATCCTTTCTGGCAACAATATGCGCAGTTGCGCTTCCTGCCATAAGCCCAAAGAGTTCTTCACCGATACCGGATCTGCAACGAGCGTAGCGTTCGACCGCGCGGAACGGCTGCCTCGAAATACCCCTTCGCTCATCAATGTGGTCTTCAACCACCTGCTGATGCTTGACGGCAAACACATCTCGCTGCAGAACCAGGGGAAGGATGTGATCACCAACCCTAAAGAAATGGGCAGTACGGAAAAGGAGGTGATAGAAAAGGTATTGAGCTGCAGGGAGTACAAAAGCGCTTTTAAAAAATTCCTCAAACTCACACCTGAGGAAAACAAGATCACGCTCAACCATATCGTATCTACCATCACTTTTTACTACCGCGATTTTAGTGATTACTACTCACCGTTTGATGAAACGATGAATAACAACAAACCACTTGGCGCTGAAGCGATACGCGGTTTCAATCTCTTCATGAGCAAGGCCCAATGTGCCACCTGCCATTTTGTGCCGCAGTTCAATGGGGTGCACCCGCCATACATAGGCTCCGAGTTTGAAGTGCTGGGCACACCGGCAGATGCCAAATTCGGCAAGCTGAGCGACGACAAAGGACGGCACGGCATCAACCCGGCGTTTGAGACCATGAACGCGTTTCGTACGGGTACGGTGAGGAATGCTGAGCATACCGCACCATATATGCACAATGGCGTTTTCAGAACGCTGGAGGAGGTCATCGACTTCTATGATGCAGGCGGCGGTGCAGGGCGGCACTTTGACATTGCCAACCAGACCCTTTCCTCCGACTCACTGAAACTAACAACAACAGAGAAGAAAGAGTTAATTTCATTTATCCGTTCGCTGAATGAGCAGGTGATCTTTGAGGAACCACCGGCAACATTACCGTCATCTTCAGTGAGCGCGCTAAACGCAAGAAAACCGGGAGGAGAATACTGATGAGCAACATGCGCCACATAAAACGAATTGCACTGGCAATAGCCGTCGCACCGCTGCTGCTGCAATGCGCCACCGGAAACAGGATCGCCTACAACATCCCGGAGAACTACCCTGAAACACGCAGAGCGCAACTGAAGGAGATGTGTGACAAAGGCAAAGAACTATATAAGCTGCATTGCTCTCAATGCCATGGCATCTTTACAAAGGGGAAGGATCAGGTGCCTAACTTTACCAATACACAGATAGACAATTACTCGGTAAAATTTCTGCGCCGCGACCCGCAGAATCATGCAGTGGCCATGCACATGAACCCCGAACAACTGAACCAGGTGCTTACCTTCCTCACCTATAAAAGAGCCAAGAACCCCGACAGCGCAAAATTGTACCGGAAACAGTAGCTTATTGTGTGTGTTTTTTTACACTTTTTTTGGATACACGAATGCATGTATAAACAACTGACATACACCTTGTAACAAAACTATTTCCGAACATTATCTTTACACTTTTTTTACAGATCAGTTTACACCTTCCGATTATTTGCGTTTCATTTATTTTCAAAGAGCGTACCCGGTAATTTCCGAGCGTTACGTAAAGTTCAGCAAGGTTATCCAGGCTACCAAAATAAAAAAGCATCATGGTACAGTATCTGTACCATGATGGAAAATACTTTTGGCTGTGGTGGCGGATTTGGTGTGATTTTGGTGTTTTTTGAAGGTGTGATTTTTAAAGGAGTTGTTATTCGCAACTGAGCTTTTTATCTTATCCTCAAGAGTCATGGTTCAGTGCAGCTCGCTAAGAATTATCAATCATGCACTTCATGCATAACCAACAAATCCCAATTACAAATAAAGCCCCTTACTTCTCCACCACCATATGAAACACCGTGCGGCCTTCGCTGGTGGCTATGCCCACTAAGTACACGCCATTGGCTACAGAGTTGCTTAATGTTATCTTTTCATTCACCACGCCATTGCGGGTGGTGGCGGTAGCGGTGTGGATATTCTGACCCAGCAGATTAGTAACGGTTATGATCACTTCTTCATCGCCAACGTTAGCCAATGAGCCGGTGATGGTGAACTCACCTTTGTTCGGGTTGGGCAGCAGGAGGAAATTGCTGGCGCTCTGCGCCACTTCGTTCACACCTACGCCATACACCCTTACCCTGATGCCGCTACTCCTAACCGTGCCGGGATATACACAAGGGTTGCTGCTGGTCACGGTACACGATACTTCGTCCTTGTCGGCAAGTGTTGAGGTGATGAAATTAGCATTGGTAGCGCCCGGCACGGGAACGCTGTTTATAAACCACTGGTATGCGGGCGAGCTACCTGCATAAGGTGCCACGGCCACAAAGGTATCGGGCAGCCCTGCGGCTATGCCGGCTTTAGTCACATATATCGTCACCGTATTAGGCACAACCGATTGTACGGCTATGGTCTGTGTAGCTGTTACCACCGGTGTTACGACACAGGGATAATTGCTCACCATGCGACACTTCAGCACATCGCCATTGGTCGGCGTAAAAGTAAAGGTTGGTACGCCTGTGCCTACGTTTATGCCATTGAGCGTCCATGAATAAGTAGGGGCAGTGCCGCCATAGGTGGGCACCGCAGTATAAGTAACAGATTGCCCGTAGCATACGGTGCCTGCACTTGCAGTGATAGCGAGCGCCGGTGTTCGGGGCAGGCCTACTTTCACCGTGTCTGTTCTGCTGGCCGTAACGGGATATGCGCATACCTCAGAACTGGTGAGCACGCACCTTATCACATCGCCGTGCACGGGCGTATAGCTGTAGGTGGTGCCAGTGGCCGCTGGTGTGCCGTTCACATACCACTGGTAAGCAGGAACACCGCCATGGGTGGCACTGGCCACAAATGTATCGGGCATGCCCGCCGCGCAAAGTGTGAGGCCGGGATGAGCTGAAAAGCTGACCGTAGGCGTAACCACGAACATGGTGGGGTCTACATTCACAACCACCGGTGCGGAGACTGAATTACAGCCACCGGGCGCTGTCTGGAACATAGTATAGGTGCCTGTAGTAGAGGCAATGAAACTTGTAGTAGTAGCCCCGGTTATAATAGCACCGTTCTTGCGCCATTGGTAGGTATATCCTGTACCTGTGCCTGAAGTAAGCGATACGCCTGCCCCGGTGCATACATTCACCGGCCCAGGAGGCGTTACCGATACAGGAAACGCATGGAACACATTGAATGGCGCAACAGCGCTGCTGACGCAACCCAATGAATTGGTAACTGTGTAGCTCACATTAACTACGCCGGCAACCACACCTGTTACCATACCACCCGCGCTGATGGTGGCTACAGAAGGGTTGGCAGTACTCCATACACCACCCGGTGTGGCATCAGTGACCATAGCCGAATTGCCGCTGCACACAGTAAGTGTACCGGACACCGGCGCTACCACTGGTAAGGGGTTGACCGTAAGTGACATTACGGCAAATGCCACGCCACACGGATTAGTAACTGTATAAGTAATGTTAGCAGACCCTAATGCCGCGCCTATCACACCGCCCAACGGGTTCACAATAGCTACTGTTGGGTTGCTGCTGGTCCAGGTGCCGCCCGGCGTAGCATCCGTTAATGAGATAGACTGCCCGAGGCACACACCGCCGGGGCCCGATATGGGAGCTGCCGACACGGTATTCACCGTAACCACAGTTGTTCTGATACAGGTGGTGGGGAGTGTGTAGGTGATATTGGCCACACCCGCGCCCATGCCGGTAATCGTTCCGGTACCTGCTCCTATTATAGCAACAGAGGTGCTGCCGCTGCTCCATGAGCCGCCGGGAGAAGTATTGCCCAAGGTGATGCTTGCGCCGCTGCATACCGAGCCGGGGCCGGTAATGGCCGCAGGCAAGGGGTTAACTACCATATTCAGCGTTTCGAAACAACCCGCACCCATAGTATAGGTAATTGTTGCTGCGCCTGCCGACACCCCTGTTACCAAACCTGCCATACTGCCAACCGAAGCGATACTGCTATTGCTGCTGCTCCACAGGCCACCCGTCACACTATTGCTGAGTGTGGTGGAAAGGCCAAGGCACACATTTGAAGAACCGCCGATAGACGCCGGTACTGAATTGACCGTTACAGGTGCGGAGATAAAACAACCCGTGCTGATGACCGTATAAGTAATGTTAGCGCCACCCGATGTGACACCTGATACTATGCCTGTGCCTGTGCCCACCGTAGCTACCGCAGGGTTGCTACTGCTCCATGCGCCACCGGTGGTCGCGTCAGAGAGACTGGTAGTCATGCCTACACAAAGCGAAGGCATGCCGCTTATAGGTGCGGGCAAGGGGTTTACCACCACTGCACGGTTAGCAGATGTGGCGCTGCAGCCCGATGGATTGGTAACGATAACTGAATAGTTGCCTGAAACAGTTGCTGTAAAAGATGTGCCCACAGCCCCGGATATGGGAAGGCCATCATGCAGCCACTGGTAGGTGTAGCCTACGCCGAGGTTGGCGTTAAGCACTACACTGCTCCCATCGCAAAAGGTGGTGGACGATGCCGGGGTAATGACTGCAAGTGGCAGCGCCACGGTGGTGACATTGGTGATAGCCGATAAGGCGCTGCAGCCCACTGTTATATCCACACGCACGGTATAATTTCCTGCCGCTGTAGCTGTGTAATTAATGTTGGTGGCCCCGGAAATATTGGTACCGCCCAATTGCCACTGGTAAGTGTACCCCACTCCCGGATTGGCCGAGAGGACTATGCTGCCGCCCGCACACATTGACGCTGTGGGCGCAGGGGTAATGGTAGCTGTGGGAAATGCATTCACCGTTACAATGGCTTTAGCATCGCAGCCCACACCTACTGAATAGATGATGGTATCAATGCCGGCTGTGATACCCGTAACCAAACCGCCGGCTGTGACAGTAGCTATAGATGGGAAGGTGCTTGTCCAGGTGCCGCCGGGAGTAGCATCGGAAAGTAATGTAGTGCCGCCCACGCATATATTGGTAAGCCCGGTGATATTAGCCGGGAACGGAACATAGGGAGCACCTACACCTACCGCATACCACGCATTAGTAACAGTGATGGCCTGCTGGGAGCATCCGCCAAACATGGTGACAGCCGCATTGATAGATGCTGTACGCATTTCGTCGTAGTCAGCAGTGGGTGATAATACCAGTTCCGACTGGTAAAGTATATCGGCACCATCACCAAAACCTATGCCTGTAACGCTGTATGCGTTGCTCAGGTCGTTCGTGCCCGACCCACCGTTCACCACCAGGTAATACCATTTGTTCATCACACCACTATTGGTGTGCACACCGCACTGGTCGTTACCACCACCAGGGGTGCAGCCCACCTGGTTCACCCAGTATGTGCCACCATAGGTGTCCGGGTCATTCCTCAGTTTCGGGAAGTCCATTCTGCGGAGTGGTGTGCCGCAGTCTATTTCTTCGCCCATGGCCCAGGTATTCTTAGCTATCGCGTCCACCTCTGTCACACCCGACCATGACTCTATCGTAGCGCCCCAGCAATCGCTGAACGACTCATTGAGCGCACCGGATTCCATTGCATACACCAGGTTAGCGGTATATTCACATACACCATGCCCTATTTCATGGGCAGTTACATCGAGGCTGGCAAGGGGCATAAAGCCGCTACTGCATCCCGTGCCATCGCCATAGGTCATTTCAGAGCCATTCCAGAATGCATTATTAAAACCGGAGCCATAATGCACATATTGCAGCAATATGCCGTCCGAGCCATCGTAACTGTGGCGGCCCTGCTCCGTAAGCCAGTAGTCATATACTATTTCGGCACCCCAATGCGCGTCAAGGGCTATTGAGTCGGCGGGCAGCAAGGGCCATGTATTAGTGACACTGGTATAAAGCGTTGCAGCCCCATAGCTGGTGCCATTGTTCATATTCATCGTATGCACACCATTGCCGCGTGTGGAGTCGAACAACTGGTAGGTAGCACCTGTGTTGCTGGTCTCAAAGTTCACCACACCGCTGTACTTTGTGCGCCCGGTGGCTGCCGTATGTTTTATTAAAGAATTGGTGTGGAGCACCTTGCCGGTAGTCGCGTCGATATATACCTCCTGGCGGCTCAATGGCTGCTGCGCGTAGATGTTGAACATCCATGCAAGGCGTGGTGTACGTTCTTTTGCATCTCCCCTGAAATCCTGTATCATCACCAGAACGCCTTTGGGCAGAAAAGATGTGTCGGCCTTGCGGTACATGGCCTTTATCCGCTTTTCCTCTACGGGGTCCTGCCACATATATTTTTCCGCGCCTACGAATGCCAGCGCCTTGCTGAAGGCATCACCTGCCGTAAGGGAGGGGCTTACACTGTACGATTTATCAATGTTGTAATAATTACCGGTAATGAACGTCACCATTCCGTTCCGGCTGGTAAGTGAGTAGCTGCCATAAGCCACTTTCACCCCTTTAAAATACTGGTTATACCTTTTTGCGGTAACCCCCCTTTTGGTTGTGGTGCTGTAAGCCTCCACCATCGTGCTGACCTTACCGTCTACACCGAGGTATTTGCTGAATATCTCCTGCGCCTGGTCGTCCCGCCAGCCTGCACCGGCCTTAAAATAAATAGACGTAAGGCTATTGTCTTTTTTGTTCCTTGTCATAGACGCTATGGTAGCATCCGTTTGCTGCGCATGTGCGCCTGCAGCTATTAACAAGGCAAAAAAACCAAATAGGAATTTCCCTCTCACATTTTTTCCTGAACAAAACACCATATGTATATTATTTTGCGTAATTTAGATATATAATCGGTTGTAAGTTAAATAATAAATTGCATAATAACCCTATACCACAACTCAATATAAGAAAAACAGCACTAACACACCAAATACCCAATATACCCATATACTACCCCGGCTTTAAATTGGCTTTAACTCAAAAATGCCTAATTTTCCACTTACTAATATTAACCCTCGATACTGGCTATGCTACCACTCCTGAAAAAAAACCTTTCGCGCAGCTTTACCATAGTGGTTTTTGCGGCGCTCATGCTGCCTGCCACGCTGAAAGGCCAGCCGGCCAGCGGAAAGAAAAAAAACAAGACAAGCACCATTTTGCTGCCGGGATTTTTTCATCGCCTGGCCGAAACAAAGGGGGATACAACCTACAGCTACGAAATATTTAACAGCGATCACCAAATGCTGCGCCCGGATACACTCTCAGACCCTAAGTATATCGCCTATATCCATCACTACAAGAGCTATAAAGCATCGTCCGAAGGCGGGGGGCTTGTGTCCAGTCCGTCTTTTTTCAAGAAAATAAGCGACTATGAGCGTATCAATGACAACGAATGGATACGGATAGACAAGGCCACCAGGGAAACAACACATATTCTCGAACATAAGAATAAAACGCTGCGCACAGAGACCACCACAAAACGCGATGCCGCCACGGGCGAAGACCAGCGCATCATCTATAAATACTACGAAACCGAGATACGCCCTTCAGACGGCACTACTCCGGAGCACCATCACCACCACCATTAGCGCAGTTGCCGGGAAAATATTTCTTACATGCACCGAAGGATTTATTCCTGATACCCGTCTAAAAAGGCAAATACACTTTTATGTACCGGAAATACGCACTCTTAATCGCGGCAGTTATCACTGCTATCCAGGCTACGGCGCAAGGCCCGGAGGTGACCTCATGGATAAGAAACACGACAGGTGCCACAGGCTATGCCGGCATACCGTCCAACATACAATTAGTGCAATACAGCGCCTCCGATGTGTACGTGAGCGCCACCTGCATACCCGGCTACGACATAGGTCCATGGGTTATGAATCCCAACATACCCGCCAATATGAACTTCGTGTACAAGATAACCCGTAATCCCGTGCCAAATACCGGCACGCCCACGGCTGTTGGCCTGGGGCATGTGGGCGTGTTCAGCAATGGAGTGTCCATCTTCAATACACAGGATGCGCGCAGCTACAACAATCTCGGGATCTGGAACCAGAACGCCTATTACTTCGAGGGGTCGGGCTTTGATAACTGCCTGGGCCACCCCGCGCCCGGCGGCGAATACCACCACCATGTAAGTCCGAAGTGCCTCTATAACATCACAGACAGCACCCACCACTCGCCCATCATCGGTTATGCGTTTGACGGCTACCCGGTGTATGGCGCGTGGGCATACGGCAATACCGACGGCACAGGCCCCATAAGGCGCATGAAGAGCAGTTTCCGACTGCGCAGCATCACACAGCGCCACACAAAACCCGACGGGACTATGCTTACCGCACCACAATGGGGACCAGATGTAAATGCCACCTACGCCCTGGGCGCTTACCAGGAAGACTTTGAATACATAGCCGGCCATGGCGACCTTGACGTCCACAATGGCCGCTGGTGCAAGACACCTGAATACCCCGCCGGTACCTACTGCTATTTTGTGACACTGGATGCCGCACTGCAGCCCGAATACCCGTACACCATAGGCCTCACTTACTATGGCATTGTGCAGCCCGGCAATATTGGCCCCGGCAGCGGCCACAATACTCCATCGGGTGCCACTACCGTGTACACAGGCCCCACTGCTGTGGCAGAGGTATCACAAAACGACCTTGCGCCGGAAATATTCCCAAACCCTGCGGGTAATTTCATCAACCTGTTCATACCGCCTGTAAACAGCAGTAATTTTACCGTTAGGCTTACCGACCAGATGGGCAAGACTGTATTCACGCAGCAAAATGTGCAGCCTACCATCCTTTATACATTTGACATGAGCGCCATACCGGCAGGCATGTATGTGATGCACATAAAGAACGAAGCAATCACTTGGTCTCAGAAGGTGGCGCTGGTGAAGTGATGCCAGCATAGCAATTAAGAGAATTCCCACCGTACATAAAAAGGAGGCGCTTATACAGCGCCTCCTTTTGCGTATTCAAAAAGCTAAAGTTTAACTACCTTCTTCACTACATGCTGATCATTAAGTGTAAGGTTCACAAAATAAACCCCTGCACTAAATATGCCCATATTAATTAATTGTTGTGTGCTACTTCCGCCATTGCATTTGACATGTTCAGTATACCTTGTTCTGCCCGCTACATCTTTTATGCAAATCTCCATTAACCCACATGATTTACAGGGAAAGGATATGGTTATATTGGTTTGTGTTGGGTTAGGATACACACTAAAATCTCTAATTTCACCAACAGCGTTAATATCTTCAATAGTAGCGTAGACATTTTGACGAATACTATCATTTTGCCTTTGGCTATCTTGCATAATTGCAGTATTTAAGTTTGATGTTGAATTACTTATTTCATCGTGAAAGGAAACAGCAGGCATATATAGCCCCTCATCATAATCACAATTAATGGCTTCGATAATAAAGTAACCATTATCCAATACTGTGATGGGCGCTCCTGTACTAGTTCCATCAACAGTTGTAAGTCTTGTTGTTCGTATCGACTGGTCAACAAAAAAATCCGCCTTAATTTCAACAGCTTCTCCTTCTAATATTGCAGATGTTCCACTAGGCACCGACACAATAGGAAAAAGACTTGTATTAGGTACATTCAAAGAAAATGTTTTATGCTTAAATAATCCAGGCAAAATAAAAGGATAGACAAAAGCATCCGCGGTACAGAGTGACCCAATACAATTTATATTTACATCGTCATTATTACACTTTTTCTTCCAGACTTTAACCCAATCTATGTCAATATAAGATAAAGCACTGCCCGCAGCTGTGGTTAATTGAACACAAAGCTCGAGAGAACCAACCCACCACGGGTGGTTTGGAATATTTCGCACTTCCGAATTGCTGACGAAACCTACATAATGCCCATCGATGAAAAAAGTCGCGCCTTCAGGATCCCATTTACATGAATAGTCATGAAAATCGGCAGATAAATCTGGCAGTATAGTCCCGTCAGGTAACGCTGTAGCTTGAGGATTAAATGTTATCGATTTGCTATATGTTCCTTCGAACCAATTTATATTCCGATTTATTATCTGATTTGGACGCGATACATCAAGAATATCGAGCTCGTTTCCAAGCTTTGTCCAAAAGGCACAATAATACCCATTTTGTGAAGAAAGTTTTATTCTGGCTTCTATTAACCCAAAATAAAAATCTCTTTTTGAATTTATGTACCCACCCCAGTAATCTAATGGCCATATAGTTCCCCCATCATCTGTATCAGACGCTGGGATTGTACGGCTATCTTCATATCTGACACGACTGCTACCTATGGGACTCGCGTTTAATCTTATTACACCTACGCTAGGCATGGTAACCATCGTACTTGTATAAACTGTATTAAGTGACCTCCAATCTGGATTAACAAATAACCAATTATCACTTATCGGGTGTCCGACTACATCTGGAGATCCTGAACCAGATAATGCAACAACTGATGAGTTGGTCTGAAAGTCTGATGCTG
The DNA here is from genome assembly GCA_964430995.1 of uncultured Flavipsychrobacter sp. Classification (GTDB taxonomy): domain Bacteria; phylum Bacteroidota; class Bacteroidia; order Chitinophagales; family Chitinophagaceae; genus Nemorincola. The sequence continues at coordinate 24,752 of CAYSIG010000056.1, forward strand.
GCGTTGTGGGAGTTGAAGGATTCGCATATTTAAAATCGTCGCCGAAGATAAAATTATACTGACTATAATCTACTATTGGAAATTGTGCAAATACTTTTGTGTTTACACAAAACAACGCAAGTGTTATTATGAGAACATTTTTCATAGCAATATTTTTATTGTATTATTTAGACAATTTATTTTTTTTTAACTCATGCATATCCTTTTCCAACTGTATAACGTAAAGGGTAAGTTCTTCAATTTTTTGAAGCAGTTTCGCATCCATTTCTGCTACATCTATACCATCTTTCGCAACTTCATCCGCTGTAGGTATCTCGGGCAAATGCTTATTCGTATTTATATAACTTTCCAATTCAGCCAACGGCATAAGTTGATAGTCCTTATTAAAGACAAAATCAGACCAATTCATAAAATCCGTGCGATTGGCCACCTTTAATTTTTCCGTTAAAATCCCCTTTTCGACATACAACAAATAATTCCCTGGAGTAGTGGAAGCCATACCAGATGGTGGCGCTCCCCAGACTAAATTCTCACCAATTACCACTTTCCCATCTTTTTTTATTCCCATCAAAGCACGGTTTGAAATGTCAGTTCTGTTATTGATGAAAACATGCCCATACTGGTTCAACTCATCCCCCTGTGAATAATAATGTATAGTACCGGGCCGCCCTGTCGATGCCGATACAGAGCTGTTCAGTTCAATCGCCGCACCGTCATGGGCCCCAGTGTTCGCTACAAGTGATATCCCCTGAGTTGCCGAGTGTCCGAGAATATTACGCCAACCATCTGCACCCGGTAACTCCGTCAGGTCTATTAGTCCACCCTTTACATTCAGACCTCCGGTAATGCTTACATCGCCATTGTTCTGAATCCGCATCAGTATGTTATTAAATGAAGTTGACGGATTATGATTGTAGAACACGTGTCCATCAACGGATGTACCATTCGACCAGTAATAAATTTGTCCGGGGCGTCCGGTTGATGCCGATACGGAGCTATTCAGTTCAATTGCCGCACCGTCATGGGCTCCTGTATTCGCAACAAGTGATACTCCCTGAGTTGCCGAGTGTCCAACAATATTGCGCCAGCCATCTGCCCCCGGCAATTCTGCAAGATCTATAAGTCCACCTTTTACGTTCAGACCTCCGGTAATGCTTACATCACCATTGTTCTGTATCCTCATCAATATATTATTAAATGAAGTTGACGGATTGTGATTGTAAAACACATGTCCATCAACGGATGTACCATTCGACCAGTAATAAATTTGTCCGGGGCGCCCCCTCAATGTCTCATTGCCACCATACAATTCTATTCCCGCGCCATTATTCCCTCCGGTATTCGCCATCATCAACAACCCCTGAGTATTCGAATGTCCAAGTATTGCTCTGAAATCATCAATACTACCTGGTTGGGTCATATTGATTTCCGCAGCCTGCACATACAGTTTGCCTCCAATGGTACAATTACCAGTTGTTGTGGTCGTTACATCAGCACCGCTTAATGTCCAGAGTTGGGCGTATGAGCCCACACTAAAAAATAGCCCTGCCGCGGTTAAAAGAAGTTTTGTCTTTTTCATTTCATAAAGTTTTTAAGATTCACAGTAGATTTCACGCAATCTATCAACTGTAATTGCATATTCTTCAAACAAGTTTCTAAACGGTCGAAAAAGTTTCCGAACGGTAAAAAAATGTATAAAATTGGTATTCGAATGATAGGATGTCTGAAATCATCCGGCTACCCATAGTTTCAAAACAAAAAAGAAAAATGAATTTTTAGCGTTGCAGGCTACTCTGATGCAGTTAGGTGTAAGTGCTGTAAGGTCATGGTTCGGCGCAGCTGACCAAAAAACACATTTCGTGCAATCCAAACCTAGATAACTATACATAAAAAAGCCAGCCATCTCCGTATTTACCCTGATAGATAAATACCGTGAAATACGGATATTTCACCGCAGTGCAACCGTATAATTTTGCTTTGTATCAAAAAACAAGCAATTATATGAAAACAATACTATCGCTATCGGCAGCTATTCTGCTTGCCGGCACCGGCTTCGCCCAGAGGGCTTTGATTGACGGGACACCACTATCTGTTGCAAATGCAGCAACAAGAACGGTAACAGGCACAATAGGCCATTCGGGAAATTTTGACGGCTTGGTATTGTCTGCCGATGGCACCAAACTGTTTGCGTATAACGAAACGCTGAAGCGCCTGTATATTATTGATGCCGTTACCAACGCGCTTATAGATTCTGTAACCTTCACAAACTTTATGGGCGATTTTACACCCGGCCCAGGTAATACCTTTTATTATTCCGATAACCCTACCACACGTATCTATAAAATGGATTGGGCCACTAAGGTCCGTGTCGATTCTTCGACGGCATTCAGCAGCGGCACGGCCAACCTAATACCCCGCCCAGGCACTACTGATATATGGGCAACCATCGACAACAAGATACATGTGTTCAATCATACCAGCATGGCACTTACGGCGGTGACAAGCAGAGTCCCATCTGCCGACTACATTTCGGGCCGGTTAAGCTTCAACGCCAATGGCACTAAAGCCTATTACGGATTCAGGCCTTTCGGGCTGCCCGGAAAAGTATATCAGATGGATGCTGCGTCAAAAACGATACTGGATTCATTGATTACGCCTGATACTTATGGCAACCTGAAGTCCCTTACAGCTTCAGCCAACGATACCACGCTGTATATTGCCTACTGGGGAATATGGCCTGCTGAGCCTTCTAAAATATATCTCGGAACAGCGTTCGGAATGAATATACTCGATTCGGTAAATACACCCCATAAACCACTAACTATGACAGAGCGCCCCGGCACACAGGAGCTGTGGGTAGTTTACCACTACGATGGCCTGGTGGGCATTCTGAACAAAACAGCAGGACTGGCAACTGTGGATAGCGTGGACGTGGGCACCAACCCTAAATATGTTGTTTTTACAGCAGGCAGCACAGGGATATCTCCCATAAATAAAAATGACGATTGCTGGTCGGCATACCCTAATCCCTGCAATGGCATATTAAACCTGGCATCTGAAAACCAGCAAACAGGCACCTACTCCATAACAAATATCACCGGTAAAAAAGTAACATCAGGCGAGGTGGGCATCCATACCACTATTGATATGGGCAACCTGCCCGCAGGCATCTATATCTTACAAATAAGTACTACTAAAGACACACGCTTCCTGAAAGTAACAAAAAACTAATACCGTCAAATAAAAAACTACATACAAACTGCGAAAAGCACGGGTAATATCCGTGCTTTTCTGTTTTGTCCATAACGAAGTCACTGCAATACGCCCCTTCAATTCCCGCTTATTTCGGGGGCTACAAATTCATATTACTAAAACCACCAGAACCCGCATCAGCACTGAAAAGTATTTTCCATGGTGGTACTGTAAATGTACCACCATGGGTACGCGTACTGTACCATCATGTCTTTTATATTTCGCATCCTTAACAACATTTCAGACCTTTATCCGGCGTTGGTCCCGGGCAAGCCACACGCATACTGCGAGATATGTTCTTTGAAAACAGGATGCTGAATTTTCGCAACGCTGATAGTCAACCGCGCAATGAAAAAAAACGACCATTGAGTATCAACGAAAAAACAGGCAATGTTTATTGCCTGCCAATACAAAGAGGAACTAAAAAAAATGAATTGAGCAGCGAATGAGCAGGAAATGAGCAACATTTTTGTCGTAACTTTCTGAGCGGCAAACAATTATCAAAAAAAATGGATTTTTTAGCGAAAGTGAGCAATTGATACATGATCGCAAAAACAAAAAGAAGCCAATGTTGAAGAAACAATTACTCATTTTATCATTACTGGCCGCAATGTCGACAGGCCTTTCAGCCCGGCCCGACACTGTTCAGCATGCAGCGGCAAAAAACGCACTCACATTCTCCGGCTTCGTTGAGGCCTACTACGGCTACGACCTTGGCCAGCCCAAAAACAACAGGCGGCCCGCCTTCGTATATTCATACGACCGGCACAACGAGGTAAACATAAACCTGGGGTATATAAAGGCAACCTATGCCGCAGAAAGGGTGCGAGGCAACCTGGCGCTGGCAACCGGCACTTATATGAATGCCAACTATGCCGCAGAACCCGGCGTACTCAAAAACATCTATGAAGCAAATGTGGGCGTGAAACTATCAAAAACCCGGGGTCTATGGCTTGATGCAGGTGTATTCCCCTCCCACATTGGTTTCGAGAATGCACACAGCCAGGTATGCTGGACACTGACCCGCAGTATCATCGCCGACAACTCACCCTACTACGAGAGTGGCGCTGCGCTGGGCTATACGTCAGCCGGGGGCAAATGGTCCATAGTGCTGCTCGCATTGAATGGCTGGCAGCGCATCCAGCGCGTTGCGGGCAACTCATCGGCATGCGGTGGCACCAGGGTCTCCTACACCCCGTCAGCAAAACTATCACTTAACTACAACACTTTCTTCGGAAATGACTATCCCGACAGTATACGCCGCACAAGGATCTTTCACAACCTTTATGGCGTAGTACAGGCCACCGCCAGACTAGGCTTGCTTGCGGGCATAGACTACGGCATGCAACAAAAATTCACAGGCAGCAACAACTGGAACAACTGGCTGGGCACAGCCCTCATCATCCGGTACAAAACCACCGGCAAAACCGCCATTGCCCTCCGTGGCGAATACTACATGGATGAGTACGGCGTTATTATCAATACCGCTACACCTAATGGCTTTAAAACGTCGGGTGTGTCCATCAACTTCGACTACTATATCATGAACAATGTGCTCTGGCGTATAGAAGGGAAAATGTACAACAGCGCAGATGCCATTTTCACTGATAAAGCAGGCTCGGCAAAGAATTTGAACGCTGTGGCCACAACATCTTTATCAATTGCCCTGTGAACACGGGGAGGGCGGAAAGACTCTAATGAATAACCCCTGAACCTATACGGTATCAGGGGTTATCTGAGGTCGAAAGCGGATTCGAACCGCTGTAGCAGCTTTTGCAGAGCTGAGCCTAGCCACTCGGCC
>CAYSIG010000057.1:0-21688 GCA_964430995.1 uncultured Flavipsychrobacter sp.
CTGCGCCGTCTATAGCCACCGTCGGCTCTGCATCAGGCATTGTTTCCGGTGTAGCGCTCGGCTCCACTTATATCTACTACACCGTCTCCGGCTGTGTGGGCTACCGCATCTTCTGGGTTACCCCAACGGGCCTGCGTGAGGCTGCGCCCGATACGACCACATCCGCAGCGGCGGTGTTCAAGGGCGGCAACATCTATATTGCGCCAAACCCTACCCGCGGCATGTTCATGATACGTGGCAGTATAGGTGCGGCAGATGCCGTAACTCTGGATGTGACCAATATGCTGGGCCAGGTGATACACAGCAGTACTATAACGCCTAAGGACGGCGAAATAGACCAGGAAGTACAACTGCCTTCCTCACTGGCCAATGGCATGTACATCGTTACACTGCGTGCCGGTGGCGAAAGCAAGGTATTCCACCTCGTGGTAGAGAGATAATAAGAGAACAACAGACCTCACATAAACGGGCTGCCTGTATGGGTAGCCCGTTTGTTTTTGGGGGGTGCTAAAAGAGAATGGATGTAGCGAACTGCAATTTTTGAGTGGCTAATTGCTATGGTCAGCGCGGATTTAAATCTTCTTTAATGTTATCCTTGAATGTATATTGGAACATCGGGAGATTTATTCAATACAGATGTAGTTATTGCCTTAACTTTATCTTATACACTGATACCTTTATTATTCATAAGATACCTCAAAACTAAAATTTTATAGTTCCGGCATGTCAAAGATTGGCTCAATTACAAACGAAAATAAATTAGTTGAGAAGAAAGTGAATTTTTTTATTGATTGGTTTCTTTATTTCCTTGACAATTTAGGAGCCAACAAAGAATTTGAGGTTGAAAATCCCTTATCATTAGTTGATAAAATTCTTTTTCAATTAATGAATGGTTTGCCCGGTAAGAAGCTGCCATATATTACAAACTATCTTTCTCATAATTATTTTCAAGAAGATGAATATTTTAACAGCTTCACAAGTTATGAAGGTTTGAAGCCATTTATTGTCCAGTTTACAAAGCTGTCTGGAAAAGAAAAACAAAAGTTTATTGAGAATTCCGAAGCGTTCGTAAAGGCCCTAGTAAATGTTAAGGAACAGTTGCAAAGTGAGATGTTTAAATTCTCCTTATCATCCCTTATAAGTTACTTTCAATGTAAAGACGATTTAGAAGTACATAAGAACGATATAAAATATCACACCCGCATACTAATTACTGAATATCTTTTTCAATATCACAAAGTTGATGATTTGGAAAAAATATTTAAGAAAATATCCAGTAAGAAGTTAGATGAATTTCCATTTCCTAGCACCATCAAAACAAAGAGAGATAAGCGCAAATATATTGATGCTGCAAATCTTAAGCAACAGTGTGAAGGGCTGTTGAATTGGCTGCATACACCGTTAGAGAAAGTGTATTATATTTTTAAAGTTTATGGAGTGAATTTTGACGACGTTGTATTTTTTAAGTATAATGAGGTGACATTTTACAGCAAAGGGCATAAGAAGTTTTCTGCAATTAAAGAGAATATCTCAAAAAAAGTTCCGTACTATACCTACTTTGACAATAATCAGAATTTTATATTGGCTTCGGTTCGCATGGAGCATTTTAGTGAAGAAGCCGCCATAATAGAATGCCGAAGAAAAGTAGAAACGGAACTCAAATATTTAAGTTGGCGGCTAAAGGTGAATTTGACCATTGATACAACTACAAATTATTTAAGCACAAAGAATTTCCGATATTTCGGATGGCATTTAAGTACGGAACCTTTTTATAAAAATTTTCAAAAAGACGTTCTTGCAACTCTGAATGATAATCCTTTTACAGTGTTGAACAAAGTAAGCAACGATGCAAAAGCTCATTTGCTTAAGCACGAATATTTGTATGTTGATGCTGTGAAATCTAAAAATGTCGCTGATTTATGGCACTATTTAGAAGTTCTTTTAAGCATTAAGGACAAGGGCAAGGAAGTAAAAAATATTTTATCTACTGTTATTCTTAATAATGAGTTGCTTGTAAGTAACAGGAGAATTTTATCAAAGCTATATTATGAGTTTACTCCACTATTGCTAAATGCAAAAGCGTTGAAGGTGGATTTCGAGGAAGCAAAAGAAATTTGTGCTTCACTGAGGAAAAGGAAAATATCAAAGTTGTTGAGTGCAGTCGAGTACCCATTTGTTAGGGAGTTAGTTGCTACTTATAAAAAGGGCTTGACGAAGGAAGATTATTTGGTTGCTTATAATAATTATTTCTCCATTTTGTCTGAAGCATACGAACAGCGAAATTTTTTTGTTCATCAGGCTAACATGAATGAAAGAGCATTAATAAAGCTTGAATTCAGTTTTTATGAAATTATTAAACGATTTAGGTGGGCTATAATTGCAGAGATAAGAAAACATAAGTCTATTACATTTTCTAAAGTAATTAGTAATGTGTTAGACTCTGGTAATTTGCTTAGGCAATAGTTTCCATTGTTCCCCCACTGGTCCTCGTTTGTAACGAGGATCACATGGTACCGCGTTTGCAACGCGAGTAAAAATAAAAATTGGCATATTCCGTCCCGCCTTTGTTGGTGTTCATCACCAACAAGCTCGCGGTGGACAAAGCAGATTCTTGCGACAATGCCGGGGGAAATAATGAAGGCTAACTGCTATCTTCTTGTGTAAATTACAAAATCCCAAAACACCGCTCAAACCCGCGCCCACACTGCACCGCAAAACCATGACGGTACAGTAACTGCACCATGACGTTTTTTTTATTTTGCCGCCACCACCACAATTCCGAACTTTACACAATTCCAAAAAAATGGAGCAAGTTCTTTGAATGATTTTATCTGCTGCAGGCACGGCGAGTTACGACTTTTGGTGAGCTTCGAACTGCGACTACCTTATACCCGGTTTTTTATACCTTTCTGGGTATAATTATACCTTTTGAGGGTATAAATATACCTTTTAGGGTATAATTATACCCCTTTATACCTTGCAATAAAACACATAACACAAGCCCACAGGGTATTTCGGTACATCTAAAAATAAATATTTACCGAAAAACGAAAAACCCCGAAAATCATACCTTCCATCAACCACCGAAGCCTTGGCGAAGGTAGGTTCACTCGCCGTAGCTATTTCAGCGAAGGAGCGCACCAAATAACACCGTGCTCTTTCGGGTTTATTTTCTTTCTACTTTATGCCCTGCCGAAAAGTGAGCAAGTATTGTGAGCAGCAAATGAGCAAAAAGTGAGCAATAATTTGTGACTCATTAGGCATTGCAGGGGGGTAAAAAAAGAAAAACGGAATGCAAAATGCATCCCGTTTTTTTCTGGTGGTGTGGGGCGGGATCGAACCGCCGACACAAGGATTTTCAGTCCTTTGCTCTACCGACTGAGCTACCGCACCAGCCCGTTTTGGGAGTGCAAAGATAGCATTTCCCGCGAAACGACAAAAAAAAGTGTGTGCGATATTATATTGCTTAGTTTTACCAAGGATGAGAAAATGAAAAGGTATTGCAAATATTTTTTATTGGAGCTGTTCCTGCTGGTTTTCTCCGTATCGGGCCATGCGCAGAATATGGATATAGACCTGCTGAAGGACATCCATATGCGCCGCAATAAGGGGCTCGACGGCACCATGAAGGTTGTCTCCGATGTTACCTACCCTGTATGTATGGCCATCCCCCTTACCCAGCTGGTGGCGGGATTTGCCACCCACGACTCAGTATCCATAATGAACGGGGTGCAGACCATTGCGGGTTATGCGGTAAACGGCGTCATCACCTATGCCCTGAAGTATGGGGTGAACAGGCCCAGTCCGGTGGCCACCTATCCCTACCTGCAGCCCTACGATACCGACCCTTCCCATTCGTTCCCCTCAGGGCATACATCGTTTGCGTTCAGTGCGGCCACATCGTTGAGTATATGCTATCCCCGGTGGTATGTGATAGCGTCGTCATATTTATGGGCTGCGGGGGTGGGGTATTCGCGGCTTCACCTGGGCGTTCATTACCCCAGCGATGTGCTGGCCGGGGCCATAGTTGGCGCTGGCTCGTCGTGGCTCTCGTATAAGGGTACCAGGTGGCTGCAGCGCAGGAAGAAGAAGCACTTATATTATCTTCCTTTTTAGCCATGCGCGGAAGCGCTCCCACCGCATAATGCCATTGGCAGGCTCGCTGACGGGGCCGGTATACAAGGCACCCGTGCGCAGCAGGTAATATTTACTGAACGTGGACTGGTTGATGCCCCACTTCATGAGGAACTGTTTGCGCCCGTTGTTCTTTTTCACCCTCAGTGTGGACTTTGACTGGAAGTGATATATCCGGCTGTTGCCTATGCCCCTGAAAATACGGCAGCCTGCCGCCCACATCTTCATGGCAAAATCATCGTCGCTGCTCATGCCGGGGCTCAGTTCTATGCTGTATCCGCCGGTTATGTGCCAGTATTTGCGGTGCACAATAGTGGGCGGCCATGTGGCGCCATACCAGTCTTTCTTTTCGAAGGTATTGTATTCTTTGAGGAGCAATGCCTCATTGAAGGTCTCAATGGTAGTGCCGTAATTCTTTACTATCACCGCGGGGTTATTGTGGTCGGTAGGCTCTATCATGGTGCCGGAGAACATGAAGCAGTCAGTATCCAGCTTCTTTATCTCCTCCATTATTTTGGTGTCCCATCCTGGCAGCACATACATATCATCGTTCATGTACACCACATAGTCTTGCGTGGCTATGCCGCCGGCCAGGTTCACCGCAACGCAAATGCCCTCGTTGGCTGCGGTGTGGGTATGGTCTATCATTTCTTCCCTTGCCCACTGCAGGGTGCCGTCACTGCCGTCGTTGATGTGCAGAATGATCTGGTGGTTGAAAGCTGAATGCCTCCGTATACTGCTTACACATAGCTTTGCAAAAGCGAGGTTATTCCATGTGGGTATGATTATTGAGAACATTTTTTGCCGGCCGGTATGAAAAGTGTGCCAAAAGTAAAATATATAACTCATAAAGTACACTTACCGGTGAATGCAGTGTAACTTTATAGAAAATTAAAGCATGTTATTACATATCCATCCGGACAACCCGCAACCGAGGCAAATAAAAACAGTGGTTGACTGCCTGCAGGACGGGGGAGTGATAATTTACCCCACGGATACTATTTATGGTATAGGATGTAATATCTACAATGTGGATGCAATAACCCGCATAGCCCGTATAAAACAGGTAGACCCGAAGAAGGCGCAGTTCTCGTTCATTTGCTCAGACCTCAGCCACCTGAGCGATTATGCCAAGAGCGTTGATACTCCTATCTTCAGGCTGCTGAAAGCAATGCTGCCGGGACCATACACATTTATACTGGAGGCCAGCAAGCAGGTGCCGAAACAACTGAAAACAAAAAAGGATACAGTAGGCATCAGGATACCCGACAATAAAATATGCCATGAGCTGGTAAAAGCCTTGGGCCACCCTATAATGAGCGCGTCTCTGCCCATGGATGTGGATGTAGCATATTACACAGACCCTGAGCTGATGTATGAGCAATTTGGTAAACAGGTGGACATTGTTATAGATGGGGGTATAGGCAAGCTACAGGCATCTACCGTAATAGACTGCACTAGCGGCTCACCCGAACTGATAAGAGAAGGTGCGGGGGCGGTTGACTGGTTGCTAAGTTGAGGTGATAATAAACAAGTCAACAATTCAACTTAATTTAGCGGCCTAAAAATAAGATACATGATTCACGCATATGTATTTCCGGGGCAGGGTGCACAATTCCCGGGAATGGGGAAAAGCCTGTATGAGCAGAATTCAAAGGCAAAAGAATATTTTGAACGTGCAAACGAAATATTGGGTTTCAGGATAACGGATGTGATGTTTGATGGCTCAGAAGAGGCGTTGAAACAAACGAATGTAACGCAGCCGGCTATTTTTCTTCATTCAGTTATATTGTTTGAAACTACTCCGGGCTTGAAGCCCGATATGGTGGCAGGGCATTCACTGGGTGAATTCTCGGCACTTATTGCCAATAAAGTATTGTCGTTTGAGGATGGGCTGAGGCTGGTAGCGAAACGAGCTGCCGCTATGCAGCGTGCCTGTGAAATAAACCCTTCTACCATGGCCGCAGTACTAGGGCTGGAAGATGCAAGAGTGGAAGAGATATGCCAGGGCATAACCGGCGAGGTGGTAGTGGCGGCCAATTATAACTGCCCGGGTCAACTGGTAATAAGCGGCAGTATTGAAGGTGTGAAGCAGGCATGTGAGCTACTGAAAGCCGCAGGCGCAAAACGTGCGTTGATATTGCCGGTAGGCGGCGCGTTCCACTCTCCGCTGATGCAGCCTGCGCGCGAAGAACTGGAAGCGGCAATTGCGGCTACTCATTTCAAGACTCCTACCTGCCCGGTATACCAGAATGTGGATGCTATGCCATATTCAGATCCTGCGCTGATAAAACAGAACCTCATAAACCAACTTACATCACCGGTCCGCTGGACACAGACCGTGCAAAAAATGGCGGAACTTGGCGCCACTCATTTCACCGAAGTGGGTCCGGGTAGCGTATTACAGGGACTTGTGAAGAAAATAAATAAGGAAGTGACAACTGATGGCATTAATTAGTTTAGTTGTGGAGTATTAAATAGCAGGGCCGCGATGTATCGCGGCCCTGCTATTTAATATTTTCATGAGTTAATAACTTACCTCAGGTCAACTACTTCAACACCGGGATTTTGTTTTGCATCCCAGGCGAAATAACTATCGGGGATATCGGTGTTGGGTTTGTAATTGCTGATAGCGATTTTGTATTGGTTGCCGTTTTTTTCCCAGTAGTTGCCACCGAGTATGGTAGAAGAAGATTTCTCCACCATCAGTTCTATTTTTGATAGTTGCTTGGTCTTATCATTAGGTATCAGTTCTATCAGGTCGCAGCTTTTACCCTGTTCTTTGGTATCGCCTTTGTAGCTGTACTTGTATTCTTTGTCGTAAAAATTAGTGAACAGCTTTGCCGGTGACATTGACTGCTCCTGCGGGTTATAATTTGTCACCTGCACTTCTTTTGCGTCCTTGTTGTAGCTCCATACAGTTTTTGCGTCACAGATAATTTCCTGGCTGCTGATAGTTACCCGGTATTTCTGGCCCTTCAGGGCTATAGCTCCTTTTTTTGCGTCTTTTACTTTGCCGCCTTTACCACCGGTTAGGGTGAGCGTGAAATTGGCTTTTAATGTTTTAAGGTTGTTTATTTTTTTGCTAACAGCCTCAAGAATTGTCTTCGCTTTAGCCTCATTTTGTGCCATAACCGGTTGCGCAGAACAACATACACCAAGCACAAATACGAACAATAATTTTTTCATTTTTCAGAGCTTCAATTGATATTTTGAAAGAATATTAAGGAAGGGCAAAGTTAGCTCAAAGATTGCAAATACTGCTCCAATTCACCTTCAGTTTTATAATATACTTCACGCGGTTTGCTGCCATTGGTAGGCCCCACTACACCTGCTGCTTCCAGTTGGTCCATGATACGGCCTGCACGGTTATATCCCAGGTTCAGGCGGCGCTGCAAGCTGGACGTAGAGCCCGACTGGGTCTGCACTACAAGGCGCGCGCACTGGTCAAACAGTTTATCCCTGTTCTTCAGGTCCACATCTTTACTGCTGCTGTCTTCATCATCCATTTCCGGTTCGGGCAGGTGGTGCGCACTCGGGTAGCCACGCTGGTCACCTATAAAATTAACAATTTCTTCTACCTCCGGTGTATCCACAAAGGCACATTGCAGGCGAAGGAGCTCGCTGCCGTGCGACACCAGCATGTCTCCACGCCCGATGAGCTGCTCTGCGCCACCTGCGTCAAGGATGGTACGGGAGTCCACTTTGGCCGATACCTTGAATGCAATACGCGCGGGGAAGTTAGCTTTGATAGTGCCTGTGATCACATTCACAGATGGGCGCTGCGTGGCAATGATAAGGTGTATGCCTACGGCTCGTGCAAGCTGCGCAAGGCGGGCAATCGGCATTTCCACTTCCTTGCCCGCGGTCATGATAAGGTCCGCAAACTCATCTATCACCAGCACTATGAATGGCAAGTACTTATGCTCTGCAGGGTTCTTGATCTTTCTGTTTACTATTTTCTCGTTATATTCTTTGATGTTCCTAGCGCCTGCTTCTTTCAGCAATTCGTAGCGGTTATCCATCTCATCACACAAAGCTTTGAGCGTGTATATCGCTTTCTTGGTGTCGGTGATTATAGGCTCATTTTCGTTGGGCAGTTTTGCCAGGAAGTGTTTCTCGATTTTCCGGTAGATGGACAGTTCCACCTTTTTAGGGTCTACCATCACGAATTTTAATTGCGAAGGATGCTTTTTGTAGAGCAGTGAAACGAGTATGGCATTGATACCTACCGACTTGCCCTGCCCTGTAGCACCGGCCATGAGCAGGTGCGGCATTGTGGCAAGGTCCACTATATAATTCTCATTATCAATTTTCTTTCCGAGCGCTATAGGCAGGCTCATTTTGTTGTTCACAAACTTATCGCTGGCCAGCAGGGCACGCATGGATACTATCTGTTTGTTGGCGTTAGGTACTTCTATACCTATAGTGCCCTTTCCGGGTATCGGGGCTATGATGCGGATGCCAAGCGCGGCGAGGTTCAGTGCGATGTCGTCTTCAAGGTTCCGTATCTTGGATATGCGCACCCCTTCCTGCGGAACTATTTCATATAGTGTAACGGTAGGGCCGACAGTAGCGGTAATCGTTTTTATTTCGATCCCGAAACTCCTGAGCGTATTTATTATCTGGTCTTTATTGCGGTCCAGTTCTTCTTTGTTCAACGATATGGCCTCCTGAACGCGGTCTTCGAGCAGGTCGAGTGTAGGGAACTTATAATCCCTCAAACTCTCTTCCGGTGCGAAAGGCTCATTATCTGCTATGGATATGTGGTCGCCGTGTTTTATGGCAGGTTTTTCTTCCTGTTTTACGACAACAGAGAATTCAAGGTTTTCTGTTTCATTGTTTTTAGCCCTTAGTTCTTCTGTTTCCGCTTCTTTTTCTTCAAGGTATTGTTTGTAGGCTTCCTCTTCCTCGTCCGATTCCTCAGGTTCTTCCTCCATTTCCGATTCCTCCTTCTCTTCTTCAGCGGGGGGCATCGCAGATACTTTCTCTACTACTGCCATATCCCATTGCTTGCCACTATTCGGGAGGTCATCAATAACAGGCGCTACCGGATCGTTGCCATAATTCAGCTGGTTGCCAAAGCCGGTTGTCGCCGCAATGGGGGGCTGTGCCGCCTCTGTTTCCGTTTCCGTATATGTATCGCTGTCCGCTGTATCGTTAAGGGCCACAGGTGCGGGTGTGAGCGCATCCGCAACTTTGCCAGCATGTGACCTCATGCGGTTGAGCAGCGGGCGTATATCCAGTGCAAATATGGCAAAAACGAAAAACAGCAATGTGGCCAGCAGCAGCATACCGGTGCCTATGAATCCCAGCAGGCCGTTCAGGTACTCAATGGCTATTTTACCCAATGCGCCGCCCAAAGCGAAACTGGTGCCGGGGATGAGGTAGGTAAAAATTGGAGCGGCTAACAAAAGCACGATAGACAGCCAGCGCATGTACCTGAAGAAGGGCACCGCCTTTTCGCCATATATCATATGCATACCAATAGCGGCTATGCCCAGGCCAATAACAAAAGATGCGATGCCTGCACCTTTAAAAACAAGCACGTGTGATAGTGCCGCGCCCAGCCTGCCTCCCCAGTTGGCAACCGGGGAGCGGTCATGTAATAAAAAATTCCATATACCTGAAGAGCGGATGAGGCTATCCTGATCAGTGCTCCATGTAAAGCAATAACTTATTATAGAAAAGCAGATAAATATGCCGGTAAGCATGAAGAAAATACCGGATCCTAATCTTAGCTGGCGTTTTCTTTCTGCACTTATCGGAGTGGCGATATCACTCTGCGGTTCGGCTATCTTCTTTTTATTTTTGGTTGTACTGGCCATTTTGGCGATAACGAAGTAAAAATACAATATTATTGAAGCAAAAAAACTTATTGGGGGTTTGGGGGAAATTTATTTTTGTAATATTGCAAAATATGCGATAAATTCTATATTTTTGATAGATTTTAGTTGCAAAGCAAACGTTTTTTGTTTTGTTGCTGTCTATAATTAATATTAAGATAATAACCCGATGACCCATACTGCTGATTTTAACCGAAGGAGGTTGCTGGTGACGCTTTTGTTATCCGGCATGGCTGCGATGTGTTTATTGTCTCGGCCGTTAAAAGCGCAGATAGTAGTGAGCGCTGATAAGACGGCTTCTGTACTGGCTTCAGCCCTTGTAGGTACCGGTATCACTATTTTAAGCCCTACATTAACCTGCCCCGGAAACGCAAATGGTACGTTTTATACAACTACAGTATCGCCCATTGGGATTCCCAATGGTATTGTGCTTACCAGTGGTTGCGCTAAGGACACTGTTATTGTGTCGACCTTTTTTGGTGTCAATGATCCTTCGACAGATTTTGCATCGCGCGATAATGCAACTGCCGGAGATGCAGACCTGACCGCATTATCTACACTCACTACTTTTGATGCCTGTGTGCTGGAATTCGATTTCAAAGCATCAGGCGATACGGTGAGGTTCAATTACGTATTTGGTTCGGAGGAGTATACCTCCTATACCTGTACTGACTTTAACGATGTATTCGGCTTTCTTATTTCAGGTGGCGCTTATGCTACCCCTACCAATCTGGCACTTGTACCCGGCACATCAATACCGGTATGTATCAATAGCGTGAACTGCGGGCCTACCGGTGGTGGTGTTCTTTCCACTTGTACAGCCATGGGGCCTGGTTCCCCTTTTTGCGCATATTATGTTGATAACCTCACCGGCCCGGTTTCGCCATATGTTACTTATGACGGGTTAACTACCAAACTTACAGCAATGGCCCTCGTGAGCCCGTGTGATACTTACCATCTTAAATTGGGTGTGGCAGATGCGACCGATCATGTGCTTGATTCCGGTGTCTTCATCGAAGGGGGCAGTCTTACCTCAAATGTGCCTGCGGCAGTACATGCTGTTGGTGCCAGTGGCCTGCCATATTGTATACGTGGGTGCGCACCCGGAAATTTCGTATTTACCATACCTGAGCCGCGTGATACAGTGACAACCGTGAGTTATTACATTTCTGGTTCTGCGGTAAACGGTTATGACTATGCTACCATACCTACCAGTGTGGCCATTCCTATAGGAGCCACCAGTGTGACAGTAGATATTGATCCACTCATGGTGCCACCGGCCGGTCCGAAGGTGGTCACATTAAGCATATCGGTGCATGACCCATGCAGCGGTGCCGACTCTATAGGGGCTATAGCCAGCCTTACTATCCTGGATTCTTTCGGTTTCCGTATCATAACTCCCGACACGGCCATATGCCAGGGAGAACGCGTAGACATTATAGCAGTGAGTGACACCCTATTTGACAGTATCCTGCATTTCCGCTGGACACCTTCGGCCACATTGAGCAGCGATACGGCATTACTCACCACGGCCACACCTACAGTCACAACCACTTATACGTTGCGCGACAGTACGCCACCTGCACTCGGGTGTATAGGAGAGACACGTACTATTACAATCAGTGTGTATAACCGGCCTAATCTTACTATAGATTCACCAACGGTGCTTACCTGCGTAGGCGTGCCGGTGCAGTTGCATGTGTATGCAGTGCCCGGTGGAGCTATACCTAATACTTATTTATGGTCACCGGCCACAGACCTCAGCAGCAGCACTATTTTTGACCCGATAGTTACTCCTGCTATGCCGGGTGACAGGGTGTACACGGTTGCGGTAAATCCTACTGCAGTGCCCGGATGCACTACCACAGCCTCAATACTTGTTCACGCTGAACCGGATGATTTTATATTGCATAATCCAGATACGGCTATATGTATAGGAAAATCAGTACAGGTGCGGATTACAGGCAGCGATAATTTTTCATGGGGCTGGGGGCCTCCCGACGGTGTTTCGGACATTACTATCAAGCAACCTGTTATTACCCCTACTATCACTGCCGTATACACAGTCACAGCTTCGTACGCGCATTGTCCTGATATGGTGCACAGTTTCAACATAGAAGTAGATCATCCGGCGCCCTTGAGGATAGAAACGGATACGCTATGTCTCGGGCAGACAATTACATATGATTTTACGCCGCCGTTCGCGGGATATTACCATTATTTCTGGTCACCTTCCACCTATGTGAGCAATGATACCATAGCCAACCCGACAATAGCACCAACAGCCCCGGGCGACTATTTTTATGGGATAACGATATCACCTAACGCATTGGAGTGCTCTACGACAAGCACAGTAAACCTAAAAGTAACACCTAACTCGATCAGTGTGGACCCGGTGGATACGGCCATCTGTAAGGGGGAATCTTTCCGCGTACGGGGTGCATCCTATCCCCTCTTCAACTATCAATGGTTGCCAACGGCAGGAGTGGGTTTGTCGAATACTATAAACCCACTTATGACACCGGATACGAGCGAGGTGTATGTAGTTACAGCTACTTTTTACAAGTGTCCGGATATGCATGATACCCTTCGGATAGACGTGCAGCCGAACCCGGTGGTTTTTGCGGGCGGCAGCCGCTATGTTTGTCAGTTTGATACGATACACGTACATGCGTCTGTAAACCCGG
This sequence comes from uncultured Flavipsychrobacter sp., assembly GCA_964430995.1. Taxonomy (GTDB): domain Bacteria; phylum Bacteroidota; class Bacteroidia; order Chitinophagales; family Chitinophagaceae; genus Nemorincola. Next base: position 12,668 of record CAYSIG010000057.1, read on the forward strand.
CCTGGTATACGGGTTATAACTATAACTGGACACCTTCTGCCAGCCTTGATGACGCGGCCGCATCAACGGTCGTTTTCAAAGGGGATTCGACCTCACTTATGCTCACGGTTACTACGTCTGCGGGCTGTAAAGGCATAGATTCCGCACTGATAAGAGTATACCCGGGCAATTTTGCGGCACTTAACCCGCCTGCTAAAGATTTTTGCCCGCACGATACTTTTGTCCTGACTCCAACGGGTGCTGCTTCCTACCGCTGGATACCCGCACTGTATCTGAGCGACAGCATGGGGGCGCAGCCCGTCATTGCGCCTATCACCAATCAGGCCTATACTGTAGTTGCCACAAGTGCGTTCGGTTGTAAGGATACCTTGCATTTTGAAGCCAGGGTCCATCCCGGAGGGGTACTCTTCCTTGGCGATTCGGTGACATTGCGCGCCGGAGAGAAATACCAGATCCAGCCACAGACCAACTGTACAAGGTTTGCATGGTTCCCGCCTGCCGGATTAGATAACTCAATGGTGTCCGACCCGGTTGCATCTCCGCAGGTAAGCACAAAGTATATTGTAAAAGGTTATACAGAAGATGGTTGTTTTGCCTCAGATTCAATAAATATATATGTTGATATTGAGTCTGTTTTATCGGTTCCGAATGCCTTCACTCCGGGTTCCGGGGCAAATAATGAATTTAAAATTATAAAGCGGGGCATTGCTACTTTAAATTATTTCCGTATTTTCAACCGCTGGGGAAACCTTGTATTTCAAACATCTGACATAGATGAAGGGTGGGATGGAAGCTATAAGGGAGTGCCTCAGCCGTTTGGGGTATTTGTTTATGAAATAGAGGCGCAAACAAGTACGGGCAAAATATTCAGAAAACAAGGAAACATAACATTAATAAGGTAATTTTACAACGATAATACAATTATAAAAATGATCAGGAGAAATATTATCACCCGTATAGGCGTAACAGTAGCCCTCGCGCTTTCTGCCCCTGCAACCTTTGCACAGGATATCCACTTTACGCAGTTCGATATGCAGCCGTTGATCGTGAATCCTGCTTTTACAGGTATGTTCAACGGGCAGGCTCGTGCCGGTGGTATCTACCGCAACCAGTGGGGAAGTGTTACAGTTCCGTATGTGACTTATGGTGCTTACGCAGATCTTCCTTTGGTGATAGACCGCAATGGGTACCTTGCCGGTGGGCTGCAATTGTTTAATGACAAGGCCGGAGATGGCAACCTGAATAATTTTACGGGATTGGTTTCACTGGCATACCATAAGTCTATGGGTACCGGTGAGTACGGTAATGATCTGGCAGTAGGCCTTCAGGGAGGCTACGCATCAAAGACAGTAGATCTATCCAAGTTATATTTTGGCGACGAATTCAACAACGGGACTTTTGACCCAGGCACATCTATGGAGCACCAGCTGGGTCTTAACAACCGGGTTAATTATTTTCTGGTTAATGCCGGCCTGTGTTTCTCACATGGTGGTGAAAAAATGAGCTATACCATAGGCGCTGCTGCTAACAACATCAACCAGCCAAGCGATGCGATACAAAAAAAGCAAACGCGCAGCAATACACTGGCAATGCGTTATACAGGCGAACTGGGCATTGACTGGAGGACCGGGCCGCGCTTGAGCCTCCGCCCTGCGGTACTGTACCAGACACAGGCAGGGGCCAGTGAGCTTATTGCAGGAAATGAATTTCATTACGAGGTAGGCAACGAAATAGGCTATAGTGATTTTTCTACTGCAGTGTTCGTAGGTGCTTGGTATCGCACCGGTGATGCCACAATGATAAGCGCTGGTGTGGAATTTAGAGGTTTTCGTGTAGGTATAGCGTATGATTATAATATATCTTCACTGAATGCATCGAGCAATGGCCGCGGTGGTTTTGAGCTGGCTTTGAGGTATATAGCTCCTAATCCTATGAAATTCGTAGGAAAAAGGACTATTCCCTGCTCTCGTTTTTAGAGGAAAACACTGATATTTAGGTGAAGGGCTAAAGTTTTTTTTAAAAGCCCTTCTTTTTTTTAAAACCAATTTATACTTTTATATCCATTAACACGCTCACGCACATGAGAAAAAATTGGCTGTTCATTATTTTGGCAACGTTATTGGTTTCTGTTCAGTATGAAGCAAATGCCCAAACGAAGAATGTAAGAAAGTACAGGCACAAGGCAAATGACCCAATAGGAAGACTATCGGACGACAGGAAACTGCGATATGCTGATGAACTGTTTATGCAGGGGAGTTACTTTAATGCTATTGATTATTACCAGCAGTTAAAAGCAAACGACGAGCGTAACCCATACATCACTTACCAGCTGGCTTATTGCTACCGCGCCACGCGCGATTATGTGCCCGCTGCACACTACTATTCTGAGGCATATGCTCTCGCAAAAAAAGTGTATCCGCTGTCATCTTATTATGCAGGACAAATGCTTAAGCAGCAAGGTGAATATCTTGCAGCTATAGAAATGTTCAATAAGTTCCTTGAGGACAACAAAAAGATATCTGCATCAGGCCAGAAAGACCCGACAGTTGATCCGGCGATTTACGCCGACCCTGACAGGACGCAAGAGCCTAAGACAATGAAGGACCTGAAAAAAAGGGCGAAAGTGGAAATAGAAGGCTGTAACATGGCCATTCAGTCTATTAAAAATCCTGAAGCAGTGACAATGGTCAATGCCGGACCTAATGTAAACACCATCTACACAGAACTTTCTCCTTTACCATTGGGCGATTCTTCTTTATTGTTCTCCACAATGGGGCGTAATGCGGTTATTGAGTCTAATGGGTATGACAGGTTAAATTACAAAGAACATTTCCTTACGTCTCACAAGCAGGCTGGTTATGTTGATTCGTTCCAATGGCCTATGCCTTTTTATGACGGGTCATTTAATGATGCAACACAGCACACTGGTAATGGCTGTTACAGCCCGGGAGGCGACAGGTTCTATTTCACAAAATGTACGGAAGGTGATACACTTATTATTACCTGTGCTATCTACGTATCGAAATTTGCCGCACATAAGTGGGGGCCGGCACAACTTGTCCCGGGTAACGTGAATGAGCCGGGATCGTCGAACACAATGCCATGGATAGCCAAGGTGGGTAAGAAAGAAGTACTGTTCTTCTCTACCAACCGTAAGCTCCAAAGCCGTGGTGGATATGATATATGGTATTCAGTAGTAGACCCGCGCAATGGTTCTTACCGCCGTCCGCAAAACTGTGGTAAGAAGATCAATACAACAGGAGACGAGATTACCCCGTACTATGATTCACGTGTGAACAAACTTTATTTTGCTACAAACGGGCTGAAGTCTTTTGGCGGATTTGATATTTATGCAGCTGATGGCGGGCCATCACGTTATACCGCACTTAGCAACCTCGGTTACCCGATCAACACATCGGCTGATGAACTTTATTATGTAAAGGATCCGCTGGGCAAACCGGATGCATATGTGGTTTCTAACCGTATAGGCTCGTTTGCGTTGAAGAATCCTACATGCTGTAATGATATCTGGCGTATCCAGAATGAGCCTAAGCTCACGATTATTGGTAGAGTGCTCAGCAAAAAGACGCAGGAACTGATGCCGCAGACTGTGGTGAAAATGGTGGATCAGCGCGGTGAAATGAATACATATAATTCAGAAGATGGTAATTTCACGTTCAACATGTCTCGCGGTCACGCTTACGTGGTAACAGGCGATAAGCCGGGATATACTTCTTCAAGGGCTTCCGTAAGCACAATGGAAATAAAACGTTCTGACCCCGATGATACAGTGGAAGTAACTATTTATCTGGACAGTATAAGGAATAGTTTCAGCGTGAGCAACATCTTCTATGATTATGATAAAGCAACTTTGCGCCCTGAGTCTGTAGCTTCACTTGATTCAGTGATCCATTTTCTCAGTGACAACCCTTCTATTACTGTAGAGATATACTCTTATACAGATGCCAAAGGTAAGGACGAGTATAATATGGCTCTTTCTCAGCGCCGTGCACAATCTGTACTGGATTATCTTGAAAAAGGTGGTATAGATAGGAACAGGCTTACAGCAAAAGGGTTTGGTTCAAAGAATCCTGTTGCCCCTAATGCGCTGGATGGTAAAGATAACCCGCAGGGTCGTCAGCTTAACCGTCGTACAGAGTTCCGTATAATAACCGACGTGCCTACCCGCCGCGTACTGTATAACAGCGCACTGCCAGGCACGATGGATCAGCAGGAAAAGAACCTGAGGGTGGAGCCTGAAGATGGTGATGAGCCGTCCGCGCCAGGCAAAAAGGACAATAATGATGACTAATTAGAGAATACCGTATTATTTATTCTGTAAAGGTTGCATTTGTATGCAACCTTTACTATTTTTATAAAAACACTTTTTATGCCACTACTACTTGTTGCGTTGCCCGATTGGCTTATTATCATTATTATCAGTGCAATTGCCGGATGGCTGGCCGGAATGATCGTAGATTCGGATGGTGGCGGCCTGCTGCTCGACATTATCCTGGGTATTGTTGGTGGCTATATTGCAGTCAACTATATTTTTCATGGCGTACTGAGGTTGTCGGGAATCCATTTAGTGGACCTGACCATTACAGCAACTATCGGGGCTGCAGTTCTCGCCCTTGTTATTAAATTGATCAGGAAAGCTACCCGATAGTTTATCCGCAGGAATTTTATGGAGTATATAAAAGTATCATTTGCCATCACTGGCGAAGAGCAAAGTGACGTGTTGATTGCGTTGTTGTCATCTATAGGTTACAATGGCTTTGAAGAGGCCGGTGATAAGTTGCTGGCTTATATTGAGCAGCAGTCGTACAATGAAGCAGAGTTAAAGGATGTAGCCTCCACTGCCGGAGCTGAGTACACCACAGAGTTAGTTGCTGAGCAGAACTGGAACGCCCTTTGGGAATCCAATTTTTCGCCGGTCATAATTGATGGCCTTTGCACGATCAGGGCAGATTTTCATGACATTGAAGTAAAGACACCGTATGACATACTGATAACTCCTAAAATGTCGTTTGGCACAGGGCATCATGCCACAACGCAGCTGATGGTGCAACTTATCGGTGAGCAGGATATGAAAGGGGTATCCGTACTTGATTTTGGCACAGGTACAGGTGTGCTGGCCATACTGGCTGAAATGATGGGTGCCGTTAGCATACTGGCTATTGATAATGATGAGTGGTGTGTGGAAAATGCAAACGAAAACGTGATGCGTAACAACTGCACACACATTGTTGTTAAAAAAGGTTCATTGGAAGCATCAGGGCATGGGAAGTGGGATTTTATACTGGCCAATATCAATCGCCATATCTTGCTTGAGCATATGCATTCGTTTTACGAAAAGCTGAATAAGCGGGGGCTGATACTGATGAGTGGGCTGCTGGCGGAAGACAAGGATATTATAGTGTCCGCAGCGGCCTCACAGGGCCTGATACTTAAACAGGTAAGGGAGCAGGCAAACTGGATAGTTCTGTTGTTTGGGAATGCATAATGGCTGAATTACTTATGTTAATTTTACTGTTAAATTGTAATGTAATGCAGTAACAACTCATTAGGATTTTTGATTCAGAACGATTATTTTTGTTTTCCTGATAATTAAGAAACTGAAATGACATTAGCGATACTTCTGGTTCTTGCATATTTAATTGGTTCGATTCCTTCGGCGGTGTGGGTGAGTAAGTGGATTTATGGAATTGACATTCGTGAGCATGGAAGTGGTAACGCAGGTGCTACGAATACTTTCAGGATACTGGGCACTAAAGCGGGCTCTGGTGTGATGTTGGCCGACATGATGAAAGGTTTTCTGGCTGTTAAGCTATCATTATTCTCCCACCTTGTACCACTTAGCGAACCGTTCGTGAATTTGCAGATATTCCTGGGCCTCGCGGCTGTAATCGGGCATATCTTTCCTATTTGGGCTGACTTCAGGGGAGGAAAAGGTATTGCAACGCTTTTTGGCATGATACTGTCGATACACCCTATAGTGGCTGTGAGCCTGGTCGTTGTATTCCTGCTGATGTTGGTAATTACGCGTTATGTTTCTTTAAGTTCTATTGTGGCAAGTATAGCATTCCCATTGTTGCTGGTATCTATTTTCAGTGCCAATGCGCAGGAGCTTAGCTATCGCCTGTTTGCCATAGCTACGGCTTTCCTCGTTGTGCTTACGCACCATAAGAACATCAGCCGCCTGCTGAATGGCAATGAAAGCAAGGTGCCTTTATTCCGCAAGCGCAGGGAAAAGAGAGGAGAGTAACAACCCTTTAAAAGGAAAATTCCATAAAGCCGGTTTTATCTTTATAAATTTGAACGAGCAAATGTTTTAGTTCACTATTTATCAGTCGTTTATCCGGATACCATTCTACAAAAAAATTCTTAGCTATGTTTACCCCATGCCATTAAGGCGCGGTGAGGGGGCAGACAATAACTACCTTGAGCTTACCCTGTATAAAAATCAATTGCAACTTGGTACCAAAGATGTACTCTATTCAGACGGGGATAGGTACACACCTGCCGTAGCAGCTGTAAAGCACATGGACGATTTTTTGCCTCACATCCGCACGGCGCTGGTACTTGGGGCGGGGCTGTGTAGTATAGTGCAGGTGATACGCAAAAAGAAAGCCAACCCTCATTTTACGCTGGTGGAAAAAGATAAGGTAGTGCTTGAATGGGCCATGGAGTTTTTGGAGCCTAATGGACCTGATAAAATCAGGCCGGTATGCGCTGATGCTGTGGATTTTATGCAGGCAGATACGGCGAAGTATGATTTTCTGTTCTTAGATATATTTAAAGGGCGTGTAGTACCGTCTTTTGTTTATACTTCCGGTTTTCTGGCAGCTTGCAAGTCATGCCTAGCCCCCGGTGGCCGTATCGCTTTCAACTATATAGTGAACAACAAAGAGGAATGGGAGCAGGTAAAAAATACCTTCACATCAGTATTTCCTGAAAACAGGATCATTGCCTCAAGTGTTAACCGTATACTTATAGGTAGCCGGTAAGCCCATTGCTATCACAAGTGCAGTTTTGCACTCTGTATCCTCAGCACTTTACGGTTCTTTTTCTGTACGCGCATTTTTTCCGGAACGAGCTTTAGTATCTCATCCATAAGTGCCTGCAGTATGCTCATACGCACAAAGTGGCCATTGGTTACGAGGCTTATCTCGCGTACAGGCTCCGGGTCTTCAAAGTAGCGTATATGCTCTATCTGGTCTTCGGTGAATTCAAGCGTAGAGAGCTCGGGCAATACGGTCATGCCACCGTTCTTTTCCACCATGCGGCGCAGTGTTTCCACATTGCTTGATTCATAGCGGTATGGGCGCTCTGCCTGTACTTTCTGCACCTGCTCGCTGCATAAGTTTATGATCTGGTTGCGCATGCAGTGGCCTTCGTTCAGCAGCCATATGCGCTCGAGGGAAATATCCTGAGGGTTGATGGTGCGTTTTTTCAGGGCCTTTTCTCCTTCTGAGAAGTAGCCAACAAATGGCTCATAAAAAAGCGGGTATTCTTTTATGTCTTTTTCTTCAAGTGGGGTGCTGAGCAGTGCGGCATCAATCTCGTTATTGCGCAATGCCATAATTATCTGGTTAGTTTCCATTTCTGTGACCTGCAGCTTCATAGAGGGAAACTTTTTAGCATAATTTTCGAGCAAGCCGGGCAGTATGTTTGGGGCTACAGTGGGTATGGCTGCAAACTTAAAAGTGCCGGACAATATTTCCTGCTGGGTCTGAATTATCTCGTGTATCCGCTCACATTCGGCAAGCGCCACGCGGCCCTGTGCCACAATGAGTTCGCCCATTTCGGTGATGGCAATGGGATGCTTGTTGCGGTCGAATATTTTTACCCCCAGCTCGTCTTCCAGTTTCTGGATCTGCATACTAAGGGTGGGCTGTGTAACAAAACATTTTTCGGCGGCGGCTACAAAGCTCTTATAGGTAGCTACGGCAACAACATATTCAATCTGTGTGATGGTCATGGGTCAGCAATTACAGGGCAAACATACAATTTTAAATGATATAGTCAAAATCTATGGGTAATGCAAGATGTTAAAAGCAAAATCATCGTTTACCCACCCCATAAGAACCCTGGTAGAAGTGCTGTGTGTGGAGCGACCAGGTATAGTTCTCGGGGTTTTGTCATTTTCGATAAATATTTATTTTTATATGTGATGAAATGCTTTGTGGGTGAATGTTATGTGTTTTATTGTAATGTATAAAGGGGTATATTTATACCCCCCAAAGGTATATTTATACCCCCCAAGGTATAATTATACCCTAAAAGGTATAGAGTAGTCGTAAGTCGTGAGTCATAAGTCGTAAGTCCGGGAGTTTAAGTTGGCGGTATAGTACATACATGGATTCGAATGCCCATCACAGCACGAAGTTTACAAAGCAGTAGGTCAAAGAACTTACCCGATATTTTTCCGGGTATCCCTCCTTGGCTATAGCCTTCGTTTAGAACTACGGCTACGGCGGGCGAATCAGGTAAAGTTCGTGAAGGTGGGATTAGCTGCCAAATAAAAAAAACATCATGGTACAGTAACTGTACCGTCATGGTTTTTCGGTGCAGTGTGGGCGCGGGTTTGAGGGGTGTTTTTTGATTTTGGAATTTACCGGGTGTAGTTTCGCAAGGGAGACTCTTAGGCTTTGCAGTAACAGGCAGTTTGCTACGCCGCAGTCTTTTTGCCGACTTGTGTTGTGTCATTGATAGGAACGAAGCAATCAGTCGTTATCCAGCTCGCCGTGTTGCTTGTCCCGCACGAGTGTACTTTTCTTTTCTACAGCAAAAAGAAAAGTACCAAAAGAAAGTGCCGCCCAAAATCAAATTGCTCCGCATGATTTTGGGTTAGCTCTACGCTGTGATGTTGAGATGCGCAGGACGCTAATAGGCTGTATGGCGCTGGTTTTTCTGCCTAACCGGAACAGTGATTTGGCCGGGAGCTTATCTGCTACGTTAGTAATATTATTGTGCGCCTGAAATTGCTATCTACGGCATTAAAAAGGCGCCATCATG
>CAYSIG010000057.1:21788-28483 GCA_964430995.1 uncultured Flavipsychrobacter sp.
TTCTCGGCGGTAGTGCATTGAATGCCTTCGCAGAAGGATTTTTATTTGCAGTTCCAGATGCATATCCGGAACAACACGGAGAATACGGCATCAAGTTATTCAGCTTCAGTACCCTGATGTGCCCGAGTCCTCCACCCACGCTTCAGGCTTGCACTTCGGAGAGACATCGGCCTGGACACTCGTGGGGTACGGAAAATTGATTTGTGCAGCGGCGGTTATTCTTTTCTGCTGCGGGAATTGCCATCTACGGCATTAAAAAGGCGCCATCATGTTCTCGGCGGTAGTGCATTGAATGCCTTCGCAGAAGGATTTTTATTTGCAGTTCCGGATGCATATCCGGAACAACACGGGCTATTAGCGCCCCTTGGATCTTGCACTGGGGAGATACATTGGTGGGGACATGATGAGAACGAAAGGTTGTGTTATGAATGCGCGAGCAGACATCACCCTGAGCTACGCTCGTTCACTTGCGTTCACCTTCGCTTGCACGCAAGGCTATGCTAAAGGGGGAATACGGCATCAAGTTATTCGGCTTTTGTGCCCTGATGCGCCCGAGTCCTCCACCCACGCTTCAGGCTTGCACTTCGGAGAGACATCGGTCGGGACACTCGCAGGGGACGGAAAATTTCCATCAATCTGGGGACCAGCAGTCTCTATTTTCTTAACTTTGTATAACATGGCAAAAGCCTCAAAAAAGAAACTAGCACCAGAACGACCCGAACGCTACCAAGAAAAACTGGTGGTTAATGGTACGTTCATGGATATTATCAATGCTGCCGTGAAGGATACAAAGGCTAATACCCCTAAAAAGAAGGCGTGAAAAAGCACAAGGCATTATTCTATATAGTAACGATTGCGCTTCAATTCTTACTTGTTTTTTGTTATTTGCGGTTGTTTGACCAATTCTGGCTTATAGTTGTATTATTTATTTTTTTTGTAGTCGTTGGCATTAGTGTTAAGCTCACAAATGAAAATTATACCCCATTGCAAAAAGCCCTGGCTTGGGGTTTTTTATTTGGGACAATAACATCTATCGTTATCATCGCATCCTTTTTTATGTATGTAATATTAACTTGGACAGCATAAGAGGTGCGTGTAACTGGGTATTGTTACCGTAAATATATGCAACTTCATTATCAGATGCCTGCCCTTACTCATGAAAGTATAGGAAAATAAATTTTCTATTACTTTTGAGTTGCACTATGCTTTATAACAGGATAAATATATTCTTAGCCTCGGTATTGCTCATCATACTCTATTTTGTGGTGCCGGCAAATAATATTTGGTTATACAGTAAAGTAATTGACAACGGCAGTATTCTGTCGCAGTGGGAGCGGATGGATGAGGAAATGAGAAAGGAAGAGCGGTTCGGGTATTCGTATATGGTGTATAAGAGCCTGGCTGAAAAAGTAAAGAACAAGCAGGTAGTGCTTGTATTGCTACCACCTCAGGCCCAGTGCGAAAAGGTAAAGGAAAATAGTTTCGTGATACCTGAACCATCAGTGTTATACTATTATACGGGGGTAAGGGCAGTATGGGCAAGCAGCCCTGACGCCAGGCTCGCAAACAGTGAGCTAAGGGTAAATGGTCCCGGAAAATTTGATTTGCAAAGGATATACAGCCCCGCCCGGCTTGATAGCCTTATTACTGTGTATAAACCAATGCTCCCCCAATGAATTTTGCAGGCCTCATATTTTTGTTGATAGCACATTATATATGTGGGAGGGGAGTGCTGCGCCTGTTCAGGATGGAGCTTGCGCCGGTAGCTACTTTTTGCCTGGCTATGATGATAGGTGTGCCTGTGGTTGCTTTTGCGCCTTGCCTGCTGCAATTGCTGCACATACCCATAGAAGCGAAATGGGTGATTGCGTCCATTGCTGTGATAACGGGATTGCCGGCTATTCCACTACTATTGAAGCTGAAAAGGCCACGTATCGGCAGGCCAAGGCTGCCGCAGTTGTATGAGCTGCCATTCATAATAGTGTTGTTGCTGCTGGTCGTGATAAGTGTATGGCGTTGCTTTTATTATCCTGTATATGCACGCGATATGTTATCGGGGCCGGAGCTGATAGCGGAGTATGCAGTACGTGAAAAAACATTAATCAATTCCGTTTTTTCGATAGACCTGCAAACAACGAACAATCACTTCAAGTCGCCTTATATCACCACTTTGCAGGTCATTTACAAACTGCTGGTGAGTTCGTTTGGTAGCTTGTGGGTGAGTGTATTGTTCCTCAGTTTTACGGTATGGTTATATTCCCTGCTGCGGCAGCGGATACATCCTGTATTAGCAGGCTTTTTGCTGTTCCTGTTTACGGCAATCCCTGAGTTGTATGCATATACCTACATGGTATTGTATGATTACAGCAATATGGTCTTCTTTTTTTGTGGCTTTTATTTTCTGATAAAGTACACGGAAAGTTACCAGACAAACCAGCTATTCTTTTCAGCATTTCTTTTCGGTTTGGCCACCTATATACGCACAGAGACAGTAGTGCTGGTGGCCATGACCACACCGCTGCTGTTTGTGTTTATGCACAGGAATAAAATGAAGCTGAAGGATAGTGTAATGAAGCTGGCCATATTCATGGCTTTTCCTGTATTTTTCTACTTTCTGTGTATTCATGTTTTTGTGCGGTTGTTTGTGCCTGTGCCATTCGACCTGGGCGGGCAGGTAAATCCACACCTTGGCGATGTATCGGGGTTCTTTCATCGGCTTTGGGATGTGCAGGCAGCGCTTATTGTTTCGGCGAGAGGTGTGCGGCTGTATGGTTATTTCATTTTGTTCTTTTATGCTGTGCTGCTCACCGATATTGCCTGGCAGCGGAAGTTTAACCGGGAATCGGTTATTGCTTTGTACGGTATCCTGGTGGTGCTGGTGGGGTTGCCGTTGTTAGGTCATCTGCTCCCGCTTGTTGATCTGCAGAATACAACTAAACGGGGGCTGTTTAAAATGTTCCCGCTTATATTACTCTACCTTGCTAACAGCAGCACGTTGCAAAGCCTTTCAGGCCTGATAGTGAAATGGGAATATATGGTGAAGGTAAAGAAATGATTTCTGCCTACGACGAATGAACGTAGTTGAGCATCTCCTCAATGTATTTGCGTTCGTTGCTCAGGCGGGGCACTTTATTCTGTCCGCCAAGTTTGCCCTTATCTTTCAGCCAGCGTTTAAAGCCGTCTTTGGGCATCTCGTGAACTATGGGCATCCGCAGCGCCATATCTTTATGGCGTTTCGCCTCATAATCTGAATTGATAGCCTGAAGGGATTTATCGAGCAGATAGGTAAATGTGGCCAATGGAACAGGCAGATGTTCAAACTCTATTATCCATTCATGCGCGCCGGTATCCTCGCCAGTCATATATACGGGTGCGGCAGAGTAGTCTGCTACTACGGCCCCGGTCTCGGCGCAGGCTATAGCTATTGCATTGTCGGCATTATCCACTATCAGCTCTTCGCCAAAAGCATTGATGAAGTGCTTGAGGCGCCCGGTTACTTTGATGCGGAACGGCTCTAACGAAGTGAATTGTATGGTATCTCCTACCACATACCGCCACAGGCCACCATTGGTGGAGATGACGATAGCATAGTTCTTGTATAATTCAACTTGTTTGAGCGTAAGTGTGCGCGGGGTTTCTTTTCCATATTCATCCATCGGCATGAATTCGTAGAAAATGCCGTGGTTCAGGAACAGCAGCATACCTTCCTCATCTTCCCTGTCTTGCGCCGCGAAGAAACCTTCGGATGCGTTGTACGTTTCCCGGTAAAACATTTTAGGGCTGGGTATGAACTGCTCGAATTGCCGACGGTAGGGGGTGAAATTTACCCCACCGTGTATATACAACTCAAGGTTTGGCCAAATATCAAGTACGTTGGTGGTGCCGGTAATTTCAAATATCCGTTTCAGCAACACTATTGTCCAGGTAGGCACGCCGGCTATATAAGTTACATTCTCTTTTATGGTGCTGTGCGCCATGTGTTCTATCTTTTTCTCATACTCGGTCATGAGTGCGATAGAAAGCTCGGGCAGGTGGAAGAATTTTGCGGCCAGCGGCATATTCTGCAGCATGACAGCGGAAAGGTCGCCGAAGAACGACGCGGCATTCATCTGGTTTATCTGGTGGCTGCCACCTAACACCAGGCATTTGCCTGAGGTAAGGTTAGACTGCGGATGCTCGCGGAGGTATAGAGCAAGTACGTCCTTTCCGCCACGGAAATGTGTGTCGTCTAATGATTCTTTGCTTACGGGGATAAATTTGCTTTTGTCGCTGGTCGTGCCGCTTGATTTTGCAAACCAAGTAATAGGCGATGGCCACAGTATATTCTGGCTGCCTTCAAAAATGCGCTGGATATAGGGTTTCAGCGTTTCATAGTCATTTATCGGCACATTTGCCTGGAAATCGATTATGCTGTTGATGTGCTCAAAGTTGTATTTTTTGCCGTATTCGGTAAACTGCGCGGAGCCTATAAGATGATTAAATACCTGTTGCTGGGTATCAATAGGGTTGTGCGTAAAATTGTCAATTGCGCTCTGGCGCAACTTGATGAATCCTTTAAATGCCGGGCTTATAATACTCATTTTGCCATTTTCTGGTGTAAATAGTCCTTTCTCCTCAACACAAAATTCTGCCCGAGGTACACTTTCCTTACCTGCTCATCTTCCGCCAGTTCTTCGGCAGTGCCTGCCTTGAGTATGCGCCCCTCGAAAAGCAGGTAGGCCCGGTCTGTTATCGACAGCGTTTCCTGCACGTTGTGGTCTGTAATGAGGATGCCTATATTTTTATATTTAAGCGTGGCCACTATACTTTGAATGTCTTCTACCGCTATGGGGTCTATACCCGCAAAAGGCTCATCAAGTAAAATGAATTTGGGGTTCACTGCCAGTGCGCGGGCTATTTCTGTTCGCCGGCGTTCGCCACCGCTCAGTACATCACCGTTGCTTTTGCGTACGTGGGTAAGGTGAAACTCTTCGAGGAGCTCCTCGAGTTTCTTGCGCTGGTCTGCCCGGCTCAGTTTGGTCATTTCAAGCACGGAGGATATATTGTCCTCTACCGACAGCTTCCGGAATATGGACGCCTCCTGCGGCAGGTAGCCTATGCCCATCTGAGCCCGCTTATACATAGGGAGTTTGGTAATATTTTCGCCGTCGAGGAATACTTCACCCTCATCGGGTTTTACCAGACCCACTACCATGTAGAACGAGGTGGTCTTGCCCGCCCCGTTAGGCCCCAATAGCCCAACTATCTCGCCCTGGTTCACGTCGAACGAGACGTTGTTGACCACGGTGCGCTTACCATACTGTTTTACAAGCCCTTGGGTAGTTATTTTCAATTAATATAATTTATGCCCGTACCTAAGACGGTGAAATGCAAAAATAACGAAGATATTCCACATGGGGCTGCCCGTATTCGCGGCAATTTGAAATGGGCCCGGCATAAAAAGTGTTTATTTTTAAAAATAATTTGGCATATCTTAGCGCAAATATCGCTTTATGAAAAAAAGCCTCATTACTATATTTGTGTTCCTTTGTTTCGCCTTTGTAATAGCGGGCTGTAGCAAGAACAATCACCAGGTGACCACCCTGGACCCCTATATGACGGCTACAATGGGTACTTATAACTTCAGCGCGAGGACTATTGTGCCTTCGCTGGTAGATACCCAGGGCTATGATTCCGTGTCTGCGTTGTATATAACCGGCAATACATCTGACCTCGTATATGTAAATGATAAGATAGTGCTGGGCATCAGCAGGTTTCATGGCGTTACGGGCACGTTCTCTATAGTGCAGGGGGAGGCAAGTGCCACCTTCATACATAACGGAGTGAACGATGTGGCTGCGGGCGGCATAGTGGCTATCACCAAGATCACCAACAACAGCCTGATAGGCTACTTCCGTTTCGTGACGGCTAGCGGGGTGGAGGTGTCCAATGGTACTTTTAGCGTTGGCAACCCCTGGTATTTTTATTAAGGGGCATTCCTGAATACCAAATGAGGCCTTTTTGCGTTAATTTTATGAAGTAATCTCTGTATGAAAAGGCTCATTCTCTGTATTCCCGTTTTCCTGTTTTGTGCATTTTTTGCCTGCAAAAAGGCCAAAGGCCCCGCCAATACCAAAAGTGTGCAGCCCAGGAATAACCTCGACTCTACCGTGGAGATGAGCGCTACCATAAATGGCGCAAACTGGAAGACCGATTCGGCGTATGGTTATAGTGTCAGGTACTCCGGCAACGACAGCAACTACACCAACCTCATGATAACCGCCACAAAGCACGACTCGGTTGGCCCTACTACTATTAAATTCAGCATCACCCGCTTTGAAGGGCCTAAGACCTACCCCATAAACCCGCCTGTAAACACCGCCACCTACTACGACGCCAATAATATGCGGCATTACGCCACCAGCGGCAGCATAGTGGTGGTGAGCGATACCGCCTACGCGCTGCGTGGCACCTTCTCTTTTACCGCCGATACCGTTAGTGTGGCCAATGGCCTGTTTGACGTGGCGCTGCCATAGGCGTTACCTTTTATGCGCATTTGCTTTTATTGTTATTCCCGTACGCTTGCATTTTTATCTAAAACCTGTTTCAGTGCCGGGCAATGGCAGGGGCCGGTATCACCATCTCCTGTTAAGAAAAAAACACAAGGAAAAGTTTGCCAATTCATTTTTTTTTTTCATTAAATTTGATTGTTAATG
>CAYSIG010000058.1:0-24975 GCA_964430995.1 uncultured Flavipsychrobacter sp.
ACTCCGCGCAAAAGGAGTAACAGTGTAATAAGTAAGTAATTAATAAAATATTCAGCAATGGCTAAAAAAGGAAATCGCGTTCAGGTTATAATGGAATGCACCGAGCATAAAAACAGCGGCTTGTCGGGTACCAGCCGTTATATCACTACGAAGAATAAAAAGACTACCACCGAGCGCCTCGAATTGAAGAAGTACAACCCGATAATGAAAAAAGTAACAGTTCACAAAGAGATCAAATAATCTACTAAATATATAAGCGATGGCAAAAGCAGCTAAGACCGCGATTAAAAAAGACCCCAAGCTGGCAGCAGAAGCAAAGAATTACACTAAAGTAATCAAGGCGATACGCAGCCCAAAGACCGGTGCATATACCTTTAAAGAGGGTATGGTGCATAAAGACAAAGTAAAAGACTTTTTAGCTAATACCAAGTAAGATAGCCGCCCCTTTAGGCCTAAGCACTACACCAATCACTTAGGACTTATAAACATATGGAAATAGCCCCCGGTAGTCCGGGGGCTTAATTTTTTTAGTCTTTTCAGGATAGAAAACGGAGTGCGAACCGGAAAATCGCAAAAACGGGTAGATAATGAGCGAAAGTACTGAGCTTAAAAGGCCCGTTATCAAAATGGCTGATTTTTTGGCCGAAAAAGCCCATCTCTCCTCCGTGCTCAGTACCAGTGCCTTACACCCCAAATTGGTTCAGGTGGTGGTCCAGGTGTTTGTAGAACATATTATTCCACTCCATCTTGTTCAGTACACCAAACGAGTGCGACTCCTTCCCGTCAAAAAACGCCTCCCCCGCATCCTGTGTCCGGCGTATATAACCGACTAAGCGTTCCTTCTCCTTTTCAAACGCACGCTCATCAGTTATCAGGAAATCGGGGGCGGTGCGCAGGCTTTGCTTATACGGTGCTTCGTTCACTATATGCTTCTTTATGAACTTCGTGAGGATGAGCTTCATTATAAAGCCCGGCTTCTTGTACTTGTTGTCATACACATACTCGTATGTTACACAGCAATGGGCCAGCATTTGCCCCACTGTCATTTTGCCCCATTTGGGCTGGCTCTGGCTGCTGAGGTTATTAATGCGGGCTATCATCTTATCAGCCACCTCGCGGGTGAATATATTTGGTAATGCCATTTTCAGATTTTTTCTAAAGGTGCAGATTTTTTTCAAACTTTCCTACCCATAAAGTAAACCACTAGTCCCTCAATTAGAAGACCGGCCCTGTATCTTGGCATCAGCATCAAACAGCTTAAAGATAACGCCATCCACCACCACATAAATGCACAGCCCGTCGTATATGATCACATCCGTCATTTTATGTGCAGGTTCGGTTTCCGTAGGTTTGGTGACGGATGATATGGTGACCTCATATACGCTGTCCACGCCTATGCCCATTTTTTGCTTAGTGCAGTCGAAATTGCTCCTGGCATACTGCTCAGCGTTCATCTTTTTTGCCGAATATCTGGGCTCATACAATACCCCGTGAAACATGCTGGCGCTATCCTTCCGGAAGCAAAGCCTTTGTTTGGAGAGCTGTTTTATCTCCTCTACTTCCAGTCCGTAGATCAGGGAATATTCATGGCTCAGCACCCGCCAGCATTTGTTCAGTGATTTGACAAGGGTAGCAGAATCCGCCACCTGTGCCGAGCAGGTAGTAGCGCAAAACATTGCCAACAGGTATAAATATGTTTTTATCATCACCTTCGGTTTTTATAGATCAGTATTTTTCTTTCAGGTTGGTAATTCGATGCGTTCCTCACCTCCATCTCGTCGCGGCGCCTGTTCATCAGGCCCTTCATTACCCCCGGTGCCTTGGAATGTACAAACCTCATCCAGTCGCCGCGCAGCTTGTCGAAATCGGCATGGCTGTTTATATCCTTTACGATACTGGTAGCTTTTGAAAAGCCACCCAGGTTGTATGCCAGCATAGTCAGCGCATCAAATTCTTCCTGTGTCAGCGGTACATTAATGTACTGTTTCACCTGGTCTTCATAGGTGGGTACTTTCTCGCGTATCATACGCTCCGCCTCCTCAAGTGTTATACCCTTGTCCCACATACGCGCTTCGCTGTAGGGTACAAAAAATCCAAAGCCAATGGTCAGCCCGCCGTCTTTAAGTGAGTACAACTCCGGCGAAAATCCCTCCAGCTTTTCGAGCAATATGTACCCCTCATCCGAAAGGTGCATACCCTCTACCGGCATCTTCAATTCCCTGAAAACCGGAATGGCTGTGGTATCCATTTTATCAATGGGGAGGTGTAATATGGCCAGCTCATACTGCGCAACCAGTGCTAGAGGGTCTATAATCTCCAGCTTCACCTCAGGCAGAGGGGGAAGGGTCACAGTATCCATCTTACCAAAGACAATATCCGCTATACTGAATGCAGATACCGAATGTGGCGAAAGAAGGTCAATAATATAAGACAATACCTCAGGCAGGTAGGGGACAGTTACCGAGGTTAGCTTGGGGGGTATGACATCCTGAATGCCGAATTGATCCAGGGCAAGTGGTTGAAGGTAGTCTATCGTAAATACCTCGGGCAGGGGAGGTAGGGTTACCAGACCTGCATATGCAAAAGGTATATCCCTTATTTCCAGCTTGAAAATGGCACAGGGCAGCAGCGCCGGAATTGAATCCACTACTGAAATGGGCGGGGGCAGAGCTGGAACAGCTACAGCACGCAATTTGCCGGCAATAATTTTACCGGTTTTTATGTCTGCAACAGGCTGGGGGGGGAGGGGCACGATAATGTCAGCGGCATTGACACGCACACGGACCACTATAGTAACATATTTACCACTATCGGATACGTTAATTTGCTTTATCTCAGTACCCGGATTATTGCTAATGAATGATGAAACGCCTTCTAAAGTAGTTGCTGCTGCTTTGATGGAGTCAATGATGGCTTTTTGCCGTATTTGACCAAACAAAATAACGGGGGATAAGACGAACAAAAAAAGCAACCCCTTCATTTATCTACAGATTAGCCGCATAAAAGTAACAAAATAGCGATTTGTAAGCATAAATTCCATTCTATATCATATATCATATTTTCATGCAAGATACCCGGGTAGGGATGCCCATATTGTTCGTGTCTCTGAAATAATTGAGTAAAGCAAAGTCATTGTTTTACATTTGCAGCCCTTTTCCCGGAAATGCACTGTTACTATGAAAAAAGACACTACGAATATTCCCTTCAGCGGTTACCAGAAATTTGTCATCTTCATACTGTCCGTTACCCAATTTTCAGTAATACTCGATTTTATGGTCATGTCGCCCCTGGGGGATATGCTGATGAAATCAATGGAGCTTAAACCATCACAATTTGGGTTGGCAGTATCGGCATATGCTATCAGCGCCGGGGTGTCAGGTCTTTTAACGGCCGGTTTTGCTGACCGCTACGACCGCAAGAAACTGTTGCTGTTTTTTTACGCCGGCTTCATTGTCGGCACCCTGTTATGTGGTGCCGCTAATACCTATTGGCTTTTGCTTGCGGCGCGGGTAATCACGGGCCTGTTTGGCGGGGTAATCGGTTCAATTTCAATGGCTATTATCACCGATCTGTTCGATATTCATCACCGTGGGCGGGTAATGGGTTTCGCGCAGATGGGGCTTGGTGCCAGCCAGGTGCTGGGCATACCAGTGAGCCTATATATAGCCAATCACTGGGGCTGGCAGTCTCCGTTCCTGATGGTGGCCGGACTATCGCTTTTTGTCTTTATTCTGATATTCTTAAAGATGCAACCGGTGCGCAAGCACCTGGATTTGCAACAAGACAAGACTGCGTTTATGCACCTGTGGCATACCGTGGCTAAGCGGAATTATCGCATTGGCTTTCTGGCGATGGCGTTATTATCTATAGGTGGGTTTATGATGATGCCATTCGGAACTGCGTTTGCGGTCAATAACCTCGGCATCAGCAACGCACAGTTGCCCACACTGTTTATGGTATCCGGCATAGGTTCACTAATCGTAATGCCGTTATTAGGCAGGTTAAGCGATAAGGTTGATAAGTTCACACTATTCACCATAGCCTGTGTGTGGATGATGGTAGTGGTGGTACTTTATACCAATCTCGCCATAACGCCCCTATGGCAGGTAATGGCATTCAATATCATGATGATAGTGGGCATTATGGGGCGCATGATACCCGCTGGCGCACTTATGACCGCCATGCCGGAAATGCGGGACAGGGGTGCTTTTATGAGCGTCAGTTCATCGCTGCAGCAGATGGCCGGCGGCATAGCAGCTGCGGTAGGCGGGCTTATAGTCGTGCAGCAGGATAAGTCCAGCCCCCTGGAGCATTATGACACGCTTGGGTATATAATGGTGGTATTATCCATCATCACCATAATTATGGTGTACAGAATAAGCAAAATAGTGAAGAAAAAGGCCCACGAGGAGAAACTCTGATGCACCAATCAGATATCTCGCATATTGAAAAATAATATTATTATCATTTTTTAATTTTAAATTACTAATTTTATACTAATCGTATCCATTACCTATAAATAATGAAGATATGCAACAGCTACGTTGGATATTGTTTGTATTATTTGCCGCCCTGTCTGTTCACCCGGTTTTTGCCCAGGTGGTTGCCGGTTTTAATGCATCCCCCACATCAGGCTGTGCGCCGCTTGTTGTTTCTTTTACCAATACTACCGTCCCATCCTCCGGCACTACTTATGTGTGGAACATGGGTAATGGTACCGGGCCAATAACACTTGTCAACCCCGGGGCCACCTATCTTACAGCAGGAACCTATACAGTAACACTTACTGCTATCAATGGCAGCGCCAGCAATACTTATAGCCGGGTTATTACGGTGCATCCATCCCCGGTTGTCAATTTTACCGCCAGCAGCACCACTATATGCCCGGGCGGGCAGGTGACCTTTACCAGTACTACGACAGCCGGAGTGCCGGGGCCTGTAACTTATCTTTGGTCATCAGGAGATGGGTATACCAGCACCGTGGTTCCCTATACGCATACCTACTCTTTGCCGGGCTTTTTTCATGTTTCGCTTACGGCTACTAATTCGGTGGGCTGCGCTTCCGTACTTACCCGGCCATCGCTTATACAGGTATATCCGCCGCCGGTACCCGCTTTCACTGTAAGCACTAGGCGCGTATGCCCAAGTACAGGGGCAGTAACATTTACTAATACTTCAACGGGCATCGGGCCACTTACATATAGGTGGACGTTTGGCGATGGCAGCCCGGCATCTACGTCGCCGAACCCAAGCCACTTGTACACCACGCCGGGCGTATATGCGGTGAAACTGGTGGTGACCGACGGCAGGGGCTGCAAAGACAGCATAACTGTGCCTAACTACATAACCGTTAGCCCGCTGAATGCGGCTTTTACAGGACCGGACAGCGCGTGTGTGCATACACCGGTCACTTTTACCAATACGAGCAGCAACTTTCATACCTACTATTGGTATTATGGAGACGGGACACCCGGTGGGATACCTACACATACATATACAACGCGTGGGGCATATACAGTCATGCTCGTTGTTCGGGATAGTTTTTGCAGTGATACTGCGAGCAAGAATTTTATTGTTCCCAATCCCGCTATTAATTTTACGATAGCGCCTGCCCGGCCATGCCCGTCACCAATAACAGCCACTTTTACAGCCACTGTTCCCTCTGGTTCTTCTGTGCAGTGGTCTTTTGGGGATGCCACTTTCGGTACAGGCGGTGCTACTACACATACATACTTGCGTGATACTTTCTTTACAGTAAAAATGATTACCACCAATGCAATAGGCTGCAAGGATACTTCAACAGGTGTGTACAAAATTCATGACATTGTTTTTAATTTGGGAAATACAGGGCGCAGGGGTGGTTGTGCGCCGCTTGTGGCGGACTTTTATGCAGATGTGTTAACAACATTGCCGCCCGGCAGCCCTCTCTTCCCTGCGCCTTATCCGTATGACTCAGCGCATGTATGGACATTTGGGGTTGGTTTGCCGGATATTGATACAATTCAATTCAGACATACGTATACTGCTGTAGGGGTATATCCGGTATCGCTTACTTATTATACCAAAAATGGTTGTACAGCTACAAAAAAAGATACTGTGTTTGTAGGGGATTCCAGCGCGGTTGCTACATTTACAGCTACTCCCACAAGGCAATGTTTCAACAATAATTTAATTAAATACACGAGGACGTTACTCGCAGGCCCGGTAGACCAGATTACTTACTATTGGTTATGGGGGGATGGTATATATGGCTACCGTACCGAAGATACCGCAAGAGTGCCTGTCCGTGATATCAGGCATCATTTTGAATTGCCGGGTGTCTTTTCTGATACACTTGTCATCATTTACAACGGTTGTTACAAATTTTTTATCAGGAAAGACCATATTACCATTGACTCGCCTCAGGCAAAGGCGAGACTTGAAGTAATATGTCCATTAGGCAGGGCTGCAAAGTTTATAAATTTTTCGTTGGGTGATGATAAGCATCTGTG
Source organism: uncultured Flavipsychrobacter sp. (assembly GCA_964430995.1). GTDB lineage: Bacteria > Bacteroidota > Bacteroidia > Chitinophagales > Chitinophagaceae > Nemorincola. Next base: position 6,492 of record CAYSIG010000058.1, read on the forward strand.
GCTTTTTGGTGACGGGACAACCTCTACGCTCGACAGCCCAATACATATTTTTTCAGCGCCTATTATCTATGAGAATAAACTGATAGTTTATGATACTGTAACAGGTTGCGTTGATACAGCAATAATAACAGTAGATTTCAGGCCGGTCGCAGCTCATATAACAGCATCCGACACAGCGATATGCAGGGACGATAGTGTGATTTTTAAAGCGAACGTTACCTATGGCTACCCGTCTTATTACAAATGGTTCTCAGGCAGTGGAACAGGGTATGGAGATATGTATCCTACTTTTGTTAATTTTTATAACGTACCCGGCGTATACGGTATTAGCCTTGTTATTTATGACCAGAATAATTGTCCGGATACACTCACAAAACCAAATTATATTACAGTAGCAAAGCCTGATGCACATTTCAGGATAACCCCCGCTAATGGTTGTATGCCGCAGGTAACAGCGTTTGCCGATTCAACTGTCAGCCGCCCATCAGGTACATTTATCACAAATTACAGGTGGGACTTTGGTGACGGTGCAGTAGCGCTTACACCCTCACCTGCAATCACCCATATCTATAGCACAGCGAGTGCTTATACAATAAAGGAGATAGTGACGGATAATATTGGCTGCAAAGACACGGTATCCATATCGAAATCGCTTTACGACCCCAAAGCCGCATTCTTTGCTGTGCCTCAAGCGTGTGCTTATTCCAACGTTAGTTTTACCAATACATCAACACCTGCAGCAACATACGCCTGGTCTTTTGGAGACGGCAGTACATCAACACTGGTGAGCCCGGTTCATGCTTATTCTGTCAGTGGGGTGTTTACCGCACGCCTTATCATTACGGAGTCTCAAGGGTGTAAAGACACCGCAACGAGGACGATTACTATAGCCGCCCCGAATGCAGCGTTCACTATGAGCGATTCTGTTTCTATTTGTCCGCCATTTACAGTCCACTTTACCAATGCCAGCACTGGTGGTATCAGCAATCTATGGAGCCTTGGCGATGGGAATACGTCTATAGCAACGAACCCAAACCATATATATACCAGCCCCGGACTGAATATGGTAAGGCTGATTGTTACAGATGCATATGGCTGTAAGGACACGGCATTGAGGCGCGTGAAAATATATGGTTATGTAGGTGCGTTCACATACAACGCCGATTCGGGCTGTGTGCCGCTTACCATACATTTTGATGCCGATCTGAGCAATATTTCGCTTGCGTCCAGTATTGTCTGGGATTTCGCTGATGGTGTGGTCAGTTCACCTGCGCTTAATGACACTGTTTCGCATACATACCTGACACCGGGAGGCTACTTGCCAAGGCTCATCCTTACGAACCATGCGGGCTGTGTTAGCTCCAGCATAGGGAAAGACACTATAAAAGTAAATGAGGTGATTCCGGGATTTACGGCCATCCCTGACCCGCTATGCCTGGGCGACCCTGTTACCGTTAACGATACATCTTCCAGCTATTGGTCACATATTGCTTCCTGGAACTGGACATATGGCGGTGCATCAAGCAGCTCACCCTCGCCGGCCATCTCATTTTCCACTACTGGCATACATACTGTTACCATGCAGGTTACAGATGGCTGGGGCTGTGTGGGCACTGTTTCCAAGAGTGTATCGGTATATGCGCTCACTGATATTTCTGCTACCCCGGATGCGATGATATGTGCCGGTAGCGAAACGGTACTTAGTAATGGTGCGCCCGGTGGTGTATGGAGCAGCGGTAATCCATCAATTGCTACCGTCGGGTCGGGTACCGGCATTGTTACCGGTGTATCGGCGGGAATAGCGGTTATTACTTATTCTTTGAGTTCGGCCTGCTACACAACGGCAACCGTTACTGTTAATGCCTACCCTGATGCAGGCAGTATTTCGGGTGATACCGTTTTGTGCGTAGGGGAAACCATAATTCTGGGCAATACTGTGACTGGCGGGGTATGGCGCATGGCCATTGGCCATGCCACGATAACATCAGGCGGGGAGCTGAAGGGCATAACGGCCGGCATGGATACGGCCTGGTATATAGCATCAAATGCCAGCTGCCATGATACGGCGAAGCTGCCTGTTATCATTAATCCGTTGCCAGATGCCGGTACTATAACCGGGAGAAACACTATCTGCATTGATGCACTGGACACACTGACTGCAACTATGCCTGACGGCAGGTGGGGCAGCAGCAATGCGGCGGTAGTAACAATTGATAGCCTTACGGGCAGGGCTAAGGGAGTAGGGGCGGGCAATGCTGTTATCACGTATACTGTTTCCTCCGGACCGGATGGCTGTACCAATTTTGCTACTTTCCCGGTTAATGTGGTAAACGCTGATTTCACCATAAGCAGTGTGGTAACTAATGTGAAGTGCTATGGAGGAACAGATGGCAGTATAGCTGTGACCATAAACGGGGGAACCCCTCCGTTTGAATTCCTGTGGTCTGTCGACAGCACAACGTATTCGATCTCCGGTTTGGATACAGGGGCTTATACGGTACAAATACGATCGCTTGCCAACCAATGCAAACTGACAGAGACTTTCCAGATCGTACAGCCAGACTCAATCAAGGTGACAGGTATAGCTGAAGATGATATTTGTTACCGGAAAGACGGGAAAGTAACGACAACAGTGGCCGGAGGTGTAACCCCGTACCAATACCTGTGGACGAACGGGGCGAAGGGCAGTGATGTGAGCGGATTGACGGCAGGTGTATATAGCGTGACAGTGACCGATGCCAATGGCTGTAGGCAGTACTATGCGGTGGAGGTGAAGGACAGTTGCGCGGATGTACTGGTACGCACAGCGCTATCGCCTAATGGGGATGGTATAAACGATACTTGGATAATAGAAGGCATAGATAAATTTCCCGGCAATAATGTGAAGGTATTTGATAAGTGGGGGGATATGATCTATGAGAAAGACGGCTACAACAATGAATGGGACGGGACTGCAAGTAAAGGTTTCCAACTTCCGGATGGCACTTACTTTTATTTAGTGAAACTAAACTCATCCTATACCACCAGCGGAAAGGATGTTTATACGGGTGCGGTGCTGATAAAGAGGTAGGCTAATACAAAAATATCAGAGAGATTAACAATGGGTATTTATACCGATACTAAATGAAGTAGGGTAGTTAGTTTTATCATTGAAAAAGCATTAACAGGTATATCGGTAGAATATTGAGGCACTATTGCAGCTATTATGACGAGGTCCATCCATAAAACGATACTCATCCTTATTTCCTTATTATTAGGAAAGCAATACACTTATGCTCAATACAATACCCCCCAAAACAGGGTGTGGATATTTGGAAGAAATGCGGGGCTTAATTTTAATTCAGGCTCACCCGTTCCGGTAAGCCTGCCAATTTACATGGATCATGGTACTGCGTCTGTATGCGATGCTTCTGGGAATCTATTATTCTACACCAATGGAGATACAGTGAAGAACAGGCTTGGCGCTATCATGCCCAACGGGGGCGGTATTGCTCCGTATCACACATTCGGTTATCATCAACCTGCGGTAATTGCGCCGGTGGTAGGCTCTCCAGATAAATACTATGTATTCGCCCTCAGGGGCACAACATCAAGCATCTATGCCCAACTGGTATATTCTATTGTCGATATGACACTGGCCGGTGGCATGGGTGATGTCGTAACTTCTTCAATGGGAACGGTCATGAATGATTCTATGGCATTTAAAATGATCACTATTCCCGGTAATAATTGCAACCTGTGGCTTATAGTTCATGAACGTGGTAATAACCATTTCCGGTCATACGAGATATCATCATCCGGTATTAACACAACTCCTGTAATTTCAGCATCCGGCATTTTGCCTTCATATTCACTAGGCCTCATCAAATCCTCACACGACGGGAGAAAGATCATTAATATGTCTGAAAACGGGGGAAGTATCGGCGGTTTTGAATTGCATGATTTTGATCCCAATACAGGGATAGTTTACAATGCGAGGAGAATAGATACGATCTTGCCATGCTATAGTGGCGAATTCTCTTCTGATGATACAAAAGTATATATTACTGCAGGCAGTACAGTGGGAGGCTTATACCAGTACGACATATCACTACCTACATTACCAGCCATCATAGCTTCCAAAATAAATATTAAACCCTATACCATGCACGTAAGAGATTTAAAATTGGGACCTGATGACAAGATATACGTCAGGAAGTGGGGAACTCCTGTAATTGCAATTGCCACATCCAATTATCTTGACCGAATTGAGAATCCTAACCTTGCCGGCACAGCCTGCACCTTTGTTGATAGTGCTGTAAATCTTTCACCCGGGGTTGCCTGGGCAGGGTTTCCCAACATTTTTTACACAACAACATTAAAAGCAAGCAACATTTTTGGACCATCAAGTATTTGCCAGGGTGCCAGTATTTTTATGGTCGATTCGGTGGGTGGTGGCGTATGGACAAGCAGCAACCCTTCAGTAGCCACTGTAGGTTCATCAAGTGGCCATATTACAGGAGTTTCAGCCGGTGTCGCAATAATCACATACACCCTTTCTAACTATTGCGGCACTTCATATGTTACGAAGCTGGTTACTGTTAACACAAATCCAGCTGTAATAACCGGCATACCTAATTTATGTGTCGGTACTACTACACCTTTAAATAACATTACCGGCGGTGGGGTATGGAGCAGCGGTAATCCGGCAATTGCAACAATAGGGTCGAATACAGGAGTTGTAACAGGAGTTGCCGGGGGCACGGCTACCATCACTTATACGTTGGCGACAGGTTGTTATGCAACAATACTTATCACCGTAATATCCCTGCCCGGTGCCGGGACTATTACCGGGCCATCAGCGCTATGCACGGGCCAGACAATAACCTTAACCAACACTACCGGAACGGGTGTTTGGAGCAGCAGCAATACAGCCAGGGCAATAGTGGGTTCTTCCTCAGGTATTGTTACAGGTATCAGTGCAGGTACGGTAACAATAAGTTATACGGTGACTTACACCTGCGGTAGCGCAACGGCCACAAAAGCAATTACGGTAAATGCCTCTCCTTCCACTATAAGCGGAGACTCGATTATATGTGGCAGCGGCTCAATAACGCTGAGCAATGCCGTTGCGGGAGGGGTATGGGGGAGCAGTAATGCTACGGCCGCTACTATTGGGCCGGGTAGTGGTGTTGTTACGGGTGTTTCACCCGGTGCTGCGGTCATTACTTATACATTGCCCGGTGGATGCTATGAAACTAAGACCATTACCGTCAACCCAATGCCTGATGCGGGTATAATACAAAACGACGGGACCAATTCCTTTTGCGTAGGTGAGATGATGAATATATGGGACACTACTGCCGGAGGTGTATGGAGTATTACAAACGGTAATGCTACACTTTCAGGAAGTACATTGACGGCGGTAACACCGGGAGAAGATACCGTGATGTATATAGTAAGCAATGTATGCGGAACAGATACGGCATTCTTTTATTTTACCGTTTCGGGCATCCCTCCTGAACCTTACGGTAACCATCTGGTTTGTATAGGTGATACGCTTTTCCTGAAGGATTCTGTAGGCGGGGGCATGTGGAGCGGTGGCGGGCCAATTGTTGGCATTTATACGATGTTTATTGATAGCTGTGCAGTAGTCGGTCGGTCGGCTGGGGTGGCATCGCTCACTTATAGCCTCGACCTGGGTTGCACTGTAACCTTTGAGGTCACTGTAAACCCACTACCAAATGCAGGCGCTATCACCGGACAAGACAGATTGTGCATAGGTGCTACTACATTGCTGAAGAATGATGTAACAGGCGGTGTGTGGGGTAGCAGTGATACATCAACCGCAACGATCGGCGCGAATGGGTTCGTAACTGCAAAAGATACAGGCACAACTTATATCATTTACACAGTGCCAGCCAATATATATGGATGCACCAATACCGATTCATTACTGCTTAGTGTTATTCTGCCCAATTTTACTGTTCCGGGTACAGTCACCAATATAAAATGCTACGACGGGAATGATGGCACAATTGAACTTGGTAAAATGGGTGCGAATATCTTATGTCGTTATTTATGGTCCACCGGGGCTACAACTCCCACTGTTCAAAACCTCGCAGCAGGTGTTTATACGGTAACGGTGACGGACACCAATACGCAATGTAAAGTAGTGGAAACTTTCACGATCTCACAGCCCGACTCACTGACAATAATATCAGAAGTGAAAAAGGATATTTGCCAGAGCGGAAAGGGCAGCATAACCCTTAACGTGTCCGGTGGCACATCGCCATATACCTATGCATGGTCGAATGGTAAAGCTATTAAAGACCCGGACGGGCTGACCTCGGGTAGCTACAAACTGTTGCTGAAGGATGTGAACGGATGTTCGGAAAATCTTAGTATCTTGGTAGAGGACACCTGTACGGGCATAGTGGTGTATAATGGTGTTTCGCCCAACGGGGATGGCTTAAATGATACCTGGATTATAGAAGGCATACAGCTATACCCCGCAAGCGAGGTGCAGGTGTATGACAAATGGGGGGATATGGTGTTCAGTAAAACTGGCTACCAGAATGACTGGAATGGCGGGCAAATACCGGATGGAACATACTTTTATCTGATAAAATTGAATACAGCTATTGCAGCAGGCGGAAAGGATACTTTCACAGGGGCGTTGCTGATAAAACGATAAGTAATGAAAAAATATTCATGGTTACTATTACTCTATTTAATGCCCGTCGCAGCTATTGCCCAGAGCGACCAGCACTATACTATGTTCATGTACAATAAGCTATTGTACAACCCGGCCTATGCGGGCAGCAGGGATGTCATATCCTGCAACGCTGTGTACCGCGACCAGTGGGATAAAATACATGGTGCCCCCAAGACGGTCAATGTTTCGATTGATGCACCCGTAGGCAGCTATATGAAGCCATTCCGGAAAGTGGCAGTTGGGCTTAGTCTGAATAATGAGAAAGTGGGCGTGGAAAGTAATACCAATCTAAGGGCATACTATGCTTACCGCCTAAGGCTGAAAAGTTCCGTGTTATCTTTCGGTCTGAGCGCAGGCGGGGCATTATACAGCGCTAAGTACAGCGACCTGAGTCTGCACCAGACAAACGACCCTAATTTCAATAACAATATCCGGAATTCCTTCCTGCCCAATGCGGGAGCGGGTGTTTACTGGTCGGGCGACAAGTTTTATGCAGGCTTCTCTGTACCCAATTTGTTACAGAACTATTATGACCGGAATGAACTGGTACTGGCCGCAAAGCAGATAAGGGGTTACTACCTGGGGGGCGGCTACTCGTTCCAGGTGAATGATAAGATCGTGCTGCAGCCGCAGGTTTTGGCCAGGTATGCTACAAACGCAAAGTACAAGCTGCCCTTCAATGGCGATATCAACCTCTCGGCAATTGCGTATGAAAGGTTTCTGGTCGGGGTCACTTATCGGACCGACAAATCGCTGGAAGCTATTATCCATGTGCAGGCTACGAAGAAAATCAATATAGGCTATGCGTATGATTACATGATGTCGGGCCTGCAGGGATATAATGGCGGCACCCATGAAATTGTTATCGGCTACGACTTTGTGCGAGACAATGCAAAATTTTATACACCCCGTTTCATTAAGAAGTTCTGATCTTATTATGCTACAACGCACTATTATTTTATTGGGTGTATTCCTTTTTATGGGCAAGCTGCCCGCCACAGCAAAGGAAAATAAAGACCTGATACGGGCACAGTATTATTATGTCCATTGCGCCTACTACGATGCTATTCCTTATTATGAAAAAGTAGCCGGAGAGGTAAACACCTCTGCTGTTTACGCTGAATTGGGCGACTGTTACTATGTTACCAACAATTTCGGTAAGGCATCAGCAAGCTATGCAAAAGCGGTAAAAATGCCCGGGTGCAGGCCCGCTGTGGTACTGCGTTACGCCCAGCTACTGATGCAACTGATGGACTATGGTGAAGCAGAAAAGTGGCTGAAGGAGTATCAGAAAACATATAAGAGTGATATACGGGTTGCTAATCTGCTGGCCGGGTGCAATGCGGCACAGGCTGCGCTTGTTGCCATTCCTCCTGGCATAGTAAAATTCCTGCCGTTCAATACAGACGGTTCAGATTTTGGCCCGGCTATTTGGAAGGGTAATCTTGTTTTTGCATCAGATACAGCTATCGACCTGAAGAAGAAAAAGGACTACTGGACAGGTAAGTCGTACTACAATTTGTACAGCGTGCCTTGTGACAACCGGGGCAACTGCAAAGAAGAAATGAAGAAGCTGTCGGAAACGAAGAAGGCAAACATAAAGTACCATGACGGCCCTGCTACCTTCACGGCAGATGGTAAGCAGATGTACTTTACCCGAACAAAGTACAATGATAATTTCCTTGCTAAAAAAACAGACCCGGGCAAAGATAGTTTTGTGCTGCTGGAAATAATGATTGCGAGTAATTACGACACTGCTGCAAAACAATTCAAAACAATCACTCCTTTCCAGCATAATAGCGATGACTATTCTGCGGCTCATCCATCAGTAAGCCCCAATGGTAAGTTGCTGGCCTTTACATCAAACATGAAGAAAGGGCAGGGCGGTTCAGATATTTACATATGTAAAAAAATGGGTGCCGGATGGGCTAAGCCGCAAAATGCGGGTAATGTAATAAATACGGAGGGCGAGGAGTTGTTCCCGTGTTGGGCTGACGATGAAACCTTCTGCTTTTCATCAGATGGGCATGAGGGGCTTGGCGGGCTGGATATTTATCAAAGCAAATGGGATGAACAGACCAGTACATTTTCAAAGCCTGAGAATGCCGGAGTACCCATTAATTCATCTTATGATGATATTTCCCTTGCCTTTTCCACCAGGGCAAAAGGTACATACCTGTCGTCTAACCGGCCGGCAGCGAAGGGCGGGGACAATATTTATTTTTTCAGGAAGATGAAAATTTTTTTACAGCTTAATGTTATTGATTCTATCACCCGCCAGCCATTACCTGATGTGCAATTGTCTGTCAGTTCGGTAAAGGATAGTAAGGACATAACCATACAGGGCGATTATTTCGCACAATTGTACCCTGAAGTATCTTATTCTTTAAAGGCAGGTAAAAATGGCTATTCAAGCAGTGCGCTGTCGGTCTATGCTGCATCAGATAAGGATGTAGATACGATTATCAGAACTGTAAGTTTGTATAAGCCGCCACAGGTAAGAAAGAAAGATACAATCTCTTATCTTGATTCGTTGCCAATTTCGTTTGAGCATAAAGTAAGAAGCCCTCAATTGCACCAGATATATGAGATAGGGCATATTTATTTTAGTTACGACAGTTATGAGCTGACCGATACCGCACGATGGGTGCTGGATAGCCTGGTAGAATATCTGGTGAAGAGACCAAATATGAGGATTGAAGTACGCGCGCATACCGATTGCAGAGGCAGTGCCGTATACAACCTTAAATTGTCGAATGAACGTGCGCTATCCGTGGTTAAGTATCTTATTTTCAAAGGCATATCGGCAAAACGTTTAGAACACATAGGTCTGGGTCTGAAAAGAGCTGCGGCCGATTGTCCTGACTGCGGCAGGTGCAGCGAGGAACAATATTATCTTCACCGGGTGCTTGAGTTTAAGGTACTGGAATTGTAGTAATAGAAAGAGGCCCCGAATCGGGGCCTCTTTGTTTAATGATTCCAAATAGTGCATTAATGCATTACCACAAGTTTTATATTAGTTGATGCGTTATCATCAGCTATTTTTACAAAGTAGATACCATTTGTCAGCGCTGAAGTGTTGATATCAACGAGGTGCTGGCCTGCTTTCAGTTCTTTGTCTATGGTTGGCAATACCTGCTTACCCTGCATGTCGGTGATGCTGATGACAATATGCTCATCCCTGTTCAGGGCAATAGCGATAGTTGCCGCATCGCTGGAAGGATTAGGGTACAATTTAAGCGAGGTAGATGCGCTCACGGTAGTAACACCGGCAGTGCTTGCGCCTGTTCCCTGCAATGCGAAATCATAAGATGCTTCATCCGCATCGTTGCTGGCTATTGCTATAGTGGCATTACGGATACCGAGTGCCGTTGGCAGGAATTGAACGGTTATTGCCTGGTTGCCGCTGGCTGGTATGCTTAACGGGAAGGTAGGTGCTCCGAACAGCGTAAACTCACTTGCGTTAGCTCCGGAGAAGCTGATACCTGTTACGGATAATGCGCCGGAACCATTGTTCTGTATCACGAAGCCTTTTGTAAGCGATGTGCCTTCATTTGTCAGTCCGAAGTCGGTATTGTTAGCTGTACCGGCCGTTACGTCGCCATCGAATATATTCAGGCTGTTGCCCTGAACATTGATCTCAGGTACGCCGTTACCATTACCTTGCAGCGCGTAGTTGAAAGGATTTTCGTCGCCGTCATTATTGTTTATCAGGATGTTGGCATTACGCATCCCTACAGCTGATGGCGTGAAGTTCACAGTGATCATCATAGAGTCGTAGCCATCAATAGTTATCGGATAAACAGCTGCCCCTGCGAGTGAAAAGTCACTGCTATGTGTGCCGGAGAACATAATGCTTGAAATAATCAGGTTTCCTGCACCTGTGTTCTGAATAAGGAATGACCTGCTTACTGTGCTGCCGAGGTTTGCGCTGCCCATGTCAGTGTTGTTTGCAGTGCCTGCAGTTACATCACCATCCGAAATTGCTATCCCGTTGCCTTTCACATTGATCTCAGGCAGGGCAAGACCGGTGCCTTGTATCGCGAAATCATAAAGCGCTTCGTCTGCGTCATTGCTTGTTACATTAACAACAGCTGAACGAACGCCCGGAGCTGTTGGGGAGAACCTTACTGTAAGCACATAAGAATCAGCTATGGCCAATGGCAGGGTAGGGCCGCCAACTAATGTGAACTCACTTGCGTATATGCCGGTAAAGCTGATAGCCGAAACAACAAGGTTGCCATGCCCCAGATTTTTGATCACAAACGTTTTCGTAACGTTGGTACCGGTAAATATGCTGCCAAAGTCTGTATGATTGGTAGTGCCCGGTGTCATATCACCATCCACTATATTTACGTTATTGCCTTTGATGTTAATATCCGGAGAATCAACACCCATGCCTTTTAACGCAAAATCATAAAGTGATTCAGTTACATCGGAATTAGCTATGTTGATTGTTGCGTTCCTTACCCCACCCGCGGATGGTGTAAAGCGTACGGAGATAGTATGAGAACTACCCGAAGCAATTGATAACGGGAAAGTAGGAGGAGTAACCAGCGTGTAGTTGGAGGCATGTGTGCCGGTGAAACTGATGCCGGATACTGTAAGGTTAGCCTGTCCGTTGTTTTCAATAACGAAGGTCTTTACTACGTTAAGTCCTGTATATACGCTTCCGAAATCGGTATTGTCACTTGTTGAAGGTGTTGCGTCTCCGTCAACGATGTTTACCGTATTGCCTTTTACGTTGATCTCAGGTGCAGAGTTATATGTGTCAGGGTTGAAAAGTGCTAATACCTGGCCATCTTCAACTACATCGCCAGGAATACTATAGTGTGCCTGGTCAACGACCATGAACATACCGGGACCGAGAATTTTTTCCATATCAATTGCGCCGGAAGTTTCTTCGTCCTGGGTGAGGTAATTTGCGCCACCTGCAAGGAAACGAGTTGAGTCCTGCGAGCCTATTAACTTGAGCACATCTGTAGCAATCGTATATTGCCATGTTTTTGCCATATGTGTCTGGTTCCCCGGGTCTTCCTGAAGGATAATGTGCCCGTAATTATCTATAGCCATGTTGTCCAGCATTTTTTGTCCTTCTGTGCCATCAAGCACGGCAGTTATTGTGCCACCCAGCATTGGGTTGGCTGCATCAGTGAAATGAAGTTTCCACAAGCGACTGGGGCTTGTAAATGAGTTGGTAGTCACAAAGTAGAAATCGTCAGGATTTTGTGGATCCCATGCACCATCTTCAGGGCGAAGGAATGTTGTAACACCGGCGGTATTACTTGCTGCGTTCAATGTGGCGCCAGTTGTATTATGTACAAAACCCATGTCTGTTAAAGAAAATGCGGTTCCGGCAGCAGGGATACTGCCACTAACTTCAGCGGTCAAACCGGATACGGTTACACCGTAAAGTTTGCCACCATGGAGGCCGGCTTTTTCAATTTCTGTTCCGGTATTTGTTTTGGTGCCTACGTACACATATACCTGGCCGGGTGTAGCATCATCAAGTCCAATAACAACTGTCGTATCACTACGTTTTGGGCTGGCGACTGAATTTTCCCAGGAGAACTTGCCGAGATACGGAAGCTCATATGATTTACCGGCATTGGGGCCTGTGGCCACATGGCCGAAAGCACGACCTTCGTTACCTGCCTCTTCACCGTTCATGAATATGCGGGCCGTAGTCCCCATGCCTGTAGTGCTGTTGTAGAAAGCGCTTACTTCGGGTAAATCTGCTGAGCAAAACCTGTTAAATGCTGCGCTTGTTGACGGGAACGATGAACTATAAGTAATATAGCTGGAAGTGGATGGGTTCCACAGGGCTACACTTTGAATTAAATCACTCCCACTAAGTACAGTAAAGTCTGATTTTCTTATTACCCATTTCGAAACGAATGCACCTATTGATCCGTGGGCATGAACAGCACCTACGCCGTTTCCCATTTCATGGTTTATCAGTGCGGTAAATGTACCATCTCCGTTGTCAAAAGCACCCATTCCATCCGGCAGGCCACACATTTTATATCCACCAACAGTTTCTGTAGCTGTTAGAAGAGAGGTATAAAGCACTCCTGGTTGCTCAGGGGTAAGATATGGTGTGCGGGACGTGCTTGGGCCTGTGATGCCGGTGGTTGATAATGTCGTGGTCACCGGAACAAAACCAGTAAGCTTGTTGCTGCCCTGCAGGCGATACCTTACCACATGGCTGCGGTTGGTAGTAGCAGTTGCAATACCATTCTCCAATGGTGAATATTGTCCGTAATCGTTATCGTTGCCAATGAATATTGTGCTGTCATTTAAGATCGCTAATCCTTCCGCTTTGTCAAGTGCGGGGTCCCAGCCAGTGCTCAGCAAGTTCATAACAAGGGTTTTCTTTACAGGTACGATGCTGTTTGCAGCCAGCCCGGTAGAATCTACAAGCGCTTCAAGGGTAACGCCGCTGTATAAGCCTGAATGCACAGCTGTTGCCGCGTTGATGTTTATTTTATATACCCTCCTGTAGTCTGAAGTTCCCCTTATGGCAGCCTCAAGTACCAGGAAAGTAGAATCATTAATTGCGGCCATATCACCTATTTTCCAGTCACGGAGACGGATCTGGTTAGAACCCGATGCACCAATGATACCGTCATTTAAATACGCAAACATGCGCTGAACACCACTTAAAGGGTCAATTTCCAGTATACGGTGTATCCTTGTTCCCTCGCCTATGGTCTTGGTAGGGTAGAGTATCGGGCTTTGGATGATTGCATATATTTTACCGTTTGGAGCGATGGTAATACCTTCAAAACCACGGTTGTTCTTCCTATATTTAAATACCGTATCTATAGCTACATCAATTGGTTGCGCACCGGCCATACCTGCATAGGGGGTATACCTTTTTACCACCACGCCATTCTGGTTCAGTTTCCATATGGTTGGCCCGCCTTCTTCGCATATCCAGAAATAACCATCTTTATCCACAGCTATACCTTCAGCGTCTATACCCCAAATATCTTTTGCGGCAATTTTTGAAGCATAGTTGGCGCACGTCAGAACCGTATCTGTCGATGCTTCTTCTATTGCAGTGCTGCCATAGCCGGTGGGGTTTAGGATGCCGGTAGCCGTTGTGCCCCCGGGGCGTTTCATTGTTATTGTTTGCAGTATCTGTATAGAATCACCATTCAGCCTTATTCTGTGTATTTTAGGCGCATAGTTCGGGAAACCATATATCTTATCGTAAGTAGGTGTGCAGCCCGATGGGTTTGCATTAGCTGCGTCTACATTCACCCCTCTGTCTGAGCATACCCAGAACTCTTTACCATTAGTGTTGGGGATTGGGTACAGCCCTGAAAAACCGGCCTCCCTGAAATTGATTCCCTGAAACGTGCCAATAGCAGGTGAAAAATTGTTCTTGTAATCCTGCGTTATGGTGATCTGGGCGCTGCTCTTCACATAGGCCCCTGTCAATCCTCCAATGCAGAGCAATAGTGTGCATAATTTTCTTTTCATACGAATGTTTAATTTTGAGTACGAAAGTATATGCACAGTGTTACCAGCCTGTGACGGACGAATTACCGAATCGTTATCTTAAATTTACTACAAAGTAAAATGAGTGTTAACAATTTGTGGGCATAGAAAAGTTGTGTAATTGCATATTGGCCGGGTTATAGCTTTTTAATTATCAGGAATATATATCACAATTAATAAAAGTTGCTATTGTACAGTTTATAAAATAAGATTACTTGTTTTTTAACGTAAAGTTTCCAAATAATATTGCAACTTTGTAAACATTAAGGTAATGGAAATTGAGTTAGGCAGTTTTATTCGCCATTTTCCATTAATAGATTTATGGCCATATTTCGCTCTGTAAGCCTACACTTTGCTTTTGAAATAAAATTGAGAGATGAAAAAAATATTTATTCTCTTATTGTCTTTTTTAATTGTCTCAACTGCTTTTGCTCAAACCAGGCAAAAGAGCAAGTCTGCTGTTGCAAAAAAAACACATACAGCACCTGCTAAGGGTAAAATAACAGCGAAAAAAAAAGCACAAACAGGAAAGCAGGCAACCGTTTCTAAAACAAAAAAGAAGCCATCTAAAAAATCTGCGGTAAAGCCAATTCCACCATTATTGGCTAATAACGACTCACTCGGAGATCCTGTTGTCGATAATTTACTCACCATCCTTACTCACGAATTAGGCAAACCATACCGGCTCGGTTCTAATGGCCCAACGGGATTTGATTGCAGTGGACTGATAAAATTTGCATTTTCGTTCATCGGTGTTGCCCTTCCGAGAACAGCTTCAGATATCGGACAACTCGGTGAGAAGATCACACTTAATGATCTTCACCCTGGCGACCTCCTTTTCTTTTCAGGGCGTAGACCCAGCCGAAGCAGTATAGGGCATGTAGGCTGCGTATATAAGGTTGATTCCGGTAAGGTGTACATGATCCACTCAAGTAAGGAAGGTGTTAACATATTGGATATTAACAGCGATGAATATTACAAAAAGCGCTTTATCTGCGCGAAACGCATATTCGGGCCCGATTCATGCTATATTCTTCCGGTGAAAGCTAAAGGTTAGGTGCTATTATCTTATATTTATTCGTATAATATTTTAGAAACTAATTTAATCGTTTAATCACGCCAAATTACGTTGCTTTTACTACCTTTGTGGCTCAAAAAAAATACGTCTTACCTAAATAAACACCGATTATGGGTTATGTAAAAGACCTTTTCAAACAAAAGGCAGATGAACAGGGGAAAGAAATAAAAAGCATTATAGAAAAATACGGCAACAAAAAGATTGAAGATGTAACACTGGCGCAGGTATATCAGGGTATGCGCGGTATTACAGGTCTTGTCACCGAAACATCATTACTCGATTCGAATGAGGGTATTCGTTTTCGTGGTTTTTCAATACCGGAGTTAAGAGAAAAATTACCCAAACATAATGGCGGTACTGAACCAATGCCTGAAGGGCTGTTTTACCTCATGCTTATTGGTGAGTGCCCAACAGCCGAAAATACAGATCATATTTCTGCCACATGGATGCGCCGCTCTCATGTGCCTAACTATGTGTTTGATGTGATAGAGTCATTCCCGGTATCTACACATCCAATGACTCAATTTACCGCTGCTATTCTGGCATTGGGAACAGAGTCGAAATTTGCAAAAGCATATAACGATGGCATCAGCAAAAAAGAGTATTGGGATTATATCTACGAAGATGCAATGACCCTTATTGCCCGCTTGCCACGTGTAGCCGCCTATATATACCGCCGTAAATACAAAAATGGTGAGCACATACAGCCGGATGGCATGCAGGACTGGAGCGGCAACTTTGCTCACATGCTGGGTTATGAAGATGAAAGCTTCAAAGAACTGATGCGCCTGTATATGACCATACATGCCGACCATGAAGGCGGAAATGTATCGGCACATGCCACGCACCTTGTAGGCTCGGCATTGAGTGATCCATATTTGTCTTTCGCAGCGGGTATGACCGGGCTTGCCGGGCCGTTGCACGGCCTTGCCAACCAGGAAGTGATACGCTGGATAGAGGAAATGTGCAAAGAGCTGAACTCAGAAGCACCAACCAAAGAACAGATAGCAGACTACATACACAAAACACTGAAGGAAGGAAAAGTTGTACCGGGATATGGCCATGCCGTACTCCGCAAGACTGACCCGCGTTTCATAGCGCAGATGGAGTTTGCAAAACGCCACTGTCCCGATGATCCCACTGTGAAAACGGTATGGAACATCTATGAAGTAGCGCCTCCGATTCTTGAAGGAACCGGTAAAATAAAGAATCCCTGGCCTAATGTGGATGCACACTCCGGCTCGTTGTTGAAACACTACGGACTGGTGGAAGAGGATTTCTATACGGTGCTGTTTGGTGTGTCGCGCGCATTGGGTGTATTGGCTAGCCTTTGCTGGGACCGTGCTTTAGGGTTCCCTATCGAGCGCCCGAAATCTATTACTACAGAGTGGGTAAAGAAATTCGTAGCGCAGGTGCCTAGCGAGAACGGGGTGCAAGGATAAAGACCTACTAACAATAACTATAGTTAAAAAGCATGCAGGTATCTGCTTGCTTTTTAGTTTAAGATAAATATTCATACACTATATCAATAAAAAGTCATGAACAAAGGACCAATATCTCAATTCATACAGCACCACTACAGGCATTTTAATGCAGCTGCATTGGTGGATGCTGCCAAAGGATACGAAACCCATCTGCAGGAAGGCGGTAAGATGCTGGTATCGCTGGCGGGAGCTATGAGTACAGCCGAACTGGGCATCTCATTTGCCGAGATGATACGTGCGGGCAAAGTAGACATTATAAGCTGCACAGGCGCTAACCTGGAAGAAGACATAATGAACCTGGTGGCTCATACCCACTACAAGCGTGTGCCCAACTACCGCGACCTGACCCCTAAGGAGGAGTTCGAACTGCTGGAGCAGGGCTATAACCGGGTTACTGATACCTGCATACCCGAGGAAGAAGCCTTCCGCCGCATACAGCGTCACATCTATAAGATATGGAAAGATGCAGAGGAGAAAGGGGAGCGCTATTTTCCGCATGAGTATATGTATAAGCTACTGCTGAGTGAGGTAATGAAGCCCGATTACGAGATTGACCCGAAGCATAGCTGGATGATAGCGGCAGCGGAGCGCAACATACCGATAATAGTGCCGGGATGGGAAGACAGTACCATGGGCAACATCTTTGCGTCTTATTGCATAAAAGGCGACCTGAAGCCATCTACCATGAAGAGCGGTATCGAATACATGATGTGGCTGACCGACTGGTATCGCAAGAACTCATCTGGAAAAGGAGTTGGCTTCTTCCAGATAGGGGGCGGCATAGCCGGCGACTTCCCTATATGTGTAGTGCCCATGATGTACCAGGACCTGGAATGGCATGATGTGCCTTTCTGGAGCTACTTCTGCCAGATAAGCGATAGCACTACTTCTTATGGCTCATACAGCGGCGCTGTGCCTAATGAGAAGATAACCTGGGGCAAGCTGGATATTGATACGCCTAAATTCATCGTAGAGAGCGATGCAACTATTGTTGCCCCGCTGATATTTGCGTATCTGCTGGGCTGGTAATCAGGCAAAATTTTCATGACGTTATGGTACCGTAAGCGTACCCATGGTGGTACCGTAACTGTACCACCATGGATTTTAATGTGCAGTCGGGGAGCGGGTTGTAGCAGTTTTTCCGGGTTGATTTTTTGAACACGTATTTTGCGGTGGTATTTTATAGTAGGATGTTTGGATTGCACCTCACCTTCAGTACCTTGATGCTGCCTGCTCCCCGGCCAAGGACATGGCTATGCTACAGGGAGATTGGCAGAGGCAGGAAGACGGAGATGTTATGATTATTCTATTACCTTCAGGTAAATAAGGATGTAATACAGCCCGGTGAGCACAAACAGCAACCCCGCGGCTACCCGCATTACTTTTTCTACCCGCTGTATGGCGTTAAAATACTTGCCTACCTTTTGCATGCTGAATGCGATAAGGAAAGTAAAGAACAACACTAATGAACCTGCGCCTACTGCGTAAAATAAGGGTAAGGTAAACCCCATGGCGCTTTTAATGCTCAGCGGTATCAATATTCCAAAATACAACGCCCCGCTATAGGGGCAGAATGCCATGGCAAATAACATGCCCAGAAAAAAAGAACCTGATAAGCCGCTGTACCTGAAGCGGTCCTGTAGCCTGCCGGTCAGGTTTCCTTTTGTCAGGAAATCGAGCCTGATGACGTTCAGCATTATCAGCCCGATGACCACC
>CAYSIG010000059.1:0-24253 GCA_964430995.1 uncultured Flavipsychrobacter sp.
GAGAAAGTATACCTTATGATATAGCATTCCCTGTCTATGTTGATATCCCATTGACTGGCCCTTCTTATATTGACATTGGCGGACTTTTCTTTCCCGAATTTGGATTTGGCGTGAACACGTTTTGTATTAGCAAAATAGAAATGCATTCGATCTGTGGCGGATGCACTGTAGAAACTGCTGAAGGATATATTGACGATTTGCATCATCCGCTCCCTTGCCTTAACGTAACGTCTCGTGCCATTCCAAGTTTTTCAGTCACATCATCCGGACCATTTTGCGTAGGTAGTCCTTTTGATATGACGTTAGACATTTCCTCCGCTGGAGAACGGGTTACCAATCCCCATACAATACATTGGACTAGCGGCCCGACTTCATTTTTCGACCTTTGGTCTGACGCTGATCCAGTATGGACTTATACCACTTCTGTCCATTCTGAAGATTTAATCACGGTAACTACTGGGGCAATACCAACTCCGGGCATCCATGTAATGTCCGTAAGTGTTACCGGTAACAATGGGTGTACAGTAACAAAAACCGTTACTGTCAATGCAGGCGTTCCTGTACCTCCAATAACGGGGCCTTCTGCTGTATGTCCGTTAGGCCAGTATCCGATTACTTTGTCGAATTCAATGCCAGGCGGAACCTGGAATACTTCCTGGCCATCCTCCGCTGTTACAATAACTCCTTTAGGAACTTCCTGCGTTGTGGCAGGCGGAGTAACATCTGGGATACCTTTGATAACATATTCAATTGCAGGCTGTTACGTCACTCACTCTGTATCGTTGCACCCAAATGCAACGCTGTATGGCAATGAATTTCTATGTCATGACGGAGCAACAGAACAAATCTATTTGGCGAACCCAATGATTTATCCTGTTGCCCCATCTTCCTTATTAGGGGGAACCTGGAACAGTAGTAATCCGGCAGTTATATCGGTAAGCTCTGGTGGAATAGCTACGAGAATGGGATCAGCCACAGGAACCGCAACTATAACGTATACAATGCCCGGTACGGGATGTTTCTCTACTTTAACGATAAACGCAGTTGCTGGGGTTAGCATCAGCGGCCCGTTGATTGGTTGTGGTGTGGGTTCTACTTTGTCATTAAGTGCTTCAACTCCCGGCGGTAGTTGGTGGATATCCGGCACCTCAAGTGTTGCAACAATTAGCAGTAGTGGCGTAGTAACGTTTATTGGTACCGGCACTGCATTAGTACAATATTGCCTCAACCCGCAATATGGCAATATATACTTCCCTTTGGAGAATTACACAAATTGCTGTGTTGACGTTACCGTAAGTAATCCATGTAGTGGACGACCAGCGCCAGACAATGACCTTTCACATGGTGAAATTGGCCTTGGAGCTCTTAGTATTGTTCCTAACCCCAACACAGGAACATTTACCATCCAAGGGAATATAACTGTTGCCGACCATGCAGAAAAACAGGTAAAGATTGAGATAGTAGATATGCTTGGTAAAATAATGCAGACTGATTATGCTGAAATTGAAAATGGTAGTATTAGCAAGCAGATGTCTTTATCCGAAAAAATTGCCCGTGGTGTTTATTCGGTACGATTAATGAACGGTGCAGTAAATCAAGTTGTCAAATTTATATTGGAAAGGTAGGATTGTTATCTTGAATAGTAAGAGGCTGTCTCCGGTATCCGGGGCAGCCTCTTCTTAATAAACCATGTTGATGCTGAAGATATGTCGGTATATATCATGCCTTTTATTTTATCTGCCACAGTCCAGTTACCCTCTTTCCTTTCGGGTACTGTACTGTATTGCTCAAGTTCCGCCTCTTACCTCAATAGAGTTCTATAATAATATTAACGTTTCCCTCTGGTCGAACTCGAATCACCGGGCTAAATAAAGTCACTTATTTACCCATGTACCACATCTTCATTACATTTGGAGGGTATTTGAGCTAAAATTATGCAGCTATCATTGCAGGGTGTGATACCGGTGCCACTGAGGGAAAAAGTAAATGCCTACCGGAGTGGTGTATGGAAGAATGACCTAACCTTTAATAAGGGGGAGTGCATTTTTATACAGGCGCCATCGGGCACGGGCAAAACAACGCTTGTGCATATACTGTACGGGCTGCGGAAGGACTATGAGGGTACTGTGAAATGGAATAATGCTGCACTGAACAACACTGATAACGAAACGCTGGCCAGACTAAGGGCAAACAACATCAGTGTTATCTTCCAGGATATGCGGCTGTTCCCGGAACTAACTGCGTGGGAAAACCTGGAAATAAAAAGAAAACTGACGAATACGGTGAGCGAACACCAGGTGCATGATATGCTGGAGGCGCTGGGGATGAAGGACAAGGAAAACTCATTGGGCAGTACCCTATCGTATGGCGAACAGCAAAGGGTGGCCATAGTGCGGGCACTGCTGCAGCCGTTTGACTGGCTGCTGATGGACGAGCCGTTCAGCCACCTGGACCATGCCAATATAAACAAGGCCATAGCACTGATAAATGAAGTGGTAAAGAAAAACAATGCCGGCATGATACTGGCCGACCTGGATGAGAACCACTATTTCGCATACACCCAAAAGATAATACTGTGAGCAGGGATATACAGAAGGAGATACTGAGCAAGCTGCTGCTGCGCAATGGCAACAGGTCGCGGTTGTGGGCGGCACTGACGGCATTGTGCATAGGCACTACCCTGCTGCTGGCATCGGTGCTGATCTGGTGGAATTTCAGGGAACTGCTGTATGGCAGGCACCAGAACGATTCGCTGGGCAGCACGTTCCTGATAGTGGGCAAGCAGGTGACGCAGCAGAATATGGGTATACCGGGGGCGACGCTGTTCTCGCAAAAAGAAATTGATGAATTAAAAGCGGCACCGCAGGTGCAGGATGTGGGTGTGATAGACGCGAACCATTTTCCGGTATATGCGACCATGGGCGGGCAACTGGCTTTCGGCACGGATATGCCGCTGGAAAGCGTGCCGGACAATTTTATAGACAATATGCCGGCGGACTGGAAATGGGCGCCGGGGAACCCGAATGTGCCCATTATAGTATCATCGCAGTTCCTGGACATCTACAACTATATATTTGCGCCCAGCCAGGGATTGCCGCAGCTATCGGAATCATCGGTGAAGGTGATAGCACTGAACCTGAAAGCCGGAGCCGAACCCAATGCGGAAAGCTTTACGGCCCATGTGATCGGGTTCTCGGGGCGCATCAATTCGGTATTGGTGCCTAAGTCGTTCATTGACTATGGCAACCGTAAATTCGGGCGGCCGGGGGCTGCAAATTCCGTTTCGCAGCTGATACTTAAGATACAGGACCCATCGGATACGAAGTTTGCGGAATACCTGAAGCAGCATAATTATAACACCAATACCGAGAACCTGCGCTGGAGCAAGATACGCTCGATAGTAGAAGTGGTGACGAGCGCAACGGGCATCCTGGCGCTGCTGCTGATGGGGATAGGTACATTGGTGTTTATCTTGTTCATAGAACTGACCATAGCCCGTGCGCAGCAGTCGCTGACGCTGCTGCTGCAGATAGGTTACGGGCCGAAGTTTGTGAGCAGGTTTATGATAAAAAGGTTCCTGCCAATGGTGATAGCCACGGCGGTGGTGGCGATGCTGATAGCCACAGGCGGCCAGATAGCGATAGCGATGACGGTAAAGCCGCAGGGACTGACACTACCCTATATACCGGGATGGCAGGTATGGGCGGCCATGCTGGCGAGCACAACAATACTGGTGTTGCTGGTGAGCAAATCGATAAGCGGCGCGATAAAAAAGGGGTAAGCTTTAAGTGTAGGCGGGCTCGACATCACGGTACCGAACCAGATACAGGATGTTGATGCAGAAGGTAACCACTATGAACCAAAACATAATGGAGAAAATATCCCACCGCAGGGCAAACTGCTGAATGCAGCCAAAATCTGAGAGGTGAACGTAGCCTTCGTAGAAATCCTTGTGGTGCACCAGGTAGGTGAAACTTACAGAATAGAACACCAGAGTGAACAGCATATTGAATATCTGGAAAAGAGCTTTGTTCCTGTCGCCGGGCCAGAAATACTGGACCACAGAGATGATAGATGAAAAAAATAATAAAAAATTAAAATACGATATAAGCCTTATGGTAGAGTTACCCGTAGTGAAATGTGGTGCATCCATAAAATACATCACCGAGAAGATAGCAACAAGCAAGAAAAGCAAAAAATACCTCATAAGTATAACCTAACTATGCTGTAAAGTTACACTTTATACATTAAAAATCACATCCCTTTAAAAATAATCTATTTTAAAGCACCTTCCCACTTAGAGACAACCGCAGTGGCGACACTGTTTCCCACCACGTTCATAGCCGAGCGGCCCATGTCGAGCAGGGGGTCGATGCCGAGCAATAATACCAGGCCGGCTTCGGGGATATTGAAGGTTGCGAGGGTACCGGCAATGACCACCAATGACGCCCGAGGCACCCCGGCAATGCCCTTGCTGGTAAGCATCAATACGAGCAGCATGGTGATCTGTGTGCCTGCATCAAGATGAATACCATAGGACTGAGCGATGAATAAGGAGGCAAAGGTCATATACATCATGGAGCCATCGAGATTGAAAGAGTAGCCGAGCGGCAGTACGAAACTGACTACCTTCTCGCTGCAGCCAAAACGCTCCAGTTCAATCATGAGCTTGGGGAAAGCGGCCTCGCTGCTGCTGGTAGAAAAAGCGATAAGGGCGGGCTCTTTTATGTGTGCCAACAAGCGCAAGGCTTTATTACGGATAACCAGGAAAGCTACCAGCATCAGCACCAGGAACAGGACAAATAGGCCGAAATAGAATTCCCCTATAAAGAAGGAGTAGGTACTCAAAATACCCAGACCCTGCTTGGCTATAACGGCTGTCATAGCGCCGAAAACGGCAACGGGGGCGAAATTCATGATGTAGCCGGTCATTTTCAGGATAATGTGGGCGGCGGCATCTAACGCTTTTACCACAATATGCCCTTTCTCGCCCAAGGCAGAAGTGGCTACGCCGAAGAATATGGAGAATACCACCACCTGCAATATCTCGTTCTTCGCCATGGCATCGAAAATGCTGGTAGGGAAAATATGAGTGATGAAATCACTCATGGTGATTTTTGATTGTACTACGGGAGTTGCAGCAACTGCAGGTAAAGCCATATGGAGCCTTGCGCCGGGCTCGAAGTAATTTACAAGCACCATACCGAGGAACAGGCTGAGTAAAGACCCGGCAATGAACCACAATAGTGTTTTGCCACCTATACGGCCTACCGCTTTTACATCGCCCTGCTTGGCCACGCCCACCACAAGCGTGGTGAAAACCAGCGGGGCGATAATCATTTTTATGAGGCGCAGGAAGATATCGGATAGTATGGAGAAAGGCTTGACAATAGCCGCCATTTCATCGGGTGATTTACCGGCATTGTTGCTATTGATTATGAACCCCAGTACGACACCCGCCACCATGCCGGCTATGATGAGCACGGTGATGACCACATTTTTATTTGAAGAGCCAGAAGACATGCCTGCAAATTAGTGTTTGTTGCCGGAGAAACTAAATTTCCTTGAATAACTTCATTACCTCATCGACATAATTGGTGCCTATGGGTATTTCCTTCTTATCCAGATAAATGGTCTTGTTGCGCACCGAAACTACTTTGCTGAACGGTATGATGAATGAGCGGTGCACCCTGATAAACTCTGCAGCGGGTAGCTTTTCGCTGATTGTTTTCATGCTCATCCTCACCAGCAGCGATTTACCACTGTCAAAATTGATCTTGAGGTAGTTATCCAGCCCTTCTATATAGGCAATCTCATCAAAGGGCACCTTTACCATGCTGTAGTCCACCTTCACAAACAGGTACTGCGGTTGCTCGTTCTCTTTAAGCTGCGCATAGTTGTGGTATTCTTTTATTTTATCAACTGCCTGCTGAAACCGCTTGAAGTCGAATGGTTTCAATAAATAATCAACGGCGTTCAGGTTAAACCCTTCCACGGCATACTCACTGTAGGCAGTGGTAAAGATGACCATAGTGTTCTTAGACACCTTTTTATAAAAATCTATACCCGAAATGGCCGGCATGTTAATATCAAGGAACAGGAGGTCCACGGGGTGTTCATCCAGATATTTCATTGCAGGCCCTGCCTCAGTAAAGGTTGCCTGCAATTTCACTTCATCCACTTTCTGGCAATATGTTTTTATCACATCAATGGCCAATGGCTCATCATCGAGTGCTATAGCTGTAATCATTTGAACTTTATTTGAAGTAATACCCGGAAGTCATACTTACCATCCTTTATTTTTAAGGAGTGCCTGCCGGGGTATAATAGTTGTAATCGTTTTTTTGTATTCTTTATGCCCAAGCTCGTACCATAGTCCTTGTCCTTTTTCACATACACTTTATTATTCTCTACCTGCATTACCAGGTCAGTATCATTGATATCTATCCTGATCCAAATATCTGAATTCTCTTCTGCATTAACACCATACTTGAACGCATTTTCGATAAATGGTATCAGCAGAAAGGGCGTAATGAGCTTATCCTCCGTTTCTCCGGTGAGCTCGTAGGTTATCAATATCTTCTCTGTGATACGCAGTTTCTGTAATGCCACATAATTACTGATATAACTTATCTCCTTGGATAATGGCACCTGGCCATAGTTGGCCTCGCTCACGGCATAGCGCATCATGCCCGAAAGCCGGATAACCGCATCGGGGGCATTATCTGATTTAACAAGGGTCAAGGCATATATGCTGTTCAGTGTATTGAAAAGGAAGTGCGGATTTATCTGGGCCTTAAGGAAGGAGATTTCTGTATTCAACATCTGCTCTTTTGTAAACTGCCATTGTTCGTAAATGCAAATAGCAAATGAAAAAACATAGACAATAATGAACATGAACAGATTAAAACTACTTCCCAATGCGTTTGCGCCCTGGTAAACTTTTATATCTCTTGGTATGAGCACATAATTGAGCAGAAAAAGTATAATGAAGCTACCCAGGATAGACAAAGCAAGGAACGGATATTTACGCCCCAGGTAAAAACGAGGTATGGCAATATGATAATTGTAGTAAAAAAGGATCACAAGCAATAATCCGTTTGTCCAGCGGGGTAATTCGAGCAGGTCGTTAATAAAAGATGCAATACTGAAGTCGGGCCGGCGGGGATTGAACATAGTAGGGATGGAAAGAAAGACCATCCAACCGCCAATATGCAGTAATACTATCAATACGTTCTTTAGCGATTTTACCATCTATGCCGGGATAACGATTTAAAGTTAACCGTAATTTACAAAAAAGCCATCCCGAAATTCCGGGACGGCTTCTCTTCATTATTCACCACACCACATTAAGTATTAATATATACCATGCCTAACCTACAATCCTACAGCCAAAAGGTATAATAAACCTGTTATCGCAGCAATGACACCAACAATAGAGGCACCAGTAATTGCTGTTTGGGTAATGGGCCTCATTAAACCTCCAGAAACACTCATTATCTTCTTCGGCATGCCCGTTTTTTTATTATGCAGTAAAGGTACATTGCCGCTAAACCTTCGTCCAAAAAAATGAGGAGAATACAATGTATTCTGGGGTGTAAATGCTCAATAACAAAGTTCGGCCTTCACCGAGGCATTGCCCTGCAGGCCACCCGAGTGTATGCACAATATGCGCTCATGGCTGGAAAAATGGTTGGCCATAAGCATTTCGCGCAGGCCATACATCATTTTTGAGGTGTACACAATATCCAGGGGAATCTTGTTCGTCCTGAAAAAATCATTCATGAAAGCCAGCAGTTCTTTATTCCATTTTCCGAACCCGCCAAAATGCCATTCGTCATACAATTCCCAGTTAACATCCTTCTGCGCAGAAAGATGCCTGGCAATATGCTCTTTAAGATACGCGCCCTGTTTCATGGGTGCAAACCCCAACATATGCTGATGCGCGGGCAGCGCCTCCCGCAGGCCGGCCATAGTGGTGCCGGAGCCGACTGCCACTACTATATGCGTGTAGTTATCATTGATGAACCTGCTAATTAATCCGGCACCCTTTCTCCCCCATTCATTGGCACCACCTTCGGGTATCATAAATATTTCATCAAAATGCGCTACAAGGTCCCTTGCCCAGCCCGGCTCATGATTGTTTTTATAGTCCTCCTGCGAAACAAACACCAGTTCCATACCATCTGCCCTGCACGCCTCAAGCGTAGGGGTAAGCACATCATACCTGCCCCTCACTATACCGGTAGCTTTGATACCAAATGCCTTTGCGGCAAAAGCAGTGGCGGCAAGATGATTTGACCAGCCACCGCCGGGAGTAATTATCGCTTTATACCCGGCCTCAGCTGCATGCTTCATGTTCAGCCTAAGCTTGAACCATTTATTACCGGAAACCACGGGGTGCAACAGATCAAGCCGCAGCATATCTACGGCTGCCACCTTGTTCTCATACCAAAATTTACTGAGTGGCTGAATAACAGCAAGGCGTTCGTCAATTATAGCCATACTCCTTCAGGTAATTTTCGTTGTCGCGCCATTTCGGGCGCACCTTAACAAACAATTCAAGATGTACCTTTTTGCCGAGGAATTCTTCAATCACCTTTCGGCTATTGATACCTAATTGTTTTATCATGCTACCACCTTTGCCCAACAATATCATTTTCTGGGTTTCACGGCTCACAATTATGTCGGCTTTAATCACATTAAGCGTAGTCTTTTCTTCAAATGCCTGTATCAAAACTGCGGCATGGTAGGGTATCTCTTCGTCATACAGGGCATATATCTGTTCGCGTATCATTTCCGCGACGAAGAAGCGCTCCGTCCGATCTGAGATACTGTCATCGGGATAATACGCAAACCCTTCGGGAAGGCGCTCAAGGATGAGCGGCATTATTTTGTCCGTTCCCACTTTGTTTCGTGCCGATATTGCCAGCACTTCCCACTTAGGGTATTTGTCTTTATACTGCTTTACAAGAGGCTCTATAGTACTCTTATCCTTTATCGTGTCTATTTTATTAAGTAACAGGATAACAGGCACTTTAAGTTTTAATGAATCACTTATTTTTTCAAAGTCTTCGACAGGCTGCGAGATATCATGCATCAGTATAGCCACATCCGCATCCTCAAGGGCGCTCTTCACCTGCATCATCATTTTCTGGTGCAGTTTATATTTAGGCTCTATGATACCGGGAGTATCGGAGAATACTATCTGGTAGCCCGGCTCGGTGAATATGCCTAATATACGGTGACGGGTTGTCTGCACTTTAGGCGATATGATCACCAGCCTTTCTCCCAGCAACAGGTTCAGCAAAGTAGACTTACCCGCGTTGGGTGCCCCAAAAATATTTACAAACCCTGATTTGAATTGCTCTGCCATTGCGGTAAAAATAGGCGATAAAGTTGATTTACGCCCTAAAACCATAGCAAAAACGGGTCTTTACGGCATTCAATACCAACCTTTAGTTATGAAAGCAATGTATATATCAGCTCAATGAACTAATCTTCTCCGCATGTTTTTCCGGGTGCAGGAAGAAAAAATTGGTCTCCACTGTTTCGTCTGTCACCTTTTCTATAGGTATCAGTTTCCCATTGTGAGATGTATAGCAGTTGTAGCCGAATTGCCTGAAATAGGCAATAATATCATTCGGGTGATACCCGAATTTAGCGGCCCATTTACGCAGCATCTCCGTAAAGATGATCGGCTTGTGCTTTTCGAATGTGGCAGCACCGCCCTTATATACCATGAACTCGGCCCCTTCCACATCACACTTCACAAAGTCAAGCCTGGCGATATTCTTTTCCTTTACAAAATTATCTATCGTATTTGCCTGGCATTCCAGCTTCACCATATTGTCGCTCTCCGTAATGTTGGCAGAAGACGATGCGCCGGTTATGGTTGGGGAGTAATAAAAGGTAAGTGTTTGTATAGCATCAGAAAAAGCGAAGTTATTGAGCGTGATATTCTTTGCCCCGTTCAGCTCGGTATTCCTTTTTACCTGAGCAAACGTTTCAGGAATAGGTTCGAAGGAATAGATAGATGCATTCGGCAACTTTTTAGCCAAATGGTTTGAGTACCAGCCAATATTCGCACCTATATCGAAAATGGTATCGCCATCGGAAACCAGTTTATACAACATTTCAGAATCCTCCTGCTCGTAGAAATCAAAATTGAACGTATCAACAGGCGTGACACGCTTATCGGTCACATCTACATAAAATTTACATCCACCCGGATGAAAATCAGTTTTGCGTGTAATAAATATCACCTTACCATCCTCCACTTCTATCTTAGCGATCTCTGTGCTGCCAAGATTCTCAGAGAAGTCAAATAATACCTTATGGAATTCGTGCATTTTGTTTACAAAATCCACCTTAGATATCTTGTTGTTCCTGAAATCGCTCTTTACTTGTTCGATGCTCATTGTACAGCTATTATTGTTAAAAGATATTTTCAAATTTAGAGAGTAATTCATTATGTGTGGCAAATACTTCATCTGCCATGGCCAGGTCTGCTTTGCTGAGTGTTGTTTCTAATGCAAAACATTTGCAACCGGCCGCTTTTGCAGCCTGCACACCTAAAATGGCATTTTCAACCACTATGCAGTTGCCCGCAGGCACAGCCAATGCCGCTACTGCCTTTAAATAGGGTTCGGGATGTGGCTTGGTATGGGTTACATCATCGGCTGTAATCAGGACCGTAAGTTGACGTTCAATTTCTTTATCCAGGTGTTCGGTAATCCTTGCCCTCGAGGCCCCTGTAACTATTGCTATCGGGATGCCTTTACCTTTAAGAAAACTTAAAATATCTTCAACACCGTCGTACAACTTAAAAGTATTATTATTCTTATAGTACGCTTCTTTAAAGGTGACGATATCTTCCACCAGACGAGGATCGAGGCCATTGTTCGCAATAATCATTTCGGCTATCTGGTAACGGCCCATCCCCTCAAGTTTGTAATAATCAGCAGCCGGCAAAGCAAATCCATATCTTTCGAAAGACTTCTGCCACGCCACACAATTATCGTGCATCGTATCCCCTACCACTCCGTCAAAATCAAATATTACCGCTTCTATCATTATGCAATTGGCGTAACACCAAGTTTATCGGACCAGTTTTTAAAATCCGTCATTATTGTATCTGAAACAGGTATCCCTTTTTCCATTCTTTCCGTGCGACTCAAGTATTCAGGCTGCCCGGGAAACAATACATTATCGCCATGTGTTTTCACCTGGCTGATGATTGCCGTGCCTACTGCCCTTATCGTATCCCGTCCGCCAAACCTTGCCGGGTCTATAGCTATCACCAGAGACCCCAATTTCCTTTTCTTGTGCAGGTCTTTATACATTGAGGTCATGTTGGGGCCGTAATTCATACCATTCAACGGGCCGCAAAGCATATCAATCATAAATGCCAAGGCATAGCCCTTGTGCCCCGCCATTGGCTTCACTGCGACAATGTCTTCAGCATTGTCCGAATCATTGCCATGCTTATCCACTCCGAGCCCCAACGGCACTTTGGTTTTCTCTCTTTTTGCATTCATCATATAGTTCCACGGCACAATGCTGGTAGCCATGTCGAGACAAATTGGCTCTTCTACGTTCTCCGTAGGGAAGGCAATTGAAATCGGATTGGTGCCAAAAAAAGGCCTGTTACCACCGTGCGGCACGACCAGCGCGTCGGCATGCGTAAATGCAATGCCTACCATGCCTGCTTCGGTAACCTGCCGGGTATATAAGCCTATGGCCCCGCAATGTGATGAATTGCTCACGCCAACTACGCCAGTACCCGCCTCCTTAGCCAGTGCAATAGCATGATTAGTTGCCGTGGTCATAATTACTATACCATGCCCGTCGTCACCATCCAACTGGGCGGTTGCGGCGGCCGTTTTATTCAACTCCAGTTTGGGGTGTTTGTTAATAGTCCCGTTCTCAAACCTGCCCAGATAATGCGTTATTCGCGCTATGCCATGCGAATCAACGCCCCATAAAGATGTTTTCACCAATGCATTTACGATTGTAGCCGCATCGGCCTCAGACACCCCTGTTTTCACAAACATACGGATACCCCAATCAGCTATCTTCCTGTGGTCTATTAATTGCTCCTGCACTATAGGTGTGGTTCTTTTAACTTAAATAAGATGCCACTTCTGCATGGCTCTTTTTGGCAATGTCGAGGAACATCTCTGTGTCCATCCGGTAATTGAGGTACTTCACGCCGAGCGCACTCCAGTGCTTAATACCTTCAGGCGTATCTGTAAAGACACCTGTAAGAATACCCTTGCTTTTACATATTTCAATGATGCGGGTAATCTCCCTGGTCACATCCGGGTGCCATATCTGACCGGTTAGACCCATGGATTGGCTAAGATCATAAGGACCTACAAAAATGACATCAACCCCTGCTACTGAGCTTATCTCTTCGATGTTCTTTGCGCCCTCAACTCCCTCTATCTGCAAGACAATGATAGATTTTGAATTGGCGTTATTGATGTAATCTTCTTTTTTAGTATTAGAAAAGTCCGCAGCCCTTACAAAACGGCACAAACCCCGCTCGCCCATGGGGTGAAACTTTGAATATTCCACCGCCTTTTCGGCATCAGCTTTGGTCTTTATATGCGGTATCTGCAAACCACCTATACCGAGATCGAGCAGCCACTTGATGTACATTTCATTTACACCCGGAATCCGCGCCAGTAATTTTATGCCCCTGTTCTCAGCGGCCAGTATGAGAGGATACACATCATCCATATTGATGGTGCCGCCATGCTCCAGGTCTATAACCGCGAAATCATAACCAGCCATCGCCATCATCTCCACTATCTGCGGGCGTGCAATGCGTATAAAAGGGCCTATCAGTTTCTCTTTCGACAGCAGCCATGGGTTCTTTTCCATCTTTAATTTTTTATTTGTTGCGACTTAGGGTGCAGCGGAATCACCATCTCCTGCTGCAATACTTCCCTCGACAGGAACGGATAGAGGTCCTCCAGCGGAGGAGACACCAGTGTACCGTCGGGGTTAATATTGAATGAAGTTTTAGGTGCCAGCAACTGCATAGAGTGGATGAACACCTCGCACAACACCGGGCCATCCTCATTCAGTATCTTAGGAATAGTAACTGCAGCTTCCTTCAATGAATTTATCTTAAACGTCTTGAATCCGAAGGCAGCGCCTATCTTACCGAAATCAGGGCAGCTCACACCGGAATCAGCGCCGGAGCCGGCAAACTTATTGCCAAACAGGTTGTTTTGCGTATGCTTAATAGTGAGGTAGCCGTCATTGATATACACAAACAGTTTTACAGGCAATTTATGATGAATGATCGTTTGCATTTCCTGCAGGTTCATCATCATAGATCCATCGCCAGATAAAAGCACTACCCTTTGTTTATTAGCAGCAAGCGATGCTCCTATAGCTCCCGGCAAACCATAGCCCATCTCGCCCAAGCCGGTGGATGTCACCACACGCTGCTGGTCTTTTACTTCTATCACCTGGTGGGTGCAGGTAAGGGCCGTGCCCATATCTGTCACAATGATCTCATCTTTTGCAAAATGCTTGTTCAGTTCCTTCACGAATGAGTAGGAATTCATCAGGCCGTCGACTTCTTTGTGTAATCCGTTTGGCTCCACAAATGGATAAGCCTCTTTCCATTGATTGCACATACTCACCCACCCCAATATATTTACAGCGTTCGGCGGATTTACCTTGCTCAACAGTGTTTCTATGAACATCTTGGCATCCGCTTCTATCATAGTGAACGAAGGATCGCTGGCGAATTTATGTAATTCGGTAGCATCAATATCCACTATCACCTTTTTGGCTTCTCTAGCAAATTCCTTCAGATCATACCCCACCTGCGGAATAGCCATGCGCGTACCTATGGTAATGACCAGGTCTGCATTCTGTATCACGAAGTTCGCACAGCGTTGTCCGTATGTCCCTTCACGACCATAATTCAACGGATGATTTGATGGCATGAGATCCACACCGTTCCACGAGGTGAGAAAAGGCACCTGGAACTTATCGACCAGCCCGTGCAATAAATGTTCAGCGCCACCCAGCCTGATACCATTTCCAAAAACAAATACCGGACGTTTTGCTGCATGCAACAACTGGTTCAGTTGGGCTATATACTTAACGCTATTGTCCACTGCCGGCTCAAAAGGCACATATCCCTTTAACTGCCCGGGGTTTATCTGGGCGGCCTGCACATCGGTAGGTATGTCTATCCAAACGGGGCCTGGCCGGCCCGTCTGGGCTATATGTATTGCCTTCTGAAATTCATATTTTACCTGCTTAGGATCCGTCACCAGCACAGAGTACTTAGTGATATTTGCCACAGTTTTGGCTATGTCAAACCCCTGCACGCCCCACATCCTCAGCTTCTTGTGCTTGGTCACAAATTCTGACTTCTCCTGCCCGGATATAATCAGCACAGGTATAGAATCGGCCCAGGCATCCAATGCCCCGGTGATGGCGTTGGTGGCCGCACCGCCAGAAGTGGTGATCATCACACCCAACCTGCCGCAGATACGATTGTATGCCAATGCGGCCAATGCTCCGCCTTGCTCGTGGTGCGGGTGAATGGGCACAAGCGCAGGATTGTCGGCTATAGAGTTTAACAAATGGACATTACCGGCACCCGAAATGGAGAATATGTGCTTCATGTTATTCTCCACAAACAGGCCTGCTATATAATCAGATACCTTCATACTGATATTTATTTTACGTTTAAATTCTGTTGAACACTAAAAACTGGTAATCCTTATTGGCTATTTCATCTTCCTGCAATGCTGCTGCGGTGACAGGAAATGCCTCACCCACATCTATTATCTTATTCGATTTTGTTCTTGCCAGGCCATTTATCGGCACTATCATCAAGGTATTGTCCTTAGCTGCAGGCCTTTCTTTGCAAAGCAAGATCTCTATATTCCTGAACCTCCAACCTTTGTAGTCCTTTTCTTCAAACGGGAAATACTCATAGGCCGAGAAATCGGTAGAATATTCGTTCGTTTTCTCGTAACCACTATTCTGCCGCCCATAAGCGTCATGCATACGCACCAGGTCGCCCTTCATAGGCGGGGTCTCTATTTCCATAATAAATGCCCCTTCTTCCGCAATAGCCATAGACGAATGAAAAACGCAGGGCTCCAGCACTATAGCTTCCAGGGTCTTCAACTGGTACTTATCATCAATGGTGGTACATTGCACCGCACCATCAAGCACTATCAGCGAGGTCCGTTTCTTAGCGTGGCAATGCAAGGATGTAGCCTGCCCCTTGGTTATACGCAAAAACCAGATAGCTACTTTCTCCTTCTGAAACCATAGATACTCATAACCCCATGGCTTGTTAACCACAATATTGCGGTAATCAAAGTTATTGGCAAAGTCTGATGACTCTACCTTTAACCTCGACAGGTTCTCAAAATCGTTTAAGGAAGGATATACTTTATAGATCATTACTTTTTGTTAATTGCATAATACACCTTCAGCGTTTCTTTCAGCCACGCTGCGTTATCCCTGAAGTGAGGAGCGGTGACCATGTTGCCATCCGATATTACCGATACGTTCCGGTAATCCGCACCTGCGTTTATCAGGTCGTCCTTGCAGCCTACATAGCAGGTCATTTTTTTTCCTTTCACAACACCCGCAGAGATAAGTACCCACGGGCCATGACATACTGATGCTATCACTTTTCCGGCCGCATCCATATCCCTGATAAATTGCAACACTTCAGGTATCTGCCTCAACCTGTCGGGCGATTCCAGCCCGCCCGGTACCACCAGCAGGTCATAATCTTCCGCCTTTACCTTTTTCACATCGGCATTCACCTTTATCGGCAAGCCATGCTTGGCCACAACGTCTGCGCCGCCGTTTGATGCGACATCCACTGTAAAATCATCTTCCTGCAAACGGTAGTAGGGATAAGCAAATTCGGTATCCTCTACTGCCGGCCCAACAAAAATCACTGCTTTCTTCATATCGGTGTTATTTTTCCTGATTGATTCTTAATTGATTCCCAACCAAGGGCGTTTATTAATGTCATACAGACTTTGCATATACTCTATATCCCTTTCGGTATCTACATTCTGCCAGAAACCATCATGTTTCCACAAATCTATATTGTTCTCTCCTATCAGTGTTGCAAACACCTCAGATTCCAGGTTACACTCGCTTATCGGAGATAGCTTCTCAAACAGGTTCTCATTGGCCACCATAAAGCCACCATTTATCCTGGATTGGTGCATTTCCAGCTTGGCACTTGCGTCGTAGGAGGATATATGTTCTCCGCTCAAGTAAAAAGTACCAAAGCGTGAAGGCGGGTTAACCCCCGTCACAGTAAGCATCTTTCCGCTTGCCTTATGATACTCCACCAGTTGGTCTATTTTCACATCCGCCAACACATCAGAGTACGCTATAAAGAACGGTTCATATTTCAGGTAGCGCTCGCAGCGTGATATGCGAGCCCCTGTGCTGGCAGAAATGCCGGTATCTACCAGTTTGATGATCCAGTTTTCCTCCGGTATCCTGTTGAGCGATTTCACTTCATTGTTGGCAATGTTTATCTCCACATCATGCAGCAGCTCAAAGCTATTGATAAAATACTCCCGCACCTGGTCGCCCCCTAATCCTAACGCCAGCACAAACTCATTGCACCCATACTTGCTAAACAGCTTCATTACATGCCAGATGACCGGCCTGTTACCTATTTTCATCAGGCATTTGGGTATACGGGTACGAGTCACGGGGTCAACAACACCCCTTCCGCCGCACAATATTAAACATTTCATAAATATTTATAATTTCTTACTTCCAATGATGGACATCATGGCAATATTACTTAATTTATCCTGTATTTTATAATTACAAAAAGCTGGCTATCGTCCTTTTAAAACCCTCATACACAGTCACATTTGGCAGCCAGCCCAATTGACGTATTTTATCTATGTTGGGTGAATTGCGCAAAATGGGGCTTTTCATGTAGTTGGCATCAGCAATAGGCTTGTTTTTGATGACCTTCAACCCGAATTCAGGGTACAGGCCTACTATAATATTGGCAAGTTCGAGTATGCTGTGCTCTTCATTAGGGTTGCCCACATTATAGGCCTGCCCGCTCTCCCCTTTCGTGAGTACGGTTAGAAAACCAAGCGTGGCATCCCTAAGGTAGCAAAATGGCCTTATAGCGCTACCGTCGCTCATCATCACAATATCCTGCTTGTTCACCACATTAGCCACAAAATC
Source organism: uncultured Flavipsychrobacter sp. (assembly GCA_964430995.1). GTDB lineage: Bacteria > Bacteroidota > Bacteroidia > Chitinophagales > Chitinophagaceae > Nemorincola. The sequence continues at coordinate 17,239 of CAYSIG010000059.1, forward strand.
AGCAAATACCCGCCCATCGTCCAGCGCCATGCCAGGCCCATAGGTATGGAACGGGCGAATAATTTTTGCAGGCACACCATATTGCTCATGGTAGCTCACACATATATTCTCTCCCATACGCTTGCTCTCGCCGTAGCAGGCGCGCACATTGGCACAGTTCAGGTATCCGAAAGTATCCTCTTTTATGGGTATGTCCTCAGCCTTTACCTCGCCATACACCTCGCCCGAGCTGAAGAACAGGAATGATGTAACATTATTTTTCCTGGCAAGTTCTATCAGGTTTATCGTCCCCAGCACATTGGCGCTAAGCGTGCCCACGGGGTCTGTCTTGTAATACTTGGGGCTGGCCTGGGAGGCTGCATGGATAATGAAATCTATCTTTTCTGCTATCTCAATTGGCGCAGTTACATCCTGCACCACAATTTTAAAGTTCGCACTGTTCAGCAAATGCCCGAACCTTTTTTCTGCCTTTTGCCTGTTCCTGACCAGCGCAATGACAGTAGTATTATACGAAGCATCCAGCGCCATGAAAGTCTCCACAAGATATGCAGGCAAAAAACCGTTAGCGCCGGATATAAGCACTGTTTTGTTCCGGAACTTGTCCCAGTCGTTAAAGTGAGCAATAATATGGGCTATATCTTCACGGATTATCTTATTCAATGGAAAGAAATTTGTAGTATAAATAAGTACTCACCTAATTTGTCATCACAGCCAAAATTACTACTTTCGGGCTACAAATTAAGAGCTTTGCGTCTATGCGCCTTCGCGGTTAAATTTTACCTATGAAAAAACACATTTCAGTTATTTCACCTTGTTATAACGAAGAAGGCAACATAGCCTTACTGGTTGAAACAGTAGGTAAAATATTTGAAACATTACCCCAATACACCTATGAGCAGGTATTGATAGATAATTGCTCTACCGACCGTACCCCTGAGATACTCCGAGAGATTGCCGCAAAGAACAAAAATGTAAAAGTCATCTTCAACGAGCGCAACTTTGGCTGGATACGCTCCCCTTTTCATGGACTGATACAGTGCCACGGTGATGCAGTAATCTATATGGTGTCTGACTTGCAGGAGCCGCCGACGCTTATACCCGATTTCCTGGCAAAATGGGAAGAAGGCTATAAAATAGTGATTGGCATAAAGCAGCAAAGCAAGGAAAACCCGGCGATGTTCGCTATCAGAAACTTCTTTTATAAGGTACTTTCCAGCGCATCAGACGAGGAACCAACCATAAAGAATTTCACAGGCTTCGGATTATACGACCAGAAATTCATTTCCATTATCCGCGGGCTCGACCACCAATACCCCTACCTGAGGGGTTATGTGTCTGAGCTGGGTTTCCGCAGATATGAGATACCCTATGTGCAGCCGAACCGAATATATGGCCGCACCAGCGCCAACTTCTTCAAGCTATATGATGTGGCCATGCTTGGCTTCACCAGCCACTCCAAGATGCCGCTGCGCATGTCTGCTTTCTTAGGCTTTTTCTCGGCCATCCTTAGCCTGCTCACCGGCATCGCTTACTTCATTTACAAACTCGTGTATTGGGACAGGTTTGATGTGGGCCTGGCGCCACTCGTTATCGGTGTTTTCTTTTTAGGCTCTGTTCAGCTTTTCTTTATTGGTATTATAGGCGAATACATAGGCGCCATCAACAACCAGGTACGAAAACGTCCTTTGGTGATTGAGCGGGAGCGGTTGAATTGGGATTAAACCCTCTCTGATTTTAGTTTCCAGATTTTATTTCCGAAAAACCTGTGAATAGCATCATAATCTGCATTGCGCAAAAATGCTCCCTAAAAAACCTCCCAAACCCTTGCCCATAGACCAAAGGCATTTTCCCTCGTGGATCAGTTACTGTACCATCATGTCTTTCAGATTTTACCATCCATACCGCACTCCCGTACTTTACAAACCCGAAAAAAACCGATACTACGTACTATGATAGACGGCCCTATGAACATTGTACCCCCTTTTGCGGCCCCATGTTGTTTCGAAAAAAAGTGCACAAATAGTGCGCAAAAATTATTTTGTTGCATACTGTGTATTACATGATTATACATTAAAAGAGCAAACCAAAAAATGTGCAAAAAAACTATGGTTTAATGGTATAATTCGTGAGCCTTACCGGAATTTGCAAAATTTATGAGAATTGTTTTTTATAGCTAACTTTGTTACCTGCTTTTTACTTATAAAATTTATCTATGCGTCACACTGAGGGCTATGTGAGCCACGAATTAGAACATGGCATTGCTACTATTGAGTTCTTCCATCCATCCAGCAATTCATTGCCCGCGGCCATCCTCGCCGATTTGGCAAAGACCATAAATGATGTAGGTACTGACAACCGTGTGCATGTGATCGTGCTGCGCAGCGCAGGCGAAAAGGCCTTTTGCGCCGGTGCATCATTTGATGAACTTATAGCGATAACAAACGAAGCGGAAGGAAAGAAATTCTTCAGCGGTTTTGCCAACGTGATAAATGCAATGCGCAAATGCCATAAACTGATAATAGGCCGCGTACAAGGCAAGGCTGTAGGCGGCGGCGTGGGCCTGATAGCTGCCACCGATTACGCAATTGCCACCGAAGACGCATCGGTGAAACTGAGTGAACTGGCTGTAGGCATCGGGCCATTTGTGGTAGGGCCTGCAGTGGAGCGAAAAGTGGGTGTATCCTGTTTCTCCCAACTGGCGATAGATGCCACAGAATGGCGTTCGGCCGAGTGGGCGAAACGCCACGGTTTATATTCCGAGCTGCACAAAACCGTACTGGAAGTTGATGATAGTGTGGCCCGTCTGGCAGATCGCCTTGCGCACAGCAGCCCCGAGGCTATGGCGCAGCTGAAGAAAATATTCTGGCACGGCACCGAACATTGGGATACTATTTTATCTGACCGTGCTGCCATCAGCGGGCGTTTAGTGCTCAGCGATTTCACGCGGAATGCTATCAATAAGTTCAAGGCAAAGGCTGCAAAGTAGTACCCTGTAACTCTAATGGGGCTTCTATTTGTTTTGTAAAACAGCTACATACATGCTGTCCGCATGGATAGGCAAGCCATTGATTAGTTGCGATGAGATAAGTGTCATATTGGTTTGCCGGGCCACCTGTTCTGCCACCTCTTCGTTTTCCGCTCTGAATACCGAGCAGGTAATATAGATGAGCCTGCCACCTGGCCTGAGGTGAGCAGAAACATTAGTGGCAATGTCCTTCTGCAGTGAAGAAAATGCCTGCAGGGTGCCGGGTTTGAAAAAGTACATCTGTTCTGGTGTACGGGCCCACGTGCCTGATCCGCTGCAGGGTGCATCGCAAATAATATTATCGAACTTCGTGTCACCCAATGCATCAGATAGTTGTTTTGGGTTAGCCACGTCAGTTATACATGACTTAGGTGGCTTATGACCGTAAACCCTGAACCGCTCTTTCAGGTTGTGTAATATGCTTTCTCTGCGGTCACTTACGGTAAGCGATACTCCGGCTTCCATATCTTTCAGCAGCAGCGATTTACCACCGGCACCGGCGCAGCAGTCATACCACGATTCACCTTTTTTCGGATTGAAGTAGTTGCCCGTTTGTTGCGATGAGGCATCCTGCACCACATAATCATCGGGTGGCAGCAGGGCGTCAACTTTTGCTCCATTCGGTAGCGAGATGCACGAATCGGTTATCTGAGTGGCGGGTATTTGACTATCCGTGAGCATGCTCAGCAGTTTGTCTCTGTCCTTGCGTATACGTATGAACAGGTCGGGCTGCTCAAGCATAGACCTCAGCCACTCTATTTTGTCTATTCCTTCCGAAAGCGGGATGTCGTCCGGAAACAATTTTGCAAGGTCAAATGGGAACCGCTCGTTTTCGTTGAGCCATTTTGGAAGGGATATGTCGGCTAATTGTTTCGGGTTGTCGAGGCAATGGTCCGTCAACGCATGAAACCATTCATTTCCATTGAACCCTTTAGCGCAGCGGTAATAAGTGTAGGCTATTGCAGACAGTATCTTCCTGTCTCTGCTGCCCAGCACAGGGTTTTGCCTGAAGTAGTTCTTCAGGAAGTGCGCCAGGGGCACATGGCCATCGTAGGTTTCTGTTATGGTTTGTATATGCCGGCGTATGCTGCGCATGGGGCTAAATTAGCGCATCCGGTCAAATTGTCGCGGCAATTATTTTTTAGTGGTTACGGGAGCGGTTCGCGCTCCTACGCACTTATTTATAATTTTTATTGAAAGTGCCTACTACCTCTCCCCATGCAAGGATATGTCCTTCCATTACTTTCTCTAATGCAGCCTTATCACTTTTTTTGCTGATATTGAGTTTGGTGTCGAGCGCATAGACTCTGAAGTGATAGTTATGTGTGCCTTCCGGCGGGCACATTCCTTTATACCGGCATTCGTTCACGCTGTTCAGCCCCTGGTTGTCATTGACAAAATTTTCCGGTATGAAATTGCTGTTTGGTTCTATATTCCAGATGAGCCAATGGGTAAAGCAACGTTTTGTATGTACTGTTTCGTATAGCGGTGCTGTAGTTTTTTTTGTTATGTATTTGCCGCGTTTTGACCTGCTTTTTGCCGGAGCTTTTTCAGGTACACATACTTTTTGTTGCCTTTCACGTGCCATCGCATCAGGCTCCAATACGATTATGGCAATAGATTTCGTTTCTGGTGGAATGTTGCTGAATTGCAGGGGCGGGCTGAATTCGGGGCCAAGGCACGTATATTTTACGGGTATCGGGCCGTTATTTGGAAATGCGGTGCTGGTAACTGTGATAGTCTTTGATCCGCTAAACGACAAAAGTGCAGTGCCAACGATGAGGGCAGTGAGCAAAGTAAGTATGCGCATAAGAAATGGTTTTTTCTGTAATAATAAAAAACCATACCACCGTAAATAGGTTTACTGAATTTTAACCTTTGTTTACTCGTGCACCAGTAAGTTCTCCGCAAAGATCCGGGATACCGTGGTCTTAGCTTTATCGGCCGTGAGAATAACTATAGAGTTATCGAAAGGTATCTTTTCCATCAGGGTGATTTTTGTGCCGATGCCAATATCAAGTTTCTTAAGGTATTGCAGAAACGACGCGCTGGTATCCTTTACAGCTACCACACGACAGGTCTTCCCTTCGGCTATTTCGGCCAGCAATGTTTTATAAGTGAGCGCTGTTTCGCCATTTGCTTTCGGTATGGGGTCGCCGTGCGGGTCATATTTAGGGTAGCCTAAAAATTTATCCAGCCGGTCAGCGAGTTCAGGGTGGTGCACATGTTCCAGTTGCTCGGCTATTTCATGCACCTGCTCCCATCCATACCCCAGGTTTTCTACCAGGAAGGCCTCCCAGAGCCTGTGCTTACGCACAATAGAAACTGCTATGTTCCTGCCTTTTTCGGTGAGTTTTACCCCCTTGGTCTTTTCGTATTGAATGAGTTTTTTTTCTGATAGCTTTTTTATCATGTCAACAACTGAAGCCGGGTTATTATTCAACGCTTCGGCTATAGCCGTAGGTGTGATCTTTTTAAGCCCCTGCTTGTCGAGGTTATATATAATCTTCAGGTAATTTTCTTCAGAAAAAGTTTGCATATCTATTGGCGGTAAAGGTATCAAATAAACGCGAATGAAAAATATTAGTCTTGCCTAATAATAATAATTTGGTAAATCAAAATAAATATCTACTTTTGTGCCGGGAACAGACTAAAACCAAAATGAGCAGAAAGTTTACTGGTAAAGCGTGGCGTAGTGAATCTCATAGCAAGAGCTTATCGGAAGTAAATTCATCGGTAAATGTGCCGATGAAAAGCGGGTTCTGGAAGAAGCTATTAGCCTTTGCCGGCCCGGGCATGATGGTAGCCGTAGGTTATATGGACCCCGGCAACTGGGCAACCGATATAGCCGGGGGGGCGCAATTTGGCTATACGCTGCTGTCTGTGATTTTAATTTCCAATTTTTTCGCAATAATATTACAATACCTGGCATTGAAGCTGGGCATTGTAGCTGAAAGGGACCTTGCCCAGGCCTGCCGCGACCATTATTCAAAGCCGGTAAGTTTTGCCCTGTGGGTATTGTGTGAAGTGGCCATAGCCGCCTGCGATCTTGCGGAAGTAATAGGCGCTGCCCTGGCATTGAACCTGCTTTTCGGTATTCCGCTTACATGGGGTGTGCTTATCACGGGTTTTGATGTATTGCTTATTCTATATTTTCAGCATAAAGGTTTCCGGGTTATAGAGAGTATTGTTGCCGCCCTGATACTGATTATACTCATTTGTTTTATTTACGAGATTGTTATTTCCAGACCCGATATTTTTCCGCTGCTGGCGGGTTTGTTGCCTAGACAGGAAATAGTGTTCAATCCGTCAATGCTGTACATAGCCATTGGCATCTTGGGCGCAACCGTGATGCCGCATAACCTATATCTGCATTCGAGCATAGTGCAAACGAGAAATTATGATCGCGATACCACAGGGAAAAAAATGGCGATAAAATTCGCCACCATCGATAGCACGGTGTCCTTGCTGTTTGCATTTTTTATAAATGCTGCGATTCTTATTGTTGCAGCAGCTACTTTTCATACCTCCGGCCACCACGATGTGGCTGATATCACGGTCGCCTACAAATTACTTGATCCGTTGCTGGGTACGGCGCTTGCAAGTACGGTATTTGCTATAGCGCTGCTGGCATCTGGACAGAACTCTACCCTTACGGGCACACTCGCCGGGCAGATAGTAATGGAGGGTTTTCTGAATATCAGATTGAAGCCATGGCTACGCAGATTGATAACCCGCATCATTGCCATAATTCCAGCATTCATTGTTACTTTTCTTTACGGGGAAAAAGGCATTGCAGACTTGCTGGTGCTGAGCCAGGTAATACTGTCCATGCAGTTGAGTTTTGCGGTTATACCGCTGATTGTTTTTACGAACGACCGTGCTAAAATGGGTGTGTTTGTAAACCGGACACCTACTAAAGTTCTGGTATGGGTGATAGCCAGTATAATATTATCACTCAACCTGTACCTGCTGTATAATACACTATTC
>CAYSIG010000060.1:0-17423 GCA_964430995.1 uncultured Flavipsychrobacter sp.
TCCACGTGCCGCCGGTATTTGCGTTACTTAATGTTATTGTTGAACCGACACATACAGGTGTATTGCCGGAGAAAGAGCCGGGGGTCACATCAGATATAGCATTGCAGCTACCTACAGCGCCGGTTACATAGTTAGAACTACTACCCGTAAGCGCGAAATTTGTAAGCGTACCGCATTTGCTGTTCCCACTGTAATCAAAGGCACCTGTGAGGCCGGTATTCGTGCCGCTGGCCGTGCCCTGGTTGAAACGGTAATAAGCTACCAGATTTGCTTGCTGTGCCACGTCACAGTTCATATCTGCCCGTATCTGTGCCTGCGAACGCGCTATATTCCAGATACGTACTTCGTCTTGCCTTCCTATAAAATAAGGATCGGGATATTGTGAACGGCCCAGCCAGTTATTCGAGAGTGAGCCGAGCGACGAAGGGTCAAGCGTCATTCCAGCGTTCGTGGCCACTACATTACCATTAAGGTACAGCGTCCCGGTATTGGTCGCCCCATTGATAGTTACCGCAATATGCGACCAAGTGTTGAGCGGCATTGCGGTTGATGACGTCAACTGTTGTTCACCGGCGGTGCCTCCGGTAGTTATTGCAAAACGCGGAATCCCGGCACCGTTATAGCTTGATGTAATGAACATATTGACGGTGGTACCGCTGCCAAAGTCCATAATTCTTTGCCATGCGGTATTGGACGTTGGATATACCCATGCTTCATATGTAAAATCAGTATAGGAAGCCGTAAGGCCCGTTGGCAAAACAACATAATCATTTGTACCATCAAAAGCCAGCCCATTTACCGGCGTATTGACCGTTACATTCGTAGTAACGGTGGTACTGCAACCCGAAGTAGTTACTGTATAGCTTATTAAGGCAGTGCCTGCCGATACCCCTGTTACCACTCCGGTTGAACTGCCTATTGTAGCTATGCCGGTGGCCGCACTTGTCCACACGCCACCACCGGTAGTACTGGCCAGTGTAGTTGTTATGGTTGTAGACAACGTAGTGTTTCCGGTAATGGCTGCTACAACAGGAAAAGCGTTTACCGTTACCGATTGTGTTGCACTTGAAGTACATCCGTTAGCATCGGTTACGGTAAATGTGGGCGTATATGTTGCCGCAGCGGTATATGTATGCGAAACATTATTCGCTGTTGATGTACTCCCGTCGCCGAAACTCCATGCATAAGTACTCAATGACGGAGACACAACCCACGACGTACTGCTTAGAGACAATGTCCCGCCATTGCCGCTGGCATCAGCAGTAGTAGCTCCCGAACCTTCATTAAATTTCCAGTATCCCAGCAAATTTGCCTGGGTATTGATATTGCAAGACTGCATGTCCGACTGTATCTGGCCGGTTGAGCGGGCAACATTCCAAAACGCTACGTCATCTATACTGCCATTAAACGCTTCAGTACCTACCTGGCTGTTACCTACTTTAAAATCAGTGGTAGGGGTATTAGGTGCCGTACTGGAGCTGGTTACCGAATACTGTGTACCATCTAAATACAAGGACCAGGTCCCTGCGTTGCGAACGATGGCGACATGATGCCATCCACTGGTGAGTGTGGCGCTCGATGACAGGAAACCAATATTGCCAATCAAAATTTGTAGCTGATTGCTACTTGGCGGTATAACAAGTGCATATCCGTCTAATGCTGAATTTCCATTAAGGAATACAAACGAATAATTTGCTACAGTACCGCTCCAGTTTACCCAGGCTTCAATGGTTATATTATTCACAGCCGTTGTCACCACAGAGCCTTTTGATGCAGAACTTGTACTTCCGTTAAAAGTCAATGCATTACCACTGCACGGCGATAGGCTGCTGACAAATGTAGCCGTGTTGTTCACACATACAGGGTTGGGTGTAACTGTAAAAGTTGAAGAGGGTAAAGGATTTATACTCACCGTTACAGTAGCAGTATTGGTGCAGCCGGTACCTGTGCCGGTAACCGAATAAGTGGTAGTAATTGTTGGAGTAGCCGTTACACTGGAGCCGGTTGTAGCAGACAATCCGGTTGCGGGTGTCCAGGTGTAGGTGCTGCTTCCGCTTGCTGTCAGGTTTGTTGACCCCGCCGGGCATATGCCAACATTAGAGCCACCACTTACACTGTTCACTGTTACTGTTGTAGTGATATAATTACCGGTAAAAGATGTTCCCGCGCTGCCTGCATAAGTAATGGTTACAGTACCACCAGATACTCCTGTCACTACTCCCGAGGCACTGCCAACAGTTGCGATGCCGGTATTGCTACTGCTCCATACACCATTTCCTGTGCCGCTGCTAAGTGTAGTAGTGCTGCCTGCACAAACAGTAAGTGTGCCGGTAACAGGTTGCAGCGGGTTATTCCTAAATACCGAAACAGTGGCGCTGAATGTGCTGTTTGCCACAGCTACATCCGCTCGTCCGTCACCATCAAGGTCGCCAACGGCTATATCATCAGGACTGCCGCTTGCCATTGCAGGAAAATCCACACGGGCCGCAAAAGAGCCCGAATTTATTGTTCCGCTCGTTGCAGTATTGCGGAATACCGTAATACTATTGCCCGAACCGCAAGCCACCGCAACATCGGGCTTGCCGTCGCCATCTATATCACCGATATCTAGCCCCCTTGGTGCATTTGCAGTTGTAAAATCGGTCTTCGCAGCAAGCGAGCCGGTAGTTATACTACCGGACGTTGCGAGGTTCCGAAACACGGAGATCGAATTGGACCCTGTATTAGTAACCACAACATCCGGTTTCCCGTCGCCATCAATGTCCGACACGGCAATTTCTCTGGGACTGGTGCCGGTAGTAAAATCTACTTTTGTTGCAAAGCTGCCACTTGATATAGAACCCGGGGTAGCAATGTTGCGGAAAATAGATATTACTGCACAGCTATTACATGCAGCAATCATGTCCTGCTTCCCATCACCATCTATATCCCGTAATGCAGCCATTCTTGTATTGCCACCAAGCGAAAAGTCAATCTTTGCAGCAAGAGAAATCGTACCTGAAACAGATGTATTTCGGAAAACAGATACCACACTGGATGAACCGTTACCTACAGTTACATCCGGGCGGCCATCACCATCTATATCACCCGTTGCTACTATGTTGGGAGCTGTCGCGGTGGTAAAATCAACTTTGGCGGACAGAGATATACTGCCGGACGTAGATGTGTTGCGAAAAACGGATATGCTGTTAGCTGAAGAGTTGGATACGATTATGTCACGCTTACCGTCTCCGTCTATATCAGCAACTGCTGCATAAAGCGGGCCAGCAGCTGTTGTCAGCGTCACTGGCGCTGCAAATGAACCAGTTGTCAGCGAACCGCTACTGCTGATATTCCGGTAAACATAGGCATTATTGGAAGCGCTGTTCACAGCTATCATATCAGCTTTACCATCACCATCTATATCCGCAAATACGAGCCCCTGTGCCGCGTTGCCGGCTGTTATATCCACCTTTGGATCAAAGTTCACTTTACCTGATACGAAAGCTGCATTATTATAAGTTTGCATGTGCGCGTATTGCGAAAAAGCAGCAAACCCATAGTTAGTATTTTGTACTGTTACGGGAGAAAATGTGGAACCAACCGGTACCGTTACGTTCAGCGATGTTGTTGTTGCTGAAGAAACAGTTGCTTTTGTAGCACCGAAATACACTATATTATTGGATGAGGTTGCATTGAAGTTGGTACCGGTAACAGATACCGCGGTACCTGCATCTCCGGCAAGTGGCGTTACTGCTGTTACTGAAGGTACAAAATTGTAGTACACAAACTGGTTTGCTTCCAGCGCCAGGCGTTCGCTATTCGATATTGCGGACGGGAACATAATCACTTCCCAGAAATTAAGAACAGCCGTGCCGGTAATACTGAAGTGCATGCCTATCCTCATTATATCCAGTGTAGCCGGCAGTGATAGGGTGCCTGTATAATCTATCACACCATTCTTGTAATGATTGATGTTGTTTGATGCATCCCAGGTTGCGGTGAATATATTGGAAAAAGGAGGAGATTGAGTGCTGCCCACCGTTTGTAAGGTGCCTGCGTCATTCCTATACTGACCCTGGTTGCTGCCGGTAATAGAAGTCAATGGATTACCAGCACCGGTAAGTACCCTGTCAATAATATGTTGTACTGTACCGCTTTGAAAATTATATATTGCATTCAGTGTGTGGGCACCGGTTATCCCATAAGAGCTCGTTCCGCCATCAATGTATGTAGTACCATTACATCTTATCACCGGCCTCGAATTTGACAATAATACAGTGCCCGAACTAACTATCTGCGGTTGCAGACTGTTAGAAGACTGGACACCATTATTTGCGTTGCCGCTCTGGTCGTACCACGTGCGGATAAAACCATCACCTGCGCCCACAAAAGCGGTCAGGGCAGCCACATCAAGGTTACCGCTGCCATCGTAGCCAATATTAGCTGTAGTATTGTCCGAACTTCTCCTGACCTCTATCAGGTTGCCGGTGTAACCCGTGCTGAGACGCCTGAGCGAATAAGCAACTGTGGAAGTGGAACTAGCCGAAAGCCCGGCAAGATTGAGCGTATTTTGAGCATATGACTGCGCTATACATACAACAAACAATGTAATATTTAATAAAAAATTGTTTATTTTTCTCATATATTCAAATATTAATATATTTTATACTCAGCAAAATAAAGCAGATAAGGCCTTATAAACCAATATATTTATAAATTAACTATTGAATAACATGCGATTATGACATTGTTATCAAACAATTAAAGATCACATATTTACTTACCAGTTTCATTCACGCCTAAAATTTTTGAGTAATACTGCACTTTTGATGGCCGAAGAGATGAAAAAATAAAAATCATATTTGTTAACGATTACAAATCCTATGGGTTACAGGGCATAGCAAGAAGCAGAGAGCACCTATTAAAATGCTGAAAACGCCAATGTTTTCCACAGAATAACTGAAGGCAAGAGAAGGAGCACTGTATTAATGTAAAATATTTGAGGTGCAATAACCCGGCAGATAACGGAATCTATCCAGGCTATTGGCACAAATGCAATAAAAAAGCGTATCTCAGGAAGATAAAAATGTATACGATACAGTAACGGATATTGTCAGCGCTGAATGATGAGCGGAATTACTGTCCGCAAATCAGCTGATAGCAGTTGTAAAAAATACATTCCGGGTGGCAAAGCGTCACTAAGTGTTATTTCCGCATTTATTGCCCCGTTTATAGACGGTATCTTTTCAGAATGAACCTTTTGGCCCTGCACACTCATCACTTCAATCCAAACCTCTACCTCTTCCTGCCTTTCGGAACCAGGTTTTCCCCATATCCCCCTGACAGTAAATTTTCCATTGTTCGGGTTTGGTGATACCTGCAATTGTACTCCGGCGGCTTCATTGCTTCCGGGGCGAAGAAGTGGTGCGGGTATGACAGTGAGCGTAAGCACTGCAGGACAACCTGCACCGGTTGTGTAGGTTATGGTAACTACCCCGGCAGAAATACCCGTCAACATGCCGCTGCTTATACCTATGGCAGCCACGGCAGGGTTACTGCTACTCCACACGCCACCAGGTGTAGCGCACGAAAATGGTGTTGATGTACCGATAATCACAGTGCTACTCCACCCTGTTATGCCCACCGGCAATGGATGAACATTTACCGGGGTATCTATACTACAGCCAGTGGAAAGTGAGTAAGTGATAAGAGCAGTGCCGGCACTTATACCTGAAACTACGCCGGTTGATGAACCTATTGTTGCTATTGTGCTGCTGCCACTGGTCCACGTTCCACCACCTGTAGTATTGAACAATGCTGTTGCTGCGCCTGTACACACGTTCATTGCGCCATAAATAGGCGAAGGCAGAGGGTTTACAGTGACCGTACGGGTAGTTGAACATCCCATGGCTGATGTATAGGTGACGGTACCAGTGCCCGGCGCAAACGCCATTACCCTACCCATGCCGCCGCCCAGATTGGTAACGGTGACGAGGCTGCTTGTAAAGACACCACCGGCCGTCGCGCTGTGTACTGTTACCGTATCTCCCCATGCGCACAAATTATGCAGGCCGGTGATTGGAAGCACTGAATTTACTGTTACGGTACGTGTTGTCCTGCAACCTGCAGATATGGCATATGTGATAGCGGCCACACCCGATGAAACCCCCGTTACAATTCCGGATGTTCCGACTGTAGCTATCCCTGCGCTTCCTGTACTCCAGGTTCCGCCGGGTATGGGGTTACTAAGCGAAATCGTTTGTCCCGCACAAACATTCGAACTTCCGGAAATGCCTGCGGGAGGAGGGTTTACCGTTACCACCCTTGTTGCCATACAGCCGGTACCTGTTGTGTATGAGATATTTGATGTGCCGGTATTCAATCCTGTTACAATACCAGTAGCGGTGCCCACAGAGGCAATGATCGGGTTACTGCTGCTCCATATCCCTCCGGGAGATGTATTAGACAAAGAAACGGCAGACCCTACACATACAACAGCAGTACCACCGATGGCTGATGGCGGTAAGTTTATGGTCAATGCTTTCGTTGCGCTGCAGCCCGGCCCTGTAGTATAACTGATCATTGCTGTTCCTGCAGATATCCCGATCACCAGCCCGGTAGCAAGCGCAGCAGTAGCAACAGATGTATTACTGCTGCTCCAAGTTCCTCCCGGTGTTGTGCTGCTCATTGTTGTCATTGCACCTGTGCACAATAGAGTAGTACCGGTGATAGCGGATGGTGGTGCTGTTACTGTAACGGTCCTTGTAGTTCTGCAACCGGAACCTATTGTATAGGTTATATTCGCAGTTCCTGCTGATATACCTGCCACAAGGCCGGTTGCGGCCCCTACCGTTGCAATACCCGTACTACCACTACTCCAACTACCACCCGTAGCTGCATTACTCAGCAAGGAAGTGTTGCCCACACACATACCCGCTGAGCCGGTTATTGGTAAGGGGCCGGCATTAACGGTAATTGTCCGGGTAGCGCGGCACCCGGTAGGTAATGTATAACTAATGACGGTTGTTCCCGCACCTGCCGCCGAAACGGTACCGGTGGTGCTGCCTATAGTTGCTACTGAGCTTGTACTGCTGCTCCATACACCTCCTGCTATCGCATCAGTATATGTGCTGACATTACCAATGCATAAAGAGGACGCACCCGTTATTGCAGCCGGCAAGGGGCGCACAGTCACTGTTCTGGTCACAGCGCAACCCGGGCCTATACTGTAGGTTATAGTTGCACTCGATGCGGATAAGCCTGTCACAATACCCGTAGCTGAACCTATATGCGCTACTGAAGAACTGCCACTCCATACACCACCTGAAACAGTATTACTCATCAGTGTAGTTGATCCTATGCATACATACGGTGTACCTGTAATGGGAGGCGGCCCCGTAGTAACGGTCATTGTTTTTGCAGCCATGCAGCCAGATGGCAATGTATATGTGATAGTGACCGTACCCGGTGCAAGTGCGGTGATCAGGCCGGTAACCGAGCCTATGGATGCTACGGCCGGAGCACTACTTGTCCAGGTGCCCCCGGCAGTTGCATTGGTATATGTAGTTGATGACCCAGCACATATGCCCGCCGTACCGGTGACAGGCGCGATAGCGTTAACAGTGATAGTCTTGCTTACGGAACAGGTACCAATTGAATAGGTGATCATTGCCGCACCTACAGACAGCCCTGCAACTACACCTGTAGAGGGGCCTATACTCAGTATTGCAGCCGTAGTGCTCCAAACACCCCCGGGAATAGCATTAGTTTCTGTTACAGATGAGCCAGTACACACAGAAGGCGGACCTGAAATAGCCGAAGGGGCTGCATATACCGTCAACGCTTTTGTTGCCGTACATCCGGTAGCGCCAACGGTATATGTTATATTGGCCGTACCGGAGGCTACCCCGGCAGCAATACCTGTAGCCGAACCTATCGTTACGAACATAGTCGCACTGCTGCTCCATATGCCCCCCGGGGTTGTGTTGACAAGAGTTGTTGCAGAACCGGCACACATATAGCCACTGCCGCTGACTGGAGATATGACATTTACACTGATGGGCCGGGAAACAAAACAGCCGGGGAAACTGCCGGTTACGCCGATTGTATATGTGACGGACGCCACACCACCACTGATACCTGTCACTGCTCCTGTTAGTGACCCTACTGCTATTAAAGAACTCCCGCTGCTCCAGACACCCCCCGGAACGGTATTTGTTTCTGTAACGAAAGATCCCGTACATACTGATGCCGGTCCCAAAATAGCTGCAGGGCTGGCATTAACAGTAACAGACCTGGAAGCCATGCAGCCTGTAGGGCCGATTGTGTACGTAATGGTAACAACACCGGCAGAGATGCCCGAAACAATACCTGTTGATAAACCAACTGCCGCAATACCTGTACTGCTGCTGCTCCATGTACCGCCCGACGTAGCATCAGTGAGCGTTGTCGCTGTGCCGGCACACATGCTGGCTGCACCGCTGATTGGTGAAGGTGAAGGGAAAACGGTCATAGATCTGGTCACCGTGCACCCGGTGCCCAGTGAATATGTTATGAGAGTTGTACCTGTTGCCACACCGGTCACCACACCACTAAGAGAACCAACACTGACATGTGCGGAACTACAGCTCCACCAACCACCGGGCATTGCATCAGTCAGGGTTGTACTGCTACCGGTACATACCGCAGACGCACCGATGATCGCTGTCGGCAAGGGGCTTACTGTGATTATCTTTGTAGCCCTGCAACCCGTGGGCAATGTATAGGTTATCATTGTTGCCCCGGTAGCAATCCCGGTCACCACACCGGTAGATGAACCCACCGTTGCGACAAATGAAACGCTGCTTGTCCACAAGCCGCCGGGAGTGCTCGTCTCCGTTATGGCAGCGCCAACACAAACAGCCGATGGGCCAGTAACAGGAGCAGGCAGGGCATTGACTGTGACAGCAGCAGTGCGTATACAACTTGTTACTGCGGTATATGTTATTAATGCTGTACCTGGTGATATGCCTGTTACAATGCCTGTCAACGATCCTATTGCTGCTGTTGCAGCACCCGTGCTCCATGTGCCCCCGGTTGTTCCACTGCTCAGGGTTGTCATTGAGCCTGCGCAAACATTGGTCGGGCCCGTGATTGCTGCGGGCAGCGGGTTCACTGTTACTACCCTTGTAACCACACACCCGGCACCAAGCGAATAGGTGACGGTTGCAGTACCTGCAGCTATACCTGCAACTATACCAGTACCGGAACCAATAGTGGCAACACCGGGAGAACTACTGCTCCACACGCCACCCGGTGTCGGATTGCTGAATGTGGTCATACCGCCGGAGCACACTTGTGCCGTGCCGGCGATAGCCCCGGGAGATGTATTGATCGTGATCATCCTTGTTGCGAAACAACCGGCAGACAGCGTATAGGTAATAATAGCGGTTCCCGCCGTTATTCCTGTCACCAGTCCGCTTGCAGAGCCTATTGCAGCATTTGTATTACTTACACTCCAGGAACCTCCTGCCGCAGGATGGGTAACAGTTCCGCTTAACCCAACACAAAGGGATGAAATTCCTCCGATGCCTGCCGGAGAAGGATTAACTGTCACAACAGCAGTCGTAAAACAGCCGGCACCCAGTGAATATGTAATCATGGCCATGCCTGCGGCAACAGCGGTCACCATACCAGTTCCTGAACCTACGGCTGCAATGCCCGGCGCCCCGGAGAGCCAGGTGCCTCCCGGTGTTGCATCTGTCAGTAAAGTGGTCGAGCCTAAACATACACTCAGGCTTCCGCTGATAGCACCCGGAGAAGATGTCACCGTCACAGATTTTGTGGCATAGCACCCGGTACTTATAGTATACGTTATAGTGGCCGTGCCTGCTGAAACCCCTCCCACTAATCCGGTTAGGATATTAACGTCGGCTACAGCAAGGTTGCTGCTTGTCCAGAATCCGCCACCACTACCAGTAAAGACCGCAGACCCCCCTACACAAAAAACAGCGCTTCCTGAAATTATTACGGGAGATGGGTTTACCGTCACTGCCGTGGTTGAGTAACACCCTGTTGGCAAGGTGTAAGTAATTCCTGCAATGCCCACCGACAACCCGGAAACCACGCCGGTTGCCGAACCGACCGAAGCTACGGACGGCATACCAGAACTCCACATTCCCCCGCTGCCTGAAACCATGGCCGATGTCTGGCCTGCACATATATAGGGCATACCGGTGACAGGGGCAGGCAACGGATCAATAGTAACAACAGTTGTGGCCGAACAACTGGTGCCGGGTGCTGTAGAATAACTGATGATAGCAGTTCCTGAGGCAATACCTGTTACTATCCCTGTCGAAGATCCAACCGTCGCAACAGTAGCAGATGCCGTGCCCCATACGCCACCTGGCACTGCATTGCTCAGAACGGTTGTCTGCCCGGAGCAGGTATGTGCTGTGCCGGTAATAGCTGCCGGTGGTAATCCAATAGTAACCGTACGCACAACAGTGCATCCCGGGCCGGATGAATAAGATATAACGGCGGTACCCGAGGCCAGGCCGGTAACAACCCCGGATGAAGACCCGACTGCTGCAACTGCCGGTGATGCCGAACTCCAGGACCCGCCCCCTGATGCTGATAGTGTAACAGAACCACCGATGCATGTATTGGAAATTCCCGATATAGCACTTGGTACTGCATTCACAGTTACCAACATGGTGGCCATACAGCCACCTCCCGGCATAGTATATGTGATATTCGCTACACCGCCGCTTACACCGGTTACAATACCCGACAAAATATCCACAGCAGCAACCGATGGGTTGCTGCTGCTCCATGTACCGCCCGTCACCGTATTATACAGCGCAGTGGTCATGCCTGCACATACTGTGTTTATTCCGGAAATAGATGCCGGGCTGATATTTACCGTTACTATCGTACTGGTCGCACAGCCTGTCGGCAGCGTATAAGAAATGGTACTTGCCCCGACAGACATTCCTGTCACGTCGCCGCTGATACTACCTATGGTTGCCACTGTCGGGCTCCCCGATGTCCATATACCACCCGTTACTCCATTGACCAACGCACTTATCATACCTGTACACAGATTCGTACTTCCATAAATAGGGGTAGGCATTACATATACTGTAACAGCCTGTACCCTCCGGCAGCCTGATGCAGTATAGGTAATGTTGGCAATACCCACACCTGAACCATGCACTATCCCTGTTGCTGAGCCTATAACTGCAATCGCCGGGCTACTGCTGGCCCATATTCCACCTGACGTTGTACTGATCAGTGTCGTAGTACTACCGGCACACAGGCCATATGAACCTGTAATGACAGCGGGCAATGGATTTACGGTAACGCCCTTTGTTGCAATACAAATACCCCCCAATGTATAGGTGATATTTGTAGTACCGGCCGATACCCCTGTAACCAGGCCCGTAGATCCGACCGTAGCGATACCGGGGCCTGCACTGCTCCACACCCCTCCTGAAGGGGATGAACTCAACCATGCGGTGGCACCCACACACACACCACTTACACTACCGGATATAGATGATGGCACGGGCACTACTGTCATCAATTTTATGGCAGAGCAACCCGTCGCAATTGTGTAACTTAAAATAACAGTCCCCGCCGATACACCCGAAACTATCCCCGAAGCTGTACCAATTGTGGCCAGTGTCATGCTGCTGCTTGTCCAGGTCCCTCCGGCCCACGGATTTGTTAAAGCAGTACTTGTTCCGGAACAAATAGACGACAATCCGGTAATAGCGGGAGGTGCTGTGCTCACCGTTACTACGGCTCTCGCAATGCATGTCCCGCCAAAAGTATACATTACAGTATCAATGCCCGTAGAGATGCCGGTAACGACGCCACCGGTATCTATAGAAAGTACTGATGTTCCGGTACTGCTCCACACACCGCCCCAAAGAGAATCGCTGAGGGCCGTGGTAAGGCCGGTGCATACATACAGGCTCCCGGTTATTGGTGGTATAGTCGAAGTGACAAATACTGATGTTGTTGTAAAACAAGTTGACGTAACCAAATAAGTAATAGTAGCTGTACCTAATGACACGGCTGTCATTACACCCGTAGTTGAATCTATGGTAGCTACAGATGTATCACTGCTAAGCCATACACCTCCACCCATAGGATTGGTCAGAGTAGAGGTTGCACCTCCCAGGCATAGTGTTGAATACCCGGAAATGGCAGGAACTGCATTGATACTGATTGTCTGAGATGCCATGCAACCGCTGCTGTATGCATACCGGAGCGTTGCAGTACCACTCGTTATGCCGCTCACAATTCCGGTAGCCGAGCCTATTGTGGCTATTCCCCCGTCACTGCTGCTCCAATACCCGCCTGTTGCAGAACTCGTATACAATGCAGTGGCCCCCGAGCATAACGTTGTAGTACCTGTAATAACCGGAGGCGCAGTAGTAGTATCATATAACCTGGTCACTTCACAAGGAGTTATTGATCGTCCATATATAGCTATGTCATCTATCTTTCCTTTGAAGTTATATGTTGGCACCGCAATAGGATACAGGCCATGCCCGAACCCTGCAGTGATATAGGGATACGGAACAGGGCCCGCCTGGAAAAAACTGTCGCACGCCATGGAAGGATGTACATTATAACCTGATACCAGTCCTGTGGTTGTAAGTGCCCCGTCAATATAAAGAGTGGGTTGCTTACTTGTATATACGATCACAATATGATGCCACCCTGTTAACGTTCCGGACCAGACGAGCGCCACATTTGTGATTGACGGCCCATGCTCACACACCCATAATCCGTTTGCCGCTACATTGAGGCCAGCCGCCACATCAGTTGCGGTAGGCGACCAGTTCCATCCATTCACCGCAGCTATGATGCATGAGCGAGATGACCAGCTATTCATCCCATTTCCTGAACCGAGGGCAGGGATTGTTGTCGTATCCGTTGGGTTTACCCATACCGAATACGAAAAATCATTTACTGCCGAGCGGTCAATTTTCTGAGTAGTTATCCTTTCGCCCGAACCTGTAAAATTTACCGCAGCACTGCTATTGCCATACCTGTCTGTTGTGTAGCCCGGGCCCGACAGAGTTCCATGGTTACCATTGCCGCTCAGGTCATTCGATGTGCTGTTGAAACCATAATATGCCAGCAGGCCGGAAGAAGGGACATAGCCCGGCAACTGTGCATATCCCCTCATGGAAAATGCGGTAAAACAAAAGAGCAATATTGGGTATAGGCTCCTTATCACAGGTGGGTATTTTTACCAAATTAATACTTTTTTCAATTACTACATAATAAATATAGATATTTTTACAAGTTATTTGTAATAATATCATTGGTAAATCTATTGCATTCAAAAAATAAAAGAGCATTCCTTGCCTACACAGAAAAGAATAACGGTGGTACGAAACCGTACCACCGTTATTCGCAATTATATTTCAGATCTGTTTATTGGTCTACCACTACGCGGAATACCTGGTATTCTCCGCCAGAGTATATCCTAAGCACATAATTTCCTTTTGCATCAGCCCCGAGTTCTACCACTTTTTCCAATTGGCCTGCATAAGCGGTGGCATTTGCGGTGTAAACCACCCTACCCAGCATATCAAAGATATCCATTTGATAATTAACATCGTCGCTTACGCCTAGGCTGCCCTTCACGGTAAACACCCCTTTGTTCGGGTTGGGGAGAACCGATATTTTCTTTACCTCAGGCAATACTTCGGTCGGGTTACCTTCATCTTCAGCCGCCGGGCGGAAACCAGTTGGCGTTACGCTAACTACCCTTACCGCATAGCACCCTGTAGGCAGGGTATAAGTAATAGCCGCAGTACCCAGCGATGCACCCGTTACAACACCTGTTGAAGAACCTACTGTGGCCACAGCCGTATTGCTGCTGGTCCAGGCTCCTCCTGATATAGACCCGGTAAGTGTAATAGAACCTGAAGGCATAAGAGTGTATATGCTTCCTGTTATCACCGGCACGGGATTAACAGTTACTATTGCACTACCACTCATTGTACTGGTACAGGCTGAGCCACCGGTAACTGCAACTACAGTATAGGTACCGGCAGTAGTATATGAGCCAAAACTGAAAGCAGTCCCTGTGCCGCTCATTGTGGATACAGGCGTGCCGCTCCTCACCAGCTTATAAGTAACACCAACTGAAGATCCGCTGAGGCCAATACTTACACCGCTACCGCCAGTACAATAGTTGCCACCGCCAGTTACAGTAAACACCGTTGGCAAAGACATGATAGTAACCGTGGCACTACCGGCCATTGTATTGCTGCATGAAGATGATGCGAACGTTGCAATAACTGTATAAGTACCGGCGGCTGTCTGCAATCCGAAACTGAACCCTGCACCTATACCGGCAACAGGACTGCCAACCGGTGTACCACCAAGATATAGCTGGTAATTAGTACCTACCACTGAAGCAGCCAGACCTACATTAACCCCTGTACCACCTGAACAATAAGCACCGCCACCAGTAACAGATACAACAGTGGGCAGTGTACCTACAGTAACTGCAGCGCTTCCACTCATAGTTGTTGTACAACCAGTAGTAGCATTAGTAGCTCGAACGGTGTATGTACCTGCTACTGACTGTGAACCAAAACTGATGGAACTACCTGTACCCGCTACCGGTGACCCTACAGCCGTAGTGCCACGATATAACTGGTAGTTGACCCCTGCATCAGAGCTACTAAGGCCTACAACGGGAGCTGAGCCACCTGAACAATAGCCACCGCCACCAGTAACACTATACACCGTTGGAAGTGGATTAACAGATATTGTTGCGCTGCTACTCATGTTATTGGTACACCCTGTTGCAGTCCTGGTGGCTACAACGGTATATGTACCGGCAGTGCTATGCACACCAAAACTTATCGCTGCTCCCGAGCCGGCCACCGGTCCACCTACTGCGGTTGCACCGCGATAGAGTTGGTAGTTAACTCCACTTTGAGAGCCCGAAAGCCCGATAGCGAGTCCGGTGCTGCCCGTACAGAAGCTACCGCCACCTGTCACTGTATACGCAGTCGGTAAGGCATTGACAGACACAACAGCGCTACCAGTCATCGTTCGCATACAACCTGTGGTGGCATCAGTAGCTACGACAGTATATGTGCCCGCAGTTGTTTGCAGTCCGAAAGAAAGGGCGCCACCCGTACCTGGCACAGGGCTACCCGTTGGTGTAGCGCCGACGTATAATTGATAATTCACTCCTACGGCAGAATTACTCAAGGAAACAATTACACCCGTGCCACCAATACAATAGCCCCCGCCCCCGCTAACCGTATATGCTGTTGGAAGTGGATTTACAGTGATAACCGCGCTGCCGGACATGCTGCTGGTGCATGAAGTGCCAGCCGTTGTAGCAATAACAGTATAAGTACCTGCAACCGTGAACAATCCAAAGTTTATTGCTGAGCCACTACCTGCTACAGGACTGCCCAAAGGCACGCCACCTCTGTATAGCTGATAGGTAACACCAACTGCCGAACCGCTTAAACCAACGCTGATACCTGTCGACCCGGAACAATAGTTTCCACCACCCGTAACAGTAAATACTGCCGGAAGTGAAATTACTGTGACGGTGACGCTACCCGACATAATTCTGAGACAGCCCGTAGTAGCATGCGTTGCAACCACTGTGTAAATACCAGACGTTGTTTGCAAACCAAAATTAATTGTAGTGCCGGTACCAGGTATTGCACTGCCCACAGGCGTTGCACCAACATACAACTGGTAGTTTACCCCCGTTACACTACCACTTAATCCGACACTGACACCCGTACCTCCGGAACAGAAACTGCCGCCACCGGTAACAGTGAATGCCGCCGGCAATACAGATATGCTAACCGTTACACTGCCAGCCATATCGCCCGTGCACCCGGTTACTGTACTTGTAGCTCTTACCATATAAGTACCGGCAGTGGTAACAAGCCCGAAATTCAAAGCAGAACCTGTTCCTGCAACAGAAGAACCTACAGCTGTTGCTCCCCTGTATAGCTGATAATTAACACCCGCATCCGAACTGCTCAAACCAATACTGACGCCCGTTCCTCCCGGGCAATAGCTGCCTCCGCCGGTTACTGTATACGCAGTTGGCAATGAATAAAGTGCAACCACTGCGGAACCTGTCATTGGTGTTGTACAAGCAGTGAAACCGGACATTGTGGCTACTACTGTGTAAGTACCTGCAACGGTTTGCAAGCCAAAACTGATAGCTGCACCAGTACCTGCTACAGATGTACCCACCGGCGTTGCTCCCCTGTATAAACGATAGGTTACTCCAGACTGTGAACTACTCAGCCCAACAGCTACCCCGGTGCCACCGGGGCAAAATGTACCACCGCCAGTTACAGTATATACGTTAGGTAAAGGATAAACAATCACATTCACACTTCCCGGCATATACAGCGTACACGGAGCAGTTGCATTAGATGCAGACACAGTATAGGTGCCGGCTACTGTCTGCAAACCAAAGCTAAACCCGGCACCAATACCTGCAACAGGGCTGCCAACGGGCACACCTCCCCGATACAATTGGTAATTGACACCGATGGCAGAACCGGCAATACCCACAGGCACTCCAGCCCCACCGGAACAATAACCACCGCCACCGGTCAAAGCAACGGGCGCAGGAACAGGATTTACCGTAAGGTTAATAGTTGTTGTAGCAGAACCTCCGGCACCATCCGTAACCTGAATTGTAAATGCATCGGCGCCTAAATATCCATAAGCCCCTCTGTAATTGAACCCTAAGGGCTGCAGAATACCACCGGAAGATATAACCGTGCCCCCTGAGAATACTGTACCATGTGAAGGAGGGGAAACCACCGTCCATGTCAATACGTTGCCAACATCAGGATCGCTTATTTCGAGCAATGCGTTAATAGAATTTAAAGTAGGAAAACTACATGCAAGAAATGTTTGCGGACTGCCACCGGTGAAAACAGGTGGTGTATTGATACCCGAAGTGATTGTAACGCTGAACGGATAGCCTGTACTGGTACAAGTTGCATTGGTCACCGTAAGCGTACCTGTATAAACCGCCGAAGGCGCAGCACCGGGTACGGTAAGCACTATTGGCGTGGCCGGTAATGTTACAGCCGTTACATTGGCAAAGCCGGCCGTTATTGCACCGCTGCTGTATACGATACTATACGTTGCGGGGCTACCCGTTGTGGCAGAATAAGGAAGATTTGCAGATGTAGTGCCTGTAATAACGCTCGGATTTGTACCTAACGTGATCGTAGGCAAATTATTTACCGTAACTATTCGTGTGGCAAAACAACCCGCAAGCGTATAAGTAATGGTTGCTGTACCCGTACTCACCCCGGTAACAACACCCGATGTAGAATTAACACTCGCTATGCCCGAGGCGCTGCTTGCCCATGTACCACCCGTTGGTGAAGAACTCAATGTAGTGGTTGAACCGATAC
>CAYSIG010000060.1:17523-24031 GCA_964430995.1 uncultured Flavipsychrobacter sp.
TCACTGTAGCTGTTCCGGTAGCGCCGCTTGTCCATGTGCCGCCTGTTGGCGAACAGCTTAATGTAGTTGTTGATCCGGTACAAACAGTTAGTGTGCCGGTAATAGCACCGGGAGTATTATTCACAGTAACATTTCTTGTAGTAAAACAACCACCTGCAAGTGTATAAGTAATGGTTGCTGTACCCGTACTCACCCCGGTAACAACACCCGATGTAGAATTAACACTTGCTGTGCCCGATGCGCTGCTGGTCCATGTACCACCCGTAGGTGTGGAACTCAATGTAGTTGTTGAACCGATACAAACAGACGCCGTACCGGTTATTGCAGTTGGTGAAGTGTTGACAGTAACCGTAGCCACAGATTCACAACCCGAGCCCAAGGAATACGTAATATTTGCAGTACCCGCTGCTACGCCTGTAACAACACCGGTAGTTGAATTTACTGTAGCTGTTCCGATGGCGCCGCTTGTCCATATGCCACCTGTTGGCGAACAACTTAATGTGGTTGTTGATCCCGTACAAACGGTAAGGGTTCCGGTAATAGCACCGGGCGCGGCAGTAACTGTGATACTCTTTGTTACAAAACAACCTGCCGGAAGCGTGTAAGTAATGGTCGCTGTGCCCGTACCGACACCGGAAACCACACCAGAGGTGGAGTTAACACTTGCCGTGCCCGAGGCGCTGCTGGTCCAGGTACCTCCTGTGGGCGAAGAACTCAATGTAATTGTAGCGCCGGAACATACAGCCGATGCCCCCGATATAGCTGCAGGGGCCGCAACAACCGTAATGGTCTGCACCGTAAAACAACCGCTTGGTAATGTATAAGTAATAACAGGCGTACCTGCAGCCACACCCGTCACAACACCAGTGCCGGCTACTACTGTAGCCTGTGCGACGTTACTCGAAGACCAGGTTCCGCCTGCGGTTGCACTGCTTAATGTAGTTGTTAAACTCACGCATACTGAGAATGTCCCTGTAATTGCGGCGGGGGTGGTGCTGCTAACTGTTACTACCCTTGTAGTAAAACACCCGCCACTTAATGTATAAGTTATTGTAGCTGTACCCGCAGTGCCACCCGTCACCACGCCAGATGTAGAGTTTACACTGGCTGTGCCCGATGCACTGCTGGTCCAGGTACCACCGGTTGGTGTGCTGCTTAATGTTGTAGTCAGCCCTGTACATACTATTGCCGTGCCGGTAATAGATGATGGTGTAGAAGTTACCGTAAACGACTGTGTAGCAAAACAGCCGCTGCTTAGTGTATAGGTGATGGTATTTACACCGCTCGTAAGACCGGTAACAACACCCGAAGCCGACCCCACAACAGCAATTGCTGGATTACTGCTGCTCCATGTGCCACCGGTCGGCGAAGAGCTTAATGTGGTGGAAGTTCCGTCACAGATGGCAAACGTACCCGTAATGGCACTTGGTGCAGTATTCACCGTTACTACTCTTGTAGCAAAACAACCACCTGCAAGTGTGTACGTTATTGTGGCAGTACCTGCAGTACCACCTGTCACCACTCCCGAAGTGGAGTTTACACTCGCAGTGCCTGATGCGCTGCTCGTCCAGGTACCGCCGGTTGGCGTGCTGCTTAAGGTTGTGGTCAACCCCGAGCATACGGTAGCAGTACCTGTAATCGACGACGGAGTAGGATGCACCGTTACCATTTGAGTCACCATACAGCCTCCCGTTAAAGTATAGGTGATTGTAGCCGTGCCGTTCGCAATACCAGTGACTGTACCTGTTGATGAGCCCACAATAGCAATACTTGTATTACTACTGGTCCATACTCCACCTGTAGGAGAAGAGCTCAAAGTTGACGAAGATCCTGTGCATATGGAAAATACACCCGTAATAGCACCGGGCTGCGCATTCACCGTCACTACTCTCGTGGCAAAACAGCCTCCACTTAAAGTATAGGTGATTGTTGCCGTACCTGCCGCAGCCCCGGTCACCACTCCCGAAGTTGAGTTAACACTTGCTGTGCCCGAGGCGCTGCTCGTCCATACACCGCCTGTCGGCGATGATGATAATGTGGTCGTCGACCCTACACAGACAGTGGCAGTTCCGGATATGGCCCCGGGTGTGGTATTTACTGTAACAATAGCAGTAACAAAACACCCACTACTCAATGTATATGTGATTGTGGCCGTGCCATTTGCATTACCCGTAACGGAACCCGATGATGACCCAACAGTAGCAATAGTCAAGTTACTGCTGGTCCATACTCCGCCTGTAGGAGAAGAACTCAAAGTTGATGATGCCCCTGTGCATATGGACAACACACCGCTAATGGCACCCGGTGCTGTATTCACGGTTACCACCCTTGTAGCAAAGCAGCCACCGGCCAATGTGTAGGTTATCGTAGCCGTACCCGCTGCGACACCTGATACCACGCCCGATGTGGAGTTAACACTTGCCGTACCCGAGGCGCTGCTCGTCCATACACCGCCTGTCGGCGATGATGATAATGTGGTCGTTGACCCTACACAGACTGTGGCTGTACCGGATATAGCACCGGGTGTGGTATTTACTGTAACAACAGCAGTAACAAAACACCCGCCGCTCAGTGTATAAGTGATTGTGGCTGTACCTGCAGCAACACCTGACACCACTCCGGATGTTGAGTTCACACTCGCCGTGCCTGAGGCACTGCTCGTCCACACACCGCCTGTCGGCGATGAGGATAATGTCGTTGTTGATCCGGTACATACTGAGAGTGTACCCGAAATAGCAGAAGGTGCCGCATTGACTGTTACTACCCTTGTGGCAAAACAGCCACCGGCCAAAGTGTACGTTATCGTAGCCGTACCAGTTGCAACACCCGACACGACACCGGAGGTTGAGTTAACACTTGCTGTGCCCGAGGCGCTGCTCGTCCATACACCGCCTGTCGGCGATGATGATAATGTGGTCGTTGACCCTACACAGACTGCTGCTGTGCCGGATATAGCGCCGGGTGTGGTATTAACTGTAACAACAGCAGTAACAAAACACCCGCTGCTCAATGTATAAGTGATTGTGGCTGTACCTGCAGTCGCGCCCGTTACCACTCCCGATGATGAGTTAACAGTCGCCGTGCCCGAGGCGCTACTCGTCCACACACCACCTGTGGGCGATGAGGATAATGTCGTTGTTGATCCGGTGCATACTGAGAGTGTACCCGATATAGCGGAAGGAGTTGTATTTACCGTTACTGCCTTCGTAGCAAAACAGCCGGTACTCAATGTGTACGTTATTGTAGCCGTGCCGGCTGCAACACCAGATACGACGCCCGATGTTGAGTTAACACTTGCCGTGCCCGATGCGCTACTGGTCCATACACCGCCTGTTGGCGATGAAGATAATGTGGTTGTTGATCCTACACAGACTGTTGCCGTACCAGATATTGTACCAGGCAATGCATTCACGGTCACTACCCTCGTCACGAAGCAACTGCCGCCCATTGAATAGGTAATAGTCGATGTGCCGGAGGCAACACCTGTTACAACCCCGCTTGTAGAATTTACTGTGGCAACAGAAGTTGTCGCACTGCTCCATGTACCACCAGAAACTGAGTTAGCCAACGTAGTGGTTGAGCCAACACATACCGTTGCTGTGCCGGTAATAGACCCAGGTGTAGTGCAGGGAGCCAATACGTGCGCCCACCGCGTATCCCACAGGTTCGAGAAAGAACTGGCCTCCTGTATCGTCCAGAAGTCAAGTGAGTTGGTCGGGTCAAGACAGGTGCCTGAATAATCCCCCCACCTGTTCTTTGAACCGCTATAAGTCTTATAGTAATTCGCAAGTCCGTTCCTGTAAACGACTACCGGCCGTGTAGAGTCAGTTGCGTCCGTATGCACACGCATGGCATACGCGGCACTAGGAAAGGTCGTACCTGAAAACCTGGAAAAACCTATCAATGCATCATTCTGCGTATTTACCGCTATTGAAGGGAATGCATAAAAATTAGTACTTGTATTATCATCTATCAGTCCTACCTGCACAGTAGGCACAAGGCCGCCAGATATCGCGGTATCCGTCTGCCACCACTGCACAGACGACCGCGTGGGATTTGCAGAGGAACTATATGGCATGAATACGGTATGAGAAAACCAAAGTTTACCATTCATGAGTATCATTTGGTTTACACGGTCATCGTTGGTCTGTACTTTATTAGTTGTTCCCGACTGTGGTCCGAAATCAGCAAGCGCCGTTCCGGAAAATGCATTACTTCCCCAATGCCAGTCATTCGGTGATACTATGAACCCGACTGAAGTTAACGCTTCAGACCCTACTGCCCCTGTTATCTTCCAGAGTTTCATGGCTCCGACAGTACCATTCCATGTCTCCACGGCAAACATATTCGCGTTGCTGGCATCATAATTGAACGCCGGGCACAACGTGAAATCACTTGTACTCATCGTGAACGCAGTAAAAGGTGCACCGGCACCCGACATTAGGCTCGATTTATTGAACACAAATACTTTCGCACCGCCATATCCCGTTCCGGGCGAGTTTTGGAATAGGTTACCGGTCACCGTAACCCATTTACCATTTATGCCCACATTAGGATAGTCAAGCCAATAGCCCCCAGCGGTATAGGCCCTTATCCTGTACAACCACCATGAACCCGTCGGGCTGCTTGTTTGGGACACACCGATAAGTATAGATGTGCTGTCAGATGTGTTATTCGCACCGGAAACCGCTACAAGTATCCATCTGTTAGAAAAAGGATCGTAATGCACCCTCGGGTCAAAAACACCATTGGCCGAGTTAACCGAAGTGAAAAAAGAATTCAGCGATACAACTGACACGGAGCCTCCGCTTCTGGTCTGTATCCTCACATTAGGGTTTACGGCAGTTACGCAATAGGTGCCATCAACCGCCCCATGCGTATCAGGAGGGATAGTTGTCGAGTTATCCAATACTGCCTGGAAGGTATCAGTAGGGGCAGGGGACATGGGCAATGGTATACCCGGCCCTGCAGGTATCAGAGACAACGGCGTGCGTGCAGTTGGCCTTGCGGCTAAAACGGATGGATCTACCGGCCTGTTACGCGGCAGGTCGAATGTCCTGTTCTTTTTCTCCTGCTGTATCAGTGGCTCCGGATGCGCCAGCAGATAATTGGCCACTGCTGTAAAGTTCATCGTACCCTTATTAGCCTCGTGCCCTCTTTCAACAGACACGACCTGTGCAAATGTTGTGCCCGACAGGCAGCAGAAAAATAGTAGCAATAATTGCAGCCCCTTCCTGAAATTCATGATGGAAATTTTTAAAAGTTTTGAACAGGATAAACCCTACGCCATCTGCAATCCATTAAATATGCAATGACGTAATATCTAAAGGTAAAATTAGCAAATCCTTAACTGATTTCAAATTATTTTTTAATGTTTTAAAAATAACAAAATGTATTGAAAGTAAAAGTGACCCTGTAGAAAACAGGGTCACTTTTGCATATCGGAAAACATAAAAATTTTACTGCTCAACAACAATATGGAACACCTTACTGCTTGCAGGCGAACTTACATTAAGCAGATACATACCATTTGCAACACTGCTGCTCAGGTGTATCACTTCATTCAGATCACCATTATGCACCAGCACCTTGCCCGTATACATCACCTGGCCCAGCATATTTGTCAACTCAATTGTCATCTCCACTTCATCAAGCGTACTCAATGTTCCCTTCACAGTAAATACGCCTTTGTTCGGGTTTGGTGCCACATAGATGTTACTGTTGCTATTATTGCTAACTATCCCTGTTGTGCTCTCAGGTGCTGCATCGCGATGGCCTGTCGGGGTCACGGATACAGTGCGGGTAGCACGGCAACCGGTAGACATGGTATAGCTGATGATTGCTGTGCCCAAAGACACCCCGCTAACTATACCCGATGAAGAACCCACAGTTGCAACTGATGTTGCGCTGCTGCTCCATACACCACCCGTTGGAGAACCACTGAGTGTGATTGATCCGGCAGGTGCTACGGTATATATGCTGCCCGATATAGTAGGTGTTGCATTCACCGAAACGGTAGCGCTACCGGTCATATTGCTCGTACATCCTGTACTTGCATTAGTTGCCACCACTGTATATGTACCCGCAGTAGTATGCAGCCCGAAGCTGATAGCCGATCCCGTGCCCGATATCGTAGATGCCAGTACCGTACCTCTGTAAAGCTTGTAGCTGATACCTGTGGTTGAACCACCCAACCCGATTGTTACACCCGTACCACCGGAACAATATGCACCACCACCGGTTAAAGAGAACGCGGTAGGTAAGGCGTTTACAACAATCGTAGCGCTGCCCGACATGCTGCGGATACAACCTGTTGTCGGGTTGGTTGCCACTACTGTGTAACCACCCGCTGTTGTCATAGTGCCGAAACTCAAAGCGCCACCGGTACCTGCCACCGGAGTACCTACAGGTGATGTTCCTCTGTACAACTGGTAATTCACCCCTGTCTGTGAGCCGCTTAAACCGACAGCATAGCCCGAGCCACCTGCGCAGAAGCTGCCACCGCCGG
>CAYSIG010000061.1:0-23988 GCA_964430995.1 uncultured Flavipsychrobacter sp.
CAGGCGTATCTGCTGCCGGCGCTTCAACCTGGGCCTCCATTTCTGCCCATGCCTTTGCAAAATCCGACTCTTCTACTGTATCAGGGGCTGCATCGGGTACGATCGCGGGGTCTTCCGGAAATATTGCAACCTCCGGTTCAGGCAATTCAACCACAAGCCCGGTCTGCGGCTCCGGTATGATTTCTTCAGGAGCGCCCCCCTGGGTAGAGCCAAAATGATATTCCGGTAACACCTCATCGTCATCAGCAATGACTACAGGTACGGGCGCCAATGGTATTGAGCCAAACGCAGCCTCTATTGGCGTAGAAGCCATTACAGGTGCGGGTGTTTCCTGCGGAGCAGGCAGTACGTCATCACCGGGTGCAACCGGGTCTGCCGGCCATTCTGCGGGAGGCGCTTCTACCACAAAGGCCACCGGCATATCAAATATCGGGGGTTCTTCCTTCGCCACAACTACATCCGGGGCTGATGGAATAACCACCGGGGCAACCTCTGCATCTACCGGCCACTTTGGCCCTTTAATAACTTCCTCAACAGCCTCTGCCAATGGCGGCATGGCGATACTTACTTCATGTTGCCGCACAGCTTCAGTCACCACCGGGGTCACGGGTACGGTTATATCCGGCTGAATCGCTGCCGGTTCCTGCTCCTTAACCACAGGCAGTGGCACAGAAAGAACAGTATCTGGAATTATTTCAGGTTGTACAGGCTTCGCTTCCTCCAGCACTATTGACGGAGCCACGGCTTCCGGTTGTTTTTGCACTTCAGGAACAACAGAGACAACCGGAGCACTGACAACCGGGCCGGATTGTGTATCAACACTTTGCCTGTCTGTCACTTTGTTTACTACAGCCATCTCTCCCACAGCGCCGTTGCCCGCCTCCAGAAAATCACAGAACCTGATCCAGTCACCCAGGTATGGCTGTATAGCTGTAAGCATTTGTGGCGTGTAGGGTGTTTTCTTATGGCTTTCTAATGCAACAAGATAACGGGCCGGTATGAAATAGGGAAACGTCTGCCGGAACAGGGCAATACTGCTCTGGTCTCCGTCAGTTATGGTCTGCGGATTTTCCAATAAGGCCGATATGTACTTTATTGATGTCTGGTTATTCATTCTGGATCCGGCTACCAATTTACAAAAGCTTTATTAAAAATATCATCTGCAAGCTGATTGCCGATATCTTCTATCAATTTTCCCTCTACAGATTGCAATAATTGAGATGCATCAAAATCTGCAAAACGGGTGAAAGTCTGGTTAAAACTGGATTTTTCGGTTATACGGTTCTTAAAGTCTACCTGAATACTGATGGTAAGCCGGTTCTTAGTGGCCACCTGCACGCCCGAAGCACCGGTGATAGATACCGCATAGGTAGTAATAGAGCCTGTAATATCATAATCGGCATCATCTTTTGTTACCGAGGCCAGGCCCGTTTGCGATAGTATCCGACCCCTTATCTTCTGTGTAAGCGTAGAGCCAAGGCTGGGCATAACATTGGGCGCCTTATTCTCAAACTGATGGATATTGATATTCTTCCCTTCGATAGTAGCCCCGGAAAAACTATAGATACCACAACCTGAGTGGAACAGGAGCAGTAACGGCAGTAAAAAAAACAAATATAGTCTGCAGCGCATCTATTTGTAAAAATACGTCAATAACATGGTTAACCTATCACTCACTAATATCATATTCCTTTATCTTACGGTACAGGGTACGCTCAGATATACCCAGTTCGGCGGCAGCATCCCTGCGGCGGCTTTTGTGTTTTCGCAGCGCCTTTGTTATAAATTCTTTTTCACGGTCAGCGAGGGAAAGCGTTTCCTCCACGTCCTCATGATGGTCATGAGTATCAAGCAGGATTGGGGTACTGCTGCTATTATAAGCCGGTGCGGGTGCAGGTTCATTATCTTTATATACCGGAACCAAAGCACCAGAAGGCTCAACCGGAGTGTACCCCTGGTGCTGGGCCACATCAAATATCATCTGCTTCAGGTCATTCATGTCCTTCTTCAGATCGAAGATGATCTTATAAAGAATATCTCTTTCGCTCTTAAAATCGGACGAGGAAACAGCCGAACCACCAGCACCACCGGATTGCGCAATCAGTGCCAGGCTTTGTGAATTGCCTCGCTGCGGCAGAAAGCGCTGAAGAACATCGGAAGTGATGTTCTTATCGGTAGAGAGTACCGATATCTGCTCTGCAATATTCTTAAGCTCCCTTACATTGCCCGGCCAGTAATAATTTACCAGCATTTGCAATGCCACAGCATCAAGCTGAACGGATTGTGTTTTATAACGTTCGGCAAAGTCGGCCGCGAATTTCCTGAACAGCAGTGGAATGTCTTCCTTCCTGTCGCGCAGGGCAGGCACACGTATCGGCACGGTGCTCAGCCGGTAATACAGGTCCTGCCTGAAATCGCCCTGCTGTGTATATTCCAGCAGGTCGCGGTTGGTGGCTGCTATCACACGCACATCGGTCTTCTGCACTTTTGACGATCCTACACGAATAAACTCACCAGTCTCCAGCACACGGAGCAGGCGGGCCTGCGTGCCTATCGGCATCTCACCTATCTCATCAAGAAATATGGTACCGCCGTTCACCGTTTCAAAATACCCCTTACGGCTATCTACCGCACCTGTGAATGACCCTTTCTCATGCCCGAAAAGTTCACTATCAATAGTCCCCTCGGGTATTGCGCCGCAGTTCACAGCAATGAACGGGTTATGCTTCCTTGGCGAGAGGGCATGGATAATCATTGAAAACACCTCCTTACCTACGCCACTCTCCCCCACTATCAATACCGATAAATCGGTATTGGCCACCTGTACTGCTGTATTTAATGCGTGGTTGAGCGCAGGTGAATTACCTATTATGCCAAACCTGTTCTTTATACTTTGAATGTCCATGTAAGTTGTAAGTCGTAAGTCTTTAGTCGTAAGTCCATAAAACTAACTGTATCAGATTATGCCAGTTCACCTATTAATGTTGCCGAGGTCGCCGAATTAACCCGCACATGGGTATAATCTCCCTTTTTCAGGTCTCTATCCCCCTTGGGGAATACGACTACTTTATTTTGCGAGTTCCGCCCGCTCCAGTGCTGGTCACTCCTTTTGCTTGTAGCCTCTATCAGCACTTCATACGTCTTGCCAATATCCTGCTGGTAGTTCTCTTTCGAAAGCTGGTTTTGCAGTTTAATGATCTCTTCAAGCCTGCGTTTCTTCACTTCTTCCGGCACATCATCTTCGTACCTGCGCTCGGCAAGTGTACCGGGGCGTTCGCTGTAGGAGAACATATACGACATATCGAAACGGCACAACTCCATTACCGACAGGGTATCCTTATGTTCTTCCTCCGTTTCCGTGCAGAAACCTGAGATAACATCTGTGCTCAGTCCGCAATCCGGCATTATTTCGCGTATCCGTTTCACCTTATTCAGGTACCACTCACGGGTATAGGTACGGTTCATGAGTTGCAGAATACGCGTATTGCCGCTTTGCACCGGCAGATGAATGTATTTGCATATATTATCATAACGGGCCATGGTATGCAGCACGTCATCAGTAATATCTTTTGGGTGAGAGGTGCTGAACCTTATCCTCAAAAGCGGTGATATAAGCGCCACCTTCTCAAGAAGCCGGGCAAAATTTGTGGGCTCACCATCCATTGGTGAATAGTAGTAGCTATCCACGTTCTGCCCAAGCAGTGTTACTTCTTTATATCCCCTGTCAAAAAGGTCCCGGCACTCGTTAACTATACTTTCTGCATCGCGGCTGCGCTCCCTGCCACGCGTAAACGGCACAACACAAAACGTGCACATATTATTGCAGCCACGCATAATACTCACAAAAGCGGTAACCCCATTACTATCGAGGCGTACAGGAGATATATCTGCATAGGTCTCTTCGCGGCTCAGCAGCACATTTACACTTTTTTGCCCACCTTCTGCTTCGGTGATCAACCCGGGTAATGTGCGGTAGGCATCCGGCCCTACTACAATATCCACCAGTTTCTCTTCTTCCAGGAATTTTGCTTTCAGGCGCTCTGCCATGCAGCCCAGCACCCCTATCAGCATACCTGGATTGTTATCCTTCACTTTTCGGAATGCCTGTAGCCGGTTGCGCACAGTCTGCTCCGCTTTCTCCCTTATTGAGCAGGTATTCAATAAGACCAGGTTCGCCTCCTCAAAATTGCGGGTTGCACCATAGCCTTCATTATGAAGTATGGAAGCCACAATCTCACTGTCGCTGAAATTCATCTGGCAGCCGTAGCTCTCTATATAAAATTTTTTATTAAATATATTCGGATCACCGGCGAAGGGCTCGTAAGCCTCCCCCTGGCGCATCTCATCTACCACTTTTTGCAGTACCTCTGCCATAATTTCCGATTTCGGATAGCAAAGGTAAAGGTTTGTATTGTGAAAATTGCGCTAATATGTAAAAACGAACCGCATCTCATTCGCTGAATTTTTCTTTATCAGTTGTTTTGATTTTAGGAATTATGAATAATAACTGTAATTTTGGTTTCTACTCCTTATACTCTTTCGCACATTAGAAATTATCAGCATGAACACCGTTTTTAATGGAAATAACGAATAAAAAAATATTACTACTTACATTAGTTCATCCTGATTTTCTTCCGCCTGTATATGCTACAGGCCAGGTATTAAGAGACCTGGGGCTGGACGTACACATATTAACATTCGACTCATTCGTACCCGCAGATTTAGATCTTGGCAGTAATATTACTGTGGAACTGGTGGGCAACCACTATAATGCGGGAATGGTGGAGCGAATAAGACTCAGATCGAAATTCATGGCCCGAGCACGCGAACTGGTGAATGAAAACCCGGTGGCTATTATTACATTCTGCCCTTTTTCATTTACCTGCGGGTTAAAGATCAAAAAAAACATCCCAATAGCTTATATAGTCCTTGAGATCGCTGATTTTATATTGCCTGTTTTCTTTAACTCCCCTCTTTCGAACCTGAGGAACTTACGTGCGCTGAAGAACCTGCACAAAGCCGACTTCGTGGCCACACCTTCTATCCAGCGCTCGGCATGGCTGGCTGGCAGGTGCCATTTAAGCAAAATGCCTTATACCATACTTAATACATCCTATTTGCCCGAAAAACAGGAAAGCAATGATTTTGATACGTTCAGAACGTTGGTACCTGCAAGTTTCCTTAGCAAAAAAATTGTTCTATACACCGGCGCGGTAAACGAGGAACACTGTATACTGGAACTTGTCAGGGCTTTTGACCTTGTTAATGACGAGGGCAGCGCACTGGTAATAACGGGGATAAAAGATAACGATTATTGCAACCGAATACGGACCGTGGTGCAGAAAAGCAACAGCGAAGGCCGCATTAAGCTGCTGCCCTACGTAACCCGGGCGCAGATGCTTTCGCTACAGGCAAACGCACACATTGGCGTGTGCCTTTCCAAAGAATACCAGGATAATGTGCGCACAAAAATGATCGCGCCGAACAAAGTCGGTGAATATTTATACAAAAATCTGTTTATACTCGCCCTCGCCAGTGATTACTTCAAGCCGCTTGAAATGAAAGGCATTGCTGCTTTGTCATCAAGCAGCACCCCAGTGGAAATAAGCAAAGCTACCCGGAAAGCGCTGGTTGCGGTGAACCAGAGTGACCTGAAAGAAAAGATACGGACATTCGTGAAAGAAGATTATTGCATGCAGGAGCAATTAAAGCCGCTTATCTATTTTTTAAATGAAACAATAAGCCTGAATTGAACTGATACAGTAGCTCAGGAATGTCAAAAATTGCCAGTATAATAACTTATGTGCGGTATTGCATGCTATTTTGGAGGAAATAAAGAAGAACGGTTACAATTCAGTACCCGCTCGGTATC
The DNA here is from genome assembly GCA_964430995.1 of uncultured Flavipsychrobacter sp. Taxonomy (GTDB): domain Bacteria; phylum Bacteroidota; class Bacteroidia; order Chitinophagales; family Chitinophagaceae; genus Nemorincola. Next base: position 5,873 of record CAYSIG010000061.1, read on the forward strand.
TGTGCTAAAACACAGGGGTCCCGACAGCAACGGCGTATACACTGACGATGACGTGGCGCTGACACACAACCGCCTTTCGATACTCGAACTCTCTGAACTGGGGCACCAACCCATGTACTCATCCTGTGGCAGGTATATTATTGTTTTTAATGGCGAGATATACAACCATCTTGACCTGCGGAAAAGATTTTTACCCAACTATCCGTTCAAAGGCCATTCTGATACGGAAACCATAATTGAGCTTTTCCGGCTACAAAAGGAACGGATGCTCAGAGAAATGGTAGGAATGTGGTCTATTATTATCTGGGACAAGAATGAAAAAAAGCTGTTTGTCAGCCGCTCGCGCCTTGGCCAGAAACCCTTATACGTCCGCTACAGGGATAAAGCATGGCTGCTTGCCAGTGAGATAAGGCCACTGCTGCATGAAAATGAACAAATAGCATACGACCCGACCGCAATTGTTGAATACCTGGCCCTGGGCAACTACGGCCATCTGGGCACACATACCTTTTTCAAAGACATACAACTTTTCCCGGAGGGCAGCTATGCATGGCTGGAACCCGGACAAGCCGGGCTGGAGGCTAAAAGCTTCTGGACTTTGCCTGACATCTCTCCGAAAGACAAAGTACCTTTTGATAAAAAAGTAAAGAACGAACTGCACGATATAGTAGTAGAGGCCATACTTTCTGTTACGCTTTCCGACGTGCCTATAGGCCTTACTTTATCCGGAGGTGTGGACTCGTCTATAATTGCCGGCATACTGGCCAGTTACTATGACAAAGAGATACATATTTTCACCGCACAATCGCCGCACAGCAAATATGACGAGACAAGATATGTGGATGCAGTGATCAATAAATACCCAAACGGCAACTTTATTGTTCACCGGAAAAACCTGAATGATGTATCACTGAAAGACACCCTTGAACAATACATTGGCATACAGGAGGAACCCTTTGGCGACCCATCCATAATAGCTCATGGATTTTTAATGAACATAGCTGCGGATGCCAATATCAAGGTGATACTAAACGGCCAGGGTGCCGACGAGCTGTTCTATGGTTACAATAACATGGCGCAGGCGATACTCTCCTACCAGTTCAGGCAATTCCAGCTGAATAAATTCCGCAACAACCTGAACTCCATGAAACTGGGCAGCGGTTATATGCTGCGTACGCTGCTGAAAACCCTGTTCCCCGCTCTGGAATATAATTTACGTAAAAGATCGCGCATTAAACGAAGGGATATCATTCGTCCCAATTTGCTGAAAAATGTAGATAATGAGTTAATAACCTTATACAAATACAACAACATGTATGATGTCTGGCGGGAATCGTTATATGGCCTGCACCTGCCGCATCTTGTACACTACGACGACCGTAATGCCATGGCCAAAAGCATAGAGGGCCGTATGCCATTCCTTGACCATCGGATCGTAGAGTTTGTGGCAACAATCAGGCCCGACGACTTTCTGAAGAACGGGCTGCGGAAATATATTTTACGCGAATCCTGCAAACAATACATACCCGATATGGTGTATAACCGAAAAGATAAGATAGGATTTTACACACCGCTAATCAACATGCTTGACAAAGACGCGGATTGGGTATCAGAGAAACTGAAAAGCAACACACTGCTGACAGAGACCTACACGAATGAGTTACTTAACAAACTGAATGGCAGAAGACTGAACGTGAACGAAGCACTCCAGATATGGAGAAGCATTTCATTGAAGATCTGGAAAAAGCAATTTAAGATTCAGAGCAGCTAAACTTGTCACCTGAACCGTTTATGCCACTGCAAATATTTTTATAGACTTAACTATCTTTTCTAAGTATCGCCAAATGCTGTTCAATTCATTCGCCTTCTTAGTTTTTTTTCCGGTAGTTACAATCCTCTACTTCATCCTGCCCCATAAACTGAGGTGGATGCTGTTGTTATCTGCATCTTGTTTTTTTTACATGTTCTTTAAGCCAGAGTATATCCTGATCCTGGCTTTTACCATAGTTATTGATTATTTCGCGGGCATTTTAATTGAAAATGAGCAGGAGAAAACTAAAAGAAAAAAATACCTCATACTCAGCATTCTTTCTAATGTAGGGATACTGGCAGTATTCAAATACTACAACTTCATCAATGACAACATTACCGGCCTGGGCCTGTTGTTCGGGCTAAAGAACCCTGTCCCTTATCTTAGCTGGGTGCTGCCCATCGGCTTATCGTTCCACACCTTCCAGGCCATGAGCTATACGATAGAAGTGTATAGAGGTAGCCAAAAAGCAGAGCGGCATTTCGGAATATACTCACTTTACGTCATGTTCTACCCGCAGCTGGTAGCGGGACCCATTGAGCGGCCGCAGAACATGATACACCAGTTTTATGTAAAACATAAATTTGATTACAATAATGCTGTTCTCGGGTTGAACCTCATTGCCTACGGCCTGTTTAAAAAAGTAGTAGTGGCTGACCGGCTGGCCGTATACGTAAACCAACTCTACATAAACCCCACCGGCGCAAATACTGTTGCCGCCATATTGGGCACTTGTTTTTTCTCCATACAAATCTACTGCGATTTTTCAGGGTATTCCGACATTGCCAGAGGCTGCGCAAAATTTATGGGCTACGATCTGATGATCAATTTCAACAGGCCGTACCTGGCCAAAACGATACCGGAATTCTGGACACGCTGGCACATTTCGCTGTCCACCTGGTTCAAGGATTATGTCTATATACCCCTGGGGGGCAGCAGGGCGGGAAAATGGCGCTGGTACCGCAATTTCATCATAGTATTCCTGATCAGCGGCCTGTGGCATGGTGCAGACTGGACATTCATCATATGGGGGGCACTTCATGCCTTTTATGCAATTTTTGGCATCATCACCCAGGATGCCCGTCAAAAACTGGCTAAGGGAACCGGCCTTGCAAGATTCTCAGGGCTGCATAAGTTCATCAATCAGGTTGTTGTGTTTATCCTGGTCACTTTTGCCTGGATATTTTTCAGGGCGGGGAGTATGGATAAAGCCAAAGCAGTTATTGGCCGCCTGCTGAGTTTCGACATCAGCTTTAACCTGAATGAACTGACCATGCACAAGGGGCCTATGAACCTATTGGTGTCGTTTTGTGTTATTGGCCTGCTGGCATTGAGCTACTTATTGCCTGTTAATTTAAAACTCAGGAACAACCTTCTTTTTCTTATTGTAACATCATTGATCATTATCATTTTAGGAATGAATGGAGAAGCAGAATTCATCTATTTCCAGTTTTAAGCGGTTTATCGTAAAGATACTCGCTCCATTCCTCATCATTGTCGGTGTTGCAGGGTGGATATTTAATTACTTTTTCGAGCAGCAGATTATTCTCAAAAGCCAGATAAGCGGAGCTTATAAAGTAAACCGTATCATCTCCGAGACCCACCCGAACGAAATACCCATCTTTGGCTCCTCGCGTGCCATAATGGGCCTTATACCCGATAGCCTGGGCAACGACCATTTCAATTATGGCATCAATGGTGCGTACTTCAATGTGACCCTCTTCTTTCTTGAAGAAGAATGTAAAAAGAAAAAGGCGCGCCCCCAAATCATCATCAATCTCGACCCCTTCGGGCTAAGGAATGGCATAGGCGATATTTCGTCTTACCTGTATAATGCCGGAAACCCGGAGATAAAAGAACTGCTGGATACCGTATACAAACCCTACTTCGGCATACCGGTGCTGAAGTATTATGGTTACTACGAGAATTATTACCGGATCTACCTCACAAACAGGATAGGGTCAGACAAGGTAGCTAATAATGGTGCTATGTATGAACGCAACACCATGCCCAAAAAAGACTTTGATAAAATGGTTGCCGAACGCAATGACGCCATGCCCCTGTATGAAATGAACGATGTACTTAAGAATAAACTATTCAGTATTATATCCGGCCATCCCGAACGCTACTTTATCTTCGTCATTTCCCCATACCACAGTTCATGCCGCATGGCTGATAGCTTAGATAAATTAAACGAGGACTTATGCCGTCAATTGGTGTCATACAAAAATGTAAAACTGTTCGACTGCGGCAAACTACCTTTGACCGACGATATGTTCTTTAATCCCAGTCATCTGAGCTATAAAGGAGCAATAGTTTTCACAAAGGCGTTCAAAGACTCGTTAAATTCCATCGGGATACGCTGAATAAAAGCCTTACCCGAAATATTTTATACTTTCCTACATTTGTAAATCAGAAAAGCTCAAAGAACTAACGCAATGGCCGAGAAATATTACCAGGAATTAAGCAAACTAACACGGACCAAAAGAATAATCTCTCTGTTGCCTCCACGTGCCCGGTTCAGGATAGCTAAAGCACTCTATGATTATCAATCTTCTGCCATAAAAGGCATAGATGTTGTAGTGCCCTTGAAAGATGAAGGTCTTGTGTGCCTGATCAACACTAAAGATCTCATAGGATGGAAAATATTCTTTTTTGGAGAATACGAAATTGATACTAATACCATACTGACTAAATATTTAAAACCCGACCATGTAGTAATAGAGGCGGGGGCCAACATAGGCAGCGAAACATTGCTCATAGCTCACATGCTGACCAAAGGGCATGTATATGCATTTGAGCCAAACCCCTACACCTTTGAACGGCTGAAGATAAACGCCTCTATAAATGAGCTGAAAAATATAAGCGCTTACGACTATGCATTGGGAGAACAAGATACTAACATCCAGTTCAACATATACCCTAAAGATTTCTGCAATTCCGGAATGTCGAGCAAGTACATGGAAACCTCAAATACAAGAAAGATTGATGTGGTGCAGAAAAAACTGGACACCTTTATTATTGAAAACAACATAAATAAGGTTGATTTTATAAAAATGGATATACAGGGCGCCGAGATGGACATGATCGCAGGTGCTGCAGAAACCATTGCCCGGTATAAGCCTACTATTTTCACTGAAGCATGTGAACCCTACAACGATACAAAGTCGCTATACGAAACACTGAAAAAAGCAGGATATAATGTGTACCTTATCGGAACTAAGGACACTACGCTCATGGGGTCTGTTTCTGAGGTAAAAGACGGCAACTGGCTGGCTGTCTATGAGCCGAAAAAATAATTGTAGCTATTGAATAGCAGTTCAGTAATTTTGATACGAATTAATGTTTAACATCGTATTTCTTGTAATTTATGTCATAGCATCAGCCTTTTTTTCTGGGGCTGAGCTGATGATATTGTTAACCATCCATTTTGGGCTGGCGGTGGTCAAGCACTTGCGTGGAAAGCAGGTATTGGTAACACCCCTGTTCCTGTTCTATGTAGGGGTCATTATTGTTAACATCGCTAATCTCAGCCTCATCAGCCAGGTAGAGGCCAGGGACATCCGCACATATAAATACATAATACCTCAATATATTGACCAGGCTGCGCTGATCTGGTGCATATCCAGCACCCTGTGTGTAATCGGCTACCAGCTGGTGAGCGAGAAAAGCCTGCCCCCGATCAACTTTGACCTAAAAAAAAGGAGCGTACTGCAGTATTTGTTCTGGATACTGCTCATCGCCAACGCACTGTCTATACTTGGCTATGGTGCCAGTATGAGGGGTAACCAGTTTGCCAAGGTCTTTGGCCTTATCAACACCATCGGTATCCTTTTCTTTGCCCGGCTTTGGGGAAAGCAGGAAGACAAAACCTACCGCGCATATGCCATCGCACTCTTTGCCATTGAGACCTATATTGCCCTGCTTACCTCTTATCTGCGCTTCGAGCTGATACTCCCTACTTTCTACCTGTCGGTCGGCTACTTCATTGGTAAAGGGGACATGAAGTATATATTAAGCTACCGCATATTCCCTTTTCTGGCCATTGTGCTGGTGTATTCCAGCGTATTCACCACACTGCAGCATAACCGGTCAAATTTCATTTCGGTCTTCAAAGGAGAAGTGACCGAGGAAGAAGGAGTGGAATCAGAAAACGAACGTTCGAGAGGCGGGCTGCTGGACAGGAGCGCCAACCTGGCCCAAATAACCAATGTGGTGAACCTTGTAGAGCGAAATGGTTTCTACAACGGTACCGCTTCGGCCCCAATCATTACGGCCCTGATACCCCGTATACTCTGGCCCGACAAACCACTTATCCAGCTCGGCGCATGGTTTGCACTTGAAATAGGTGTAGGTATGCGCACATCGTATGGTACGGCCAACAACTCGATAAACATGACCGTTGCCGGTGAGCTCTACCTCGATTTCGGCTGGATAGGGGTAATACTGGGCAGCCTTTTATTTGGCGCGTTCCTTGCTTTTTTATGGAACGCAACAAAATTTTATTCCTCTGAGTATAACCTTACCGGCACTATTTTTGGCGGCTACCTGTTCATTATTTCAGTTGGCGGCTATGCCGACCTGCAGGTTGTTGTTACGCTGCTGTCGCAATATCTTATTTTCCTCATCATCAAAAAAGTAGCAACGCATTATGCGAATCCTAGCTATAGGGCCGTTGTGGCGCGGAAGTAATGCCGGCGGGTTGTTCCGTGCACTGAGCAGAGCCGAATGCCTGATAGAGGTACTCGACGAGTTTTATTATCTCAGCCTTCAGACCAAGACAACATCCACTAAAGTGCTTGAGCGGGCTATCCGTCCGCTGCAGGAGAAAGAATTCAATATCGCGATAAAAAAGAAGGTGGAACTGTTCCGCCCGGATGTGGTTTTTGTGTATAAAGGTGCGTTTGTGCAGGCTGAGACGCTCCAATTTGCCAGGCAAAAAAATTGTAAGCTCGTATTATTTTACCCGGATGTGAGCATGAGCGCCCACGGCGACAATATCCCTAAGTCCATACCGTTATATGACCTGATATTTACCACCAAAACTTTCGGCATACGTGACCTCGAAGCTACCTATGGTGTAAAAAATGCTGTATTCATTCCTCATGGTTTTGACCCGGAGATACACCGCAGGCTGCACATTGGCGACGAAGATAAACACAGGTTTGGCTGCGATGCCTCATTTATAGGCACGTGGTCGCCTAAAAAAGAAGCATGGCTGTATGTGCTGAAACAAAAACTCCCTGCCATTAGCCTGAAAATATGGGGAGAACAGTGGTTCAAGGCCACTACCGACGAGCTGAAGACAAGCATACAATATACCGGGGTGCATGGCGACCTGTACGCCATAGCCCTGCAATGCTCAAAGATTAACCTGGGCATATTATCTGAGCAGGTACGTGGCGCTTCATCCGGCGACCTTATCACATCCCGCACCTTTCATATACCGGGCTCATCGGGCTTTTTGCTGCATGAACGGAATGAAGAATCAGTATTGTATTTTAAAGAGAACGAAGAAGCGGGATTTTTCGGCGATGCAGATGAAATGGCAGAACAGGTGGGGCATTTTTTAGCCAATGACAGCCTGCGCGAACGGATACAATATGCAGGTTACCAGAGAGCGCTTAAAGACCATTCGCTGGACGAGCGTGCCAAAACGGTAATAGGCCACATGAAAAAACTGATGTAGCTTAATGGAAATTTACCACCACAGCCATACCGGCACCTATAGGCGTTGCCATCGGGAACACGTGCATGCTTATATCGCGCGAAATATCAAAGTTTTTCAGGTGGGCTGAAGTGACCGCATCTATTATCTGCAACACATAACCCAGGCTACTTAACATGACCGTCATATCAAGGTATTTCTTAGAATCGTTCTGGTTTTGCAATAACTGGGTATCATCCCATACACCTGCATATTTATCAGTTGGATAAGGATTGTTTATCCGACTTATATAGGCCTGACGGTATGATTGATAATCGTTGTAATTCTTAAAGTAAAAGTAGCCCGCAGCAGCAATACCCGCATATACTACCGGTATCTTCCAGTAGTTCCGGTTATAGGCCTGTCCCAGCCCGGGAAAAATGGCCGCATAAAGGCCGGCCTTTTTGGGATTAGGTTCGAAACGCTTTGGCTTACTTGCTGTTTTTACGGTATCGCTTATGAAGGATGGTGCTGCACCGGTTTGTTTTGCGGTATCAGCCGCGTTACGCACAGTATCCTGAACGGTTTGGGCTACACAATACCGGGCAGGGGCGATAGATATAATCACCGCAATAATATAAACCAGTCTTTTGAACACTCCGCCCAATAAAATATTTTAAAAATACAAAGTTAGCAATTTGACTACATAGCCAGCCAATACTTTCTTAACAACCACTCCCCTGCCGCCAGTGCCAGAATGATAAAGAAATACCACTTCCGGTCTACCAGGGGTACTGTTTCCGTGCTGGTCTGTATCAGGGGCTTCACATGTTCATTATGAATAACGCTGTCATACAGGGAAGAAATGTCCTTTGCCGGAACGAACCCGCCATTATACTTTCTGGCCAGCGCGAAAAGCAGTGGGTAATCAGCACCTGTTTCCATGAGTTCCAGCGGCATGCTCTCTACCACAAAGCTGCCTGCAGCAGTATAGGTGCGGTCATTGTAAGTGGTCTTTGCGCTCCAGGTATAAGTGCCCCCCGCCCATATGCCTATATTCAGGTTGTAGGCGCTGCCCGAGCGCTCAAAAGAAAAATCTCTTTTGCGGCCGGCACTGTCTATGATGGTTATTTGCGCATCGGGTGTATTTATCTGCTCGTTATTAGGGTTACGCAGGTAGGCGTTAAACGATATGTTCTCTTGGTCGCTCCATACATGTTTTGGCAACAATACACTGAAAGGCTTTTCTGTATTGTTGGCCGCAAGAAAAGCAATTGTCTGCCGGACGCACTCATCAACTACCTCATGGTTGCCAAAGTTTTTGTACTCATACAGCCGCCAGCGCCAGATACCCTCACCTAATAAGATGGCTGCCGGGGTGATGCCTTGCTGCAACACCCACATCGGAAATTGTGCATTGGCTGCCTGCGCTTTCTGCATGAACAAGACATTCGCACCGGGGGATGGCACAATATTGCCTACCCTTACGGACAATGGCGGCATTTTATCCGCTACAGCCTGTATATTTTGCGGAAGGATGAATGTATTGAACGCCGCGTTGTACATAGCTACCACATCGCGTGGCCCCGAGGGGGTAAGCGTGGTATGCGTCATCTGGTCAAGCGTATTGAGCGCGGTAAGGTCTGTCTGGCTGCCTATTATGAACCATATTGGCTTTTTAGCGGCAAGTAACTGCGCGGCGATCCTGCTGCGTACAGACGGTAGCGAGTGTGCTACAATTACATCATATCCGCTCAGCGAAGAGGGCATGTTATCGGCACCGGCAATCGTCACCTTGTAGGTCTCCACACCTGAGAGCGCCTCCTTAATGGCATTAATATCAGGGTGTGGCGCAGCAGACAAGATGAGTACTTTCTTTTTCTCATCCACTACTTCTACAAAAATATCCTTCCGGTTATTGGCCACATTCGCCTCGCCCTCTGCCTCAGGAACGGTGATCACGTAATGATGAAGTCCGGCCTTAACCGCCTTTATTGTAAACGATACTGAGCGGTCAGACTTGTCATTGCTTATGGCCACCGGCACCGATGATAAGGTTTCGGCACCTTCTTTTACGGTGATGCTGTTATTATACCCCTTGCAGAGTTCCGCCACCATATCTGAGCGTATCTCAAAACTGCTGTTGAGTGCGGCTACCTTATTGGCATAAACACGGGTAAGGCGAATGTCCTTTTGCCGCGCTGTATCACCTATACCTACTGTGTACACCGGGCTGTGCAGCGACAACTGCTGAAACGACGGGTTCATCCCTTCGTTATATCGCCCGTCGGTAGCAATAATCACCGCACCAAGGTTCTGCATCCCGAAATACTCTTGCGCCCGCGCAAGCACCGCCGAAATATCAGTAGCCGGCTGGTGATAATGAAATAAGCTGTCTTTCTGTACCCTGTTCCCGAATCCCCATTGCACAACCTTGTATTGAGCGGAAAGTTTATCAGCAAGCGAGGTGAAATTTTTACGATAGGCCGAAGAGTCTGCCCCCAGCGCATCAGCAATACTGCGCGAATTATCCTGCAATAGTAGCACTACCGGCTTTTCTATAATATGCTTAGTGATGGTGATGGTAGGCACAAGTATAAGCAGTAATGTGAAGAAAACTACCAAACTGCGCAGCAGCGAGGTGATGAAAGGATATGGTACTGCACGCTGCTTATCAGCACGATAAACCCAATAACCTGCTCCTGCCGATACAATAATAGCTATGACCCAAAAAATCCACTGCATTAGGCGGCAAGCTAACGAATGTTAACTGTAATTTGAAAATTCGGGAATTTGAAAATTTGAAAATTTGCGTTTTTTCTCAGACCAGCAAACTACTTTCACATTCCTTTCACAAAATATAAGTAGATTACATTATTATTTTTTCATAGCTTTATTATATGATTGTTTAAATTTATTGGTTTGAAAAAGCAAATTTTACTGCTCGCTATTATTACCCACATATGCTGCGGTGAAAGTACAGCTCAAATAAATCAGGTGGCTGCCAATACGAGTTCGTATAACGCCGTCAAAGCTGATGTACCTGCCGGCAGCGGTTATAGCAACAATAGCAGCAGTAATTATAATAACTACCAAGCCAATACACTACAACGAACTGAAACCAGCCCTACCCGGAATAGCTACGACGCACCAGTTCATATTTACGCAACATTAGAAAGAACAAATTATGCTGCACCGGATAGCAGGCAAGATGCTAATAGTAAAACTACCGGCACATCATACGCAGATAACCAATACAGCAGCAGCAGAATTTGGGCATCAATGGCACCTATTAGGGGCAATGCAGCTTCAGGCCCTTATGGCTCTGGCAGCTTTGGCGCACCGCCGGGTTCAAGATATAACCATGTAACACGATACTGCTACCCGAGCTACTGCTCCTATTATACAAAAGAAAAATGCGACACCCGTAATTGCGATAGTGTATTTATTAATTGCCCGCCGCTCGCCGATGACATTTTTATGTTTCTCTACGGATGGCGCATGTATGGCAGGTTCGCCTTTCTCGCGCCCGTTTACAATTACTACCTTTTTAATGAAGATATTTCCATGCCCGACCGCACCGTTCATTATAGCTCTTATAATGGGTATATAGTTTACGGCACAGACACCATGCGTGGTGTCATAACGATGGACAGGTCTTCCGTTCATCTGGAACAACCAATAAACGACAAAAAAGAATTGGCTGCCACCACCGCATACAGCAATAAGCAACTTAAAGCTATTGTGCTGTTTAAAGGCAACCGCATACTACACCTTACCCGGTTCTCAAAGAAAGAAAGGGAACTCTGGCGGATATTGCATACCGGTAAATTGAACATTTACGACCCAATGTTCAGCTTCCTGACACCAGGCAATATTGAAAAGTCTATGCTGAAAATAGCCTACCACGGGCAAGGAACCTACAAAGAGGTAAGGAATAAGAAACAGCTTACAGACCATATTAATGCCGCTTACGGCCTGAAACTGGACGCAAAAAAATACACATGGCCTGAGTTGTTCGCCCTGATTGACAAACTGGACTGATATTTCTCCTTCACATTTTCACTTCCCTTCCTATCAGAAGGGAATTTTTATTGTCATAGCATAAATACCATTATATCAACCGGCATCAAATGCTATTACATTAATTTTAAAAACTCATTACATTTGCGCAATTGAAAAATTGTCTGAACTCGAATTTGTGGAATTGGCGGAATTTTTAGAATTTTCCATACTAAATGGAAATCAAAAGAAAACCGGAAGAATTCGGGGATTGTACCCACAAGATTATCGGGTGTGCAATGAAGGTACATTCCACTCTGGGAAATGGTTTCCAGGAAGTAATATATCAGAGGGCCCTGGAAATTGAAATGGAGCATGATCTCCTGAATTTTGAAAGGGAAAAAGAAATGCCAATTATCTATAGAGACCAACCAATTGGCACAAGAAGAGTTGACTTTTTTGTAGAAGATATTATGGTAGAACTTAAAGCCCTGACACAACTGGAAGATGTTCACATGGCACAGGCAATCAATTACCTTGAAGCTTATAACATCAAAACAGGCTTACTGATAAATTTCGGAAGTACAAGTCTTACCTTTAAACGACTAAACAACAAAAAATATAAACCACCGACGTAGTAATCACACGCTGTATTGCTTCATAAAATCCGATTAACCCAGGTACAAAATTCAATTCCATAAATTCAGTTAATTCTAAAAATTCGAGTTCAGACAATAAACACACAATAATATGGCAAAAATAAAAGTAGCAAACCCGGTAGTAGAACTTGATGGCGATGAAATGACACGCATCATCTGGAAGTACATAAAAGAAAAGCTGATACTCCCCTACCTCGACATAGACATTAAGTATTACGACCTTGGTGTAGAGTACCGCGACCAAACGAACGACCAGGTGACGATTGATGCGGCAAATGCCATTAAACAATATGGCGTGGGCATTAAGTGTGCCACCATCACACCTGATGAAGCTCGTGTGGAAGAATTCAAGCTGAAGCAAATGTGGAAGAGCCCGAACGGCACTATCCGCAACATATTGGATGGCACCGTATTTCGCGAACCGATAGTAATGAGCAACATCCCCCGTCTGGTACCAAACTGGACGGCACCAATATGTATAGGCCGCCACGCCTTCGGCGACCAGTACCGCGCTACTGATTTTGTAACAAAAGGCAAGGGCAAACTCACTATTAAATTTGAGGGTGAGAACGGCACGATAGAGCACGTGGTGTATGACTTCAAAGGCGATGGCGTAGCACTGGCTATGTACAATACCGATGAATCAATCATGGGTTTTGCGCGTGCCTGCTTCAACCTCGCATTGCAGAAAAAATGGCCGCTTTACCTCTCTACCAAAAACACCATCCTTAAAAAGTATGATGGCCGCTTTAAAGACATCTTCGAGAAAATATACCAGGATGAGTTCAAGGCAGCATTTGATGGAGCAGGTATTACTTACGAGCACCGCCTGATAGACGACATGGTAGCCAGCGCACTGAAGTGGAACGGCAACTTTGTATGGGCTTGTAAGAACTACGATGGTGATGTGCAGAGCGATACTGTGGCACAGGGCTTTGGCTCACTCGGCCTGATGACCTCTGTGCTGGTGACGCCCGATGGCAATACTATGGAGGCAGAAGCCGCACACGGCACGGTGACCCGCCACTACCGCGAATACCAGAAGGGCAAACCAACATCTACCAACCCCATCGCTTCTATCTTCGCATGGACGCGTGGCCTTGCCTTCCGTGGCAAGTTGGACGACAACCAAGCGCTCATAGACTTCTCAAACGCACTGGAGCAGGTGTGCATAGAAACCGTGGAAAGCGGCAAAATGACCAAAGACCTGGCAGTATGCATACACGGCAACAAAGTGAACCATGGGGAGCACTACCTCTATACCGAGGAATTCCTTGATGCACTGAATGAAGGGCTGAAGAACAAACTTAACGCATAAATTAAAAGCCCCTGAATAAGGGGCTTTTAATTTACCTAAAACATATTCGAAATGCACAAAATCAACTTCCCATCCGACTATCAGCAGGTAATGCCATACCTCATTATTAAAGGCGCTGCGGGTTTCATGCAGTTCCTCAAAGATGTGTTTGAGGCCAAAGAAAAGTCTATGCACATGCGCGATGAAAAGATAGTGATGCATGGCGAAGCACTGATAGGCGAAAGCGTTATTATGTTTGCAGATGCCACGGAACAATTTGGTGAGAAGACGGGCGGATTTTTTGTTTATGTAAAGGACGCAGACGTAACCTTTATGCACGCACTCGTGGCAGGGGCCACCGCAATAATGCCTGTATCAGACATGCCCTATGGCCGCAGTGGCGGTGTTACCGACCCTTGGGGTAACCAATGGTGGATAACAACGCATAACACCCCAAACCACTAAAAGGATATTCTAACATTAAAGAGCCTGTATCATACCAGATACAGGCTCTTTATATTTAATGGCATGGTTATTACAACTATTGATGAAAGTAAAAGGCTTAAAATTATCTATATGGGTATGTGGACACTATTAGCGGGATTAGTTGTTATTGTATTTCTTTTATACAGAACAGGCCATCATATATACCATACCCGCAAAGCAAAAAGAGGTACTAATAAAACACCTCCAACCCGTTAAGCAGTTATCCTTTGCCCTCGTCAGATTTCCAGCAATGTTTTCATAGGATCCTTCCCAAACAGCAACAGTTCCGGATTTTCCAGCAATTCCTTCACCCTCACCAGGAAGCCAACCGACTCACGGCCATCTATTATGCGGTGGTCATAGCTTACAGCCACATACATCATCGGGCGTATTTTCACCTCCCCGTTCACGGCTATAGGGCGCTCCTGTATCTTGTGCATACCCAGTATAGCTGATTGTGGAATATTCAGAATAGGTGTTGACATCAGCGAACCAAACACCCCACCATTGGTGATAGTGAATGTGCCGCCGGTCATTTCATCGGGAGTTAATTTATTGTCGCGTGCCTTTGTTGCCAGTTCTACTACTTTCTTTTCCACATCGGCCATGCTCAGGCTTTCGGCATTGCGTATTATTGGCACAACCAACCCCTTAGGCGCAGATACGGCAATGGATATATCGCAGTAGTCGTGATAAACAAGCGCATCTCCATCTATATAGGCGTTCACGGCAGGCCACTCCTGTAGTGCTGTGCAACATGCCTTTACAAAGAACGACATAAAGCCCAGGTTCACCCCGTGCGATTCTTTGAACGTATCCTTATACTGCTTGCGTATCTCCATGATACGCGTCATATCCACCTCGTTGAAGGTGGTGAGCATCGCCGTGCTGTTCTTCGCTTCCACCAGCCTGCGCGACACTGTCTTGCGCAGGTTGCTCATTTTTTCTCTGCGCTCCTCACGACCAAAAGCCTCATCCCCACCCTTGCGCCCGGGATGCGCTATCGCCTCCAGCACATCCTGCTTCATTATTCTGCCTTTAGTGCCCGTACCCTTTACTTCGGTGGGCTTCACCTTCTTATCGCTCATTATGGCCTGGGCTACGGGTGTGGCCTTCACATCTGCTTTAGGTGTTTCAGCTTTTACGGGTGCCGCCTTCTCTTCTTTTTTGGGTGCCTCAGTCTTTGGTGCTGGTGCCGCGGCCGGTGCGCCCTCGGGCTTCGCAGCAGTTTCATCTATTTTGCACACGAGGTCGCCAATAGCCAGTGTGGCGCCTTCTTGGGCCACGATGGTCAGTGTACCTGCCTGCTCAGCATTCAGTTCAAATGTTGCCTTCTCTGATTCCAGTTCACATAGTATCTCATCGCGGTTCACATAATCGCCATCTTTTTTCAGCCATTTCACTAACGATACCTCACTTATGGATTCTCCTACGGTCGGAACTACTATATCTATCATATATCTATACTATGGGCTGCAAAATTACCAAACTGTATAGTATAAATCAAAAAGGAAAATGAGAAATACTACCCGGCCAGCCAAATACCCAACCTGCACAGTAACAACCCTACAATTACGCTTAAACCAATATATATAATAGCAGTAACAGACTGTCCTTTCTGCATAAGGTTTATATTTTCCAATGCAAATGCGGAAAAAGTAGTGAACCCTCCGCAAAAACCCGTGGCAAGCAACAGCATACCACCTTCCTGAAACCATTGATTGCGCGCAGCCAGCCCGAATAATACGCCAATGAGTAATGACCCGACTATATTAATAATAAATGTGCCGAACGGAAACGGATGTAGCGCGTATTTACTCACTGCATAGCTGACCGCATAGCGCAGCATGCTACCGACCGCGCCCCCGGCACCCACTAATAAAAGAGAACGAACCATCATTTTGGCTTTGTGCCAAATTACTAAATAATCGCTACTTCCCGAACTTGTTCTTCAATGCGCTTAGCGCATCGGTCATGCTTACCTCTTTGTTTTCCTTTGGTTTCGCCTTGCCTAAGTCTTTTCGTGGCTGTGGCTTTTCTCCCTTTGCCGGCGGCTCCTGTGCCTGCTTTATAGATAGGGCAATACGTTTGCGCGCTATATCCACCTCAGTCACCATCACCATTACTTTCTGGTTCAGCTTCAGCACCTCATTGGGGTCGGTTATATATTTATGCGCTATCTCCGATACATGCACCAGCCCATCCTGCTTCACGCCTATATCCACAAATGCACCAAAACGGGTAAGGTTGGTAACTGCCCCCGGCACTACCATACCCACTTTCACATCTTCAATGCTGTATATGTTCGCAAACTCAAACTGCTGTACCTCACTGCGTGGGTCCAGTCCGGGCTTTTTCAATTCGTTCACTATGTCCTTCAGCGTGTGCTCACCTGTTTCTTTGGTTATGTACTTTTTAATATCCAGCTTCTTCACCAGCTCTTCATTACCTATCAGCGATTGCACATCCGCGCCTATATCTGCCGCCATCGCCGACACTACCGCATACGCCTCCGGGTGCACTGCGCTGGCATCCAGCGGGTCTTCCCCATCCTTTATACGCAGAAAGCCCGCACATTGTTCAAATGCCTTATTGCCCAGTCTTGGTACTTTCAGCAGTTGTTTGCGCGATGAAAACTTTCCTAATTCGCTCCTGTAGTTAACTATATTCTCAGCTATCGATGGCCCTATACCGCTCACATAGCTCAGCAAATGCTTACTCGCTGTGTTCAGGTTCACACCCACAGTGTTCACACAGCTGATCACCGTCTGGTCAAGGCGCTCCTTCAGGCGCACCTGGTTCACATCATGCTGGTACTGTCCCACCCCTATGCTCTTGGGGTCTATCTTCACCAGCTCGGCCAGCGGGTCCATCAGCCTGCGACCTATGCTCACTGCCCCACGGATAGTAATATCCTCATTCGGAAATTCTTCGCGCGCTGTTTCTGATGCCGAGTAAATAGAGGCCCCATCCTCATTCACCAGGAATATGGGCAACCCCAGGTTTAGTTTTTTAATAAACTGCTCTGTCTCCCGCCCTGCCGTTCCATCCCCTACCGAAATGGCCTGTATTTTATACTCCTGCACCAATGTGCGTATCTTATGCTCGGCATCAATAAGCCTTCCGGGTTCATGAATGTAGATCAATCCCGTTTTCAGCAGCGCCCCTTTCTCATCAAGGCACACCGTTTTGCAACCGGTGCGGTAGCCGGGGTCAATGGCCAGTATGCGCTTACTGCCCAATGGCGAACTCAACAACAACTGCCGCAGGTTTTCTGCAAATACATTTATCGCCTCCTCATCAGCTTTTGCTTTCAGCGCCGTGCGGAATTCACTTTCCAGTCCCGGCTGTAGCAATCTGCGCCAAGCATCCCTCACCGCTTTTTTCACCTGCACACCGGCATCATTATCTGCTTTTACAAACAGTTCTTCCACCATCATCAACGCTTCTTCCTCCTCCGGCGATATAGCCATCCGTAGCATACCTTCCATGAACCCGCGCATAATGGCCAGCATCCTGTGCGATGGTATTTTAGATATCGGCTCTGAGAAATCGTAATAGTCCTTATACTTTATTGCTTCCTGCTCTTTATCTGCCAGCACCTTGCTTTGCATGGTGGCCTTTGTTTCAAACAGGCGGCGCATCCTGGCGCGTACCTCCGCATGTTCGTTCACCATTTCGGCAATAATATCCCTTGCTCCTTGCAGCGCATCATCTGCTGTTTTCACCTGTTCATTCAGGTAACCTCCGGCCTCGGCAGCCACATTAATATTACCCTGTTCCAGCAGCAGCAAGGCCAGTGGCTCCAGCCCGTTCTCTCTTGCCGTCTGTGCTTTGGTTTTGCGCTTGGGCTTGTAGGGCAGGTAAATATCTTCCAGCGTGGCAAGGGTTGTTGCGGCATTTATTTTAGCCTGCAGCGCCTCCGTCATTTTGCCCTGCTCGGTAATGGTCTTTTCTATAAATGCTTTGCGCTCTGCAAACTCTTTCTGAAAGTTAGCTTCATCCTGCACCTGCTGTATCTGCACCTCATCCAGCGCACCCGTCTTGTCCTTACGGTAGCGGGCTATAAAGGGTATAGTAGCCCCTTCAGCCAGTAATTCCATTACAGCATTTACATCCTGTTGTCTTAAATTTAATTTGGCAGCTACACTGCCTGCATATTCCATCATACTTTCTTTCTTCGGACTGCGAATGTAACTTGCAGGAAGGAATTGA
>CAYSIG010000062.1:0-21605 GCA_964430995.1 uncultured Flavipsychrobacter sp.
CATGGAGCAGCAGCAATGCTAATGCTATAGTATCAACAGGTGGTGTGGTAACAGGCGTAACAGCCGGTTCAAATACAATCAACTATACCGTAACCAATTCATGCGGAACAGCAATCGCGACTAAATCCCTGACAATCAGCCCTATGCCAGATGCGGGTATCATATCGGGCGCAGCGGCAGTATGTGTTAGTTCATCTATAACACTGACTAATAGTGTTTCAGGTGGCACATGGAGCAGCAGCAATGCTAATGCTATAGTATCAACAGGTGGTGTGGTAACAGGTGTTACTGCAGGGCCTAATGTAATCAGCTATACATTTACAAATTCATGTGGAACCGATATAGCTATAAAAACCATAACGATAAACCCACTGCCTAATGCAGGTAGTATTTCAGGTGCATCAGGGGTTTGTTTAGGCGGCACCATACAGCTGACTAGTATTATTCCCGGTGGGACATGGACTAGCGGCAACAACGCTGTTGCCACTGTTTCCGGTGGTTTTGTCACTGGTATAACAGCAGGAACTGTGGTTATCAGTTATTCTGTTTCTAATATATGTGGAACAGACATTGCTACAAAAGCAATAACAACCAACCTGCTTCCTTTAGTGCCGGTTATTTCCACCCAATCGCCTTTATCGGTTTGTGCGGGCACTATGTTCCAGAATTTTGGTGCAGCTACGCAACCTCCGGTGAATGTTACTTACAAGTGGACCGCAGTAAATGCTACTGTATGGGCACAGGGTACAGGACACCAGTATTCATTAATAAGTTTTATACAACCGGGCACAGCATATGTTACCTTAAACGCAACACAAACTGGTACAGCGTGTGCAAATAAAACCACAGTAGCAATCAATGTAAGTACGACTATAGCTCACGTGGCCGAGGTGTCTTACTTTAACAATCACTTTGTATGTACGCCGGCGAATGAAGATTCTTACCAGTGGGGATATGATGATGCAAATTCATTGGATTCCACTATTCTTAAAGGTGAGATCAACCAGGACTATTTAAATACAAGCCCTGATTTCTTCAATAAGCATTACTGGGTTATGACTACGCTTAACGGTTGTATGCAGAAAACCTACTATCACACACCAACTGCTATACAGTATGTGAAGAGCGAAACTAGTATGACAGTATATCCTAACCCTGCAAATGAGCTAATCAACGTTACTATCAGCTCAAATATTGCAGGTAACATACGGATTGACATAGTGAATATGCTCGGACAATCGCTCAGCACGGTAGATGCCACTGATAATAAAGCCACTATCGATGTAGCTGCACTACCAGCGGGTGCGTATATAATATACGGTTACAACAATGGTGCTAAAATAGCTACCTCAAGATTCGTTAAAAACTAACACTACAATTTCAACAAATAAATATCAAATAAAATGAAAAAAATAATATTAATGTTGATAGCTACCAGTGGTGCCTTATCAACGTACGCACAAGCACCGAAGCCAAAAAACTATGCAACGGATGCCGAGCTGTCAAGGTGGGTCATTGACCTAAATCTAAAGGGTGGATTAGCAACACAGGAATTTAAGACTGCTAATTCAAACTCAAATTACCTGAATGGGGTAAATATGAATACCGGGCTGCTGAATTTCAAAAATGGTTACTCTTTGGGTGGCGATCTGCAATTAGGTTTCTTTGTTGGAAAGAAACGCCACTTTGGCCTTGGCGCAGGGATTATGTATATGTCGCAACAAGGTAATGCCGCACTGGACAACTATCATGTAGAATACCAGGCAACAGATGGAGCCGGCAATATATTCCGGCAGGTAATAACTGGCAATATAAAGGAGGAAATAAGATCTTCCATCATAAATGTGCCTGTAGTGCTGAAGTATAAGAACCGTTTCTCTAAACATTGGGGTTTCACGGCAGATGCGGGTGCTTTAATCAACCTGCAGATGAACAATTCTTACACTACTCGGGCGTCGTTCAATCATGAGGCTATTTACAAGTTTGTGCCTAATGATGGCGGAGGTAAAACATCGGTCTATGACAATTCATCGGTGCCATCATCGAGCGATTGGCTGATTACCAGGCAGCAGTTCTATAGAAATAACCCTAACGGCGACCTTCAGGATTACTTCAATAAAAAGCGTGCACTTGGTTATAATGTGGGTGATGGGTATACGCCTAATACAAGCACAGGCAAAACATCTTACAAAACGGCTTCGGTAGGATTACTAATACAGCCCTCACTGAACTACTTCTTGTCGGACAACGTGGCGCTTAATCTTGGAGTATATTATATGTTCCAGCCATTCAAGAATGACGCGCAAAGTAATTACCGCCTTACCGATGGCAAGGGGGATTACAGCTCTGTGCTCAATAATGTAACAGAGAGTAAAAATCAGGCGTATGGCATGAATATAGGTGTCCGTTTCTTCCTGGGCAAAAAGCGCCAGCCTATGACTATCTCTTCAATTGACCAAAAATCGCCATCTCAATGCGGCTTATGCGACGGTAACATTTCCCTGAAAGGATTGTCTCCAAATCAGCCTGTGACAGTGGATTATAGTTTAAACGGTGCAAAGCCAAACGTATACACGACAACTGTTCAACCGAATGGCCAGGTAAGTATCGATAATCTTTGTGCAGGTAACTATACCGGAATTGTGGCAAAAATTAACAGGAAAAGTGCGAACGGTAAAGACGTGACACTTTCTGAACCCAAACTAAAGGTTTCATCTCAAAAAGCCGTAAACCCTACAGCAGTAGGTTCCTGCAATGGCTCCAGCACGTTCGAAGGTATGTATGCCGGTAAGTCAGTAACCATCAATTATAGACTTAATGGCAATGATCAGGCGGCATATACAGGTATTGTAAATTCTGACAGGTCTATTACAATGAACAGCTTGTGTGAGGGCAACTATTCTGATATAGTGCTCACCTGCAATACTTGTACGACCAAAGGAGATGATTTCACACTATCAGCACCTAAGCCTACCCCCGCTCCACCGCCACCTCCAGCGCCGGTAGAAGTTGCAGAGGAAGCAGATATGTCTTCGACTGTTCTATTTGAATTTGACAAATCAGAAATAAACAGTGAGTATTATCCAATACTGAATAAAGCATACAAAGAGATGAAAGATGATGAGTATATAGTTATCCGAGTGGATGGACATACGGACCTCGTTGGCACAAACGGGTACAATCAGAAACTATCTGAAAGGCGCACGCAGGCCGTTAAGTCGTATTTTACTAAAAAGGGTGTTAACCCCGGACGTATAAAAATGTACAGCCACGGTGAGGACAAACCTGAAGAATCTAATGCGACAGAAGAAGGCAGAAGGTTAAACAGGCGGGTAATAATACTTACCGGCAAAAAATAGTTAATTCCGGGATCAGTTATAACAATTGTTTTAGTTTCACAAAAAGAGGGGCCTCAATTTATCGAGGCCTCACTTTTTTTGCACCTGACGGTTGGGGAAAAATAGGTAAATACCATTGCAAACCTGTGAATATTGAAAATCATCTGGTTAATTGTGTAATGGCTTCCCGACAAATAACACTCAACTTTACAAAGTAATAATTCTGTTACAAATTCAATCAATCAAAATGTCCAATACAACAGAAGTGCCGGCATCAACAACACCAAAAGTAGTCACAACACCGACTGCAACTAACCCAACAAGCGCCACATCAACTCCGGCAACTGAGCACGCTGAAACAGAAACACCAGCATCTGCTACACCCACATCAAATACTGCCAGCGGCACAACAACCGCAAGCGGTAACTGGAATGAGCAAAAAGGTAAACTGAAAGCAAAATTTTCTACTTTAACTGATGCAGACCTGCATTATGAAAATGGCAAGAAAGACGAAATGTTTGCAAAGATTCAGGTGAAAATCGGGAAAACTAAAGAAGAACTGCATACAATCATCGCAGCCCTTTAATCCTGTTTTTTGTCACCAGGCATCGTTAAGCTAAACACTTGACGATGCTTTTTGATTGCCTGAAATAACATAAAAACAGTAAATCGTATAACTTTTTACGGAAGTCTTACAATAATTGCCGCATTAAAGCATCGTAACTTTATAGAATTACCTATCAATAATATCAGCGTTACTGATATGGCGGTACGTTAACATTTAAATATACATGCATACTTGAAGATACACATAAAATATATGGTTAGTGCACGCTGCAAGATGGCAGTGAAGGAAGAACTAAAAAAACTTGGACTGCATTTTATTGTCGTTGACCTGGGCGAAGTTGAGATCATGGAAAACATATCTCCGGAACAGCGTGAGCTGTTGAAAAATGCACTGCATACCTCCGGGCTTGAATTAATGGATGACAAAAGAGCTATCTTAATTGAAAAGATAAAAAATACCGTAATAGAGGTGGTTCATCATTCAGATGGTGAAAGCAATGTAAATTTCTCTGATTTTCTGAGTGAAAAACTAGATCACAATTACACTTACCTGGCTAATTTATTTTCGGAGGTACAAGGCACCACTATAGAGCAGTTTATGATAGCTCATAAAATTGAGCGGGTAAAAGAATTAATCATTTACGACGAATTGAACATGACAGAAATAGCGTGGAAGATGAATTATAGCAGCGTTGCACACTTGTCAAATCAATTTAAAAAAATTACGGGACTGTCCCCCTCCCATTTCAAACAGTTAAAGAACAAAAGAAGAACCCCAATAGAAGAGATAGGCGAGTAAAATAAAAAAAATGGAAAGGACAAAGTCACATGAACCCCAGTATGCGAGCAACTTGATCGAGGCCAGCCTGGATCCGTTATTTGCAATAAATGCCAATGGGCAGATCACTGATATGAACCAAGCAGCTGCCAACATGACTGGCATACTGAAGGAGAAGCTTTTGGGAACTGATTTTAGTAAGTATTTTACTGAAACGCAAAAAGCATGTGAACTATACCAGGATGGGTTTTCCAAAGGATCTGTTATTGATTTTCCTCTTACTCTCAGGGACATACATAACAGGCTTACTGATGTAATATTTAATGGATCAGTATTTAAAGATGAGAATGGCAAGGTATTGGGAGTAGTAATGGTTGCCAGAGAGTTAAGTGCTGCCAATAAAGAACTTGCCTTTCAGAATATTGAGAAAGAAAAGCGGGCTAATGAGTTAGTTATTGCCAATAAAGAACTTGCATTTCAGAATATTGAGAAAGAAAAGCGGGCTGATGAGTTAATTATAGCCAACAAAGAGCTTGCATTTCAAAACGACGAGAAAGAAAAACGGGCTGATGAGTTGGCTATTGCCAACAAAGAGCTTGTATTTCAAACGGCAGAAAAGGAGAAACGCGCCGCAGAGTTAGTTATTGCAGATATTGAACTCGGCTTTCAAAACAAAGAGAAAGAAAAACGTGAAATTACCAATAAAGAGCTCGAGATATCTAACTACTCAGTAAAACTAGCTGCTCAATATGCACGAAGCCTGATAGAGGCTAGCCTTGACCCATTGTTTACTATCAGCCCTGAAGGAAAGATCACTGATATAAATAATGCTTCCATGGACATCACTGGAAAATCGCGCGAGGAATTAATCGGCACTGATTTTTTTACATATTTTACTGAGCCGGATAAAGCCAGGGAAGGTTACCAGGAAGTTTTTGCTAAAGGCTTTGTAGCAGATTATCCATTAACTATAAAGGATCATAAGCTTACAGATGTATTGTTTAATGGTTCTATATATAAAGACGAACTAGGAAACGTACTTGGCATTGTTGTGGTAGCAAGAGATATCACAGAGCAAAAGAGAAATGAAAAAGAGTTGATAGAAGCGAAAGTATTAGCAGAGCTGGCAACAGTCTTTGCGGAAGATGCGAAGGATAAAGCTGAGAGGGCTATGTCTTTGGCTGAAGAAGCCGTTAAGTCAAAACAACAGTTTTTGTCGAACATGAGCCATGAAATACGCACGCCTATGAACGCTATCATAGGCTTTACCAAAGTGGTGTTAAAAACAGACCTTACAGCTAAACAAAAAGAGTACCTTACAGCAATAAAAATGAGCGGCGACGCGTTAATTGTGCTTATTAATGACATTCTCGATTTAGCCAAAGTGGATGCAGGCAAAATGATATTTGAACAAACGCCATTCAAATTGTCACTGTCTATTGCAGCCATGTTGCATTTGTTTGAAACAAAAATTCAGGAAAGGAATTTAGAACTGGTTAAAGAATATGACAATAATATCCCGGAAGTATTAGTTGGCGACCCTGTTCGTTTGCACCAAATCATCCTGAATCTTGTAAGTAATGCTGTGAAGTTTACGACAAAAGGAAAAATTACAGTAAAAGTGCGGCTGCTTAATGAAGATGAAAATAAAGTGACAATACAATTTGGGGTTACCGATACCGGCATTGGCATTCCTGAAAGTAAGCTTGAAAAAATATTCGAAAATTTTCAGCAGGCATCAAGCGGCACATCAAGATTGTATGGGGGCACCGGATTAGGCCTTGCGATTGTAAAACAGTTGGTTGAATCGCAGGGGGGTAGCATTAGTGTAAAAAGTAAACCGGACGAGGGTTCTACATTTAGTTTCACACTAAGTTTCGACAAGACTAGGGAGGCTGCTGAAGTTGAAACGGAAATTATGGAACCAAAGACTGAAAACAAAAACATTAAAGTACTGGTTGTAGAAGACATAGCTCTAAATCAGTTACTGATGAAAACATTGCTTGATGATTTCGGATTTGAGCGTGACATTGCAGCGAATGGCAAAATAGCCATAGAACGGCTGCAATCTAAAGTGTACGATATAATTCTAATGGATCTTCAAATGCCTGAAATGAATGGGTTTGAGGCCACTCATTATATAAGAAACGTAATGAAATTGAGTATTCCTATAATCGCGCTGACCGCAGATGTTACAACAGTAGACCTTGCTAAATGTAAAGCCGTGGGCATGAACGATTATATAGCCAAGCCTGTAGATGAAAGGCTGCTTTACAGTAAAATAATGGGGCAGGTTAAAAAACCTGCTATTTTAAAACCCGTTACACAGGATTCAAACGGAGGCATTCCGGTTGCCAAAGTAAAATATACAGATCTGAATTACTTATCGCAGCGCACCAAATCAAATCCCGCACTAATGATGGAAATGATTGCTGCCTATCTGGAACAGACGCCACCATTGATTAGGACAATGAAGCAAAGCTTGCTCGATAAAGACTGGAAATTATTAGATGCCACTGTTCACAAAATTCTCCCGTCATTTTCAATAATGGGTATAAGCGACGACTACATTGATGTAGCAAAGAAAATTCAACACTATGCCAAAATTCAGCATGAGTCTGACGGTATACCAGACCTCCTTCTAAAGCTGCAACAGGTTTGCGAGCAGGCTTGCGCAGAATTGGAAGAAGAGTTTAATACAATCAAAAAAAACAACTTATGAAAGCGGAAAAGGTGAAAATATTCCTTGTAGATGACGATGCTGTATTCCTGAAATTGTTAGCAATAGAATTTATGCAGTACGATAGCTTTCAGATAGAAACGTATGCCACAGGGGAACTTTGCCTGCAAAATATATCAGGCAACCCCGATGTAATCATTCTGGACTATCATCTCAACGGAGTTGTTGAAAGTGCTATGAACGGGATGGTCACCCTTGATAAAATAAAAGCGATAAACCCGGACATTCCTGTTATAATTCTTTCCTCCCAGGATAAGATCGAAGTAGCTGTAAATTGTATGCACCACAAAGCATTTGACTATGTTGTAAAGAGCGAAACAGCGTTTCTTCGTTTGCAAAATATCATAGACACGATTTACCGATACAAAAAAATGGAAAACGAACTTACCTGGTACGTAGAAAGGATGTAAATTTTTCCTGCCCTATTCTCCATTCGGATATATGAATCATACAACTTTCTATTAAAGTTATGTAATGCGTATTGTTACTAATACGTTCATCTTTGCGTATCAATATTCTCCATCACACTTAACTCTTTTATAAGAACACTTCTATGCGCGTTCAATCAACTGATATTAATCCCAGTATAAAAGTAGGTTACTCCTTTGGACAAAATTATTTATTGATATATACTTCACGTTTAAACTATTATCATGCCGCAAATACAAAATAAAACTGGCAGGGCTACAATGGAGGATAGGCCACAAAATGAAGAGAAAGAAAAACGTGCAGCGGAACTGGTACTTGCTAACAAAGAACTTGCATTTCAAAAACGCGAGAAAATAAAACGAGCTGATGAATTGATTATTGCTAACAAAGAACTTCTTTTTCAAAACGAGGAGAAAGAAAAACGAGCAGCAGAACTGATTATAGCTAATAAAGAACTTATATATCAAAATGAGGAGAAAGAAAAACGTGCAGCAGAACTGATCATTGCCAACAAAGAACTCATTTATCAAAACGAAGAGAAGGAAAAACGTGCGGCGGAGCTTATTATTGCCAACAGAGAACTGCTTTTTCAAAACGGCGAAAAAGAAAAACGGGCGGCAGAATTGATTAACGCAAACCGTCTTTATGCGTTTCTTAGCCAGATCAATCAAACAATTGTACACTCAAAAAATGAACAAATTGTTTTTAAGGAAGTTTGCCGGATTGCGCTTGAAATAGGGAAATTTAAGCTGGCATGGATATGCGCCGTTGATCAGGAGTACAAGAAAATGGAGCTTATAGAAGAATGTGGAATGTTGCCTGAAGACATCTCCTGCTTTACTAAAATATACTACACAATAAAAGGCGCTCACAACTACATTATAGAGACAGGAAACTACTACGTAAACAATAATATTGAAATGGATGCCATGATGGTTGATTGGCAGCCATTTAGTTCCAAACGTGGATGGCGTTCGGGCATGGTTCTGCCAATTAAAAAATCAGGGGTAATTGTCGCTGTTCTTAATGTAATATCTTCTGAAAAAGACTTCTTCAGCTACAAAGACATTGTACTGCTTGAAGAAGCTGCCAACGACATTTCTTTTGCACTGGATGTTTTCGAGAAAGATAAACAGCGGAAGCAAATTGAAGACAAAGCAATTTATAACGAATTACGTCTAAAGCAAGCCCAGGCTATTGCCCATTACGGTAATTGGGAACTCGATTTCTTAACCGGTAATGGAGTATGGTCTGAAGAAGCGTGCAGAATATACGGCCTCTCCCCGGACGATAATATTCAATCGTATCAAACCTGGTTATCGTTCATTCACCCCGAAGACCTCGAGTATGTAATGAAAGTGACAAAAAAGGAGCGGGAAAGGGAAAGCAATACCGCATTTCATCACCGGATCATTCGAAAAGACGGCGCGATAAGACATATATTTTCCCAGGCTCATTTTGAATTTGATACCGAGGGAACGCCAGTTAGTTTATACAGCGTTGTCCATGATATAACAGAAACAAGAGAAGCTGAGGATGCACTGGCCCAATCTGAGACTAACCTTCGCCAGATAATGGACCTGATACCTCAATCAATATTTGTTAAGGACTATAATGGCAAATTTGTATTCATAAATAAAAGTTACGCATCTCTTCTTGGGCTCACACCACAGCAGGTAATGAATAAGCCGATGGCGGAAATAGCCACAATAATGGGCAAGGCGGAACAATTAATGGAAGAAGACCGGGAAGTAATATCATCAGGCCAAACCAAAACAATACCTGAATGCACATTCATTGACAATAAAGGCGAATCCCATCTATTGCATATAGTAAAAGTGCCATTTACGGTTGCTGGTACAAATGAGAAAGCGGTATTGGGTATCACGATAGACATAACCAAACAAAGACATGCTGAAGCCGAACGCACAAAAATGGTAGCGGACATTATTCAGCGGAACAAGAACCTGGAGCAATTCTCCTACATAGTATCACACAACTTAAGGGCACCAGTAGCCAACATACTAGGCTTAACTAATGTAATAGAAACAATAGGGTTTAATAATGATGATAAAAAAATCATCAGCTATATGTCCTTAGCTGCTAAAAACCTCGACAATGTGATCAGGGACATCAACTACATTTTGGAACTAAAGCACGAGATCAACGAAAAAAAACAAAGCGTAAAATTCACAACAATACTGGATGAAATCAAAATAAGTATTGACAACGTAATCAAAGAAGGTCAAGTTCAAATCAATGGTGATTTTACCAGATTAGATGAGATACTGACAATTAAAAGTTATTTATACAGCATTTTTTACAATCTTATATCTAACAGCATTAAGTATAGGCAACATGAGGTTACGCCAGTTATTGAAATCACCAGTATACGACTAAGGGATAAGATTGTCCTGATTTTTAAAGACAATGGGCTTGGTATCGATATGAAGAGGAAAGGCAAAGACATGTTCGGATTATATAAACGCTTCCATGACCATGTTGAGGGGAAAGGCATGGGCCTATTTATGGTAAAGACGCAGGTTGAGACACTTGGAGGAACAATAGCTGTTTCCAGTGAGGTAAACAAAGGAACTACGTTCACAATAGAATTTGAAGTAAATGATCAAGGAGACTGAAAATAGGACAGAATATATGATGCCTGACTTTATTGTTATTGATGATGATTTTATCAATAATGTAATATGCCAGCAAGTAATACTATGTGAAATGCCGGGTGCAAAGGTTGACATCTACCTCAATGCAAACAAAGGGTTTGAATACATCAATGAGGTATACTCTGGACAGGGGGCAAAAAATGCCGTTCTGTTTCTCGACATCAATATGCCGGCACTAAATGGTTGGGATATACTGGAAATGTTGAGTGAATCCCCTGCGTTGCAAAAGCAACAGCTTAAAATATACCTGCTTTCATCGTCTGTTACTCCAGAGGACAAACAAAAAGCAGACGATGCCCCCTTGGTATCCGGTTATATCGAAAAGCCTCTGACACAGGCCAAATTACAAGCCATCTTCCCTGGTTATATATTATCGAAAGGTTACTAATTTATAAAAGATAGCTGAACTGCAAATAATGTAATTGTTTTATAAAATTATGTAAGTAAGTCGCTTAAGTTAAACCCATCTTTGCAGTGTAACAATTCAGTTACAAATTGAGTTTGAATAGTTCCAAAACAAAAAATAATTATGAAAAAGTACGTCATCATGGCTTTAATAGCCATAGGATCAGGAAGCACCCCTTCATTTGCACAACAGGAGGTTAAACAAACCAAAAAGGAAGAGCGGATACAGAAAAGGGCTGACAGGAAAAAAAAGCGACTAAATGCGACCCAGGAGAAGCTCAATGACCAGCAAGATAAAGTGGATAAAAAAGAACGCAAAATGCATAAAAAGCAAAGAAGGGTGAACAAGCATCAAAGAGAGGTAAACAAGCAAACCGAGGGTAAATAATATTCGTATGTATTTTGATATGCGGGAACAGGGAAACCTGTTCCCGCATTTTTTATAACAGGAATGTTCACCCGTGAATGATGCAAATCATTTTCATTGTTGTGTAACGTTAACCAACCTGAAGCGGCAGACCTTTACAATGTGAAAAATCATTCACGATTTAACGAAAAGCGATGAAAAAGATACTGGTGGCTTTGATAATGACAGGATTTGCCTATGGTGGTGCCAATGCGCAACAGCCTAAACAAACTACAACCTGTGGCATTAAGCAAAACCACGTTTGCCGGGTTTCCAAGGACAAAAATTCAGTTTCATGTTATAAAACTGAGTATGCCGAAAATTTCAAAGTATGCAAGAATAATACCCATGGATATTTTATTTGTTGTGAAATACCTGGATTGTATAATTCCACACATTACAATTACGCAGCAAACCAACCAGAAGCCCAGGAAACAGAGCAAGTTGACTATGTGACAGTAGACAATAATCATGGGTATATTGATAAGACCGTTCCTCAAAATCAATCATACGTTAATACTACCTATAGTTTGTATGAGGAGGATTATCTGAGAACAAGCGGTAAAAAGGCCTGCTATGTAGGTAATAATGTAGCGAAGAGCAATCGCGCACCTTATGAAGGTTGTGCAAGCCCACAATCTGATGGCCCTGATGCAAACAAACAGCGTAACCTGAATGTAAGCAACCCTGCAGGTATGCCACCTCTTGCCGGCCAACCGAAATAAACAACTCAATTATTTCTAGCTTCTTATAAGTAAATGAATACACTGTTTAAAATACCTTTTTATGCGAAAGCAGCGCTAATATTTATTAGCGTTTTCGCTTTCGTATATACCATGTATATAGGTCAGGATATCATTATCCCAATTGTATATGCAACGGTTATTGCCATTTTATTAAACCCTCTGGTCAATTTCCTGGTCCGAAAAAAAGTAAATCAAATAATTTCCATTTCAATAGCTGTAACCCTTGCTATTATAGCAGTGCTTGGCGTTCTTTATATTGTTTCCTCGCAGGTAACTATGTTCAGCGAAACGTACCCACAGCTCAAAATAAAATTTGATCTGGCTAGTACGGATCTGGTACATTGGATCTCTGAAAAATTCAATATCCGGGAGTCGAAAATACTTAACTGGATAAAAGACACACAAAGTAAGACTATCAGTAATTTTGCTATTGGTGAAAGCCTTAATGGTGTGGGCCGAATACTTGTGGTCGCAACCCTTCTGCCGGTCTATCTCTTCATGATCCTTTACTATAAAGCATT
Organism: uncultured Flavipsychrobacter sp.; assembly: GCA_964430995.1. GTDB lineage: Bacteria > Bacteroidota > Bacteroidia > Chitinophagales > Chitinophagaceae > Nemorincola. The sequence goes on from CAYSIG010000062.1 coordinate 12,609, forward strand.
GCTACTTGACTTTACCCGAAAACTATTTGTTTCTGAACACCATAACGCAGTGGCAGAGGTATTGGTCAATTCTAAAAAAATTATACAAACCTACTTGGTAGGCCTATTCTTCGAAATGATAATTGTAGCCGTACTAAATTCATTGGGCCTACTTCTATTGGGCATTGACTACGCCATTATTCTCGGTGTTACCGGTGCCATCCTCAATATTATCCCATACATTGGAGGTATTGTTGCTACGGCTGTGCCTATGATTATCGCCTTTGTAACGAAAGATTCCGCTATATATTCTGTTCTCGTTTTTGTTCTGTACATTATTATTCAGTTCATTGACAATAACTATGTTATTCCGAAAATCGTCGCATCAAGGGTGCAAATAAATGCGCTTATATCCGTCATTGTGGTTTTGATCGGTGGCGCGCTATGGGGCATCCCGGGCATGTTTTTGTCAATTCCCCTAACGGCAATTATGAAAGTCATATTTGATCATATAGAACCGCTGAAACCGTGGGGCTTTTTACTAGGCAATGTGGTTCCAAGTGCCACCAAATTTTCTATTGTGAAACATAAACAGCGTTAGCTGAGAATACTTAACTGATATATAATGTCCATTCATCTTAAAACTATTGAAAATTCAACATCAAAAGATGTGGTAGGGCCATCTGGTAATTCTTATGTAAAATCGCTGAAGGACTTTTTTGAAGAAGTTGCCCGGGTAGCAATATTCTCGCTCCGTTTTTTCAAAGAGGCCTTAAAAACTCCATACGAGTTCAACGAGATCGCAAAACAATCCTACTTAATAGGATATAAGTCATTCCCTCTGATAGCTATCACAGGTTTCATAATCGGACTGGTATTTACCATACAGTCGCGGCCAACGCTTGCTGAATTTGGAGCCGAATCATGGTTGCCGGCAATGGTATCTGTATCTATTGTGCGGGAGCTTGGGCCAATGATCACTGCGTTAATCTTTGCCGGAAAGGTAGGCTCAGGAATAGGGGCAGAATTAGCTTCAATGAAAGTAACCGAACAGATCGATGCAATGGAGGTCTCCGGAATAAACCCGTTCAAATATCTTGTGGTAACAAGAGTGATTGCAGCTACATTTATGCTGCCCGTATTAGTAATTATAGCCGATGGCATATCAATATATGGCGCTTTCGTAGGTGTTAACCTTGAAGGAGATGTTAGTTTTCATCTGTTCTTTTCACAGGCAATAGGAAAATTAGTATTCGCAGATATTTATCCATCAATTATTAAAACAATTTTCTTTGGATTTTCAATAGGGATTATTGGCTGTTATAAGGGTTACAACGCGACTAAAGGTACTGAGGGTGTGGGACAGGCTTCAAATGCCGCCGTTGTATTGGCGTCATTATCAGTATTTATTCTTGATATGATAGCCGTTCAAATAACAAGTCTGTTTATCTAATTAAAAATGGGAACGATAGTAGTAGAAGTGGCGCATTTAAAAAAATCATTCGGTAACAACGATGTACTGAAGGATATTAGTATAAAAATTGAAAAAGGTGAGAACCTTGTTGTTTTAGGTAAATCAGGAAGTGGCAAATCTGTATTGATAAAATGCCTGGTTGGCTTAATTGAGCCGGATCAGGGAAGTGTGGTGCTATTAGGCAAAAATGTGTCGGCACTCAATAATGAAGAATTAAACGTCGTAAGGAAAAAAGTCGGGTTTCTGTTTCAAAGTGCAGCGTTATACGACTCTATGACCGTAAAAGAAAACCTTGAGTTCCCGCTTCGTGATTTAAGAATGCCGCGCGAAGAAATTGACGCTTTGGTTATCGAAGCATTAAAAAATGTGGGGCTGGAAGGGGCCATTGACAAAATGCCATCCGAGCTTTCAGGTGGCATGAGAAAACGGGTTGGGCTTGCCAGAACATTAATACTGAAACCTGAAATAATACTTTATGATGAGCCTACAACGGGCCTCGACCCTATTACATCGAAAGAGATCAGCAAATTGATTCTGGACATACAAAAAAAATACACTACAACTTCTGTTATTATAACGCATGATGTAGAGTGCGCTCGGATTACAGCAAATCGTATGATTGTCATTAAAGACGGAACATCTATTGCAGAAGGAACTTTTAAAGAGTTATCAGAATCAAATGATGAGTGGGTGCGCTCGTTTTTTAATTAAACCAAATATGGAAAAGCAAACAGGAAATAAACTTAGATTGGGAATACTAATTTCCACTAGTATTGTATTGTTTATTATTGGCATTTACTTTGTGGGCCAGAGGCAGCAATTGTTCAATAGTACATTTCAAGTAAGCGGCGTATTTGAAGATATAAGCGGGCTACAGGTAGGGAACAATGTGCGTTTTTCGGGCATTAACGTAGGGATTGTCGAGAGCATCTTGCAAATTACCGATACGTCAGTGAGCGTGGTGATGGTAATAAATAAAAACACGAAAAAATTCATTAAAAAAAATGCCACCGCAATAATAGGTTCTGATGGGCTAATGGGAAACAAAATAATTTCTATTGTGCCTGGAACAACCGGCCAACCACAGATTGCGGATAATGATATAATCGCAACAGCGGTTCCTGTTGGCATCGACGACATACTTGAAAAAATAAAGATAACTGCCGACAACGCTGCAGATATTACGGATGATCTTGCAATCATCATAGGTAATATACGCGAAGGAAATGGAACGATAGGAAAATTGCTAATGGACAGTTCTTTTGCGAGAAATATAGATAAGACAATCGTAAACCTTAAGCAGAGTACCAGCGGACTCAAGCAGAATATGGATGCTGCTAGCCACAATTTTCTTTTAAGGGGATACTTTAAAAGAATGAAGAAACAAAAAGACAAAAAAGAGAGAGACAGAATAGAAAACAATACGAAATAATAGCCTATGGATAAAAGAATACGCTATTGATAGCGCTATTCTTTTACACTATTCATGATTTTCACCTCCTTTTCATCCCGGCATTGCCAATGCCCTTTTTTCATGAATATCCGTGTAAGAAGCTCTTCCAATGGCCTTTTTTGTGCCGGTCGTCACGATTTGGTGGTTCAACCCAACGCCTGGTATTCGAATCGTAGCTGCCCCACTTTCCCGTCAATCTACCCCTATCCTAATATGTCTGGGCTGGGAGCAGCTAAATGAACATACAGGCCTGAGTGGTCGGTGGTTAACATAAACCTGCTAGGAAACCAAACTAATCCCGCAGAACATTGCGATTGCAAACTCAATCAATATCCTTTCATTTTTCCCCTTTTCAGTAACTATTATTTCCACTACCTGCGGTACAAATGTGAATGAAATTCGCATCAGAAAAGTCCGATGTTACAAATAAAGGACTATTATAGAATCTATGGTGCTTGTTACATAATTCGGATGTGTTAAGGTTATGGGACAGTCTAATAAAACTATGAATGATACAACTTATTGAGGGAGTTATGTAATGCTTACAGGTAATAAGTAGCGCACCTTTGTGCTGTGAAAAGTACTTCACGTTTAAAAAATAATCATGACAAACATAACGGAGTTGAAAGGTAACTGGAACGAGACAAAAGGTAAGCTGAAACAAAAATTTGCTATGCTAACAGATAATGACTTATTGCTGGCAGAAGGTAAAAATGACGAACTGCTGGGTAGGTTACAAACGAAACTCGGCAAAACAAAAGAGCAGATACACAAGATCATCTCCGAATTATAATCTCATTTTCTTTAAACTAATCACCTAAACACAAACAATAAAATGAAAAAAAACACCATTGTAGCATTCGTATTCATATTTATTGCCGGCATAGCAATTGTAGGTTGTGATACCCCCGGACAAAAGGTAGAAAACGCACAAAATGACGTAGCAGAGGCGAATAGAAATTTAGAAAAGGCCAATGAAGAGTATCTCGCGGATATCGAAAGTTATCGCAAAGAAACTGCGGATAAGATAACCGACAATGAAAAAAGTATTGCTGAGTTCAAAGCGAGGGTCGAAGACCAGAAACGAGACGCCAAACAGGACTATCAAGACAAGATAACCGCACTGGAGCAAAAGAACAGCGACATGAAGAAAAAACTGGAAGACTACAAAGCAGAGGGAAAAGACAAATGGGAAACCTTCAAAACCGACTTCAGTAAGAGTATGGTTGACCTCGGAAACTCGTTTAAAGATTTAACAGCCAAAAGTTCTAAATAAGGATAGTAGAATCATTATATAAGCATTCAAAAATCATCAGAAATGAAAAAAATATTATTATTATTTATTGCCACTGCATCAATAGCAGCTAACTCAAATGCTCAGAAGAGCACCACTGATGTTCGCGAAAAGTTCCAGTTTGGCTTTAAGGCAGGTGCAAACCTATCGAATGTATACGACTCCAAGGGGGAGCAGTTTGATGCGGATCCAAAACTTGGATTTGCTACCGGTGCATACTTTGCTATACCTATCGGGAGGTATTTTGGTGTGCAACCAGAAGTTCTATTCTCCCAGAAGGGCTTCCATGCTACCGGTCGTTTCTTCGGCAGTAGCTATGAGTTTACACGCACCACCAGCTATATTGACATTCCTCTGTTTTTTGCGTTTAAGCCTTTGGAATTCATAACTGTTCTTGCTGGACCACAATATTCATACCTTATTAAACAAACCGACGAATTCAAAACAACAGCATCAAGCTCATTGCAAGAGAAGGAATTCAAAAATGATAATATTCGTAAGAATACATTATGCTTTGTAGGTGGCGCAGATGTTACTATCAGGCACTTTGTATTGGGTGCAAGATTAGGCTGGGATATTCAAAACAATAATGGGGATGGCACCTCTGCAACCCCTCGTTACAAAAATGTGTGGTATCAGGCAACATTAGGGTACCGTTTCTACTTCTAAATCCTTAAAGGCGTTTAAGACATGAAGGCTTTCGCAAACATAAAAATCAGTAACTTATAAAACAAACATTATGGGAAATTTACTTTACATTATCGCAATCATTCTTATTGTCGGCTGGCTCGTGGGGTTTGTTGGATACGGCGCCGGCGGCATCATTCATATCCTGTTAGTTATTGCAATTATTGCTGTAATACTTCGGATCATTCAGGGAAGAAAGATACTTTAATATTTAGTCCTGCATTGTGCTCGGGTAAAAAAATATAAAAATGAATTTCAAAAAAGAATGCCATGAAAACATAAAAGTGCTGCATGCATTTACGCAGAAGTTTTCTACAATTGTATGCAATATTACAAGTAACCCGTTAGCATTTATTATCGCGTTTATCAGTATTTTTCTTTGGGGCCTTTTCGGCGACCTATACAACTACGCTGTCGTGTGGGAGAAAATCATGACTGGCATAATATTCCTGATGATATTCATTCTTCAACAGGCTCAAAGTAAGGATACACTATCACTACAACTAAAGCTCAATGAACTGATAGCGGCAACAAAAGGGGCAAGTAACAGAGTGTTGAATATTGAAGATATGACAACAGCAGAACTAAATATTTTAAAAGACTTCTATCTGAAATTAAGTGACTTGTCAGAAAAAGATGGACACTTCGGTGCTTCGCATTCTATTGATGAAGCTAAAAAAAATGAAGCATTCAAAGAATCACTATAGTTGATTTGCCGTAACACTATCCATGATATGAATAATGTAAATCATTTAGGTTGTTATGTAACGCTTATCATCACAACGCCCCCAATCTTTGCAGTATAAATACACACTATGTTAACACAAATCCAGGCGCATAAGCAACAGTTAAGAATTCTGCCACAGCAAATTGAAATGTTAAACCTGTTTTTCCTCAATTCATTAGAATTGCAGCAGAGAATGAAGAATGAATTGGCAGAAAATCCATTTCTGGATACTCGTCAGGAAACTACAGAGGAGGTATACGATACGAAATTATCGAAAGACGATGTGCGGGATTTTGAGTCTTCAGAAGAATATATATATGATGACCACCCTGATTACAAATCAGAATATCAAAACTATTTTGATTCAGGAACAGCCCCAATATCAGCTATAGTAAATAAGGTTACATTCAAAGAAGAAGCAAAACAACAAATACATCTATTGAAGATTAGCCAGGAAGACATAGCTACGGCGGAATACATAGTCGATATACTTAACGCTAACGGATTAATGGACAAGTCTCTGGATGAAGTAGCTGATGATATGTCCTTTCATTTTAAAAAAATCATTGAAACCGACATAATCATGAAAGGACTGAAAATAGTTCAATCGCTTGACCCTATTGGCCTTGGCGCAGTTAATATAAAGGGGTGCCTGTTAGCGCAACTACGTAGTTTTAGCGCAAAAAATATGGAAGTAGAGAATGCAATCAGGTTGTTACAGAATCATTATGAAGAGCTGACACAGCGTAAATTTGAAAAACTGCAGCAAGCATTAAAAATTGATGACAAAGAATTGAAGAAAGTGTTGAGCCTTATTGCAACTCTGAATTTTTATCCTGTAAGTGAAACAAATCAACATGACCCAAAACAAACAATAATACCAGACTTCGTCATCACAAATTATGGCGATAGAGTTCAGGTCGTTTTATGCTCAAGCAAGACGGGGAACCTATTTGTAAATCAAATACTTTATGACCAGCTTGCCAACCACATAACTTCCAAAGATAAAGCTGCCAGCCAATATGTAAAAAGCAAATTAAGTGGTGCCCAATGGTTTGTGAATGCCGTAAAGCAGAGAGAAGAAACTATGATGCGCATCATGCAATGCATTGTAGGAATACAGCATGAATATTTTATCACTGGTGACATAAAGTATTTGAAGCCTATGGTTTTGAGAAATATCTCAGAAAGAATTGGATTAGATATTTCGACAATTTCCAGGATAACGGGTAATAAGTATGCAGATACTCCATTCGGTCTCATCTTTCTTAAGAAATTATTCAGCGAAGGCATTGCGGATAAATATGGAGAAATGATCAGCAATAAAGTGATTCAATCATTATTGGATGATACTATTGGGTCTGAAAATAAAAAGAAGCCCTATACTGACCAGGACTTGGTAAATATATTATCTCTGAAAGGTTACAAAATAGCCAGGCGTACAGTATCCAAATATCGACAACAAATGCAAACGCCAACTGCCCAGATCAGGGCTGTATGGGCATAATATTAAATAGCTAATTTAAATACTATCACACTTAAAAATAATATATGCACAAGATACTTGTTGTAACTAATGATACCGATAAGCGCCTGTTGACTATCAGACTTCTTACAAATAATGATTATTCAGTGTCTGGTGCAGAGAATGGACATTCCGCAATGCAATGGTTGAAAAAAAATAAGCCGGGCCTTGTTTTATGTGATCTCAGACTTGATGATATGACCGGTATTCAATTCTTGGGCAGAATAAAAGAAACACACCCTCTGGCTATAGTCATTTTCACCGGAGACAATAATGTTACCGAAGCAGTGGAAGTACTCAGAACAGGGGCATATGACTATATTACAGTACCATTATTCCCGGATAAAATACTATATGCTATCAAAAAGGCGTTCTCGGAGCACCAGAAAGAAACGGCTGTGCCATTCGCATATAAAAGCAAGGCTAAAAGTGCTGTTGAAGATCGTGGCAATTATAGTGAACAGTATATCACCGGCATCAGTTTAGAATTGGTTGAAATCGCCCGGCAAGTAGACCTTGTTGCCCCCACAAATTTCAGCGTGATTATATATGGAAAGAGCGGCAGCGGGAAAGAAGTAATCGCACAACAAATACACCAAAAAAGTAAAAGGGCGGGCATGCCATTTGTGGCAATTGATTGCGGTGCTTTGTCAAAAGAACTTTCGGGAAGTGAATTATTTGGACATGAAAAAGGTTCGTTTACTGGGGCGCTTAATCAAAAAATAGGAAGTCTGGAAATAGCGAATGGGGGGACTATTTTTCTTGATGAAATAGGTAACCTGCCTTATGAGATACAGGTATCTTTGCTACGTGTGGTGCAGGAGCGGAAAATAAGGCGGGTCGGCGGCAACAAGGATATAGACATTGATGTTCGTATTCTTGTAGCCAGTAACATTAACCTTTGTGATGCTGCAAGTGGGGGGAAATTCAGAGAAGACCTATATCACCGATTTAATGAGTTCACAATATCATTACCATCATTGAATGAACGCAAACAGGATATATTGCTTCTTGCGCACCATTTTCTGAAACATACAAATGTGGAACTTGGAAAGTGTGTAAAGGGCTTTACTGAAGAAGTCGAAAATATGCTGATGAACTATGTATGGCATGGCAATATCCGTGAGCTTAAAAATGTAATAAGGAGAGCTACTTTACTTACAATTGGAGATGTTATTGAAGCGAGTTCATTGCCTTTCGAAATAAGCAATTTCTTTATGCAGCAATTTGAAACTCCCGTAGTAGAAAATGCACCTCCTTTAAGAGTAATTGCAAAGCCTGGTATGCAGTTCTTCTACAAGATCAAATCAAAGAATCCGAATTTCAGCACTGAATACCAGGGAATGCATGAAGTAGAACGTCAGAATGAAAGGAAGGCCTCCTTGGCATAAGGCCCCACAGATAGTACAATAGTTGTTTGCCGCGAGCCCTCTCAATCTATATTATAATTCCCGATTTTGCCATCAGTGATTTCTTAAGCAGGAATCTTTTGGCTACAGCAAGTTGGAAACTACCTGCATTTCCCTCTTCTCGCCCACTACTGAATTGTTCACAGTGAATATCCTATATATACCGCACCGGCAAAATATTTCCCGGAGTTCCATCCGTCAGCAATCTTTGCTGACGCGCTATAAGTAATTCGTACTTTAGCGTTATTTCTCAGGTTGGCTAGGTTATGGGGATCCACTGCAGTAATAACAGCTCATCTGCTCAGCATTAAGCCTCGCCTCTGCTTTTGCCGGATGGTGAATTACGGGCAAATAGAGAGGTGTTTCCCCAGTTTTTTGTTTTTCTGAGAGAGGCAGGGATAAAACACAATAGTTTTTTATATATTTCCTGTTTTTTGGTGAAGCATAAC
>CAYSIG010000063.1:0-20994 GCA_964430995.1 uncultured Flavipsychrobacter sp.
TTTGGGTGTGAGATAAAGTTCGTGAATGAGGTGATGAGCGCAAAATAAAAAAACCATGACGGTACAGCAGGTGTACCATCATGGTACAGTAACTGTATCATGACGGTTTTTAGTTTGCAGTGTGGGTGCGGGTTTGAGGTGGATTTTACAGGAGTTTGTCTGAGCCACAGAATAGCAGAGATTTTTCCGATGGTGTTTTGTGATACATGAGTACACCACCCCTGCTTCGCAAAACACGCTGGTTTTGCAAAGCTGTCCCACTCCTAATAGTTCGAATTGCTCACCACAGGAGGGGAGTGTGTTGCGCAGCACTTATTTTGTATAAGCGGGTGTTCGCAAGCGGGATCCTTGCTGATGTTTAAGACGAGGGGTCTCCCTTCGTCTTAAACATCAGCAAACACAGGTCAAAAAGACTGGCAATCAAATGGGGCCCAATGGGCATTAAGGTTAGTTATCGATTTGCTTTTTTAATGCTTCTACAACTTCCGGAGCGGCATATGTGGCGTACTTAGCGACTATTATTTTCAGCAATTCTTTTTTGCGTTCGGGGTCTTGTACGTTGCCCGCCTTAGACTTTAGCAGCCTCGCCAGCTCGTACACATTATGATAGCCATTGTAGGCATTCTCGGCATCAGTAAATGCCGTTGCGGCCTTATCGTATTCCCCATTTACTAGGGCACCGAATCCTTCTTTTTCCTTTTGCTTTGCCAGCAGGTCATTTTTAACAGGCGATACTTTGAATGTAGCGTTCCGCACATCAATATTGGCTACCGCATATTTGCCCGCCTTACTGAGGTTGCTTACCGTATGCTGAATATTCTCTATTGCTTTCTGTGCCTGTGGCGTAGAGGCGGTCATATTATCAGCGTATGCCTGCAGCTGTTTGGTTACTCCCTCAACGCTATCCAGTACGCCTTGTAATTGTGCCTTTGCCAGAGGAATCCTTACTTCCAGCTCGTTCCTTACATTATTTAGAGAGTCGTTTATCCGCCCTGATTTTTCAATATTCAGTAGGGTAAGCTGGTGTTTGATCTCCGCTTCCCGTTGTACGCTCTTATTGTCGTTGTATTGAAGGTAGTTTGCCCCTATGGAAAAGATAAGCGGGATAGCGGCGAACCAGGTGCTTGGAACGCGGTAGAAGGGCCGTTTCATGGTTTTTATTTCATGCTCCAGCTTTTCACATTCAAATTTCAGTTTGTCTTCATTGGTATATTGCATAGCGGGGGTGTTTGTATCAAAAGTATAAAAACTTGTATAAGGATTAGGGTAAGGCGTGAAAAATTGTGGAGACGACGCGCAACATATTTTATTTTTGGAACACTGCGCCAAACCGGGTGTTCGCAAGCGGGATACTTGCAGATGTTTAAGACGAGGGGAGACCCTTCGACTAGTGGGGTTGGGTGCTTGTGTTGTGTGAGGTTGCTTGGTTCGGCGAAAGCTCACCACTCCTCGCGGATGACTGGTGTTGTGTGTGTGGCTCCTATGGGGTGCGGGTATGGTTTGTGTTTCTTTATCCTCAGCGGCTACTAACCGATAGCCCAATGGGGTAGTACTTTAGTAAAGCGGTGTCATGGCAAGCTTTACTGATTTACAACAGCTATTCTGCAATTCACCCCATATAATCCCCCATAATCAGTTATGTTTTTAATTTTACCAGCCAAGACATTTTGAAATTTTCAAATAAGTTGTTAATTTGTAAAGCATAATTAAATAATATGAAACGTTTTTTCGCCGGTTGTGTACTATTGCTGATGTGCGTTCCTGTTGCGGGGCTGTTTGCAAAGGATAATACTGCAATCGAGACCTTCATAAACAGTGTGCGCCGCACCAACACCTTTATACCGGTAACCAACATATGGCAGGCAGACAATAATTTTGACAAGAAAGCGCTGCTGGAGAATGTGGCAGCCGTGCAGCCGCTGACCATAGACTACAACAATGTGGCCGCGCTGATGGAGCAGAAAAAGATGGCCATCAACCTGGTGATACCCGGCGTGAATGGTGGAAGCTATACGATAGACCTGGCGCGCTATGAATTTTTGACTAACGACTTCCAGGTGCATACGCTGGGCGAGCATAATGTTGATGAGCCATTCCATTATACCCCGGGGCTGTATTACCGTGGTGTGGTGAACGGCATACCGGGCTCGGTAGCGGCATTCTCGTTCTTCAGGAATGAAGTGTATGGTATATTCTCCATACCCGGCGAGGGCAACTATACCTTAGTGCCTAATACTATGGTAGGGGAGTATTATGATTACAACACGCATTATGTGCTGTATAACGACAACGACCTGAAAATAACGCAATACGCCCCTAAGTGTGACGCAGACCAACTGCCCGATATGACCGAACTGATGGAAATGGGGGCAAAGACCACCACCACAGCAAATAACAAAGTGTACAATAATTGCACGGAGATAAGGGTATTTGAAGTGGGCGACTATGCGCTTTACCTGACCCGCGGCAGCAGTGTGACGAACGTGACCAACTTCCTTACGGCATTGTTCAATAACCAGAGCACCATATACAGGAATGAGGGCGTGCCAATCGTACTGAAGTATGTGCAGGTAAATTCGGCATCGGACAACTACCAGAATATTACGGCATCCAGTTCGAAAAGGCACCTGGATACGTTTGGGAAGGTAACCAAGAATGTGCTGCACGGCTGCGACCTGGCATTGCTGATGTCTACGCACCTGAACGGCGGTTACGGGGCTTTAGGCGGCATTGCCTGGCTGAAGGCGATGTGTTCGTCTTACAGTTCATCTAATTTTTTCGGGCCATATGGTTTTTGTAATTTAAGCAACAGCGGGGTGACCAATTTCCCTACCTACTCATGGAACGTTTCAATGACCAGCCATGAGATGGGGCATATATTAGGTTCGCCGCATACGCACCGATGCTGCTGGAACCCACCCGGCACCGGCACTACGGCTATTGACGGCTGCACAACATTGGAGGGTTCGTGCCCTGACCCCGGCGATCCTACGGCGGCAGTCGGGGGCACCCTGATGAGTTATTGCCACCTGACCAGCACAGGCATTAACCTGGCCAATGGTTTCGGGCCGCAACCAGGAGATACTATCAGGCGTTTTATCAGCAATAAAGTGTCATCATCCTGCCAGGCAAAGTATACGCCAACCGCCACACTCGCAAAATCTAATAAGGTACTGACCGCTAACAGGGAATGTACCGACCTTGTGAGCGGGGTAAGCACTACCTACTATTGGTATGATAACAATACGGCAGACCATGCTGATGATACGCTGGTGCTGATGATGAGGAAGAACGGCAATAACATAGGCAACCTGAACACACCGGGTTTCGGGGTAACTACAGGGACACTGCCGGGCTATGGCAGCGGGAGAGCGGATACGGTGACCTTTCCGGCAGGGACCTCGGGTGTGGCAGCTACTAACATGACGATGCAGCGCTACTGGAAAGTAACCACTACGGTGAACCCGACGAGTGCAGTAGAAGTGATGTTCCCTTTCCTGGCGCAGGATACGGCAGATGTGAATGGCAGTGTGCCCGGTGCTGCGGCATTGGCTGATTACCGCATGTACACCGCAAAGAACCCAGTGGACCCAAGCCCGGCAAGCAGCTTCCCCGGTGCTACATCGAGCAGCTTTAAAGTGTACACCTATGGCTCTGCGGCCTCGACCAGCAATTGGTCGCTGACAACTGCAGGCACCACACAACTTGCCAGCATGATGATGACAGATGTATCGGCAGGGGGGACAGGTTTTTATCTCGGCTCGGCAGTTCTTCCCGGAGTAGGTATTATGGATAACCATCTGCAGAGTGGCGATGTGCTTGTTTACCCTAACCCTACGAACAATGTGATAAATATTGTGGCGACCGAAGCCGCCATAACCGGTGTGCAGCTCGTAGACCTGCAAGGCAGGGTAATGAAAGCGGTAAATGATGCGGGCAAGACCATAACCATACCGGTAGGCGATATGGCGAACGGTATATACTTCATGAGGATACAGATGGAGGGCGGCAAGGTGGAGACGAAGAAGATAACCGTGATGAAGTAAGAGATATAAAGAGCATGTTATATATAAAAGTGGGGGCTATCCCCACTTTTTTTATTGCAAAAATCCTTGATGGAACATGCCCTGAAAAATTTGTAGGTTTGCAGTATGACTGCCACACTTGAGCAAGCCACGAAACTGGGCCTTCGCGAAGAAGAATTTGAAAAAATAAAGGAAATACTGGGCCGTACGCCCAATTTTAATGAAGTAGCCATGTACTCCGTAATGTGGAGTGAGCATTGCAGCTATAAGAACTCTATAAAGTGGCTGAAAACACTACCCCGTGATGGCGCGAAGCTGCTGGTAAAAGCAGGTGAAGAAAATGCCGGTCTGGTGGATATAGGAGATGGCTGGGGCTGTGTGTTTAAAATAGAATCTCATAACCACCCTTCGGCCATTGAACCGTTCCAGGGGGCGGCTACGGGCGTGGGTGGTATACACAGGGATATTTTTACGATGGGCGCAAGGCCGATAGCATCGCTGAATTCGTTGCGTTTCGGTAAGGTGGACAACCCCAAAACAAGGTGGCTGATAAAAGGCGTGGTAAAGGGCATAGGCCATTACGGCAACTGCTTTGGTGTGCCTACAGTAGCAGGTGAGGTGTATTATGAAAGCTGCTACCAGACCAATCCGCTGGTGAATGCAATGAGCGTGGGTGTGGTGCGAATAGGACAGACGATCTCAGCGACATCGCACGGCGAAGGTAATCCTGTGTTTATTGTAGGTGCGTCAACCGGTAAGGATGGTATAGGCGGTGCATCGTTTGCATCGGCTGATATAAGTGAGAATAGTGCGGAGTCGTTGCCATCGGTGCAGGTGGGCGACCCGTTTGAAGAGAAGAAACTGCTGGAGGCGTGCCTGGAAATGATACCTACCGGTGCGCTGATAGGCATGCAGGATATGGGCGCGGCGGGCATTACGTGCAGCACAAGCGAAATGAGCGCAAAGGGCGAGCATGGCATGATCATTCACCTGGATAAGGTGCCTACGCGTCAGCAAAACATGAAGCCGTGGGAAATGCTGCTGAGCGAAAGCCAGGAGCGTATGCTGATAGTGGTGAAGAAAGGCAGGGAAGCAGAGATACAAAAGATATTTGACAAGTGGGATATACACTGTGTGCAGATAGGCGAGGTGACAAAGGACACCAACCTGAAATACTACATGAACGGAGAACTGGTAGCTGATGTGCCTGCGGAAAGCCTGGTGCTGGGCGGAGGTGCACCGGTGTATGAAAGGGAGTATAAGACACCCGCTTATTTTGAGCAGATCAACAAGTTCAATATAGACCAGGTATCGGAGCCGGATGACCTGAAAGAGGCTGCATATGCATTGCTGCAATTGCCTAACATAGCCTCGAAACGCTGGATATATGAGCAGTATGACAGCATGGTGATGACCGGCAACACACAAACAAATGAAGCAAGTGACGCGACCGTGGTGCGTGTGCATGGCTCTGAAAAGGGTCTTGCCGTGACTACAGACTGCAACAGCCGCTATGTATTTGCCGACCCCTACAAAGGTGCAATGATAGCCGTGAGCGAGGCCGCGCGCAATATTGTGTGCAGCGGCGGTGTGCCGGTGGCCATAACTAACTGCCTGAACTTTGGTAATCCGTATAACCCGGAAGTGTATTACCAGTTTGTACATGCCATAAAAGGTATGGGTGATGCCTGCCGTAAATTTGATACGCCTGTGACCGGCGGTAATGTGAGCTTTTATAACCAGAGCGAAGACGGCCCGGTATATCCTACGCCTACAATAGGTATGGTGGGTGTGCTGGATTCGCTGGCGCAGAAAATGTCGGTGGGCTTTAAGCATCCCGGCGACACCCTGTACCTGCTGGGCAAGAACAGGAACGACATCAACTGCTCGGAATACCTGCACCATATCTGTGGGGTAGAATACAGCCCTGCACCACATTTTGACCTGGAAGAGGAGTATCAATTACAGCAAACATTGCAGCGTGTGATCAGCAACGGACTGGTGAAATCGGCGCATGATATTTCGGAAGGCGGGTTGTTTGCCTGCCTGGTGGAATGCGCAATGGGTAACGGGCTTGGATTTACCATACATACCGATAAGGACATACGCAAGGATGCTGTACTCTTTGGCGAGGCGCAGAGCAGGGTGATAGTGAGCGTGAACCCTGACCTTCATACGTTGTTTGAAGCTGAGTTGAGGGGCTTGCCACACACTAAGATAGGCCATGTGAATGCGACCAGGGAGATAGTGATAGACGACCACAACTGGGGCTACGTAAGCGACTGGAAAGAAGCATATGATACTGCGCTGGAGAAGATGCTGGCATAGTTGATTGGTTGAAAGGTTGATTGGTTGATAAGTTGAAATGTCGCCTATGAATAAAGCACTTTGGCTTATTCTTGACTCCACTTTAGGGGGCTTCATAGCACACCTGTGAGTAGGCCACATTACCTTTCATAGGTGGGTTTAATTTTCTTACGGCTACTTTTACTTTTTCAGCGAAAGGTATTCCTGCTTTAATTGAGGAGTGGATATTGAATACAACGGTCTCCAGCAGTTCTGCCGGCTGCTGAAATATTTCTGCAACTGTTTTGTGAATTAAGGTATAATCTGCAAATGGCCAGGGCTGAGCGTCAGGCAGCCACACATCTACATCTATCTCAAAATCATTGCCTGTGATCTTTTCCTCCGGGTATAGCCCGATAGGTGCGTGTATCTTTATTCCGTGCAGGGAGACTGTCAGCATTCGTTTGTAAGTTGATTAGTTGATAAGTAGCGATTCAAAAGTAGGGTATTATCTGAACCTTGTTGCAATAGAGTATGGGTCTGATGGTACATCGTAACGTTTGTTATCTGCCGGCTGTAAGGTGTTGAGGTTGTAAACGGAGTACCAGCCCGGCCTGCCGGAGCAGGATGTGCTGTGGTGCGGTGCCGGGCCTGCGGGGTCGGCATTGCGGCTGGGGATAAATACCAGGCCATTCTGTTCATCTACAGCTATGCCGTGTGGCTGAAAGAAATCGCCATACAGGATTTTTTCGAGTGTAAGGGTGCTATAGTTGAACACATACACTGAGCCGCGGCGGTTTACCTGTGGATTAGCTCCGTCTTCCATGCAGGTGACGAAAAGCAGGTTGCGTGAAGGCGCTAACGCCATTTCCTTAGGTTCGGTGCCCACTTCGAACGCACGTAGCAGGGTGTCGGTATGGGCATCATATACACGTACCTGCTTGCACGATGGTTCAGCGGCTGAGCGTGGGCATGTGACAAAATATTTTGAGTGGTCAGGCACCATTTCAATTTCGTGCGGAGCGCCGGGTGCCGGGATGATCTTGTTGTAAGAGAGTACGCCCGACGAATTGAACGCATACCTGATGAGGTTGTGCTGCAGGGTAGCGTAGAAGGTATCAAAAGTAATGTTGGCGGCTACCCCGTGAGGGAAAGGGAATAATGATGTGATACCCGAAAGCAGGTCGATAGATTTGCGGCCTATGCGCTGCATATTATTGGTATTTACGGCTACAATGCAGCCATTGTTTATCCAGCCGGATACGAGCAAGGCTGTATCGAGCGGGGAGAGTACCATAGAGCTCCAGTTGCCCACGCCGCCTGTGGCAAAGCCGGCTATATTGAGTGTTGCTGATACGGTATCGGTCTGCATATCCAGCTTCTGCAATATGCCGCCATTATAAAATGGCACATAAGCAAATCGGCCATCTTGTGAAGCCCGGATAACGTGCGGTGTTTTATCGGTGGAGCTACCTACGGGTATATATCGCATTACTAATTTGGATTTGGCATCAATGACCGCTACCAGGTTGCAGCCTTGCACATTCAGGTATAGTTTCTGGCGCGTGTCAGCTGCAGAGGCGAATGGTATATTGCCATGCTTATCTGGTGCGCCTTTTGCTATCCAGTTATAGAGCGTGGTGTATTCATCCTTCGTAAGCGGTGTTTCAATATGGCCGATATTGTTGATGACTGGCCCCAGCGAAGAGTCGGTATTCAGGTAGTAAAGAAGTGTACTGAATTTCGGGCTGTAGGCGACCACCTGTGCGCCGCGTACACTTCCATCCAGCATGTGGCCCCAGGTATCCAGCAGTAGTCCGGCGGCATTCTTGTAGCTGGCCTGATTGTGGCAGCCGGAACTGATACACTTATTAGTGATTATTTTAGCTACCTCGGCAGGGTAATTACCGTCATCGGGTGTTGCGTTGACTGTTCTTCCTTTATGGGTGCAGGAGAAAATGCCCATAACCGCTATGGAAAGGAAGAGTACCGTGAGTATAAGGAGCCGTTTCATTGTATGTAAAGGTAAATAATTAGCCGCAGACCCTGCAAGCCGGTGCTTTCTTAACGCAAAAGTATAAACTGTATTATCTTGCAGCTTATAAGATGCGCTATTCTTTACTGCTCCTTTTTATGTTTATAAGTACCGGTGGCTTTTGCCAGGAGGGCAGGGTTTCATCAAAACTTACCATCCGCAGGATATTTATAGAGGGTAATAATGTGACCCGGGGCAAGGTGATACTGCGGGAGCTCAGCATACACGAGGGAGATGTGGTGGCGAGTGATTCGATAGAGGTGTTAGTGCAAAAGAATAAGCTGCGGCTGTTCAATCTCCAGATATTCAATGAAGTGAACCAGCGCACGGAGCGTGCAGGCAATGAACTGGACTGGTATATCAATGTAAAAGAAAGGTGGTATATCATACCTACTTTCACGGTGCAGTTTGCGGACCGGAATTTCAATACATGGTGGGTGAAGCAGGACCACGACCTGCGCAGGGTAATGGCGGGAGTGACACTGACAGATAAAAATTTTCGTGGCGACCTGGAGTTACTTTCCGTAACGGTGCAGGCAGGGTTTACTCAAAAACTTGGTGTGAACTACATGCGACCCTACATAAACGAAGGGCAGAAGCATGGTATCGGTTTTTGGGCTAGTGTGTCGCAGGGCACGCAAACTTATTATAAGACAGATTCTGACAAGCTGGTATTTTTCGGGGACTATACGGGTGCACCTATTATACAGCAGGTGGAGGGCGGCATAAGTTACAGCTACCGGCCTGCATATGCATCACGGCACATGCTTCAGTTGAATTACAAGGACTATAGTGTGAAGGACACGGTGATAAAACTGAATCCTGAATACTATGCGGACAAAAGCAAAACAGCCAAGTTCTTAGAGCTGTTTTACCGTTATGAATATAATGGGGTAGATAACTGGAACTATTCGCTTACAGGGTTCAAGCTGGTATCGCAGCTGGCTGTGCGCAAGGGTTTTGAGGGTATGGATTTTCAATGCTATGAGCAGGTGGAGGCGGGGATATTCAAGCGATTGTATGGTAAATGGTATGGAGACGCTATATTCAGGGGCAGGGTGTTGTTTCCGGGTAAACAGCCCTATTTTTTTCGCGGGGGGCTGGGTTCACAGACAGACTATGTGCGCGGCTATGAATTCTATGTGATAGATGGCAGCCAGTATGGCCTTTTGCGTGTAGACCTGAAGCGTGAGCTGTTCAATAAAACCTTCAGGCTGCCGGTGAAGTATTTTACTGCCGTTCCGCTACGGATATACCCGAAGGTATTTGCTGATGTGGGGTATACAGACGGCGCGGGCATGAGATACAGCCCGCTAAGCAACAGGGTATTGTACAGTGCGGGTGTGGGGCTGGATGTGGTAACGTTTTATGATATAAAAATACGGATGGAGTATACCTGGAACCACTTGAGCCAAAATGGGTTATATTTACATTTCAACAGCGAATAACACACATGCTAGTTGCCTTATACAACAGGACATTTGACGAACAGGATGTGCCGATACTGGTGCGCATACTGCAACTGCTGGAGCAGCACAAATTGCAGTTGGTCTTTTATAAAGCATTTTATGAAAGGCTGCAGGCGCATATACCTTTTGCATCTACTCCACGCCTGTTTACCGGCAAGAAGGACCTGCCCCAAAATACGGATATGCTGTTCAGCCTGGGTGGTGATGGCACTATGCTGGATACAGTGAGCTTTGTTGGGAATACCAACATTCCGCTTATAGGTGTGAACCTGGGCCGGCTTGGTTTTCTGGCCGCTATACCGTCTGAAGAGGTGGAGGCGGCGGTATTATCGCTGGTGAAAGGCTCCTATACATTGGAGAAAAGGACGTTGATACACCTCGACTCGAGTGTGCCTTTGTTTGATGGTTCCCCGTTCGCATTAAATGAATTCACTATTAACCGGCAGGATTCATCGTCGATGATCAAGATACACACTTATCTGAATGGGGAGTTTCTGAATACCTACTGGGCCGACGGGCTGATAGTAGCCACCCCTACGGGTTCTACCGGTTATTCTTTAAGTTGTGGCGGACCGGTTGTGTTTCCCCAAACGTCGAGTTTTGTGATAACGCCAGTAGCGCCCCATAACCTCAATACCCGCCCGATAGTAGTGCCGGACGATAATGTTATATCGTTTGAGATAGAGGGCCGTGCCGAGCAGTTTTTGTGCACATTGGATGCCCGTACCGAGACGATAAAAAGTAATGTGCAGCTTGCAGTAAAAAAGGAAAATTTTCACATCTCCCTCGTGCGGCCCGATGAGCATAACTTCCTGAAGACGATACGCCAGAAGCTATATTGGGGTATGGACAGGAGGAATTAGAGAAGTTTTTCTTAATGTGTTTTGTGCAAAACAAGTCATTCTCAAAAATGGGGGGTAAAAGATTTGTTTTTTCTACCAATAGTCCGTATTTTTCCAAATAAATCGAAAATTATGACAATTTTAACCAAGAGTTAATATTGTCATTTGTTTGTCGTTATTTATCGAACCGATATATTTTAAATGTTTTTTATAATAAAGTTTTTATGAAAAAACTCTACTTTCTGGCTTTATTCATCGTCCTTAGTATAACGGCATTCTCGCAGGCTGTCACCACAACAATATGGGCAACTTCTGCTACGGCATTTAAGACGGGCCGGTCAACATCAACCTTACGTACCGATGGCGATCTTATCGTTGGCAACGCGACGCCTTCGCGCGGATATGCGGTTTTTGACCTGTCGACAATACCTGCAGGCGCTGTCATAAACGATGTGAGGATAGGGGTGTGGTGTACGTCATTTGCCGGTGCAGGGGCTGCTGCGGGGTGGACTACCTATGGTTATGTCGGAGATCTTTCAGTTTTCGTAACGGCTGCTACGCTTTTCCCGCCCATGATAAGTGGTCCGGTACTCACAACAGAGAGCTACGGCACCACACCAGGTGCAAATGTTGTGCTGGCATCTACGCCCGCCTCTACGGCATTTATAGGAGCTAATGCGGGTTCTACAGTATCTATTTGTTTTACCGGTGGTGCGCCCAGGACTTACACTTTTACCGGCAGGACGGGCATTGGTGCTGTGCCGGCTGATACATCTGTTACAGGGCATTCTCCATTTATAACAATTACCTATTGCGTGACACCTGCAGCCGTTACGGCTACCGCGGGGCCTAACCCTGTATGCGAAGGCAGTACACTTTCGCTTACCGGAACGGGTGGCGCGGGTGCTACCAACTATCTTTGGGAAGGCCCGGGCGGGTACACTTCAACATCGCTTAGCCCCACGCTTACAGCAGCTATAGCGACAGACGGAGTATATACGCTGACCGCAATCAATGCATGCGGCACATTCAGCGCGACAGCAACGGCTACTACAGCAGCAGTTACCGTAAATGCATCGCCGGCAACTATTACCGGCAGCTCGGCACTGTGTGAGGGGCTGGGCGCATCATTGTCAAATACTGTTCCGAGTGGTAGCTGGACGAGCTCTGATGGCTCGGTGGCCACGGTGGGGCTAACAACCGGAGTTGTGGTTGCAGTAGCAGCAGGTACGGCAAATATAACATATACATTAAGTTCGGGCTGCTATGCTGTACATTCAATGACTGTAAATGCGCCGCCGGATCCCATTACAGGACCAACAGTGGTGTGTGAGAATGCTACAATAACATTGAGCAATACGATTAGCGGCGGTGCATGGACAAGCACTGACCCGGAAGTAAGCGTTGGTGCATTGACAGGTGTTGTTACGGGTGTAACTGCGGGTGCGGCCACGATAACGTATCAGACAGCCGGTTGTACGGCAGTAACCTATGATGTGACCATCAACCCCGCACCGGCACCTATTGGAGGCCCGTCGGAAGTTTGTGAGGCAGGCAGCATAACCCTGACAGATGCCACTCCTGGCGGGACCTGGAGCAGCGGCGCCATAACAATAGCAATGGTGAGCAGCGGCGGCCTTGTAACCGGCGTATCAGCAGGTACTGTAAATATTATTTATACACTTACAAGTACTACAGGGTGCCAGGCTATTAAAGTAGTCACTGTTCATCCGTTGCCTTCACCTATAACAGGGCCGTCCTCGGTATGCATAGGGCAGAATATTACATTAAGTGACGCTACAATCGGAGGCACGTTTTCTTCATCAAGCCCGCTAGTGGGCGTGACCGCCGGTGGTGTTGTGAGTGGAGTATCAAGCGGTGTGGCAGATATTAGTTATACTATATTGAGTACCGGGTGTTATGTGACAACCCCTGTAACCGTGAACCCGCTGCCAGCAGCAATAATAGCAGCGACAACTGAGTTTTGCGAGGGCGCCACAATCACATTAACGGCTCCTGACCCAGGGGGCGTATGGGCAAGCGGTGGCATCGCAACTGCTACTGTTGGTTCTTCGAGCGGTGTTGTAACAGGCGTAACTGCGGGCAGTACTGATATTACCTATACGCTGCCAACCGGATGCTGGGCAACAATTGCCGTTATTATAGACCCTGCCCCTGTATCAGTTATCACACCTGCAACTGCGACGACATTCTGCGCCGGTGAAAGTGTGGTACTCGATGCTACTGCGGGTGGTGTAACCTATCAGTGGGATGATGGCAGCGGCCCGATAGCAGGTGCTACAGATGCGTCTTATACCGCATCCACATCAGGTTCGTATACAGTTGATATTACGAATGCTTTTGGTTGTGTAGGAACATCTGCTCCTGTAGTTGTTTCTGCAGGCATAGTTGCTGTTATTGATTACACGGACCCACTCAATTTTTGTATAGGAGGTAGTATTTTATTGACGGCGGATCCGGGCAGCGCTGTGGGTACGATAAGCTATAAGTGGCAAAAAGACGGAGTTGATATTCCGGGTGCGGTATTCAGCACGCATACGGCATCGGTAACAGGTGTGTATACAGCTTCTGTTACTGTTTTCGGAGGTTCAGGGGCATGCACGGTAACAACACCACCGGTGTCTGTAACGGTGAATAACCTGCCCACACCTACGATATCTTTCTCGGGCACTTCGCTTGTTACGGCAGGTAGTTATGCTGCTTATCAGTGGTTCATTAATTCTTCTGCAATCATCGGGGCTACCAACAGCAGCTATATGCCATATGCAAATGGTATATACAGGGTAAGGACAAGCGATGCTATAGGGTGCAGCGGTTATTCCAACGCTGTACAAATATCGCGTGTAGGCATATCGCAGGTAAGTAAAGCGGAAGTGAAAGTGTATCCAAATCCGGCTACAGATGTTGTGAACATTGAGTCTGGAATACCTGTGCGGGCCATTGTAACAAGCATTGAGGGGAAAGTGATGATGGATATTAATCAGGCAGGGCGTATTGACATCAGTAACCTTGCGGGCGGTTTGTACATCATTAAATTGTATGACGAACATGGAGAAATGATAATGGTGCAAAAATTGATAAAAGAGTAAAACCGGGCTCCAATAAGGGCAGGTGTAAGTATGCCCCGGTTGTTTTATTAATTGATGGTTAGTGTGTTATGTTTATTTGCGAGAAAAATTTTGAATGAGTAAAAAAATATAGTAACTTTATTTTGCTTTCTTTTTATAAAATGTTGTGAACAATGAAAAAAATGTACAAATTCCTTAAGCTCGTTGTCATTTTCATATTGGGGATGGATGCGGTTGCAACTGCCCAGATATTTACATTTACATGCCCTACAACAACGGCGACATGGACGGTACCTGCCGGAGTGACCAAGATACATATAGATATGGCTGGCGGGAAAGGCGGTACGAATTCGTGGCCGGTAACAGGCGGCCCGGCGGGTGGACCCTATGCTACAACTTTTGTTATTGACTCTGCCGGACATGGAGCGCGCGTTGAAGCAGACCTGAATGTAACACCCGGACAGGTGTTTACTATCAATGTGGGGCAGAAAGGATTAGATGGGGTTACGGGTATAAATACCCCCCCTGTTACAGTAGGTGGTGGATGGGCATATTTTGCCCCAACAGCAGGTATTACGCCCAACATTGCCGGCGGTGGCGGTGGGGGAGCATCAGATATACGCGTTGCCCCCTATACGCTTTTTGAGCGTATAGCGGTAGCCGGTGGTGGTGGTGGCGCAGGTGGGAATTATGTATCAGGTACTTCTGCTACTATTAATCTTGACAGAGGTGGTGATGGTGGTGGCACAACAGGTGAGCCCGGTTCAGGTAATGGCTTTCTGTTAGGACCAGGCGCTGGTGGTGGCGGTTCGTCAGCAAGTGGTGGTTCGCCAGGTTCTGCTTTAGGTCTCTGGCCGGCGGCAGGTGCGGGTACGTGGGGTACGGGTGGTTTTGGTACTGCTGGCACAGCAGGCGGCGGCGGCGGCGGCGGCTATTATGGCGGCGGCGGCGGATGCTGGAGCGGCGGCGGTGGCGGCTCGTCATATGTTGATGGCACAATGGCCACAAGTGTGTTGCATACACGTGGCGGTAACGCAGCAGGCTGCGGATGGGTAATAATATGCTGCCCGAACCCCGGAACCATTCTTGGCCCTTCAACAATTTGCACAGCGGTGCCCGAAACATACACCAACCCTACGGCATCTCCGGTGGGCACATGGAGCAGCAGCAATACTACTATAGCCACTATAGGAGCTACTACAGGGGTAGCGACAGGTATAAGTACGGGTGTAGTAACATTCACGTATACAATATCAGGCGGATCATGCGGCTATGCATTTACTACAAAAACTGTAACTGTTAACCTTAGCCCTGCACCGATATCGGGAGCTACAGATGTTTGTATGGGCTATACAACCACATTGACCAACACAACTCCAGGTGGCGCGTGGGCGAGCAGTGCCCCCGCTGTAGCTACGATAGTTACTACAGGACTTGTGACTCCAATGTCACCTGGCTCAACGGTAATTTCATATACTACGCCATTAGGTTGTTTTACCACTACTACGGTTAATGTGTTTGGGTTGGCTGGCCCGCACCTTGTTTGTGTAGGTAATACGATAACATTAACAGCTTCATCTCCGGGAGGTACTTGGGTGAGCGGCGATCCGGTAATTGGTTCAGTAAGTTCTGCCGGTGTTGTAACGGGCCTGGCAATGGGAATTGCACCGATCAGTTATACATTTACCAGTGGATGTACAGTAGTATGGATGGTAACTGTAAATACAGTAGCCCCGATAGCCGGAAGGGATAGCATATGTGTTGACGGAGGCGGGTATATGACCAACATAGTTGGCGGTGGGGCATGGACGAGCACTTACCCGGCTGTAGCGTCAATCACTTCTGATTCAGGAATCGTGACCGGACATCTCGCTGGAATTACAACAATCAGCTATATGCTTCCTTCAGGATGCCTTGAAACAAAAATGCTGACTGTTGTAGATAACCCTCCAATGATAACAGGTACTATGAAAGCATGCCCCGGCAGTACGTCTTTGCTGGGCAATCCTGTTCCCGGAGGAACGTGGTCGGTAAGTGATACGTGGATTGCAACTATTGATCCGTATACGGGTGTGCTTACAGGCGTAACATCAGATACAACAACCGTGACCTACACAATACCTCCGGGATGTTTAACTGCTTCCAAAATTGTGGTATACCCACTGCCGTCACCTATTACAGGTCCTGACGTTCTGTGTCCCGGTGCTAAAGATACAATGCGTAGTGAACCATGGGGTGGCAACTGGACAAGCGGAACATTGGCAGTAGCCACTATAGACACTGCCGGCATTGCATCGGCAGTGTGGACCGGTGTAAGCAGTATAGTTTATTCATTACCGTCAGGTTGTTACCGGTCAAAGCTTTTGTCTGTGAACCCGATACCGAAACCATGGATTGCTTATAATTTTGCTATCCAGAGTTTTGTTGCACAGCCCGGCTATGTGACCTATCAATGGTATGACAGCATACAAGGCAAAATACCCCACGCAACGTCTCCTTCATTAGCTGCATTGAATAACGAGTTTTATTTTGTTGAAGTTACAGATAGCAATGGTTGCATAGGAAGGTCTGATAAGATATGGTTTGATGTTAAACAGCTTGGTTTAAATAACGTAAATGCGGGCAGAGTTTCAATTTATCCGAATCCGGCACGTGCGTCATTGTTTATCGAGGCGCTGGTGCCTGTGCGTGCCGTTATAAGCACTGTTGATGGCAGGAAGGAAATAGAAGTGGCAAATGCTAAGGAGGTTGATATAAGCAGGCTTGCCAGTGGGCTGTACCTGATAGCGCTATATGATGATAGCGGTGTAAGAATAGCTATTCAGAAGTTTGTAAAAGAATAAGGCAATATGATTTTTTTAATAGCCCCGATATTTCGGGGCTATTTTTTTTGTTGAAAAGAACAAGAAAAGTATATTTATGCTGCATGTCAAAGAATAAGAACAGGCCGGTGCCAGCGGGTAAAACAGTGCCGCAGGGTACGCCACAGCAAAAGAAACATAGTCCCGGCTTAGAAGATGGGCCCAAAGAAGGATTTTTGCTGCGCAATATTAATGTACTGCTGCCATTGGGCATTGCGATAATTACCTGGTTATTTTATAAAACATGCCTTGAGAACCAGTTTACCAATTGGGATGATCCCGGATACATAAAGGACAACGCCCTTATTAAGGATATATCTGCCGAGGGATTGAAGAATATTTTCACCACCTCTACAATGGGTAACTATCACCCGCTTACCATTCTTAGTTACGCAATAGAGTATAGTTATGTGCGTCTCGACCCCTGGTTATACCATCTTAACAGTGTGCTGCTGCATTTATTGATAACCGTGCTGGTATATAGGTTTACGCACCTGCTTACCAAACGGACTGTGGCCGCAGCGATAACCGCACTTTTGTTCGGGCTACATCCTATGCATGTAGAGTCGGTAGCATGGCTGGCAGGGCGTAAAGATGTGGTGTATGGCCTATTTTATATGGCCTCGTGCATCACCTATATATTTTATGTGCGTGCGGGCGGAACAAAAAGATGGCTGTGGTATGCCGGTACGGGTGTGCTATACATTTGTTCATTATTGGGCAAGCCTGTAGCAGTGGTGTTGCCGGTAACCTTGTTACTGATAGATTATATTGAAAAACGTAAGCCGGAAATAAAGCTGTTGCTGGAGAAGATTCCCTTGTTCATTATCTCTGTGGGGTTTGGGTATAAGTCAATAATAGACCAGAAAAGTTTTGGCTCACTGGATACGCAGGATGTGGCTTTCAACTGGCTTGAGCGGATAGCCCTTGGCGGGTATGCGCTTATCACATACCTGTGGAAGGCGGTGGTGCCCGTTGGGCTGAGCAATTTTTATCCATATCCTTTAAAAGCGGAAGGCAGTACATTGTCTGCGGTGTATTATCTGTATTCTTTGTGCGCTGTAGCTATTGTTGCCGTGCTTGTATGGATGTATAAACGTAAGCAAACAGTAGTTGTTTTCGGGTCTATGTTTTTCCTGGTTAATATTGCATTGCTGTTACAGTTCATACCGGTGGGCGGGGCCATACTTGCCGACAGGTACACGTATATTCCTTACCTTGGTTTGTTCTTCATGGCTGGCTGGGCTGTGTCGGGATTTTTTGAACCGGGCGGAAACAAGCAGTTAGGAAATATCGTCCTGATCGCAGTATTAGGTTATTCGGCGGTGCTGGGATATTTGACCAATGAGCGTTGCAAAGTATGGTATGATACTACGAGCCTGTGGAGGGATGAAATAGAAAAGGAACCATTGCGGGCGCCCAATGCATGGAATAACCTCGGGTTTAACTACTTTAACAAGTACAATGAGTCGGTGAACCCTACTGAAAGGAAGATTTACTACGACTCAGCGTTTTATTTATTGAAAAGGGCCATTGAGCTGCAACCAACATTTGTGAACCCGCACATATCAATGGGTGAGTTGCTGAGGAGTGAAGGAAAATTTCCGGAGGCAAAAGCGTACTATTATAAGGCGCTGTCTATGAAAACCACTGATGAAAGCGGGAATGCATACCTGGGACTGGCAATAATTTACGCGATAACACACAATTTCGATTCATCGGGTGTCTGCTTTAAATTGGCACTGAGCCTGAAACCATATTTCCCTGAGGCGCACAGCAATTTTGGCAACTTTTATGACATGACCGGCAGGCCCGATTCGGCACTTGTTCAATATGGTTTGGCAATAGAACAGAACCCCGATATGTATGCGCCCCATTTGAACAGGGGCAGGTTGCTCACCCGTCTTGGCCGCATAGATGAGGCCTTAAAAGATTTTGAGATAGCGCTGCAATTGAACCCGGACAACGGAGAGGTTATTTATGCCCGGTCGTTCTGTCATGCCCGTAAAGGCAATAAAGCTCAGGCCTTAAAAGATATTGAAACTGCTATATCATTAGGCTTCAGGCAGGTGGACAACAACTATTACCAATCGATGAAAGGCAGGTAGGTTATCTGTATACAGCCACAAATATTGCCTTGCATTTTTTGCCATCATCGCCGATGGTGATGCCCACATTGCCAACACAATCGCGAGTGAAGGTAACTGACCCATCGAGGCGGGCAATTTTTGTATTGCCTACCTCGACAGATGGAGAGGGGTTGAGTTGTTTTGCATCTGCTTCGTTATTTGCGTCAAATACTTTTGCCGAGATGGTATAGCCGGCAACATAGGAGCCTGAGCTTTTTTCCTCCATAGAGTAGACCCTTATGTGGTATCCACCTGATTCGGCATCGAAGTTGAAAAAGTAGTTGCCGCAGTCGGATGGGAATGTCTTTACAATCTCAAACCCGCTTTTCTTTAGTTGGGCAAGGTCATTTTCGCACCAGGTATTAAAAGCGGGTACCGGATCGGGAGGGCCGGCAACCTGCATGGCAACCCTTATGAGGTCATACTCGCGGGGGTGAGCTCCCTGTTTGGTGTCGGCTACGATAATATGCACTGAAGTACCTGCCGCGCCGCGGATTATGCCCACAACCTCCTCAATGGTTTTATTCTTGCAGCTTGTGCCGTTTACGCTCATTATAAAATCAGTTGCTTTGAGCTTATCGTATGCAGGTGAGCCCTGTACCAGGCTCATGATGCGGGGCATGGTATATCCACCCGCAGTGTCTATCATCAGTTGCGCGCCTATGCCACCGATGGTATTTTGGGCAAGTGAAGAGCAGGCAGTAATGAGGATAATGAGTATGGCGGCGAGGTGTTTTTTCATGATTGCAGGTAGTTACTTTGTGTTCGACCTGATGACAGGTGCGAGAAACTCAACATTTACTTTGGGTTCTGTTTTAGCGGGGATTGCCTCACCATGATCCGGCACGATGGCGCCTGTAAGGAGCAGCAGTGGATAATCGGGTGGGGCGGCATTGGAATTTACCAGCACCTCGCATTTGAACGATCCGGTGTTGCCCTGTGCTACTACAGTAGCGGTAATCAGGCCCTTGTTTCCGGGTCTTATGGGGCTTTGCGGGTAGTTGATCAGCACTTTATAAGGAGGTGTGTTCAGCCCTTTTACTACGCTGCGCATGCCTTTGATGATGAGGGGTTGGGTGCCGGAGTTTTTGAACTCGAAGCGGTATTCTGCGTTGCCATTGATCATTATGCTGCCAAAATCGTGCGCCCGGTCGTTATTGAAGAAATAGAACTGTGGGCCTGAAGTGTCCGGCAATGTTTGGGTTTGTGCATAAGATAGTCCGCTGATAATAGTGAACAGCAATATACCAAGGCTTCTGAGCATGTTGCAAATTTAGCGCATTTACCGCTTGAATTCGCGGGCGTATGCTTTATCCCGGAGGTAGTAGGCGCGGATGCGGGCGGGCGCGAAGTAGATGACGGTGGTGAAGAACATAGCGCCATACACATCGTAGGTGTAGTGGACGCGCATGCTGAGTATCATAAAGCCCATGGTGAGTGTGGCGACGAAGAGATAGGCCTTGAGCCAGGTGTTCTTTGCGCAGAGGAAGTATATCCAGATGCTGGCTACGTGGCCGCTGAAGAAGAGGTCTTTGGTGAGGGGCGCATTGTGCGGGTAGACGGTATTCTCGAGGAAGAGATCGCGGAGGGTGATGATGCCGGCGGGGGGCTCGAGTGCTACCATGAGGATGCATGCCTGGCGCACAACGGCAACAAAAAAGTGCATCTCGATGACGCGGAGGATGGTGAACGGCTTGTGGATGTGGGTGATGATGAGGGCGAACAGCGAGGTGTAGAGCAACAGGAATATATGGGCAGAAAAATCGATGCTGGGGAAGAAGGTGAGCAGGGTATCATCCAGATGGATGCCGGGGCGGGCCTCGACGTAGTTGCCTATGCTTTGCGTAACGGCAGAGTAGGCAAGGAAGAGGCCGGGTGCGAGCAGTATCTTTAACCTGAATGCCTTGTTGCTGAAAGCGGTTTTCCAGGCAGTGATAATGGGGGCAAGGCGGTTTTGGATGGCTAACATTTTGTAGGTGAATAAGAAAGACGTGTTAAAAATAAGCATACGGGATATTATTTTTGGGTTAATTGTTGCACACTTTTGTTAAAAAAATACGGTAAAATTGCAACTGATTGATATTCAGCATTTTATGTTTAAATCGTTGCTCATTTCTTGCTCAAACGTTGCTCATGGTTCTGCAAGATTGCCACAGGCAAAAAAGGCGAAAGCTGTTCGGGCGCGGTGGTATAAATTTCGGGTTTTGTCGTTTTTCGGTAAATATTTATTTTTAGATGTGATGAAATGCTCTGTGGGC
>CAYSIG010000064.1:0-5004 GCA_964430995.1 uncultured Flavipsychrobacter sp.
TTAGTAACTACTGCAATGGGTACTGGGTCAAGCGTTGATTTCGGATACCAGACAGCGGCGGGTACTTACAACGTAGTTGCAAATAATCTGACTACTTCCTGCTCAAATAATATGGCGGGCAGCGCAACGGTTGCAATCAACCCGCTTCCTGAAACGCACAATGTGATAGGCGGTGGCTCATACTGTATAGGTGGTACGGGTGTTCATATTGGTCTTGATAATTCCGATATGGGTATTAAATATCAGTTGTTCCATGGCTCCACAAGTGTTGGTACAGCAGTATCGGGTACAGGAACTGCTATAGATTTTGGTTTAAAAACAGCCGCAGGCAGTTATACAGTAGTAGCTACAAACACAGCTACAACCTGTATGAATGAGCAAACAGGTTCAGCAAGCATCAGCATTAACCCATTACCCGCAAAATACTCTGTAACGGGTGGTGGTAACTATTGCGAAACAGGCCTTGGCGTTCATGTAGGCATCAGTGGCTCGGACCTTGGTACTAATTACCAGTTGTATCATGGCACTACGCCTGTGGGTGTGGCATTGCCAGGAACTGGTGCGGCACTTGGCCTCGGCTTGCAGTCTGCAGTTGGTATGTACACGGTTGTAGCGCGTAATGGTTCTACAAGCTGCGAAACTGGTATGAATGGCAGTGCATCAGTTAATATTCTTCCGATTCTTATCCCTCATGTTAACCTTACATCAAGCGTAAGTGGCACAGTTTGCGAAGGCCAGCTGGTAAGCTTTACTGCTTCGCCGGTGAATGGCGGTTCGGCTCCTACCTACCAGTGGATGGTGAACGGTGTAAATGCAGCAGTTGGCAGCAGTTATAGCTATGTACCGCTGAACGGTGATGTGGTTACTGCAGTGATACACAGTACTGCACAGTGCGCTCACCCTGATACCGGCAGCGAATCAATGCATATGGTAGTTAGTACAATGCAGATGCCATCTGCTTCTGTTTCCGCAGATCCTGGTTCTCTGGTATGTACAGGTTCACCGGTTACATTCACAGCTACTTCGCTTTATGGTGGCACCAGTCCTGTAATGACCTGGCTGAACAATGGGGTGGAAGTAGCATCAGGTGCTACTTATTCTTACTACCCATCGAATGGTGATATTATTACCTTCAAGCTTGGCAGCAATTTCAACTGCCGTCTTGCTGATGAAGTGTTCGCTGTTCCGGTAACAATGACTGTTGAAAACCCAGTATTGCCGATAGTAACTGTAACTTCAAGTGTGAACCACACTAACATAGCTCCCGGACAGTCGGTAACATTCAATGCGAGTGTAGTTTCTGCCGGTCCACATCCTACTTACCAGTGGGTTATCAACTCTACTCCTGTTGCAGGCGCTACGCAGCCTACATTTACAACCAGCAACCTCATGAACAAGGATTCAATTACATGTGAGGTGACCGGTGTATGTGGTATGGTTGGCTTTAATGCTACGAAGGTTACGGTAAGAACTACAGGCATCAGCCAGGTTACTGCCGGTAGTGACATCAGGCTGATTCCAAACCCGAACAAAGGTGAATTTACCGTAAGGGGCACTCTGGCAACATCTGCTTCAGAAGAGGTAACATTTGAAGTAACCAATATGCTTGGACAGGTGGTATACTCAAGCAAAGTAATAGCACAGAACGGTATCATTAACGAGAGCGTAAAACTGAGCAGTTCCCTTGCGAATGGTATGTATATACTGAACCTGCGTTCAGGTGCAGATAATACAGTATTCCATTTTGTGATTGAGCAATAGTATTTCTGAATAATATGTAAAAGAGAATGGTCCGGTAATCCGGACCATTCTCTTTTTTGCAAAGATCAGCGAAATATTTTTTGAATGTATACGTGCGCGGTTTTATACTAAAAATTATCAATGTAAAATATTGTATGGCGTATTTTTTTATTTTTAGGTGCAAAAGATTTTTCTGACATTTGTTGTACTAACGATGGGTTAGTAAGTACAATCCTTCCCGGCATATCAGCGATATGGCGGGATTTTTTTTGAATAGAAATAAAGAGTGAATAAGTTTATCAACTTACTTCGTATTTTGCATCTTCAAAAAAATAGAGATCATGAAATATTTCCTTCTTTCAGTTTTACTTCTCACTTCAGTATGGGGCGCTGACGCCCAGGGCCTGAAGCTGCCTGCCCTGAGTCCGGGTGCGAAAATATCACAGGACTTTTCTTTATCTGTTATTGACATCAGCTACAGCCGGCCATCAATGCGTGGGCGCAAAATATTTGGCGACGTAGTAGGTTATGGCAGGGTATGGCGCACCGGTGCTAACGCAGCAACAAAAATTAAAATTGGCGAAGAACTGATGATAGGCGGACAGAAAGTGAAGCCGGGGGAATATTCCCTGTACACTGTGCCTAATAAGGACAAGTGGGAGGTGATACTGAACAATAGCACCGGCAGCTGGAATGCCAGTGGTTTCCCGGTGGAGAATGATGTAGCGCGCTTTACTGTGCGCCCTGTAACAATGGAAAATGTGGTGCAGACTTTCACCATAGAAATAACTGACATCACTTACACTACATGCAAGATAGAGCTGACATGGGAACGGACAAAGGTCGTTATCCCTGTAGTGGCAGTAAATAATGAAACTATTGAAGAAAATATAGATAAAGCAATCAACAATCCTCCAAAACAAACTTTGCCTTATTTTTCTGCAGCTAACTACTACTACGAGACCGGCAGGAAACTTGACCTTGCAAAGTCGTATGTGGACAAGGCGATAGAGCAGGATGCAAAGGCATACTACATGTGGTACCTTAAAGCCCGCATAGAAAAGAAACTGGGCAATAATGCAGATGCGGTAGCTGCTGCAAAAAAATCTATGGAGTTGACCAAGGGTGCGGCAAATGAAGCTGAAAACAATAACAACAACCAGAAGATACTGGACGAAGTGAGCAAGGAGAAAAAGCCAAGGCAGGAAATGGAGCAATAATAGAGCATAAAAACATTTCATTATCCCCATCCATTGCAAAATGGATGGGGATTTTAATAAAGCAGATGGGTATAATAATTAAAACAATATCAACGTTGTTGCTGATTGCAGGGAGCAACTATGCCCTTGCACAAACGGCAGCCGGGTATTCATTCAGCACATCTTCTGCCAGTTTTTACACGAGCATATCAGGTGTAAGCGGGGCTGTAACGACACCTATGGCCTGCGATGACTGCAGCGCAACTCATATACCTATCGGGTTTACCTTCCGGTTTTGTGGTACTGCTTACGATATTATATCGGCTACATCTAACGGGTATTTGTCATTAAAAGATACCAGCATTACCCATCATCGTAACCTGGATTCAAACATTACGCACAAAGGGTTTATTATGCCGTTCTGGGATGACCTGACAGGCGTGCCGTTCACCGGATTGGTATTACCTCCCGCCTGTTATTATCTGACAGCAGGTACAGCGCCAGACAGGGTATTTACTTTTGAATGGCAAGGCTTTAATAAGAATATGACTGGGTGCACTACATGCGGAGCAAACTTCCAGGTTAAGTTGTACGAAACGTCAAATGCTATTGAATTCATCTACGGTCCATCCGGGTTTACCACCATGAGCGGGTCTGTAGGTATTGCAAATAGTTATATGGACTGGCAGGTTGTTTCCAGTGCTTCCGTACCTGTGCCATCATCTTCGGTATTTACGGATACACTTTCCTCATTTCCGGCCAATGGTAAGATATACAGGTGGGAAACAGCGAACAATGAGGCCGTAAGTGTTCAGCAGAATGACGGACCATCATTGCTGGTATATCCGAACCCCAATACAGGGATATTCAGTATTTGCCTTAAAGGAGGGGTTGATGAACATGGTGAGGCCATACTTACCGATATGCTGGGCCGGGAGGTAACCAGACTGGGCGTATTGGGCAATAAAATACTTCATATGGAGGGAATCATATCGCCAGGGGTGTACATGTTATCGGTATATACATCTACGTCATATTACTTGCGCAGGGTAGTGGTAGAGTAGGGCCGGCTTTCAAAAATAAACCCCTCGTTATTGAGGGGTTTATTTTATTGGTCAGATGTTCATTTTTTCCCGTAGCCGGTTGGGGATTCCGTTCTTGTGCAGCAGGATAGCTGTTGTTTTATACAGCACATAAGACTTGCTCACGTAGATATAGCCTTTATAGTCGTTTTTGTCGCCCCAGGAATTCTTAACAATGTAGTATTTTTTACCTTTCTGGTCGGTGGCCATGCCCACTATATGCATACCATGGTCGTCAGTGGTCTCATAATTGTCGAAAGCTAACTGGCGTTTTTCAGGCGTGATTACTCTTTCCAGCTTAGGTCCGTCAAACATGTATTTTTTCTCAGAATCATCCATGTCTTCATAATCCTTTTCCGGAACGAATGCAACACCGTTCTTCCAGCTAAAGTATTTTTCGCTCACATCGGTAGCCCATGCTACCGTAAAGCCCTTATTGAGTGCATTATCAATAATGTCGGTGAGGTCGGGGAGTTGTACGTTGTGCACCCTTGCGAAAGACCAGTTATCAGGCACCATAAGGACTGTCTTTTTATAATAGGGGGCGGTGGTGAAAGAAGATATCTCTACATAATCTTCAGGGTGGATACCCACACGCTCGGCAGCGAATGACTTGGGTGTATAGGTGCGGTTATCCCATTTGAATTTTTCCGGAATAGCGCCCAGATATGAATCCAGCACCTCTTTATATGCTTTCTTCCATGAGGGGGTAAGTTTCCCGTTCGGGTTCGAGATCACGGCATCGAGCA
The DNA here is from genome assembly GCA_964430995.1 of uncultured Flavipsychrobacter sp. Classification (GTDB taxonomy): domain Bacteria; phylum Bacteroidota; class Bacteroidia; order Chitinophagales; family Chitinophagaceae; genus Nemorincola. The sequence continues at coordinate 4,771 of CAYSIG010000064.1, forward strand.
TAGCTTTGAGCAATGCCTGCATTTCCGCGAATTTATTCTTGGTAGTGCCATAATGGAGGCCGGTATATGCCTCCTGTGGCATGGCTCCATATTTGGCATACATATCTATTACATCATGCAGCGAGCCGCCGTCGCCCCATGCGACAGAGCCATGCATGCGCACATAGTTGTCTGCTTTATCCATATATACACCATGTGCACTGAACATTTCAGCGAGTTTTATGGGTGGCTTCC
>CAYSIG010000064.1:5014-19534 GCA_964430995.1 uncultured Flavipsychrobacter sp.
GCTTCCCTATGCGCATCATTTCACTTTCGATGAATGAATTGGTCGAATAACTCCAGCAAGTGCCCGAACTTGCCTGGTTGCACACATCCGTATGCTCAAGGTCAATGAGCTTAGTAAATTTATATTTCCGGTCATCTTTATCATTGACCGTTATCGTATTATAACTCTTATTGGATTCTATTTTCCTGATGAGGTCATCCTGCGCATACACAAAGGCTGGCAGCATGAGAAATCCGATTAATGTTAATTTTTTCATCAATATATCTGCATTTATGAATAACAAAAGTAACCAAATATATGGTAAAGAAGGTGATTTTAGAGGGTGAAATGACGGGTGAAAGCAAGTCTCAATATTTATTTGACAACTTTTCAATAAAGCAAATAGCGTCTATTCAGGGTTAGTGGCATAGTTTTTAGTGGCAGAATAAGGAAAAACAGACCATGAAAAAGATAATCAGCATAGTAGCAAGCATGTGTCTTGCAACTACATTTCTAACCTCCTGCGTATCCAATAAGAAGTACATAACGGCCAAAACGAGAGCAGCAGAGGCGCAAAAAACGAATACGGCACTCAATAGCCGCATCAGAAACCTTGAAGATACGATTAGCAATCTGTACAGAAGTATAAGTGCGCTGAATAATAAAGTCGGGGCTTTAGGCAATGCGAATGAAAATGCAGCGAATGAACTGTATAAGACCAATAGCGAGCTCAATATGACTAAGGAGCAGATAACTGCCCAGCGCGCACGGCTGCAACAGATGCAGGCCTACATTGACCAGCAGCATCAGGCATCTGCAAAGTTGAATAAGCTGATACAGGATGCTTTGATAGGGTTTAAAAGCGAAGAGTTGACGGTAACGCTTAAAGACGGCAGGGTGTACATCAGTATGGAAGAAGCCCTTTTATTTCCGTCGGGTAGTGCTAAGGTAAACCCCAGGGGGAAGGAAGCATTGTCGAAAGTGGCGGGTGTGTTGAATACAAATCAGGATATAAATATAGATATAGAAGGCCATACAGACGATAAGCCAATAAAAACCACGGCCTATCCGGATAATTGGGCTTTGAGTACAGCCCGGGCAACCTCAATAGCCCATGTATTAATAGATGATTATGGTGTTTCGCCTAAAAGGCTTGTAGCCAGTGGGCGCAGTTATTATCATCCTGTGGCATCAAATGCCACGCCGGAAGGCCGCTCCAAAAACCGCCGTACAGAAGTGATACTGGAGCCGAAGTATGATGAACTGATGCAGTTGATGAGTGGTTCGGGAAATGTAGTTGGAAAATAAGTTTTTTAGATGGTGTGTTGTTAATGGTTGTCTCCAAAAGGGATAACCATTATTTTTTAGCGGCATCTCAAAATGTTCGTAAATTTGCGTCACATTCAAATTTCACAACTACTCATGAAAAAAATATTCACAACACTTGCATTGATATGCATAGGCGCTATGCTGCTGCCTTCGTGCATCGTTTCCAAGAAAAAATATCTTGCCGCCACTCAGCGCGCTGATAAGGAACACGCAGACAACCTGGAATTGCAAAAGAAACTTGCCCAGCAAACAGATATTAACAGGTGGCTGAATAATGCCAACAAAGAACTGAACAACAGGATTGCCCGTCTGAAGGACAGCATAAACAACCTGGAAGGAAATGTAAGGAACCTGAATAGTAAGGTTGCTACCCTGGGCAGTGAGAACCAGAGTGCCAACCAGGAACTTAACAGCACTAAGGAAAAGATAGCCGAGCAGCGGAGGCGGCTGGAACAGCTGCAGGCGCTGATAGACCAGCAGCAGAAAGCCACAGAAGCATTGCGCAAGAAAATAGCCGATGCGCTGGTGGGCTTTAACAGCAACGAGCTTACGGTGACCATGAAAAACGGTAAGGTATATATTAGTATGCAGGAGAGCCTGCTTTTCCCGTCGGGTAGTGCCGAAGTGAACCCGAAGGGTAAGGAGGCTCTATCGAAGGTGGCTACTGTATTGAATACGAGCAAAGACATCAATGTGGACGTGGAAGGCCATACAGATAGCCTGCCGATACACACGGCAAAGTATGCCGACAACTGGGCATTGAGCACAGCCCGTGCGACATCTATCGCACATGTGCTGATTGATGAATATAAAGTTACCCCCGCCCGCCTTATTGCTAGCGGCCGCAGCGAGTATGACCCTGTTGCTATCAACAGTACACCTGAAGGGCGCGCGAAGAACCGCCGTACCGAGATAATACTTGAACCCAAGCTGGATGAGTTGATGCAGCTGATGACAAAGAAGCCTGAAGAAGGATAGTTACCCCCAAATAGTGGATAAACGCCACAAATGGTGTTTAGTGGTATAATTTATATCGGGGATAATGGTTAAGTTTATAGCAGTAAATGTTTCGCTATGAAGCCAGCATCCCGTTCATTATTATATTTTATATCAGGGGCCATGACATGTGGCCTGATAATAACAGGAATATCACTCAGGAAGCCCGATCCGGCCACAACACCGGTAGAGGTAAGTGCAGAAGGAAGGCCGCAATTTAAGTGGTATCCTCCGGCATTGCCTAACAGCCTTGACTTTTGCGGAGAGATGGTGCCGCTGGACAGGTGGGATATAAGGGAGAAGCTGGATAGGGAGCTGACTATAAATTCCTACATTCACGGCACACAATTGATGACCCTGAAGCTGGCCGGAAGGTACTTTCCTATCATCAAAGAGCGACTGCGCGCAAATGATGTGCCGGAAGACCTGGTATATATATGTGTAGCGGAAAGTGCCTTGCAGCAGAACGCGCTGTCGGCGGTTGGCGCTGCAAGTTTCTGGCAATTTATGAAGGATACCGGCCCGCGCTATGGACTGGAGATAAATGACGAGGTAGATGAGCGGTTCAACGTTGTAAAAGCTACGGATGCTGCATGCCAGTACCTGAAAGATGCAAAAGAGAAATTCGGGACATGGACGGCTGCTGCCGCCTCTTATAACTGCGGGCAGGCAGGGTTTGCCAAGCAGGCTGATTTTCAACAATCATCTAACTATTACGACCTGATATTCCCGGAAGAGACGAACAGGTACATTTTCAGGATCTTAGCACTGAAATACCTGCTTACCCATGCCAAATCATTTGGCATGATGATAGGTTATGATGATGAGTATAAGCCATTGAAGTACAGGACTGTGATGGTGGACAGAACGATTCCCAATCTTACTGATTTTGCGAAAGAAAATGGCACTTCCTATAAAATGCTGAAGATATATAACCCTTGGCTGCGAGGGCATAAGCTACCTGTGAAGCCCGGGAAAACATACGAAGTCAAATTCCCGCAATAAGCCCTGCCTGCAAGCCGGGAGCCAAATATTTAGCTGGTTTATTAGCGTCTGCGGTGTATCTTTATTTTACTATAAAGGAAATGCAAAATAATAAGGGAAAAGCCTCTTCAGGGGTATGGGGTTGGGTATTGGTAGTTATTACTACTGTGCTTATCTATTTCCTGGACAAACCGATGGGCAGCATACCTGCCCTTGGGCGGCTGCTGGACCCGGTGAATGGCAGCATGGCAAATGCTGAACTGGTAAACAAAGATTTTTCTGCAACCCATGATTTTGCCGGACTTAAAGGAGTTTCCGTTTGGTTTGATGAAAGGATGGTGCCACATATCCACGCGGCCGATGAGCATGATGTTTATTTTCTGGAAGGGTATATACATGCTTATTTCCGGTTGTGGCAGATGGACCTGCAGACAAGGGCTGCCGCAGGCAGGGTAAGCGAGGTTGTGGGGGAGAAGGCGTTTGAGTTTGACCGTAAGCAACGGCGAAAAGGCATGGTATATGGTGCAGAGCGCTCGCTGAAAGCAATGGAGGCCGACCCGCGCACGAAGCTGGTGATGGATGCATATACCGAAGGTGTAAATGCTTTTATCGCTTCACTGCAATACAGGGAGTACCCGCTGGAATATAAACTAATGGGCTTTAAGCCGGAGAAGTGGACTAACCTGAAAATAGCGCTCCTGCTGAAATATATGGCAGATGACCTTACGGGTAGGGTTGATGATTTAGGGCTTACTTATCTCAGGGATGTTTTGCCCCGGGAGCAATTTAATTTGCTTTTCCCTGAAAGAATTGAAGGGGCCAACCCTGCAATACCAACCGGTACTTTATTTGATAAGCCATCGCTTTCAATACCCAATACACCATCGGATAGTGTTGCTTTTCCGCATTTCAAACCTGCTGATTTTGGCGGGCCAAGGGAGGAGGGAAAGGGTAGTAATAATTGGGTGGTAAGTGGAGTAAAGACGGCCAGCGGCGCGGCAATTCTTTGTAATGACCCGCACCTGGGGCTGAACCTGCCAGCATTGTGGTTTGAGGCGCAGCTGCAGGCGCCAGGCATGAATGTGTATGGCGCTTCGCTGCCCGGCACGCCCGGGGTGGTGCTTGGGTTCAACGACAGTGTTTCGTGGGGATTTACGAATAACTATCGTGATGTGAAAGACTATTATGTAATAAACCCTGTGGCAGAGAACGGGAACAAGTATTGGTTCTCCGGTCAGCAAGTGGATTTTATAAAAAGGGTGGAACGTATACAGGTGAAGGGCAAACCGGATTTTTTGGATACAGTAGCTTATACCATTCATGGCCCTGTGATGTATGACGATAACTACGGAGAGCGTAACGGCCTTAGGAAAATGCTGGCAGTATGCTGGATGGGCCATAGGGCAACTAATGAATTGCTGGCTATATATTTATTGAACAAGTCGGGTAATTACGGTGAGTTTGTAGACGCAATAATGAATTTTCAATGTCCCTCACAGAATATCGCCTACGCTGACAGGAAAGGAAATATAGCATTGTGGGGACAGGGGCAGTATGCGAACCTGTGGAAAGGGCAGGGGCGGTTTGTGATGAACGGCAGCGACAGTGCCACACTATGGAAAGAATTGATACCCATGCGCGAGAACCCGCATGTGCTCAATCCGGCGCAGGGGTTTGTGAGTTCGGCTAACCAAATCACTACTGATACCACGTATCCTTATTATTATAACAGCGGAGGTTTTGTGAATCTGAGGGCATGGCGAATGAACGAGATGCTTAGTAAGATGCAGCAGATAACAATTGATGATATGTGCAAAATGCAGAATGATAATCATTCGTTACTTGCAGAACGCATGTTGCCCGCACTGCTCAGGTATTGTTCTGCTATACATGATCCTTACATAGACAGGTTGCGGAAATGGGATTATGACCTGAGCGCTGAAAGTGAAGCCGCGTCATTGTTCCAGGTGTGGTGGTATTATTTCTTTGGCAGCATATGGCATCCGGTGCTGGGTGGTCGTGTGCCCGGCAATTTAATGCCGCTGCAGGAAAGGACAATGCAATTATTCCTTGCAGATATTCACCCGGTGAAGGGTGTGCCTGTAGATGGGTACTATTCCTCTATTGTAACGCAAAGCTATAAGCAGGCGGTTGACAGCATAAACAGGTTTCCGAGAGACAGAAGTGGGCAGGCAAAATGGTACCAGGTTAAAAATACATCGGTCAATCATTTGGCAAAACTCCCGGCCTTCAGCTACACGCACATAAAAACAGGCGGCTGGGGAAACGCCATTAATGCCATGAAGGGTGACCATGGGCCATCGTGGCGCCTGGTGGTGCAGATGGGAAAAGAGATAGAGGCTTATGGCCTGTATCCGGGTGGGCAGTCGGGAAACCCCGGGAGTAAGTATTATGCAAACTTCATTGATCATTGGGCGGAAGGTAAATATTATAAGTTGTTGTTTTTGCCAAACAGTGATCAGCAAAACAATGAACGGATAAGATATGTATGGAAAGTGAATTAGGTTGATAAGTAGTGATTTAATTATCGGGTTATGAGATTTCTTTTTGCTGCGCTTGTTATTGCAATACTAACGGCTATTGCTGAGTATTTTCTGCCGTGGTGGAGTATGGCTGCGGTATGTTTTATTGTGGCGCTGCTTGTGCCGCAAAAGAAGGTACATGCATTCTGGGCAGGTTTTTTTGGCGTAGCTCTCTGCTGGTTAGTGGTGGCCTTATGGCATGATATCCGGAATGACCAGATACTTTCTTCGCGTATGGCTGTATTGTTTCATTTGCCGGGCAGTTGGTTGTTTGTTTTAGCCTCCGTGCTCATTGGCGGCGTGGTAGGCGGGTTGTCGGCATTATCAGGTGCGATGGTGAAACCTGAGGGTAAATCATAGAAATTTCATATCTTTGCAACGGTGCCAAACCTCGAGGCTGCAAGGGGTAAGTAATTACCTGTCTTGCAGCAACAACAAAGCCTCTGTGAAAACGGAGGCCTTTGTGTTTTATGTGCTGTTTAGTTTGGGTCAGAGAATGTGGTATCGGTAATAAATGTCGAATCTGTAAATGTCTTCAGGAACGCTATCAGTTGCGCCTTTTCATAGGGTTCCAGCTGCAATCCGTTGTTTTTTTGAGGTAAGGCCATTATCGGGTCCAGGTTGCTCACCTTATGCATGCCATGGTCATAGAAGTTGATTACCTCTTCCAGTGTGGAAAAACGGCCGTCGTGCATATAGTGGTCACGCAGAGCTACGTTGCGAAGGTTTGGTGTGCGGAATTTACCGAGGTCGGATGACAGGCCGGTCAAATTATAGTACCCCTTATCTGCTTCTTTAGTGTACAATGAATCAAGGCCGATGTTATGGAAAAGGTTGTCGGTGGTCACCGGGTTCACATGGCAGTGGAAGCAGTCTCCTTTTTCAGAGAAGAAGATCCGATAGCCAAGATTCTCGTCTGTTGTCAGGGTTGCCTGCCCTTTTAAAAAACGGTCATACTTGCTGTCGCGGGATATTACCGTGCGCAGGAATTGTGCCAGTGAATAGGATAGCTCTTTATAAGTAATTGTTGATGCTCCGAAATACCTTTTGACTAAAGAGCGGTACACCGTGTTTTGGTTTATCTTATTCAGGTCTGTCGCAAAAAATGAAGCTACCTCGAAATGCATCACATCTTCGAGTGTGCCGCTTTTTGAGCCATCCCACATGAAGTTTGAGTACCAGGCCATGTTTACATGTGGTAATACCGGCATTGAATTGTTATACAGCCCCGGCATAGTAAACCCATTGGCTTGCACATGACAGCCGGAGCATGACCGGCCATCATTGGAGAGTGAGGTGTCATAATACAGCATCCGGCCTAAGAGTATGCGCTCCTTGCAGGGTTGGTTATCTCCGGGTATTATGGGTTGGGGAAAGTGTACGGGGATAGATAAACTGACTGGAGTAAATTCGATAGAGGTGTCGGGGCCTAAGGGTGGCGATATACGTACTTTTGACTGGTGTGTACATGAAATCACCACAATAAAGGCAATGGCAATAGTGGCAATAAGCTTTCTTTTAAAGGAGGCAGTTTTCATCACGCTTTAGTATTTATAAAAAACATCGGCCCCGTTTGTTGCCAGTTTTTTCATCAGTATGGTATCGCCCATAGTGAACGAACCATCTGTCTTGAAGTGATAAGTGTATGGGCCGCGGAACCATTCATTGATATTCATAGCTATTGACAGATCGGTATTGCCGTTTACCTGGATGGTAAAACTATATGGTACTGAAACATGCGCCTGGTAGCCATTTTGCCCTATGTGGGCCGCAAAGCCGGCTAATACACCATTGTCATTCCAATGTCCTTCCAGTTTTATAAAATGGTAACCGCCGCCCATTACATCAGGCCAACCCATGCCTATATTTTCAAGTGTGGCGGGGAGGGAGTTGGATTTGTTATAAGGGGTGTCAAGGCCAATGTAAAATGTGACAGAATCATATTTCCCCGATTCAATGCCTTGTGTCATATTGATGCTGAATGATGCCATAGTGTCTTTCTTTGCGTCAAGGAATATCACATCGTTAGCGGTATAGCATAGCTTGCCGGCTTTATAGAACCGGAAATTGTTGAGATAATATTGTAGTCTTTCTATGCCATATAAATTCCCGGCCTGATTCACATAGATCATTGTGTCAAAAGCTAATGGTTTTGTATCAACCCTGTAAGATATCTTTATGTTTACCTTGCCATAGTTGGTGCCGGCAGGGTTGTCTCTTTTCTTACAGCTGAATAGAAATATCAGAGAAAGCGCTGTCAGAATTGCATACGGTCGTTTCATTGCGGTGAATCCTTTGTTGCATACGTAAGTTACGTATTGGGCCAGAGAATGAATATGACTATGGTCAGGTGTTGCCGGATGAGCGTTCTGTTGCTTTGTTTGGTTGTTTTACCTGGGTATGTTCAAATATTGCAGGGAGATAATGCTGCCTGCTAAAAAATGCTGCTATTTTATATCTGAATATATAAGTCTTTGTGTATGTGTGTAACTAAAAACGCAGGCAAATAGCCTGCGTTTAGTAGTTCCATCTGGATTCGAACCAGAACAAACAGAACCAAAATCTGTTGTGCTACCGTTACACCATGGAACTGAGTTTGGCAGCCCCTACTTATTGATGTCTGCCATTTAGCGTAAGGGAGCGCAAAGGTAAGTATCCTTTTAAAAAAAGCCAAATCATTTTTTCATATAGTTCTTCACGCCGCGTGGGTAAATATTCATTATCCTTTCACGCAAAACAGCCCCCTGTAATGCCCTTTTTGTGGTAGGTTTGCTATCCGGACAGGAATAATCTCTTTTTAGTATGCCAACTGCGGCAAACCCGCGCCAGTACGTTATCAGCATCATTTTTATAGGCGTTGCCTCTATAATTCTGATGCGGCTCTTTTTTCTGCAGAATTTTGAGGCCAGGTATAAGATAATGGCCAATGATATAGCTATCTATAAAAAGATAGTGTACCCTCCTCGCGGGGCCGTGCTCGACCGTAAAGGAAAGACCATGCTTTCCAATACCCTTATTTACGATCTGATGGTGACCCCCAAAAATGTGCCTAAGAACATAGACACGCAGCAGCTTTGCAGCGCATTGGGTATAGATCTGCGTACATATAAAAATATTATGCGCCGGGTACACGAGCGGAACATAGATGTGCGCCAAAGCTCATTTATGGAGCAGATGTCGGATGTGCAGACGGCACGTTTCCAGGAAATATCTTACCTGTACCCCGGTTTTGAGCTGGTGGAACGTAATATAAGGGCTTATGAGCGGCCTAATGCAGGTATCATATTGGGGTATATAGGGGAAGTATCGCCACAGATGCTGAAACGGCCAAGATATTCATCTTACCGCCAGGGCGATTATGTAGGCCTCAGCGGATTGGAATGGCAATATGAAGAGGTGCTGCGTGGGCAGCGCGGTGTCCACTACCTGGAGCGTGATAAATTCAACCGGCCCCGCGACCCCTACAAGGGTGGCGCGCTCGACAGCCAGGAGATATCAGGCAGACAACTGGAGTTGTATATGGATGCCGACCTGCAGGAGTATGCCGAGAAACTGATGGCCAATAAGATAGGTAGCGTTGTGGCGATAGACCCACAGACAGGCGGGATACTTACCATGGTAAGCAGCCCCACTTACGACCCTAACCTCCTGCGTGGCCACGACAGGGCTAGGAATTATTCCAGACTCTACAGCCTAGCTACAAGGCCGTTGTTCAACCGGGCTACACAGGCCATGTATCCACCCGGTTCTACCATTAAGCCTTTTACCGGGCTGGTGGCGCTCAATGTAGGGGCTATCACCCCTTCATTTGGATATGGGTGCCGGGGCAGTTATGGCGCTTGCCGACGGGCAATAGGCTGCGAACACAAAGATGCCGGCCATGCTGCAAATTTCAGGTTGGCACTATCACATTCCTGTAACTCCTATTTCTGCCATGTTTTCAGGATGACCATAGATTACAAGCAATTCAAAAGCGTGAAGGAAGGCCTGCAGGTTTGGCATAACTATTACAAGAGTTTTGCTTATGGCAGGCTTACCGGGGTAGACATACCATATGAGAAAGGAGGTTATGTCCCGGATTCAAATAAGTATAACCAGATGTATAACAATTACTGGAATTCCTGTACCATGTTATTCGTAGGTATGGGGCAGGGCGAACTGTTGCTTACTCCTCTCCAAATGGCCAATGGTATGTGCATCATAGCCAACAAAGGATGGTTTTATACCCCGCACTTTGTAAAATCGATAGGAAAAAACCCCAACGACAGCCTGCTGAAGCAATATCATGAAAAGCATGTGGTGCTCAATATTCCCGACAGCACTTTTAATATAGTGCAGGAAGCCATGCAGGACGTGGTGGAGCATGGCACTGCCGCCGCATCCAAAATAGAGGGTATCGCCATATGCGCCAAGACCGGAACTGCTGAGAACAAGGCAATAGTGAATGGAGAGGTGATAAAAATGCAGAACCACTCGATGTTCGTGGCTTTTGCCCCGAGGGAAAACCCGAGGATAGCTATAGCGGTGGCAATAGAAAACGCTGGTTTTGGATCTACCTGGGCGGCCCCCATTGCCAGCCTGCTTATGGAGAAATACCTGAACGATAGCGTTTCGGTAAAGAGGAAAGCGGTAGAGGAGAAAATGCTCAATGCTAACCTCATAAACAAGTATGTGTACACGATAGACTCGGCGTTAAGGTTGCGCGATGCAATGGTGTACCGTGCAAAAATGGAAAAGAAGTCTTTTGCAGATAGTGTGAAGAAAGCACAGGACTCAATTATGGTGAGGAGATGGCTGGAAAGAACATATACTCGTAAAAAATAAAGAATTAAGTTTGGAGAGCTGATATATGACATCGTTAAGAAAAGCATTGTTTTACAGGATTGATGGCGTGGTGCTGCTGCTCTATGTAATGCTTGTGGCCATAGGTATCATGGCTATTTTTTCGGTGGAGCACCGAGCTACAGACACCTCGCTGATAATGATGAACAAAAGCTACATGAAGCAGGTGATCTGGTTTGGATATTCGCTGCTGGTAGGTTTTGTGATTTTGCTTACCGACAGTAAGTTCTTTTCGTCTTTCGCATTCCTTATTTATACAGTTGCGCTGGCCGTGTTAGTCATAACTATTTTTGCAGGGGTGGATGTCAAAGGCTCCCGGTCGTGGCTGGGGGTGGGGAGTTTTCGTTTCCAGCCCGGAGAGGTGGCTAAGATATTTACGGCTATGGCCATTGCGAAATTCCTCTCAGCGCCTGAAACGAACTTTAAAACACTCAGGGATAAGCTCATAGCTGCCGCCTTTGCCCTTGTGCCAGCCGCGCTCATACTATTGCAAAAGGAAACAGGATTGGCGCTGGTCTATTTTTCTTTCTTCATAGTGATGTACCGGGAAGGGCTGCCCAACGCAGTGCTGGTGATCGGCTTCTCGGTGGTGGCCCTTGTTCTGGCTACTTTGCTCATAGAACGGAAAACGCTGTTTATTGTCCTTACCGTGCTTACTGTACTTATTGCATGGCTGATGCGGTGGTCGCTGCGGCGGTATATGGCACCACGGATCATACTGGCGGGCTCGTTCATTTTCGCCATATCCTTCTCGCAGGTGGCGGTGCCGTTTGTATTCAAGAATGTACTGCAGAAGCACCAGATAGACCGAATCTATTCCACCCTTGGCAAGGAGGTGCCTGATGAATATAGCAAACTACAGGGCGGAACAGAAAAAGAAAAGATAAACAGCTCGGAGTACAATGTGTTGCAATCTAAAATAGCTATTGGTTCCGGCGGTTTCTGGGGCAAGGGGTTCCTCAATGGCACATCCACAAAGAACCAATTTGTGCCGGAACAGAATACTGATTTTATTTTTTGTGCCATAGGTGAGCAGTTTGGCTTTGTGGGTAGTGGTGTGCTGGTGCTTTTATATCTTTCGCTAATGCTGCGCATTGTGTATATAGCCGAGCGGCAGCGGTCTGTTTTTACCCGTGTATATGCTTATTGCGTCACTTCTATACTGTTCTTTCACTTTGCGGTCAATATTTCGATGACCATAGGCCTGATGCCCGTGATAGGGATTACATTGCCTTTCCTCAGCTATGGTGGCTCGTCGCTTATGTCTTTCAGTATACTTATTTTTATTCTTGTAAGGCTTGATGCTGATAGGCAGGCACTGATTAGGTAGATTTAAAATTTATCACAAAATATATGGAGACCCCTTTAGGGGTTTGAGGTTACCTTTGCGGCATGGCTGATATCTATCCATTATCTGAGGGCGTATTTACTGTGGGGCACGATAAACATTTTGTGCCTTTTGACGCGGCCGTTCATGAGCTTACCGACCGCCCAACCGGTTCCCTGCTGGTAGAGGTGCAGCCATTTCTTGTGGTTACAAAAAAGGACGTGATCGTATTTGATGCAGGTCTGGGGTTTAAGAATAAAGACGGGATTCTACAGATACATGATAACATACGTGAACATGGCTATGAGCCGGCGGCGGTGACCAAAGTATTGATGTCGCACCTGCACAAAGACCATGCAGGTTGCCTGGTGTTCAAAGATGAGAATGGATTGATAAAAACAACATTCCCTAATGCCGATTATTACATCTACAGGCCGGAGGCCGACTTCGCTTTGAGAAAAGGTGCGCCGTCTTATGTTACAGAAGATATTGAACCGCTGCTGGCCACATCGCAGGTGAAATGGCTGGATGGCGAACAGGGTGTGATAGATGGTTATATTCATTTCACCCATTCGGGCGGGCATTGTCCCCAGCATATAGTGTACCTGGTAGATGACGGTGCAGATAAGGTTTTTTATGGCGGTGATGAAGCGCCACAGTTAAAGCAGCTTAAGATGAAGTATGTAGCCAAGTATGACCATGATGGAAAAAAAGCAATGGAGCTGCGTATGTCTTATGCTGAAAGGGGTAGGGCAGAGGGATGGAAATTCCTTTTTTACCATGATGTGAAACATGCGGTAGCCCAACTTGGTTAGTAGCCGCCCCTGCGCCCGTTGTATCTTCCACCCCTTCCGCCGTTTTGCCTGTCCAGCCGCTTGATGAGCATTTCCTTGAACTCCCGCTCGGCTTTAGTGAGCTCTGATAACTGCTGTGAAGAAATAACCCTCAGGAACTGGTCGTTGTATTTCCGCTTTATCTCTATTACTTTTTGCTGGTAATCAAGGTTGTCATCAATATACTGGCGAGATGTTTCATCGTCTGCGTTGGCAAGGTCGGTTCCTTTATATTTCCTGAAAATATTGCGACGCACATCACGTATCTCATCCTCGAAGTCGTTATACACCGGAATGAAATTGGATGCCTGCCGGGATGTAAGGTGCAGCCTATCGGATATGTAGGCCATTTTTGCGGCATGTATCTGCGCTTTCCGCCGGTCATGCTGTGTTTGTGCGGTAACCGATATGAATAATAAAGAAAGAATAATTGTTAAAACTCTTTTCATAAGTGCCTGTTAGCTAAAGATCATAATTCGATCGCATCCCATCCTGTCTCATTCAGATATTCAATGATCTCTTTTTTGTCAAGTTGTAAATTATTAATACCGTCACTGCCTGCTATCCTGTCCACATCAAGCCGGTAATCGCCAATTATGTAATCGTGGATATCAGTATTAGGCACAGCAGCGAGCAGCACTTCTGCGCTGTCTGTTTTTTGATTGAAAAAGGTAATGTACGCGCCAATGCCAATGAACATTATAAAAATGGCGGCGGCGGCCCATTGCACCGACCTGAACAGATCGTACCTAACCGGAGCGGCCTTGGGTGTATCAGTTGCCTTTGCCGCATTGAGCAACTGTGCCGGCAGTTGGTCGAAATAACCTGCGGGTATAGTAAACGGTGCTGCCTTCGGTAAGGCGGTATCCTCAGCAGTGGCCGCCGATACTATATTGGCAGTCAACTGCTCAAAATAGCCCCCCGGAACGTGGTATGGCATCATTTTGTTTCCGCCCGGCGCAAAGGAGTTTTCGTCCCATTCAAATTCCTCTCCGGTGATAATATTAGTTAATTGTGTAAAATAACCCTCGGGAACGGCATATGGCATGGTACGGGGCAGCATGGCCAGCGGGCTGCCCATTTCTACCAGTTCCTGTAATATGCCGTTATCCTTGTTCATTTCGTCAATTAGATGTTTTTTTAAGCTGATAGTTTAATTTTCCTTCAGGAAAGCCTCAACCTTTTTTACTGCGTGATGATAGGATGCTTTCAGCGCACCTACCGATGTGCCCAGCACCCCGGACATATCCTCGTAGGGCATTTCGTCGTAATAACGCAAATTAAATACAACTTTTTGTTTTTCCGGCAATGACTGGATGGCTTGTTGCAGCCGCCATTCTATTTTGCTGGTGTCGAAATCCTTTTCAGCGCCTAGTTTTTCCGAAAAATAGTCGGTATCACTTAGCGATACCGATGTGCGGCGTTTTTGCTGCTCCAGCCACGACAGAGCCTCATTGGTGCCTATGCGGTAAAGCCAGGTGTACAGATTAGATTCCTCACGGAATTCGCCGAGGTTCTTCCAAACTTTAATGAATACATTCTGGAGGATGTCGTTTGTGTCGTCGTGTGTGACGACGATGCGGCGGATATGCCAATAAAGGCGCTCCTGGTATTTGCGTACCAGCTGCGTGAAGGAGGCTTCTTTTAATTTTTCGTTTCTGAAAGAAGCAACCAGCATATGGTCATC
>CAYSIG010000065.1:0-19110 GCA_964430995.1 uncultured Flavipsychrobacter sp.
GCAACTTTTGACTTTCTACGCGCTACTTTCTACTTTTGCCTCATGAGCCAACTACAGGAATTCAACGAATACAGGAGCAAAATGAACGAGGTGATACTCGGCAAGCAGAATATGGTCATTAACAGGCTATTCAACCTGGATACCAATACTTATGCCGAGGGTGCGCTATCTACCCGCACCAAGGAAATGCTGGGCCTCGTGGCCAGTATGGTGCTCCGCTGCGACGACTGCATAAAATACCACCTCATCAAATGCCATGAGCAAGGCTTATCAACTGAAGAAGTGTACGAGATATTTGCCGTAGCTAATATTGTAGGTGGCACAATAGTGATACCGCACACACGCCGGGGCGCTGAGTTTTGGGAGGAGTTAGTGAAGGGTTAACTAGAAAGCCCCGATAGTATCAAGGTCCGGCTTTCTTCGAACACACCATTCAAAAATTTATCCTTTATCAACCTAACTTCTCCTCCAGCTCCATGATCAACTCAAAAGACTTATCATATTCTCTGTTGAGTTGCTCTAACTTACCGCTATGCTGGCGGTATTGCTCATCTACTGCCAGGAACTCTTTATTGTTTGAATAGAATGCCGGGTCTGCAAGTTTCGCTTCAAGTTCCGCAGTGGCTGATTTTAATTTATTGATCTCCTCTTCCAGCTTTTGGAACAGCTTTTGCTGTTTTTGCAATTCCTTTCGCAGGGCGTTTATCTGTTCGTTATTGGCATTGTTCTTGGGGGCCGGCTTCTCTTCTTTTTTCTCCACAGGCTGCTGCTTCACCGGGGCGGCAGGTGCCTGCGCCCGCTTTTGTTTGTCCTCATACCAGGTATGCCATTCATCATAGCCTCCCACAAACTCATTTATTTTACCCTCTTCTATGTTCCATATCTTATTCGCCGTTTTGCTGATAAAATAACGATCGTGCGATACGATGATGAGTGTGCCCTTGTATTTATTCAACGCCTCTATCAACATCTCCACCGATTGCATATCAAGGTGGTTGGTAGGCTCATCCAACAGCAGGAAGTTACCTTTGGCGGCAATTACTTTCGACAGCGCTACCCTCGCCTTCTCCCCGCCCGATAATACTTTTATCTTCTTGAACACATCATCACCACTGAACAGGAAACATCCCAGCAACTGCCTCAGCTCCAGTTCATTCTTCCCGCTGCCACACAGCTTCATTTCTTCCAGTATCTCCAGCTCCACATTCAGCGCTTCGAGCTGGTGCTGCGCATAAAAACATTCTTCTACATTATGCCCCCACTTACGTTCTCCCTCATATGATTCTTTGCCTGTGATGATGCGCAGCAATGTTGACTTTCCCTTTCCGTTCGCGCCTATCAGTGCTATCTTATCGCCACGGTTTATCTCCGCATCCGCATGGTCCAGTATCTTCAGGTCACCAAATGACTTGGATACATCCTTCAGTGTACAGATTATTTTACCGGGTTGCACCGCCACGTCAAAGTTTATGTTCATTGTAGGCACGCTTCCATCCGGCGCTTCAATGATGTCCAGTTTGTCCAGACGTTTTATGGCGCTCTGCGCGGCAGCCGCCTTGGTGGCTTTAGCCCTGAATCGCTCTATGAAACGCTCCTGCTGCTTTATGTAGTCCTGTTGGTTCTCAAATGCACGTTGCTGTATCTCCATTCGCTCAGCTTTCTCCTTCTGGAAGAAGGTATAGTTGCCGCTGTACTGGTGCAGGTCACGCTGCCATACCTCTACAATTTTTGTGACCATCCTGTCCAGGAAATACCTGTCGTGCGATACAATCACCACACTACCAGGATAACTGATAAGATAGCGTTCCAACCACTCAATGGAGGGAAGGTCAAGGTGGTTGGTAGGCTCATCCAGCAGTAGCAACTCAGGCTGTTGCAGCATCATCTTTGCCAGCAGCACACGCATACGCCACCCTCCGCTGAACTGGTCATAAGGCCGTTGCAGGTCAGCCGTAGAGAACCCCAGGCCCTCCAGCACCTCCGCTGTCCTGTGCTCCATCTCATATCCCCCTGCCACTTCAAAATCGTGCAGCGCATGGCTGTAGTCGTCCAGCAGTTTCGCATCATCCGGTTTGTGTTCCAGCTCCTTCAATATTTTTTCCAGGTCTTTTTCCAGCTGATGTGCTTTTTCAAAGGCCTGCATGCCCACCTTAAGTATCGACTCACTTGTAGAAAAACTTAATAGATCCTGATTGAAAAAACCCAACGATACGTCTTTGGGCTTATTTATAGTGCCGCTTTCCACGCGGTAGGCACCGGTCATTAGCCGCAGCAGGGTCGATTTTCCGGCCCCGTTGCTGCCTACCAGCCCTATCCTTTCACCAGTATGTATCTGCCAGCTTGCATCTTCCAGTATAGCCCTTGCGCCAAATGAAAATGTAATATTTTGTAATGAGATCAGCATAAGTGCGCAAAATTACGAACCTTGAGGTTAGCATTGATTGTTCCTGTACTTTTGTAACGATATTTTTTTCTTATGAAATATATTTTCATTTTATTTATCCCTGTGGCTCTTGGCTTAAGCAGCTGCGGTAGTAACTCAGAACAAAACGGCAACACAACAGCAAGCACAAACCCCGCAACTCCACCCGAAAGCAAATTGGGCGAACCGGGAACCGGGAAGCTGATGGATGTTGTAAAAAGGTATTTCGCCCTTAAAAATGCACTTGTAGCCACTAAGTCTGCCGAGGTAACTAGCGCAGCAGGGCAACTGGCAACCGAGGCAGCCGGTTTTCTTGCTTCATTGCAGAACGACTCCTTAAATAAACCCGCTCTCGCTCCATACCTCGATACAATTATTGCACAAAGCAAAGCAATAACCACACTAACCGACGAAAGCTGCGAACAGCAGCGCATCCCTTTCGAGAAGGTCTCTACATCCATATATGAGATGGCCAAAAAAGCCGGGCTGAAAAACGCAAGGGTATACCATCAATACTGCCCCATGGCATTCAATGATAAAGGTGCCTACTGGCTGAGTAACGAAAGTGACATCAAGAACCCCTACTTCGGGGACAAGATGCTGGAGTGCGGTGAAGTAACTGATTCCCTGTAGAATGAACCTGTGATTTTTTTGACTTATGATATTCTTTCGCCTTCTGGTATTTATAGTATTATCTCCTGCATTAATTTTCGCTCAAAAAGTAACATTGAGCGGCTATATGCGGGATGCATCAACCGGTGAATCAATAGTAGGCGGAACAGTATATATAAAAGAAGCCGGGCACGATGCACAAACCAACAACTATGGCTTCTACTCAGTATCTGTTCCTCCGGGAAAATACACCGTAGCCTTTTCTTTCGTAGGGTACAAACCTTTACTGCAGGCAATTGACCTCTCTTCAAGTGTCAACTATACTGCCGAACTGCAAAGCGCAACCCAACTAAAGGAGGTGCAGGTAACATCCGCACGTAAAGACGAAAATGTTAAGAATACAGAGATGGGCACCATCAGCCTTTCTATCGAACGGATCAAGGCGCTCCCTGTACTTTTCGGAGAAGTAGACGTACTGAAGACCTTGCAACTATTGCCGGGTGTGCAGTCGGCAGGCGAGGGCAATTCGGGCTTCTACGTGCGTGGTGGCGGCCCCGACCAGAACCTGGTGCTGCTGGATGAGGCCACTATCTATAATACAGGCCACCTGTTCGGATTTTTCTCGGTGTTCAATTCAGATGCCATAAAAGATGTAACACTCGTAAAAGGTGGCGCCCCGGCAAACTACGGCGGCAGGCTTTCATCGGTAGTAGATGTATCTATGAAAGAGGGCAACATGAAAGAATATCACGCCACCGGCGGCATAGGGCTTATCGCATCACGCCTCACGCTGGAGGGGCCTATAAAAAAAGATAGAGGTTCATTTATGCTGGCGGGCCGCCGTACCTACATAGATGCTATAGCCAGGCCATTTTCAAAACGATTGGAGAACACCGGCTATTACTTCTACGACCTGAACCTGAAAGCCAACTATAAAATAGGCGAAAAAGACCGCCTGTACCTTAGTGGATATTGGGGCGTGGATAAATTCAAGTTTGCCAATGAGCGTGGAACATTTAAAGCCGATATCCCCTGGGGAAACAAAACAGCTACATTGCGCTGGAACCACCAGTTTAATGCTAAGCTGTTTGCAAATACCACACTAGTATATAACGACTACAATTTCGCCTCCAATTTCAACCAAAACAATTTTTCCATTAAAATCGCCTCTGGCATCCGCGACTACAATGCCAAAACCGACTTCGACTATTACGCTTCAAACAACCACCATTTCAAAGCCGGGATAGCATACACCTATCATAAATTCATACCAAACCAGGTCTCAGGCCAAATAGACACCATACAGCTCGACCCGAACAATGCATTTGTAAAATACGCCCACGAGACCGGGCTTTATATACTCGACGATTTTGACGCTGCCAGGTGGCTTAAAATAAATATAGGTTTGCGCTACTCCTGGTTCGGGCAGGTAGGCCCTTATACGGCTTATACCCGCGATTTTAACGGCAATAATATTGACAGCACAAAGTATGGCAAAGGGCAGCCTATCAAATCTTATGGCGGCTGGGAACCCCGCTTCAATACCCGTTTTGTACTCAACGATGTCTCTTCATTGAAGACCAGCATTTCACGCACATACCAATACCTGCACCTGGTGTCAAACAACGGCACTACCCTACCTACAGATGTATGGGTGCCCAGCACCTATTCCGTAAAGCCACAGGTAGCATGGCAATACTCCGCAGGTTACTTCCGCAATTTCCTTAATGATAGACTGGAAACTTCCGTAGAGGTGTATTATAAAGAAATGGAAAACCAGGTGCAGTATAAAGATGGTTACGTACCTAATTCTATTGAAGACCCTGAGCTTTCTTATGTCTTCGGTAAAGGCAGGGCATATGGTGCAGAATTCTTTATCAATAAAACCCAAGGCAAATTCACTGGCTGGATAGGTTATACCCTCGCTTGGACCAACCTCTCTTTCCCCGCATTGAACAGCGGCAAAACCTTCCCCGCAAAGTATGACCGCCGCCACGACCTCTCTGTTGTAGGCAGCTACCAGTTCAACAAAAAATGGACTGTCTCCACGGTATTCATCTTCGGCTCAGGCAATGCCATTACTTTGCCCACAGCTTATTATTTCATCGATGCGCAGATACAGCAATTATACAGTGCGCTCAATGCCTATCGCCTGCCCCCCTACCATCGGCTCGACCTTTCAGTTACCTATACCCCCAAACCTAAGAAACCAAAAAAATGGCAGGGAAGCTGGACCCTTTCCGTTTACAATGTGTATAACCGACAGAACCCTTACTTCCTTTACGTAGACATGGAAGGCACCGTAGCTACTGGCGTAAAGATGAGCGTGTACCAGGTTTCCATACTCCCGATATTGCCCAGCATCACCTACAACTTTAAGTTGTAGGCCCGCACCTCATTACCATTGTTAGCAGCTTTTGCCTAAATTCAATATATTGCGCTAAATATCAGATAAAATGTTTAAAACCTTTCTTATAGGATTGTCTGTTGCCTGCTGTAGTTTTCTTTTACCTCAGGATATTGATACCGACAAACTGGTGATGAAAGCAGCCGAAGGCCAGCTGGATGCCTTTGTAGGCAAAATAGAGCCGGGACACGCCGCAGAATTTGGTTTTAAAGAAAGCGACAACCTGGAGAATTGCGGCATCACAAAACCATACCGCATAATCGCCTTTAACAGCGATTTTTATGTAGGCCCGCTGCAGGAAAGCACAAATTATATTGACATCAAAAATGAATGGCGCGTACCCGTTACGGTAAAAGGTGAACATAGGGTACTGCTTACCGTTAATGGTTATTCAGGAAACTTTAGGGCAACCGACATGGGCAGCCCCGAACTTGCAAAAGAACTGGAGATAAAAAGTGCAAAGTTTAGCGAAAATGATACCTATTACCTGCTTCATGTACCATCTCTTTCAGCAGACTTTTTCGTAT
Organism: uncultured Flavipsychrobacter sp.; assembly: GCA_964430995.1. Taxonomy (GTDB): domain Bacteria; phylum Bacteroidota; class Bacteroidia; order Chitinophagales; family Chitinophagaceae; genus Nemorincola. The sequence goes on from CAYSIG010000065.1 coordinate 5,969, forward strand.
CAGAACACGACCATTCTTTTGCTGAGGCAGAATTGATTCCGCTTGAATCTGCCAAAATCGCCATTCCTTCGTTAAGGACAGGAAATAAATCCTCGTTTACGTTTGATGAAGTGCAGGAAATGGTGAAGATTGCTATTGCGAAAAAAGCAGAGCCAAAGGCACCTGAAAAGAAAAAGAAAAAAGCAAAGAGCTCAACGAAATGACCTCTTTGCTTTGAATAATATCACCACCCTCTCTATGCAGATATGCGCTTATTTTCTTTATTCTTTTTAGCCAGATCCCGCCAGCAGTTAGCAAGGGAGTCAAACAGCGGAAGGGCTTCAAATCCCCCCAGGTCTATGAATGAATAAATATCCATGTCTCTGGCTATTATCTTGGCTGCCTGTCGTGCCTTAGCGTTCTCTCCCAACATCACCATATGCGGCTTGTCGTTTTTCAACAACGGCATAAGCAGCTGTTCATAGCCTTCTGTGCAGAATATTTTCACCACATTCGAAGAACCTGTTATCGCTTTAATTGCCCCTATTGTGTTCACCATTTCATCCCCTTCAGCAAAGTCCGCGCTTGCGTCTATCACCACCTTACCACGCACATCACCCATCCAGTAAGACACCTCCCTCACATTGCCCGGCGCCGTTGCTATGATGATAATATCAGCCGCTTTCGAGGCTTCTTCTATACTGCAGCTATGAAGATTATCGAATGAAAAATCAGTTCGCATTTTCGAATCAGCTTTCTCCGGCGATATATATACTTCATGACCTGCGGTTGCAAATCTCGCCGCATATAAACCCGCTTTTTCACTCGACCCGATAATGGCAACTCCGACCGTTAAACTACTTGAGAACATAGAAAAATATAGTTATACAGAATATAAAACTTAACACACGCAATATTATCAACTACTCCGGCTCCTGACTGTGACTTGAATCACATCAATAAATGATCTCGATCAGCAACAACGAATTCGCACCCTGCCTAATGACACTTAAAATATTCAAAAGGTTCCTTACAACTACTGCATTTATACAGCGCCTTGCAGGCAGTTGACCCGAACCGGCTCAACAACTCGGTTTCATGCGAACCGCAAAGAGGACAGGGTATTTTGTTCAACATAAAATTAGTACTGTTACACGCCGATGCCAATGGAGGCGCTATACCATATTTTCTGAGCTTCTCCTTTGCTTCTTCGCTCATCCAGTCGGTGGTCCATGCAGGGTCATATACCAGTTTCACTGTTACCGGGAACACATTCATTTCTTTAAGCCTTGCCTTAATATCCTCTTCTATCATACCCATTGCAGGGCACCCGGTATACGTAGGGGTAAGTATTACTTCATATCCTTTATCGGTCAGTACCACGTCCCTCAGCATACCCATCTCGCGTATGTTCACCACCGGTATTTCCGGATCCGGTATCGACGACAATATCCCGAATATTTCCTCCTTACTATGCACAGACATTACCATGTAGCATCAGGATAAGCGCGTTGTAAATATTGCATCTCCGACAGTATATGGCCAAGATGTTCAGTATGCACACCCTGTCTGCTGCCTGTTTGTATATAGCCATCCTGCGGCACCAAAAGCGTAGCTTCATCCAGCACTTTGTTCACATGGTTATACCATTTAGGCTTTATTGCCTGCAGGTCTGCAGCAATACCTTTTTCTCTCAAAACAGCATCGGCCTCATCTGTTTCAAACAACTCGCCTGTAAACATCCAAAGATCATTCACCGCTTTCTGCATCCTTCTGTTGCTTTCCTCTGTCCCATCACCAAGGCGCAAGGCCCAATCTGTCGCATGAGCCAGATGATATTTCACTTCTTTAAGTGTCTTAGCGGCTATTGCGGCAATAGTTTCATCCTTACTCTGCGTCAGCTCGCTGAAACAATAAAATTCATACGCCGACACAAATAACAGGCGCGCTATAGTCTGCGCAAAATCGCCGTTTGGCAATTCCATTATCAGGTTATTATAAAATTGCCTTTCACCTCTCCTATATGCAAGGTCATCAGCAGTCTTTCCATTCCCGTCTATATCACCGGCATATTGCAGAAAAGCCTGTGCGCGGCCTATCATATCCAGCGCAAAATTTGTGAGTGCAAGGTCTTCCTCCAGCAAAGGGGCATTCCTGCACCATTCAGAGAGCCGGTAAGAATGTACCAGGGCATTGTCACCCAGTCGTAAACAATATGTATATAGTGCTTGTGCTTCTGTCATGATTATATCGCTTTTGCGCCTTCCGGCATTACATAAAAAGTGGGGTGACGGTATATCTTATCATTCGCCGGATCAAAGAACATATCATTATCATCCGGGTTAGATGCCACTACTGCCGACGAAGGCACTACCCATATACTTGTACCCTCTCCCCTGCGCGAGTACGTATCCCTTGCATTTTGCAGGGCCATCTTGCCATCCGAAGCATGAACACTTCCCGCATGAATATAATTTGCCCCGGGCTTGCTCTGCATGAACACTTCCCAAAGATCAAGCTGTGTGTCTGTTGTCATAATTCCTGATTTAAATGTGTTTAGATTGTTGTTTGTTCCGGTAAGCAGCCGCAGCCTCGCGTACCCATGCCCCTTCATTGTGTACCTTTATATGGTGGTCCATTCGCTGTTTATTGCACGGGCCATTACCGGCTATCACTCTATAAAACTCATCCCAGTTTATCTCACCGTGGTCATACTGGCCTTTTGCCTCGTTCCATTTCAGCTCACTATCTGGTATAGTAAGACCTATCACCTCTGCCTGCTGCACAGTTTTGTCAATAAACTTCTGCCGCAATTCATCATTCGAATGTCTTTTTATCTTCCACCTGAATGCATCACCTGTATGCGGAGAATCACTGTCGTGCGGGCCAAACATCATCAACGATGGCCACCACCACCTGTTCATCGCATCCTGCGCCATTTCCTGCTGGTCTTTCGTCCCCTTCATCATCTTCGCCATTATCTCATAGCCCTGCCTTTGGTGAAAACTCTCTTCTTTGCATATCCGTACCATTGCTCGGCTATATGGCCCATACGACGTCCGCTGTAGCGATACCTGGTTCACTATTGCAGCCCCGTCTACCAGCCAGCCTATTGCGCCTATATCCGCCCAGGTAAGTGCCGGATAATTGAAAATATTAGAGTATTTAGCTTTCCCTGAATGTAGCTGTGCTATCATTTCATCCCTTGAGATGCCAAGTGTTTCCGCCGCGCTATACAGGTACAGGCCGTGCCCTCCTTCATCCTGTATCTTCGCAAGCAGTATCTGCTTTGCCCTGAGGCTGGGGGCACGTGTTATCCAGTTTCCCTCCGGCTGCATCCCTATCACCTCCGAGTGGGCATGCTGCGACATCTGCCTTATCAGGTGCTTTCTGTATCCTTCAGGCATATTGTCCCTGGGCTCAATAGCATCACCTCTTTCTATTTTTACATCGAAATTTCTGAGCATTGAATCTTCAACGCTGGCTAATTGTTCATACTGTTCCATCGGTAGTATTTTTTATAACTTGCAAATCTGTTATTATAATGTTCCCCGCCTTGCCTGCTCAGCCTCAATAGATTCAAACAACGCCTGGAAATTCCCCTTCCCGAAAGACTTCGCTCCCTTACGTTGTATGATCTCGTAGAACAGTGTAGGACGGTCTTCTACTGGCTTGGTGAATATCTGGAGCAGATAACCCTCCTCATCCCGGTCCACCATTATACCCAGGCTCTTCAGTATGTTCAGGTCTTCTGCAATTTCGCCCACACGATTCGGCACCGAATCATAGTACGTTCCGGGTACATGCAGGAATTCAACACCACGCTTACGCATTTCCGAAACCGTATAAACAATATCATTGGTGGCTACAGCTATATGCTGGCACCCCGGCCCTTCATAAAACTCCAGGTATTCTTCTATCTGCGATTTCTTCTTTCCATGTGCCGGTTCGTTTATCGGGAACTTAATACGGCCATTACCATTCGCCATCACCTTACTCATCAGTGCCGTATATTCAGTCGAAATATCCTTGTCATCAAAGGTGATGATGTTAGAGAAACCCATTACATTCCTGTAAAAGTCCGCCCACTTATTCATAGCACCCAACTCCACATTACCCACCATATGGTCAATGTACTGAAGATTTACAGGTGTTGGATTATACTCAGACTCCCATGGAATAAAGCCCGGCAAAAAGATGCCGTTATAGTTCTTTCGCTCAACAAATACATGTATTGTGTCACCATAAGTATGTATCCCGGCCTTTATCACATCACCATCCCTATCCGACTCTACAATTGGCTCAAAACAGGGTTTAGCCCCGCGCTTCACGGTCTCTTCAAACGCCTTTATCGCATCGTCCACCCATAGGGCAATTACCTTAACACCATCACCATGTTTTCTTATATGCTCGGCAATTGGCGAGTCCGACTTCAACGGTGTTGTAAGTACCAGCCGTATTTTGTTCTGCTTCAGCACATACGACACATGATCTCTCACACCTGTTTCAAGCCCTGCGTATGCAAGGCTTTGAAAGCCTAATGCTGTTTTGTAAAAATGTGCTGATTGTTTCGCATTACCTACATACATTTCTACATAATCAGTGCCATTGATAGGCAGAAAATCCTGAGCGCTGTCAAATATTTTTTCTATTCCATAATTGTAGTCTGTAACATTCTTGAGGTCTGCTGTTGCCATAGTATTCAGTTTTTAATCAGTTAACCATGATTTATAATAGTCTTTAACTTCTATTTCTAATGCCTCCTCGGTAATCATCACCGGGTTGAACGGATCTATCATCACCGCAAGTTCTTTCGTTTCCTTCTGGCCTATGCTTCGTTCTATTGCACCTGGGTGCGGTCCATGCGGTATACCTCCGGGGTGCAGTGTAAACTGCCCCTGCTTAATGTTATTCCTGCTCATAAAATCACCATCCACATAATACAGTATCTCATCGCTGTCTATATTGCTGTGGTGGTATGGGGCCGGTATGGCATCTGGGTGATAGTCATACAACCTTGGCACAAATGAACACACCACAAAATTTCTGCTCTCAAAGGTTTGGTGTATTGGCGGAGGCATATGTATACGCCCTGTTATTGGCTCAAAATTGAATATCGAAAACGTGTAAGGATAATGATACCCGTCCCACCCGGCCACATCAAACGGATGATTAGCGTAGACATAAGGGAAAATCATCCCTTTCTTTTTTATGAAAATGTCAAATTCGCCTTGCGCATCATGGGTCTCCAGGCTTTGCGGGCGTTTAATGTCTCGCTCACAAAATGGAGAATGCTCCAGCAGTTGCCCGAAATCATTCCTGTACCTGCGAGGGGTAAATATCGGGTCGAACGACTCCACATACAATAGCTTGTTATCAGCACTGTCGAAATTTATCTTATATACAGTACCCCGGGGTATAACTATGTAATCTCCATACTTAAATTCAAGCGATCCATACATAGTCTGCACTACCCCGCTGCCTTTATGCACAAAGAGCATTTCGTCCGCATCTGCATTCTTATAAAAGTATTCGGTAGAATTTTGCGGTGCCGCCAGTCCTATATGCATCGCACCATTCACAAAAAGAGTCTTGCGGCTTTTTATATAATCAGCATCCGGCTTCACATCAAAACCCGAAAAACTCATCGCATTCAGTCCGTTCTCCACTGCAATTCGTGGCTTCACCGAATATGGCTCACCCTTCTGCTTTACGCGAGTAGGTGGGTATAAGTGATAAACTAATGAGGAAAGCCCTGCGAAACCCTGTGTCCCTACTAACTCTTCCTGGTACAAGGCACCGCTCGGCTGGCGGCTTACTACGTGTCTTTTTTCCGGTATTATTCCAAGTGTATGATAAAATGGCATATTGTGGTTTTTACCCTTACAATATTACCATCGCACCTTGCGTCGGCACATGATACAAGTCACTCCTATTTATGATTTAAATCAGGAAACAGTACCACCCATAAAAAAGAAGAGGCTACCTCTCGGTAGCCTCTTCAAAAGAATCAATCAAAGATTATTTATTATCGTAATTCCTCAAGGTCATGATAACGCGGCGGTTCTTTGCACGGCCTTCAGACGATGTGTTCGGAGCAGCAGGCTGCTCTTCACCATGCCCTACAGTTATCAACCTCTTCTCTTCGATACCCATTTCTTTCAGGTATTCTTTAACCGCTTGTGCGCGTTTGTAAGAAAGCACCCTGTTAGATGATGGAGTACCAATGTCATCGGTGTGACCATCGATGATGATGTAAGAACCTTTATTGTCGTTCAGCTCAAGTACAGCTTCTTCAAGGATATCCAGTGAAGACTCATGTATCTGTGTTTTACCAAGGTCAAACAGGATTGGAGTTGAAGGATCGATAGCTGGCTGGCGTGGTTTCTCTACCGGAGGCGGTGGAGGTGTAACCAATGTCATATCAGCAGAACCACCTGTACAATTGTTAGCAGATACCACGATACCGGTATAGCTACCACCGCACAAACCTGTAAGGGTAAGTTTGTTATCCATTCCTATAGTACCGGAATAAGCTGGTTGAGCAGTACCATTGTAGTTATAGTTAACTGTTACAGACCTGCCTGAACCTATACCTACGAGAGTTATTGTACCATCGCACTTGCCATTGGCAGTAGGGTTAGTGAATGTAGCAGATGCTATTTTAATAACTGGCTCATTCAGGATAACGGTAGTAGGTGCAGATGATTTGCTGCCAATTTTAGCAACGAGATCAGTGTAATAACCTGCGCACATATTGTTCAGCTTCACAGAGCCATCACCCGATACAGTACCGGTATAACCTGTTTGTGGAATACCATTCATGTTGTAGGAAATAGTAACATTCCTGCCGGCTGGTAAGCCATAAAGAATCACACTACCATCGCATGAACCGCAAGCACTTGGGTCAGTCTGGTCAACAAAAGTAATCGCTGGCGGAGGAGTCTTGTTTCCGAAGAAGAAACGGATACCCAGGTTACCACCATAAGACATCGCGCTACCGGAAGAAACACCGTTAGTAACTGAATTGTAGCTGCCTACACCATCAGTAAGCCTGTAGTTAGAAGGAACTGAATTATTAAATGGCTGATACAGGAAATAACCACCTATGTTCAGCGCCGACCAATCAGACAGGAAGTAGTTCAATGAAGGCTGGAACATAAAACCTACCGAACCGCTTAAATAATCAACCGAACCCTTCTTATTGGTTGGCTGTACTCCCAGCCCAACATTGTAACCCTGGTTACGCTGAGAATTAAAATAAGCATTCACATCACCACCTGGGTTTGCACTGGTATAATACTGCTTCGTGATCAGGTAGCTTTTTGTGCTTGGTGTTACACCGTTGTCATATACGGTTGGTTTACCATCTCCGGGCTTTGTGAACTGGTATACAGCTTCGTAGTCAAACACCGCATCGGTTTCATACGTGTTCTTCAGCTGCACATTATACAGTATACCGGCATCAGCTGTAAATCCGAACCTCTTTGAGAACCGTGTTTTATACTTCAGGAACAACGGAATGTTCAGGTTATCGATCGTCATTTTTTCAGTGATCCGGTTCTTCATCGTGATCGCACTGTTGTTCGCAGTAATGTGCTGCCTGAACGTATTGCCCATACCATCTGTCGACTGGTACTGAACATGGAAATTATCCAGCGTATATTCACCGGTCTGGTATAAGTACATAAGGCCCGTGCCGATACCAAAATGTCCCTTCCTGCTGAAAAAATACCCTAACTGAACATCGGCGCCGTAAGACATACCGTTGTTGAATTTCAGGTCACCGGTATTATTGCCGGCTATTCCGTTAGTATAATTCCCATAGGTGTTGGCTACATTCAGGTCGTGGGTCAGTACACCACCAAGAAAATTTATATCAACAACCCACCTTGGCAGAAGGCTGTCATTCTTATACCACCGGCGGTTATGTTGCTTTTTTGAAGAGCTGTCCGCAGTAGAATTCGTATCCTGTGCGAACGTTGATAACGCTCCGTTTGCTGCTAATAAGAAGAAAAACAATTTTTTCATCTATTCGTGTTTTAATGTTGAATAAATTAATTTTTAACGAACCTGTTTGTAGCTATTTTAGTACCATTCATGTAACAATCGATCAGATAAATCCCTGCTGGTAGTTCAGCTACGTTAATACTTGTCTTACGATCAACATCAGACTGAACGCTTATTCTCTGGCCCAACAGGTTCAGTAATTCAACCTGTACTTTACCGCCACTTACATTAGCATTAATCTCCACATTAACAACATCTTTTGCCGGGTTAGGGTAAACTTTCACTGCAGCCATAGCATTCACATCATCAATGCCGGTTGGCCTGTTGTAGTAAGCTTTCTGGTTACAGCCATCTTCTTCATTTACTATCACCCAGTAGCGCTTGGTCGAGAAGTCAGGGCTTGCATTGTTATAATGCTGGTTTACCTGGCCTCCAAGAATTGTTGAATCAAGCGTGCTTGCGTCATCATATCCCCACTGATATTTTACGTTATTACCATTCTTCAGGCAGATGAACTGGCCATTGAAATAGATAACCTCAGGAATATCAACGGTATTGGTGCTCACGTTTACAGTATACGAATTGCTGATTTTACAGCCAAATCCATTCACGTTAGAAGTAATGTACACTGTCGACGTACCAGGCGTATGGAAATTCACCAAAGCGTATTGGTTGTTGCTGCCTGTAGCAAATATCTCTGCGTTAGTTGCACTCCACTCGTAATGTATTTTATCAGATGGGAATGCCGCACCAAAATTCTGGAACATTGTACCTGCACATACGCTGCTTGGCGATGTAGTAATGATCTGTGGAATATTCGGTGTCGGGTTAACTGTAACTTTCACTGTTTGCGTATACAGGTTAGGACAAGCATTGATTGTTAAACGATATACGTAATCAACCACGATTGGGGCCAATGTACCATTCCACAATGTTTCGCCTATCACGCCGTTACCTACGCTGGCAAAATTTGTCAGCGGAGTGATATTGTTCACCGACGGACGGTTCCATGCGTACAATGCGCCGGGCGTATAACTTGTTGGCACATAGTTGAACGGATAACCACTACATACTGTTGCTGTGAAAGGACCATTCAACTTCGGAGTTGGGTTAACTTTTACAGTTACATTCTGCTCGTTATCACAACCATTTGCTGTGATCGTATATATATATACTACGTCAACCACTACATAAGTTGAGTTGATCAGCTGCTGGTTAGGATTACCTGTACCTGATGATGCAACGGCATATATACCAGGTATATATGGGCGGTGCCATGCAAACGATGCTCCGGCTGTATTGCTCGCTGGCACATAGTTAAACATATCACTGTCACATATAGCGCCGGGTGTAAGTGAACTGCTCAGCTTTGGTGTCGGGTGAACTGTCAGGTTCACTGTCTGGTTGTTCGTACAGCCGTTAGCCGATAATGTGAACACATAAGGAACAACTACATCGTTTGCTGTTATGTTCTTCAGTGTCTCGTTCGGACTGCCTACACCTGCACCTGCAAGATTGCTGATGCCGGTAACTACTGCACGGCTCCATGTAAATGTGGTACCCGGAGTAAGACTTGCAGGAGGATAATTGAATATGGTGCTGTCACACTGAGCTGGCGAAAGTGCTGTGCTCAGCATTGGCTTAGGATACACATTCACTACTATGCTCTGTGCATTGCTGCAGCCATTTGCGGTCATCATATAAGTGTAAGTGACTGGTATGGTATTGGGAGTTGTATTGGTCAGTGTTTCTATGATCGAATCAACACCACTGTTTGTAGCAGGAAGGATACCGCTGATAGAACCACGGCTCCAGGAGAAAGTTGTTCCGGTTGTTGCAGAAGCAGGACCGTATATGAACATATTATTATTACAGATTGCTGGTGGCGTAGTCGTTGTGCTCAACATTGGAGTTGGGTTAACAGTTACTACTACAGTCTGCATATTGATACAGCCATTAGCCACCAATGTAAATACGTAAGGTACTTCTATCGGAGCGCTGGTTGTATTGTGCAGGTTCTCGTTAGGATTGTTAGATCCGGTATTTGATGAGTTACTGATACCTGATACTATATTGCGGTTCCAAGTGAACACAGTACCCACCGTGAAGCTGCCGGGAGGATAATTGAACAATCCATGATTACAGATAGTACCGGGGGTAAGGGAAGTACTCAGTGTAGGTGTTGGATGTACCACCACGTTTACTGTCTGGTTATTGATACAGCCATTAGCAGCCAATACATACAAGTAAGGAACTGTTACATCTGCAAAAGATGTGTTATCCAGGTATTCAGCTGGGTTGCCCGCACCGCTTGCCGATACATTAGCGATATCGGATACTGGATTACGGAACCATGTGAAAGTAGTACCTGCAGTCAGACTGGCTGGTACATAGTTAAATATGGCGCTATCACAAACCGCAGCAGGAGATAAAGTTGTGCTCAGTGTTGGTGTCGGATAAACAGTGATCAGGAAGCTAACCGGAGTACCTGTGCAGCCGTTAGCCGTTGGGGTAACTGTTATAGTAGCTATAAGAGGATTAGGAGTAGTATTGGTTGCAGTAAAAGAACCAATTGGGCCCGAACCGCTCGCTGGAAGACCAATACCCGGATTGTCGTTTGTCCAGTTGAATGTTGTACCGGGAACTGCACCATTGAATATTACAGGTGTAGTTACAGCACCATCACACATTGTCTGGTCAGCAACCGCATCTACATCAGGTATCGGATTGATAGTGATGCTGATTGGATAAGTTTGGCTGGTACAGGTACCATTTGATATCGTGAAATTACCATAGTAAGTATCTGGTACTGCACCCGGAGGTACCGGAATAGTAAGCGGAGAGCCCGTGAGCGAAGCAGATACTACATCTGCAAAACCTTGAGCGTGAGCTGTCGGATCCCAAATAATAGTGAACGTGCCCGGTATATGATAGCTAAGACTAATGATACCATTACCTATATTATAACCCGCAGTATGCACAACACCTGAAGTATAGGAAGCATGGGCAAAGTTAGAACCACCGCCACCGCCGCTCCATACGCCGCCGCCGCCACCATAGTAGCCGCCGCCACCGCCGCCAGATATACCTTGTGAGCTGCCATTACCGCCCATCGCCAACGAACCATTCGCGCCTGCAGCCCAGCCTACATAAGTTGCGCCTGCGCCGCCACCCAACTGGGTACCGCCACCTGCATGAGAACCACCTACATTATTACATCCGCTGCCGGCAATTAATGTACCACCCGCACCACCGCAGCTTGGGCCGGGGCTATCCCAGCCTGCGCCGCCACCGCCGCCGGCTACAACCACACGATCAGATAACGAAGTACCATTCCTGCGGATATCCGATGCATCACCACCGGCGCCACCACAACCAAAGAAATAGAAAGTAGCATTACCACCGCCATTCCAGCCAGCAGCCGCTCCCATTGTTGAGCCATTGGCTCCCGCACCGCCTACATAAAGATTTAAAGAACTTGTACCTGTAAGATCAAGCGAGCCGGTCACACGGCCACCATTGCCGGGTAGCGGAGCGCCGCTGTGGCTGTCACCACCACCTACTGCACCCTGCACATCAAAATCAACGTTAAATACACCCGGAGGCACTATCCACGTTTGCGCACCACCTGTGTAAACATAAGTAGATGTTGTAGGTCCTACATTTGCCAGAGCCGAATAAGTCAGCGTAGTGCTCGTAGCGCCTGCACATACCGGAGGTATCGCATCTATATTAAGAGATGGGAGCGGGGTTACAGATATGTTTATTGTAATAGTGCTAAACATATTGCTTGCATCCCGGATTTCCACTGTGAATTGGTCAACACCTGTAAACCCGGAATTTGGTGTGTATTCAATCACACTTGTGGTAAGCGTAAGCGTACCACCTGTTGAGTTATCGAAAGCGGAGAATCCGGTAACTGTACCAAATGCTGGTGGAGACACAAGTGTCCAAGTTTCACCTTCGCCCGCATCAGGATCAGTTATGTCAAACAGATGGCTTATGTTAACCGCCGTTGAGTTCATACATGCAGGCAGAGGATATGCACTACCGAGTACAAAAACCGGTGCTGTTTGCGCTTTACCCAAAAAGGGGATGCACATTAAGAGAATGCCGGCAAAAATGAACGATCGTAATAATCCATTCTTTTTAGCATTTTTAACAGTATTTGCCGGTTTAACGTAAAAGATTCCTGATCCCATATCTAATATAGTTTATGAAATAATGCCGAAAAATAGTAAAAAAATATTCAACAAAAGCATTTTTGGTTCTTTTTTTAAAAAAAAAGTGAAATTTTCATCTGCCCGCTATACGATAATCACCATAAAACACACCCGAAAACACCTCCAAACCCTCTCCCCTGCCGCATTTGCCTTACACTCACCAATTTAGTGTTTTTTTAGGCACTCCTTCATATGGTTTTCGGCCTTTTTCCGGTCAAATTTTGCTTTACTCTGCATTTTATTGCTTACGAAATTCTGTATATGGCACTACTTTTAACAAAATAACCCCGAAAACCGGTTTGTACGATCCGTATCCGTGTTCATCTCAGATTATTTCTACTTCGGGTTAATATACTTTAACAACTAAAACCAGGGGCACTTCAAATCTTCGCCGCAACCGGGCAGATTAGAAACTTCGCCACACAACATCCCGGCTTTTCATCGGTAGACGGTTATCCCCGCAAATACACTCCCGAACTCAATTACACAAAGACATAATAAAACGCTAAACTTTGCCGCGTTTAGATAAAGCCCGTATTCGATTATACAACAAAAATAAAATTCTAAACTTTGCGCCTTTGCGGTTAAATAAACTCGCGCCATCCCGCAAATTCCGAATTCCCAGATTCGCCCCCAAAGCCGCGCCCACACTGCACCCAAAAACCATGACGGTACAGTTACTGTACCATCATGCATTTTTTATTTGGCAGGTTATCCCACCTTCACGAACTTTACCTACACCCCAAAAAAATCGGGGCAAGTTCTTTGAAATACTGCTTTATGAACTCCGTGCCATGATGCGCATTCGCCCCTTTGGCTCTATGGTTTTTGTAAACTGTAAACTGCCAACTGAAAATGCACGGTATAATTATACCTAAACCGGGTATAATTATACCTTTTGAGGGTATAAATATACCTTTCAGGGTATAA
>CAYSIG010000066.1:0-16627 GCA_964430995.1 uncultured Flavipsychrobacter sp.
GTGATGATGTTTGCTGAGGCTGAAGCGGTTGCAGTTGCCTGGGCGAAAGAAGAATTAGAAGCTACGATTGCTACTGTTGCGATTGCGAGTGATTTGAAGATGTTTTTCATTTTTAGTTCGTTTTTAGTTATGTTTTTAGTTTTTTGTTTGATTGTTTGTTGCAAGGAGTATTACCAACGGCGTGCCAAAGTTTTAATTAGTTGATAATCAATGATTTGATATTTTGTATGGTGTGAAATTTGTCCGCTAGGTGGAAGTTTTTTCCGAATTGTGGAAATGAAAAGCCCCCATACTGGAACTGATATGGGGGCATGGTAAATATAAAATGTCTAATTATAGTTGATGGTCACCAGGGCGCTGCCGGAGCAAGAATAACTGCCTGCGGACGGTTTTGGGCCAATCCTGAGGGTGGCACCAACAGATAGCAGTTGAATGCCATTTGCATTCAGGATGCCTGTGGAAGTAGGGTAGCTAGTGAAATGATCGGCGGTAACAAAGCCGGTGCGGTCTATGACACATGAAGCCGGCAGGGTGATAGCATAGAGATAGTTTACCTGTCCGGTAAGGGTGAAACTGGCCGCACCCGCCTTGGCGTTGCTGACGTACGTGGTTTCAGAGGGGGAGATAATAATAGTGGCCGGTGTTGACGCCACTCCTTTATTATCCAGGTGAAGATCTGTCTGCTTTACGAAGGTTGTTGGGATAACGATGCTCTGTGCAAGAGCATTCCTGGTTGTTGCAAATACAATAAACGCGGTAAAAACTGTTCTTAAATTCCTTTTCATTTTACTTTTCTCACTATTATTAGCTCTTGTGCTATTTTCGGGTCAATAACTACTCTGCGAATAATATGCCAGATTAATAAGTGATTGAAAAATAATGATTTGAAAAGTTATTATTATTATATATATTCCATGTGAAGGAGATTATTCCATTTTGTGGAAATTGTTAACGTATTAGTTATCAATTAGTTAACCGCCTAATGAATTTAATATATTTGCCGGTGCTTTCAGCCAGTTGTTCTGTAGCTGTATGGTAAAGGAGATGCCGCGAACAAAGGCATTTTTACGGCCATAGGTGTTTGTGAGGTAATTGTCGAAGTCGCGGCTCATGATGAGGGGAACGTATATGGTGGTACCCATGCCCAGAATACTGAGGTTTAATGAAAGACCGCCATCATACAATATGGTGGTGTTCCCTGACCTGCCAAAGACCGGATTAGCGTTAGGTATAATACCAGCATCAAAAAACACGGATAGGGGGATGCGCCTGAAGGGCAGGCTTGACCTTAAATTGACAGCCCCCAGCCAGTCGCTGCTCCTGCCCGCTCCATTGTGCATGGGAACTTTAAAACCACCTTCGTTCAGCGATATCTGCTGGGCGGCAATACCCCTTTGCGCGTTTCTGCCTACGTAGGTGTCATCATATAGATAATCGTTGGCGGCGGCATAATTCGCATTAAGCGAGTAGCGGGAGATAACATCGGTGGTATTGTTTATGGCAAAGAACTTACCGAAATAGCCCCTTATCATTAAGTATTTCCCGCTTCTGTTGTAGTCAATGCGGGCATAGCCTTGTAGGTTCAGCTTCACAAAATCGGCACCCAGATGGCCGCCCAGGCTGTAGCCGAAAGGATTGTAAGTACGGGCATTAGTATGGTTAAATATTAATGAGCCATAGCTGTTCTGTCTGCTCCGGATGATGGGGTAGCCGGGTGCAAAAGACGGCGAATAGGTAGCGGCAAATGTTGCCGTATCAAAATACTCTTCATCAATATAATAGCCTTTAAGGGTAAGGGTATTGGTAACGGGGCTGAGCATATTATGCTCGTTGAATGTGAAGGTAATGGACGGTGCTACCTTTATGTATCGCGCAAAAAGGTGGCTGCTGTCGCCTGCGCGGTATGTTTCGTTGTAGTGAAAGGTCTTGGCATCGGTTTGCAGCATTATTTCTTTGAAAAGCCCCTTTGAGTACCATACATAGCCCACCGAGCCTGCCCCGGCAAATGACTTTGCCTGGAAAGAGTACATAGGGGCTACCGCGAACCTGAACCTGTTCTCGGGTAGGGTGAGGTTATGCAAAAGCCCACCTGCCATCCAGCCGTCATATTGGTTATAGCCTGCCGCGGGGGCAATAAAGATCTGCTCCTTGTTTTCGCGGTTTATGCCCACAAGCGGCTTTATTTTAAGCCCGAAGGTGTGGAAAGGCCCGCCGCGCCTGTACACATCGTTGGCGGGTTTGCCATCGGGTATGGCATCGCCAATTTTCAGCTTAGTCCAGTTAGTGCCCGACAAAGAGAGGGTAGTGCTGCGTTCAAATGGCAGCGACCATGCTGAGCCAATGAGGCTGTCCTTATGGTAGGCATTTACCTGCACCGGTGTATTTAACCTTGTATTGTTCTTTATGGTAACCTCTGTGTTATCGCCGTTGATTTTCGAATTTATAATCTTAAAATCGACCTTCTTGTCACTGGTTAGCATCTGGTCAAAGAACCAGTTAATATCTTTTGCTGTATGCCGCTGCATGCAGGCTTTAAAATCTTCGGGGTAGGGGTGGTGAAAATGCCAGGTATCATAATAGTCGTGCATGCCTGCCTGAAAATCGGTTTCGCCCATGTATGCCTCCAGCCAGCCCAATGCATAGGCTGTTTTGTAATACACATCAAGGCCGTAATTGAGTTTTTCAAAGTTGGCAGATGTCTGTTCTATGGGTTGGTCGGCACCGGTAGCCGCCCGCTGATAGTAAACGAGGCTTTCGTTAAGGCCGTCCTTTTTCTTCTTTTTAGCGGTGTCGAGCGCCTTACTGGTCTTTTGCTCGTAGAAAGTGTTGAGGCCCTCGTCCATCCAGGCATGGTCGCGCTCGTTGCTGCCCAGCATACCATAAAACCAATTGTGGCCGGCCTCGTGTATGGTCACCAGCTTCAGGTCAGATGATTGGTATTTGTCAATAACGGTAATGGTGGGGTATTCCATGCCACCGCCCGCGCGCAGGTCGCCGGCTACAGCTTTTATTGTCTTATACTGGTATGGCCCCACCCATTTGCCATAGTGCCGCACGGTTTCTTTCAGGTAGCTGGTGGCTTTGTCCCAGTATTTGGTATAGGCAGGCATAAAGGCAGCCCATGTAGTCACCAATTGGTTGGTGCCCGGTGTATAGACAGTGTCCTTGCGCACCAGCCAGCGCTTATCGGTAAACCAGGCAAAATCATGCACATTGTCTTCCTCGAAATGGATGGTCTTCATTTCGGCCGCACTTTTAGGCATGGTGTCCTTAGGCGTTTTTTTTGATTTCTTAGCAACATCGGGCAATGGTTTTGCCGCCAGTTCATCCAGCCATTTGTTCTCCTGTTCATCGGTGCAATTGCCGGTGGCCATTACCACATAGTTTGCGGGCAGGGTTATGCTCACTTTATAGGAACCATATTCGCTGTAAAATTCTCCCTGGTCGAGATAGGATATGGGGTGCCAGCCTTTCTTATCATACACAGCCGGCTTAGGGAACCACTGCGATATATAGTAGGATTGCCCGGTATGACCCAGGCGGGAGAAAACCTTAGGAATCTTCACTTTGAAAGGCGTAGTTATTTTTATTGTTTTGCCGGGCAGCAGGGGAGTGGCGAGGTCTATGCGGGTAATGTCGGGTGCATTATCTGAGCTGTAATTGTCCACCGCTAAACCGTCCACCGTAAATTGCAGACTGTCTATATAGCCTTTATCAGCAGCTTTTGAATAATAGAAAGTCCTGCTTTTGTTCACATCCTGTTGGCGTTCGTAGGGGGTATGGTCGTTTTTATAGGCATTTGGCCAGAGGTGTATATATATAAAGCGCAGGGTATCGGGCGAATTGTTGGTATAGGTCATCTCCTCATATGCGCGCAGTATATGCTTGTTGTCATCAAGGGTTACGTCTATCCGGGTATCCACACGTTGCTGCCAGGCGGGCTGGGCGTTAGTTAATGTGGATAATGTGGATAATGCGATAAATGTGACTATCAGGAACTTCATACTGCTAAAGTAAGTAAAAGTGTAATAACCGGATTTGGTGGGTTTTATTGCATGCACAAAACCTTTGAGCGGCTAAGAAAATTATAGTTTTATCACTTTGGCAGTTACCGTATTGCCGTTAAGGCTATATCTCAAAAAATATATTCCTGGTGCTAATGGTATATCTAGTTCTTTATTCCCGGAAATAAATGGCTTTGTAAAACTCATAATAGGCCTCCCCATTACATCATTTACAAAAAGGTCGTCGATATTTTGTACGGCATCGCCGTCGAAATGTAACCGGTTTCCTGTAAGTGGATTAGGGTAAAAAGAAATTGGTTTTGCATTTGCGAGTTCAACTCCTACGTGTGATAGGTCAAAACAGTTACCTAGTAATTTTGAGTAAGGGAAATTGGGTTTGATCTCGAATTGGTAAGAAAAAGAAGGGTGCTCATAGCATAATGAAATATCGGTAGTACCATATGGGCCGGGTCCCCAGTTATATAACCAATAATATGAATTTGGTATAAACCCATAAGAGCTACCTATGCCAAATATCCAAAAATCATTTGGGACAGACAAAGCTGCGTAAATACTATCATTATATTTTTTTACAAAATATCCGTTTGACAACGCGACCGAATCAATACTGGCGGCATTAAATTTTTCCTTTCGCAAACCATTTGCGGGTAGTATCGAACCTGTACTTAAATTAAAATCATAAAGTAAATATTCCTGGCCGATTGGCGTCAATACATTTCCCATCCAATTCACACTAGTATCCTGTGTAAAATAAACCCTATTGCTATCAGTTCTAATACGTGCAAATGCACTATGTATGAGATATGGTTTATAATATCCAACGCCGGAACTATAAACGCCGATAACGTCATAATACCCTCCGCCATACTCTAGCGACAGAACGTGATATTTTATTCCCGATACTATGGTATCCCCTGTAATCTTATAGATGACTTTATCGACACCATCAGCAAAGCAATGTGAGCACCTCCAGTTATCATTCCAAGGCCAGGCAATGGTCCAGGTAGCTCCATGCACATAAAAACTATCAAGTGGTATAGCTTGACCAAATGAGTAACAAGACGTAAAGAGTAATATTGTGATAAATAGTTTTCTCATTCAGTATTACCAAAAATACAAATTATATTTTTCAATACGAAAAAAATTAAGCCAGATTTTAATCTATCCCTCCTTTCTCTTTAATAAAACCTGATGTGGTATATCTCGGCTTCAGCATCCGGATCATCTGCAGAATCACCGAAAGCAAAATAAGCCCCATGCCCGAGAGGAAGCCCCAGTTCAGGTCGGTGGTGCATTTATTGAATATGATTTCCTGGTTCTCGTTGTAGAAAAGAAATGCAAGTATAATACCATATACCGGTTCCAGGTTCACGGAAAGGGTAGTGGTGAACGAACTGAGGTGTTTGAGCGCGTTCAGAGCCAGCGATTGCGACCATACCGTGCAGCACAGGCTCAGTATCACCAGCCACAGCCAGTCGTTGGCATACCATGCACCGGAAGTATTGGGAATGAACCGGGTATCGGGCAGATAATAATAAAGTACCGGCATTAGGGCGGTAATAAACAGAAAACCGGTACCCATTTCATAAAAAACCATGGTGCGTGCGGGATATTTATGTGCTATTTTTTTGTTTAACACCGTAAATACCGAACTGAGTATGGCAGCAGCCACGCCAAAAGCTATACCCAGCCCATTGAATTGCTGAAAGCGATATATAAGATATACCCCCGCCAATGCCAATGACCCCAGCAGTACTTCTTTCAGGTCGTGTTTGCTGTCGTTTACAAATGGGTCTATCAGGGATGTAAATATGCTGGCGGTGGACAAACATACCAGGGCGATGGATACATTAGCAAATTTAATGGCACCGTAAAAACCAACCCAATGCAGGCCCATGAGTATGCCCACCATTGCCAGCTGCACCATGTCGCGGCGCTCAATCTTCACCCATTGCTTCCGGTAAAATAGTATTATGGCCATAAAAACTGCGGTGAGCAGCATACGGTACCACACCAGTACAGGCGCATCGAGCGTAATAGCCCTGCCCAGCACCCCGGTGAAGCCCCACAGCAAAACGGCGAGGTGTATTTGTATTAATGCTTTCCTGATCATGAAACCGAGGTGCAAACATATAATCTTTATGGCTGGTGATATGATTTTTTATTTAACATTGCACCTCGTTTTCCATATCACGTGAAAAACAAGTAGTTTAGTAGTTTCATTTACCGGATTCGCGGCCATGAATAAGAGAAATATTAAATTTTTAGGGGTAAGTTCGGGCATATGCGCGCCTACGGCAAGGGGAAGGATTGGCGCTGAACTGGGGTTTGATGCCATCAGGGCATATGCACTTACCACCAAGGTACCGGACAATGACAAGCAGTTTGACGGAAGGAAATTATTTACCAAAAACTATACATATAATGGCCTGAATTTTCAAACGGAAGAAATCATTTTTGCGGCAGACCTTTACAGCTATATAAAAAAGAAAGGCAGTTTTTTCAACGACCTTTCGCCACAAGACAATATAGACGGGCATTTTGAATTTGCACGGCATATTAATTACGCATTTGAGATATTTCCCAAGATACGCGATGAGGTAAAGAACGTATTACAGGATAAGAGAGAATTGTTCCCTTTTATCATTGCAGGAGACCATTCCACGGCTGCCGCCACCATATCGGGCATAGTAGCCTACCTCGAAGACAAGAACCAATACCTGAACAAGGACAACCCGCCCAAAAAACTCGGCGTTATATGGGTAGACGCGCATGTGGACGCGCACAGCCCATACTCTACCCCATCGGGCAACCTGCATGGTATGCCAGTGGGCATGGTATTGGGGCTTACGACCAACTACCATAATGGCCGCGCGCTCTCCAAGCGGGAAAAGCTGCTGGAGTCGATAAGGAAGATTAAGAAAAAAGAGTTTAAAGGCGAGTGGAATAAGCTGCTGAATATACTGAACGAGGAAGGCAAAAAAGAGGATGCAACACCTTCATCAAAGCTCATTGACCCCGACCAGCTGGCATTCTTAGGCATCCGCTCTTATGAGAAACATGAGCTGGCTTTACTTAAGCAGGCCAACATTAAGTACTACCACCTAACCCGAAAAGAAAAGACAAAGACCGGAGAAAAAGCAACAAAATTCGGGCAGGCCGACCTTGACCGCAAGAACAATGAAATGTGGGACAAGGTAAACCCCAGGGACAAGAGCCACCTGCGCAACATAGGCCTTGAGGATGCCTGCCTCGATGTACTGTATAAGCTGAAAGGAAGTGGTTGCACGGACCTGTACGTATCATTCGACATTGACTCGATCGATGCAACTATTGTACCCGGCACAGGTACGCCCGAGCCGTTCGGACTGAAGACAAAGGAAGCAAAGCGGATATTAAGCTATTTGTGGAAACAGGATATTGTTCCCTTAATAGCGATGGAAGTAGTTGAAGTCAATCCCCTTCTGGACCGTGCAAACAAGACAGCCAAAGTAGCGTTCGACATAATTAAATCACTCGCAGAGAATAAATGAAAGTAGTTAACCACAACACCATAAAATCACAACTGGCCGGTATTATCAGCGCGGCCATTCAGAAGACAGGCGCAGAAGAACCGGAGCAGGATATATACAATGCCATCGGCTTTCCGCCCGATGCCAACCTGGGGCACTATACTTACCCCTGTTTCACTTTATCAAAGAAATTAAGGTCGGCACCTAATAAGATAGCAGAGCAGATAGCCAAAGAAATACAAACGGACAACATTGTAACAGCAGTAGCCGCTGCAGGGCCATATATCAACTTTAAGCTCACGGGCAGTTTTTTAGGTACTGCCGCTGGCGATGCCATACTTGGTGGAGATATGTTTGCGAGAAAGTTGGTGCAGGAACCACCCAAGACCATGGTGGAATATTCGCAGCCCAATACCCACAAGGAATTGCATGTGGGACATATGCGTAATCTCTGCCTCGGCGACGCGCTCATCAGGCTGCACCGGTATTGCGGATATGACATCATCAGCGCTACATTCCCCGGCGATGTGGGCACCCATGTGGCCAAATGCCTGTGGTACCTCAAATATCATAATACGGAGCCTGTGCCCGCGCACGACAAAGGAGCGTGGCTGGGCACCATGTACTCAAAAGGCCACCTGAAGCTGGAAAGCGAATTAGGCACGCCTGCTGAAGAAGAAAACCGAAAGCAACTATCAGCTATACTTACCCAGCTGGAACACCAGCAGGGTGAATTCTATGACCTTTGGAAGGAAACCAAAGAGTGGTCTGTGGAGTTGATGAACCAGGTATACGACTGGGCCGGGGTACACTTCGATGCCTGGTATTGGGAGTCGGATGTGGATGTGCCTTCCGTGGCACTGGCTAAGAAGTATTTTGAGAAAGGAGTGTTCATCGAATCGCAGGGAACAATAGGCATGGATCTGTCTGCCTATGACCTCGGCTTCTGTATGCTGCTGAAATCAGACGGCCATGGCCTTTATGCCACAAAAGATGTGGAACTGGCAAGGCGCAAGTTTGAGGATTATAAAATAGAGAAGAGCGTATATATAGTAGATAAGCGCCAGGCACACCACTTTGCGCAGGTGTTCAAGGTGCTGGAGCTGATGGGTTTTGAACATGCTAAGAACTGTTATCACCTGCAATATGATTATGTGGAGCTGCCTGATGGCGCCATGTCATCAAGAAAAGGGAACATCGTGCCCATTATGGACCTGATAGAGCAGATGCATGAAACTGTGAAGCGTGACTACTTGGATAAATATGCCGGGGAATGGGAGCAAAGCGAGATAGACAACACAGCAGACATCATCTCAAAAGGCGCCATTAAATACGGCATGATTAAGATAGACCCTTCGCGCAAGATAGTATTTGACATGAAGGAGTGGCTGAAAATAGATGGCGACTCCGGCCCTTACCTGCAATACACCTATGCTCGTATCAACTCGCTGTGTAAAAAGCTGGCAGATGAAGTAACTGCCAAACATGATTGGGCTACAATGAACGAAGACATTGAAAAGCAGGTACTCGTAAAGTTGTCGGAATTCAACAACATAGCAGTTCAGGCATGCGTTGAAAACAAGCCCAATGTGCTTTGTGTGTACCTGTATGAGCTTTGCAAACTGTACAATAATTTTTATAATGTGCTCAATATAAGAAGAACGGAAGATGAGGTCGTGAAAAGCACACGTGTAGAATTGTCAAAGTGCGTAGCCATATCTTTGAAAAAAGGTCTGGAACTGTTAGGAATACCCGTGCCGGAAAGAATGTAGATTTTAAATATTAAACTTGAAAAATAATATTTGAAATTGCACAAAAAACATACTTTTGATTTTAAAAGATATACTTCACAACTCATTGTTCGCTAGCTGATGAATAACACCACTTATTATGACCTCGTTAACCAGACCTTTCACTTTCCGCAGGAGGGTTTTGATGTTAATGATAATAACACTTTGCTGTTTAACGGGGTTGATATTCAGGCCCTGATAGATAAGTATGGTACCCCATTCAAGCTGACCTACCTGCCCAAGATAGGCATGCAGGTGACCAAGGCAAAAAAAATGTTCAATGATGCTATAAAAAAGCACAAGTATACAGGCAATTATTTCTATTGCTATTGCACCAAGAGTTCCTACTTTTCTTTTATAGTGGAGGAGACACTGAGGCAGGGCGTGCACCTGGAGACTTCTTTCGACTATGATATAGACATTATCCAGCAGCTATACAAAAGAAGAAAGATTACCAAGGACATCCATATTATCTGCAACGGTTTCAAGACGAGGAATTATACACGCAGCATATCAAAGCTCATCAATGATGGCTTTAAGAATGTAATACCAATACTTGATAACAAGAACGAGTTTGACGATTACAAAAAATCTATCCGCTCAAAAGACCCGGTGAACATTGGCATCCGTATCGCTACCGAGGAAGAACCTACGTTCGATTTTTATACGTCCCGCTTAGGCATTCGCAGCCGCGATATACTTGAGTTTTATGTAGATAAAATAAAGGGCAATGATAAGTTCCGCCTGAAGATGCTGCACTTTTTTATGAATAAGGGCGTTAAGGATGATGTGTACTACTGGAGCGAACTGAACAAAGTGCTGAATATCTATTGCCAGTTAAAAAAGATATGCCCCGAGCTTGATTCGCTGGATATAGGTGGCGGCTTCCCTATTAAACACTCTCTGGGTTTCGACTATGATTACAATTACATGATCAATGAGATAGTGTCTACTATCAAAAAAGTATGTAAGAAGAATAAAGTGGAAATGCCCGACATATACACTGAGTTCGGCTCGTTCACCGTAGGCGAGGCCGGTGCGGTAGTATATAGCGTGCTGGATGAAAAGATGCAGAACGACCGCGAGATATGGTATATGATTGACAGCTCGTTCATCACCACACTGCCAGACACCTGGGGTATCGGAGAAAAATTCCTGATGCTGCCCATCAATAAATGGGATAAAGAATACCAGGAGGTTCACCTCGGCGGCCTCACTTGTGACGGTCATGATTACTACACATCAGAAGAGCATATCAATGCCGTGTTCCTGCCAAAGCTGGAAAAGGAAAAGGGTAAGGACCCGCTCTTTATCGGCTTCTTTCATACCGGGGCTTACCAGGATCAGCTATCGGGCTACGGGGGTATCAAGCACTGCATGATACCATCGCCCAAGCACGTGGTAGTGGAGCGCAACAAAGATGGCGAACTTGAGGACTGGCTTTATGCTAAGGAACAGACCCCTCAGAGCATGCTGAAGATACTTGGGTATATTAAGTAGTGAATTGTAAATCATCTCAAGGTTCGAGTACCATTGGGTTCACAGCAACATGAAAGCCACTGAATTTCAGTTGCCTGTTTACTTTGAAATTATTTTCTTACAAACTATTCATTTCTGTCCCTGCTGAGTGTACTGGCCGACGTCTCTCCGAAGTCCGGCTTGCGGGTAGCCGGAGGGCTCCTCGGGCAAATCAGGGTACAAAAGTTGAAATATTTGCCCCCGGTTCTTTCCGCTGCAATCCCATACTAATTCCTGCGCAGGTAATGTGTTGCAAAAATAAATCTTTATTTCTAAAACCCGCTTCCATAGCGACTTTCAAAGATCTAAAATGCCATGATGGTACAGTAACAGTACCATCATGCTTTTTTTATTTTGCAGCTACCGCCAAACGCCACAACTTTGCTTAATACACACCCCGAAATATCGGGGAAGCTCTTTGACATATGGCATCATTAACTTTACGCGGCGCTTTGCCGCATGTGGTTATTTGCTCGCCCCTAACCATAATTTGGTAATATCAGGGAGGCACTATAGGCAACTATAGCAAATAACAAAAACAACTGTAAAGTAAAAGCGGGATTATCTAACCAATGTATAAGGTAATTTCAGGACGAGGCAATATACCTTCTTAGGTATAATTATACCTTTTGGGGGTATATTTATACCTTTTAGGGTATAATTATACTCTTTTATACCTGAAAATAAAACACATAATATACGCCCACAGCGCATTTCTCCACATCTAAAAATAAATATCTATCGAAAAACGGCAAATGCCCGAAATTATACCCTGCGGCACTCCATTTCAGGGTCTTTACTAATGTTTGGCAGTATTCACCTTCTCATAAGTAACATTGTTACTTACAAACTCAGGCACCAGTTCCTTCATCAGGTGAACGGTCTCTAAGGTGTAGTGCTGGCGGGCGCATTTTATCAGTTTGTCTATCCTTTTCTCTACCACTTCAAAATCATACTGGCGCACATCGGCTATCATTATCTTATCGTGGTAGGTGGCACGCGCACTTTCTGTGCTGCTCAGCAACTCTTCATACAGTTTTTCGCCCGGTCTCAGCCCTGTGTATACTATCTGTATATCCACATCAGGTTCTTTACCTGTCAGCTTTATAATCTTACGGGCAAGATCGGCGATCTTCACAGCCTTGCCCATATCAAATACAAATATTTCCCCTCCCTGTCCCATCACTCCGGCCTCTATCACCAGCAGGCAGGCTTCGGGTATGGTCATAAAAAAGCGTGTTATCTCCGGGTGTGTTACCGTTATAGGGCCACCCTTTTCTATCTGCTTTTTAAAGCGGGGTATTACCGAGCCATTAGAACCCAGCACATTACCAAAACGTGTTGTCACAAATTTGGTGATTGGCTGCCCGTGTACATTTTTATTATCTGTTTCGGTAAGTTGCTGCCTGAAATAGCTTTGTGTGAATATTTCCGCGATCCTCTTAGACGCCCCCATGATATTGGTCGGGTTCACCGCCTTATCTGTAGAGATCATCACAAATTTTTCCACGTCATTGGCCACTGCCAGTTCTGCAAGAATACGTGTACCCAGCACATTGTTTATCACCGCTATTGAAGGGTTGTCTTCCATCAGCGGCACATGCTTGTATGCCGCAGCGTGAAATACTATCTGCGGGTTATACACCTCGAAAAGGTGCTCCATGCGCTGGCGGTCTGTGATATCCCCGAGATATGCTTTTACATTGGCTGTTTTATATCTTTCCTGTATCTCCAGGTGAAAGTCGTGCATGGGCGTCTCCGCCTTATCGCAGAGTATGATCAACGATGGGCGGTACTGAATAAGCTGCCTCACCAGTTCGCTGCCTATTGAGCCTGCGGCACCTGTCACAAGTATTTTCTTGCCCTTCAGTTCAGTATAGATGGCCTCGTTGTGTATCTTAATCACTTCCCTTTCCAGCAGGTCCTCAATATTTATGTCCTGTAGTTGCTGGGTATCCAATTTGTCATTCAGCCAGTCGCGCATGGCCGGCACCTGCTGAATGCGAATACCATATGAAAGGCAGTTATCCACCAGCGCATTCAGCTTTTCTTTGCTTATCTGTTTGTTCGCCAGTATCAGCAGTTCTACTCCATCATTTCTTAGTTTGGCAATACTTGCCTCGCTGGTATTATATATTGGCAACCCTTCCAGCAGCTTACCTGTGGCTTTGAACGAATCATCAAGAAAGGCCACTACCTGCATATCACCATTGGGCAGGCTGTTCAGCATTTTCTGGATGTGCTGACCATCGGCTGATGTATCATAAACGATAACCCTTTTCTTTTGCACCTTTCTTTCGCCTACAGAAAGTGCTTTGTAAAAGTTGAAACAATAACGAACAGCAAGGCGATAAGATATGATAACGAAAGTGGTTATCAGGAAATTAATAGTTACGATCTGAAGTGTAAAGAAACTGCCGTAATGAAAGAGTGGAACAAAAGTATTGAGTACAAGGTAGAAAAATGAGGCTATCGCATTTACCATCACCAGCCGTTGCGCATCTTCAAGATTAGTGTACCTGATGATACCCGCATAGCTTTTGAACACATAAAACAATGCTGAATTAATCCCCAATACTACCAGCATCATTAACCGTAACCCCGCATCTACTTTAGGCCAGTCGAAATTCAGCTTCAGCATCCGCGACAAGAACAGGCAACAGCACACCAGAAGAAGATCAAGCAGAAATACAAGCCACCTTGGTAAAATGCGTATCTTATATGCCATGTGTTTTCATTTAATATAGATTTGTTAAGCGGGCGTTATTAGGTAGCAGGGCACAATAATACTAAAAATTAGTTAAATAACATTATCAATAAGGAAAATTAGTGTTATAATATTGTGCTGATAAAGAGTAAATTGGCTCAATGTATATTAATAATATAAATTGTTAACCGTTTTGCATTTTTCTTTCATTTTGCTAACAAAGTAATCATTAATTGTATACTTTCGCATTATTAATATCGGGTTAACGTTTACCATTTACTAATAATGCAAAAGTAAAACTATTTTGTTAACAGGAATTAAGGTATTGGTTGTTGAAGATAATCTGGTGAACCAGAAGATCACCAATTTCATGCTCAGGAAGCTTAATGCTATTGTATCAAGCGCGATGGACGGCATTGAAGCTGTAGATTTACTGAAGCATAATAATTATGATGTAGTACTGATGGACCTGCAGATGCCCGGTATGGACGGGTACACGACCACGGAGTATATCAGGCAGCAACTGCACAGCAATGTGCCCGTAATTGCGGTTACAGCCGATATTTTTGTTAGCGAGACATCTGATTACCTTGATGCGGGAATGAACGCCTGCATCTGCAAACCATTTGAGCCGAATGCGTTGGGAGAGATGATCCTGGCGCTGGTGAACGTTAAACATCTTGCCACAAATCAAGCCATATGAGCACATCGCTAGTTGATTTTAGTTTTGTATACGAAATGGCAGAGGATGACACTAATTATGCCTATGAAGTGATCAGCCTCTTCTTAAATACCCTTTCAGACGGAATGACGAAACTGGAACGACTGATCAGTAGCGGGGCCGATTTTGACGAGATACGTTTTCAGGCCCATTTTCTGAAATCGAGCGCTAAAGTTGTCAAAGTGCGTGGGATGTATGATGGTTTCCTGGAGTTGGAAGAACTGGCAAGGGAGCATACTGGCAGGGAAAAAATGGCCCCCCTGTTCGCTACAATGAAAGATGCATACCTTGAAGCCCGCCCGGAGCTGGAGAAAGAAGTAGCAAAAACCCAAAAAGCAAAAGCAGGAGTGTAACAGGATAACTTCATCAACAACCGGTATATTATAGGCCCTGGCTTTCTTAGGGGTTAACATCGTACCTTTGCCGCCAATCCGAAGTATAGCAAATGCGCAAAAATTCCCCAAATTCTTCAAGGGACGGTAAACCGGGCCCAGGTAATTTTAAAAGAAACAGTGACAGCAAGCCCGGCGATAAGGGCGGGCGGCCTTTTAAAAAGAACTATGACGGCAGGGGGGCTTCGCAGGGAGATGGTAAACGTCCGGCGCGGCCATACTCAGGCCGAGGCGCAGATGGGGATGGCGCAAAACGTTCATATGAGGACAGGCCGGCGAGAAGCGATGCTGAGCGCAGGCCCGGCGATCGGCCCTATGATAGGCCAAAGCGGAGTTTTGACGATAAGCGTGAGTCATCGGGCAAGCGCCCCTTTGAGAAAAGGGATGACGACCGCAAGCCACGTACCGGCGACCGGCCATATGACAAGCCCAAGCGGAGTTTTGATGATAAGCGCGAGTCATCGGGCAAGCGCCCCTTTGAGAAAAGGGATGAAGGTGGCGCATTTGGCAAGCCGCGGGCGCCAAAAGACAGCCGACCATTCAGGGACCGCCCTAAAACGGCATTTGATAAGAAAAACGTGGCAGGCGCACCAAAGCCAGAAGCAGAGGAGCGCAAATTTGAAAGCGTAATTAAGAACGCATTTAATTCGCCGAAGAAGAAGGTAAGCCCGGATGAGGAATTTGCAAAGCCCAAAGTATATGAAGATCAGGTATTTGGCGCGCTGGAAGAGCCGGTGGAAGAGACATTTAAGCTGATTCCCCCCCGTAAGGGTGCAAGTAAAAAAAGCGACGCCGTACCCGTTGAAAAAATTGTACTCAGTGGCAGCACCAAGGGTCGGCGAAAGAAATACAAGGAGGAGGATGAAGATGAGGAAGATGAGGAAAAGAAAATAAAATTTGCTCCGGGCAGCGAAGACCTGATACCACTGAATAAATATATAGCTCATAGTGGTGAGTGCAGCCGCCGCGACGCGGCAGAACTGGTGCGCCAGGGCAAAGTGAAGGTGAACGGGGAATTGATACTGGAACCGGGGCACAAAGTAAGGTATGATGACAATGTGACGCTGGTGGGTAAAAAGCTACGGCCCCAGAAAGACAATGTGTACATACTGCTGAACAAACCCAAAGGATATATTACCACCAATGAAGACCCCCAAGGCCGCAAAACGGTGATGGACCTGGTGACCAATTCCGGTGCCGACCGCATATTCCCCGTGGGCAGGCTCGACAGGGACACGTCGGGACTTTTGCTGATAACAAATGACGGAGAACTTACACAAAAGCTTTGTCACCCGTCGTTCAACATAAAGAAAGTGTACCAGGTGACGCTCGATAAACCGCTAACCAAGGCGCATTTTGAGGAGATAATTGCCGGCGTGGAACTGGAGGATGGCAAAGCTATAGTTGACGAGATAGCTTACCTGGAATCAAAGAATGAGCTGGGCCTGGAGATACATAGCGGCAAGAACAGGATCGTACGACGTATTTTCGAGTCACTGGGTTATGTAGTGGAAAAGCTGGACAGGGTAATGTATGCCGGGCTTACAAAGAAGAACCTGCCACGTGGCAAATGGCGCTTTCTTGACCCCAGGGAAGTTGTTCTGCTAAAACATTTTAAAAGCTAAGTAAGCCCTTTAGGGGCTCGGGGTATATGCTCTTAACTGCTGAAAAAATACACAATGGAAAAGGGTGGTTGCCACCGGGAACAGTAATTGAGGTGGCGGATGATGGTATGGTAACAGGTATAATAAATGGCCCTGTTCCCGGTACTATATACTATGAGGGCGTACTAACGCCCGGTTTCGTAAATGCCCATTGTCATCTTGAATTGTCGCACATGAAAGGGGTGGTGAGAGAGCATACCGGCCTTATCCCTTTCTTAATGCACATTCCGAAACACAGGAACGATTTTACTGAGGAGCAGAAAAGTGCTGCACGCCATGCCGCATACGATGAGTTGAT
>CAYSIG010000067.1:0-16098 GCA_964430995.1 uncultured Flavipsychrobacter sp.
ACTGCTGTTCCACAGCCATTGGTAACTGTATAAGATATAGTGGTTGTACCTGTAGCTACGCCCGTGACGATACCGGTCGATGAACCGATTGTTGCAGTTGCTGTATTTGCAGATGCCCATATACCACCGCTGGTCGCATTACTTAGAGCAGTAGTGTTACCGGGACAAACCGTTGCTGTACCTGTTATTGTACCTGCGATTGGCATTGGATTTACCGTTATAGCTTTAATTGCAAAACAACTTGTTGGCAAAGTATAAGTAATAGTGGCTGTGCCGGCGGATACTCCACTGACAATGCCTGAAGAAGTGCCAATAGTTGCAATCAGAGTATTGCTGCTCGACCAAACTCCGCTTGGAGATATGTTTGTAAATGCTATTGTTGAACCAACACAAACAGTGCTGTCTGCACCTGCAATAGCTGATGCTGGTGGATTAACTGTCACTGTATCGGTTATCTGGCAAGCAAGTCCGGATGTGAATGTTATTATTGACGTGCCTGGTGTAATGCCTGTTACGACACCGGATGCAGAGCCTATTGTGGCAATTGCAGTATTACTGCTTTGCCATACGCCGCCTGTATCCACGTTTGATAAGGTGGTTGTGCTGCCTGCACAAATTTCCGTAATGCCGGTTATCGGTGAAGCCACGCAAGGAGGAGGGGTAATATTTACATAACTTCCGTTGATGGCTATAGCCCCATTAATCGAAAGTGCGCGTCCGTTAAGTGTATCTCCTGTATTTAAAGTAATAGCTCCGGCTACAACGAGTGTTCCGTTGAAGACAGAGTTAGAAAATATGTTGACAGCGCCATCTACTTTCCAATACACATTTTTTGCCTGAGTGCCGTTGATCAGCATGATCCTGGAAAGTGACCCTGTTGTGAAACCTCCGTTTATTTTTATTACGAATACAGCATTCGGGTTGCCTTGTGCGTTAAGGATAAGGTTACCCGTAAGTTGTGTTATGCCTGTTATTTGGTATGAATGTGGTGTGAGTACCAGGCCATGCCCCAGATTTGATGGGTCAAGTAAATTAATATCAGCCGGCATTGCAACGAGGTAATTATACGCAATAGTAAGATCGCTTGCTGCTGCTGCAGTAGATGGATCCATAGCGTGAATAGCACCCGTTACATTTGCAGGATCAAAACCCGTCGGGGCCTCGGAATTTCCACCGACATCACCAATAACATAAGTTATAGGGGTACTGGTTACTGCACCTATACTTGAAAATACGCCGTATGCTGCTGTAGAAGCAAGTGCGGGAGCAGCGGGTCCGGTTAGATATGGGCTGCCACAACCTATCGGGGTGTATGCAACTAATTGGCTTACTAATACCGGGGCATTCATGGCTAGTGCCCTGCCCTCCAGTGTATCGAGCGTACTGGTGAGGTCAATTTGACCATCAGCTACAATTGTACCCCTCAGGAAAGTGCCTGTACCTACATTTACAGCGCCACCTACTTGCCAAAACACATTACATGCCAGGGCGCCATTGATCAATTTGACCTTAGCTGATGCATTTGTGGAAAATACACCCGCAATCTTAAATATGAACACCGCGTTGGGGTCTCCGGCGGCATCTAGAGTAAGGTCCAGGTTCAATGTTGCCGCAGTAGGTATGGAATATACACCAGGCAGGAGGATTGTCCCGTTCCCGAATGGGCTGGCCAGAGTAGCAGTTGTTGTGGCTGTACTCAGCTCGGTATATAAACTCACTACATCAGCGGCGCAAAGCCCGGTTGCAGCGTCGAAAACGCGCATTACACCGTCTACGTTACCAAAACCAGTGATACTGCCGGGCAGGTTTGAGCCTACGTCACCGGTTAGATGTGTAAGGTACCTTGTTCCAGAGCAGGTCATAGCCCCGTTGGTAGTGAACAGTACAAAGCCAGCAGCAGTCCCCAACGTGGGCGCCTGCGCAAAACTGGCATTAGGCACTAAGAACAGCAGAGCCGCTGTTAATGCATTAAGTAGTTTAAGTTTCACAATATTTGTATTACCCTGTAAAAGAATTTTCACAAGGGAACAAAGGTAGAAGCGACACCTGCGTTAACAGTTACATAACTATAGTGATTAGTTACGTAATTCGCACTCCGTGCTTATTTAAGAACTCAAATGTGTCTTCTGAGAGCCTGCTTAGGAGTGGGGAAGTTTTATATATTGTCCAATAGTATGTACCGTGGCCGGAGATTTTTTTAATAGTAAGCCTTTTCATTGGAGAAGAAACGGTAGAATACCCATCAAAAGAATTGGATCAAATATTAGGCAGGACACAGGGTGTTCGTTATTCCGGGAGTAGTGCACGCTACTGCATGAAGTTCATTATGCGATATTTCAAAGAGCTTACCCGATATTTTCGGGTGTATCCCCCCTTCGCTATAGCCTTCGTTAAAAACTATGGCTATTGAACAAAACGGCTGTTGAAAACGGCGGATGAACCAACCTTCTCCAAGGCTTCGAAGGTCGATGAAAGGTATAATTTTCGGGATTTGATTTTTATCGGTAAAAACCGGGGGTGGGTGAGGCTGAAATGAGCCATGGTAAGGCATATGTGTTTTTTTGTCTAGGTATAAAAGGGTATATTTATACCCTAAAAAGTATAATTATACCATGAAAAGGTATAATTATACCCCAAAAGGTATAAAGTAGTCGTGAGTCCGGGAGTGAGAACAGCATCACGCAAAGGCGCAGGGGCGCAGTTCCCATATTGTGTTTTTAGGTGCGCAAGGGTGTAGTGTGGAAAAAGATAAACCACCCCTTCGGCGAGCTCATGATGAGGGACACATGGGTTCGACTATGCCCGCCACAGCACAGAGTTTACAAAGCAATATTTCAAAGAACTAGCCCGATACTTTTCGGGGCCCTGCTTCGCTGACGCTATAGCCTTCGTTAAAACTACGGCTATTGAAAACGGCGGGTGAAGTAGGTAAAGTTCGGGAATGGGGTAGTGCGGGCAAAATTTTTATGCCATGATGGTACAGTTGGTGCACCATGACAGTACAGTTACTGTACCGTCATGGTTTTTAGTTTGCAGTCGGGGTAAGGGTTTGAGCGGTTATTGGACTAAGATTTATGGGATTAAAGGATGGTAGGATGCGCGAGTGTTCTTCGCCAGTATTATGTGGTTGTGTTTCGTGAGGTTGCTTCGTGCCTCGCAATAACCCGTGTTATTTAGTACACTCGCCAGTCTGAGACCGGCTATCACAGAACCGTAGGCAAAGTCTATGGTTAACCGCTATTTTTTAGCACACTACGCACAATATGGGGTTGGGGCATTTTTTGTACCGGGCAAAGCTGTATGCAGATGTTCGTTTTTGCTGTGTTTTTAAAATGCTTTTCTGAATGGTTTGTGATGCCGGAAGGCCAAGAGGAATGTACGAAACTGATGCCGGAGATGTTTTTTAGCATAAGGCTAAAAAACATACACAATATCCTTAAAATGGTTGATTTTATATAAATAGTTTGTGGGAGGATGTATTCATGGCTGGTGTATAATTTTAGAAACGAACAAACTATGCTGCGCTGAATAAAAAATGAACAAAAAAGAAAAACCTCTACTGCGGTGCTCCGAAGTATTTATATTGAATGTATGTAATTGTGACGCGCCGTAACTGTAGACTGTTTTGTGCGCACCGCATAGGTATTAGCTATAAGGTGAAATTCTAATGGCTCTTTCGGCAATGAGGTCTTTGTTATAATATACTATTGCCAAAACGTTGCAAAAATTCACTTCTCAAGCGGAGCGACCGGAATAGCATGTTTGTTTGACATAGTTATCAATCCTGTAGAATAGTACCGCAGTACACCATTCAAGTTTATAATAAATGACCTGTGAACCTGAAAAATGGGTAGTGTCTCAGTTTGAATGTTAATGTTTGTTAACAGAGTGTGATACCCACAGCTCCTCATCCTGCCATAATGATTTGCAAATATAATGCATATTATATACCTTTGACGTAATGCTATGCTATAACTATTTAAATGCATCTGGTACCCAGTCAATCAATTGGGGTGGAGTTCTAACTTCAGGCATTAATGTTTTGGGCGGGGCTGCTACTCAATATTTTTCAACGCAGAACACTAACGACGCATTGAAGGCTATTGAAGGTGGTAGAAATTCTACAGCAGAACGTATCGCACAATCTAATGCCCTTGCGCAAATTGAAATTGAAAAGAATCACGCTCTGGCACAAATTGAGATAGAAAAAGTAAGGTCTGGTTATGGGTCGGGCTTAAGCAACAAAACTCTAATAATAGGAGGCGCAATCACCTTGGTAACTGTTCTCATAGTTACGGTCGTTTTGGTTAATAGGTGATAACTAAATAGTACGCCTGTATCTTGCTTTTATCCTTTCTTCTTTGGCTATTTCATCAGCATAGGCCAGGCGTATCATATCTTCAAACTTCATAGGTCTAAGAGCTAATTTAGCCTCCATTGCTGGGGTCACTCGTAGTGTCTTATGTACCTTCACAAAGTTGTAGTAAACGAAGTGAATGGCTATTGCGTGGCAATGGTTTTCCATCTTTTTTGAAAAGCCATTGGTGAGCCTTGTAAACCGCCTCATATGCATACGCATGGTAAGATTCTGGCGTTCTACATAGCTGGTAGATACAAATGCGGGGTCTGGGTCGCCAGATACCCATCTGGTGTCTATCCCGGTACATTTTGCCGGACTATACCTGCGCTCGTCCCCAGTACCCTCCGGCTGCCCGTATATTTTGATAAGCATGGAGTAATCTATTTCGTCTTCAAAGGCAGTTTCGACCGCTTTCAGGTATGGGCGAAAACCATCGGTAGTAAGCTGCACCCTGTTACGCAGCCTTTGCGCAAGCTCCTGCATGAAGTCATTGGCTGATATGGCATCCCTGCAACCTACCAGCCAGTTAATGATGAGCTTGGTATCTGCGTCTATGCCGACGAAAGTCCAGGCATCGCCTATATTCTTGTCAGTATGTTTTTTGGTGTATTGAACTTGCTTTTCTTTAGCGTAAACGAAACTCCAAATCTCGTCACATTCTACACGCTTTGCGGGAACGTTAACCACGGTGTCGTTGTGGAACTGGAGGCAGGCATTGCCTACCTTTTCAAGAATCTTAGTTATTGTGTTGATGGATAAATCGAGAATTCTTGAAGTGGAGCGAAGGCTGTTACCTTCTACCAGTAATTGAATAACTTTTGCCCTTTCGGCAATGCTTAAATGGTTCATTTTCTATCATTCTTAATCCTGCCTGTAAGTCCGTTCCTCTCTATTATCAATCGTATGCTACATGGTATAGTCCAATTTACGTGCCAATTTTGTTGGAAATAAGCCATTTTTAGGAAAATATTTTCCATTTTTTTGCGTTTTAATTGCGTGCATTGGTATATTTGCACCAGCAGAGATTCACTCTTAATTGAACAATAGTAGTTCAGGCTGGAATCGAACCAGCGACCTAATCTTTAGCAGAGACTCGCTCTATCCACCTGAGCTACTGAACCATCAGAAATAATCAGCCACTTGTCGCAAGCAGGTGGCTTTTTTATTTCAACCGAGTCAAATGTAGGAGCCGTCTTTTCAATGAATTATGGGTTTATTGAAAATTCATTGAAAAAGTATTGAAGATTTATTGAAAAAGTATTGAAAATTCATTGAAAGGAAATGCACATCTGGTATATCCTATGAATTTTTGAATAGTCTGCCGTCAGGCGGGTGGCATTCAAATCAAAATATGGTTGAATACTATGACTTGTAGTCTGCGCTATTTTCATTGAAGTTTTTTTCCCTTTAATTAAAAAGTCAGAGCAAACTATATCCAATGTGGAGCGGGAAACCGTTTCTTTCCCTTGGTCAAATAACAACCATAGCAAGTACATTAACGTGGTTCTACTTCTTATCCAGTTGCATCTATTACTAGAGTTAACATTAAGCCATACAGTAAAATCATTTTTCCCGGCAATAAATCCATCTTCAAATAACATGGCAGATAACTTTGAAAGCTTCTTAATTTCATGTACCCATATTGGGTTTATTTCAAAATCAGGTGTTGCGGATTTCTGTTCTGATTCTGGCTTTGACAGTTCAACAATACTATTCGCATTATTTACAGGAGTGCGTATCGTAGTAAAATCGTTATCAGTTTCTATTTCATTTTTTAAAGTCTGTTTGTCTTTTTCAATACGTTCAAGAAATTTTTCTTGATTGGGTATAATATCCGATTCTGTCATAAAACTAAAATCAGTAAGCATATTTCCAATCCACTTTGCAAGTTCATATTTGTGGCGTAATTCAATGGTATTCTCATGTTGAACTTCAAGGTATAGAAACGCAAGGTAATCCTTGTAAATCTGCCGTATTTTGTTTCCATCTTCCTCGATGATAGATGCCCATTGCTCCCATGTTTCAGTAGGTAATTTCTCGAATAATTTGCGAGTAACAGACATCACATTGATGTTGCCAATAGAACCGGAAGTGTCTATTGGAATGTCATCCAATATCTTGAGCATATTGTCGATAATGTCATTGATAACTGGCGGAACATCGCGTACCGGCATACTTTTTAAGTAATTTTTAAAATCATTGCTCATTAAGTCACCATTGAAAACAGTAAATTATTCGTTTACTTTCAAAGATAATTTTTAATTTTACAATGTATCAAAGAAAAACTATGGGGTAAAAACCGGATAATAATATTCTATACAAGTTTGTATTGTACCATTTGAGTGCTGTTCTAAATGTCGAAAAGTAGAAAGCCAACACAGCAAATGACTATGATACGCCCGCGTGGCGTAACTGTGTCTTTTGTGTTGGCAGGCCTTCGACAGCCTTGAACAGCGAGAGAATTTCAGTTACGCTATTTTTTTGCTCGCAATCATAAAAACAAATAAAAAAAATGAAAAATGTACTCATCACCTGCATGTTTGCTGTCTTAATCACTACGTGCTATGGTCAGGTAATAGTAGGTACGCCTGCTCCAAATAATATCTGGAAACAATTACCACAATTTGTAGTACCTGAACAAACGCACACGCACCATTGGTATGCAATAGAAAATAGGAATAATTCAGACTACTGGGAGAATGTGAATACTGGTAGGCTGATTATCTGTTTTAAAAAAGGCAGCACCCCTGACGCAATTATGGGAACAATTGATAAATACGGATTACAGCAAACAGGAAAAAGCCTTTATCCTGATGTGCTGAATTTCTATAGTTATGAGTTAGTAGACAGCGGAAAGGGAAAAATTTTACAGATTATTTACGAACTGAAAAATAGCTACAACAATATTGAATACGCAGAACCAGAGGCTATTATTAAATCAGAAAGATGTTTTTCAAATGACCCATATAATTACCCTAACTCATCATGGAGGCAGTGGAGTATATACACAACTATGATTGATTCCGCCTGGTGTACGGCCATTTCTGGAGGTTGGGGGCAATGGATAGGTGTTATAGATAACGCTTGTGATGCGCATCCAGATATGGGCATTTTTTATGGATATGATTTTGCTGATGGGAATGCAAGTGTTTTGCCTGACGGCACAGGAAGGCAGACACATGGCACCCATGTAGCGGGAATAGCTGGTGCAAAAATAAATAACAGCCTTGGCGTAGCAGGAGTATCAAACGACACTGTGTATTTTGCTAAAGTTGTAAAAAATGGAGATACTTTATTTGACAATACTGCAATTGTTAATGCCATAAATGATATGGCGATACGTCCGAAGGTGAGAGTAATCAATATGAGTTTTGGTGGCCCGGCTATAAATGCAACAATAGAAGCTGCTTGCAATTATGCATGGAGCAACAATAAGCTACTTATAGCTGCATCAGGAAATAATGCAGCCAATCTAACGCTATATCCTGCAAACTATCCCGCTGTAATAGCTGTAGGCTCAGTAGGCGTAATTGCTAGTGCAGTTACATTTTCTTCAGGATTTTCAAACTATGGAATCAAACAGGAAATAACTGCACCGGGTGGTAATGCGGATGGTGGAGCGTACGATATTTTTGGTTTGCTTCCTGTGGCGAATGGGTCTTACGGGTATAAGGCAGGAACATCTATGGCTGCACCTATGGTAGCTGGACTTGCGGCTTTAATGTTTGATGTGCGACCTTCACTTACAAATACGCAGGCTCGGTGGGTACTACAGCATAGCGTTTTTGACTATGGTGCTTCAGGATGGGATATGTATTATGGATATGGTATGATTTGTGGATGGTGTGCTGTTTATAACGCTATACATTATACATCAGCGGTTTTGGAAACAAATAGCTTGTCTGACAAAAGTACACAATCAATATACCCGAATCCTAATGATGGCAAGTTTATAGTAAAAATTGATAGTGATGTTGAGCGTGATACTCAGATTGCCATTTACAATACCGTTGGAAAAATAGTATGGAATATGGCTACGCCTGTGGGTGAAAATAGCATTTCTGTAGACCTGTCATCACAACCGGCTGGCATGTACTATGCAAAAATTAAAAACGGAATAAGGGAAGAAGTAAAAATGATTTCAGTAGTCAAATAGAGAAATGTATTAAGCCTTGTCTTTTTTCTTCTTTTCCGGGATAGTTTTATCATCCTTAATTTGGCCTGTGGCTATATCTGCAATGTATTTTGCCAGTTGGTTTGTATCTTTAGGACGTGCAGGACGTGCTTTCTTTGCCATACAACAAAGTTAAGCCATAATTCTGTTAACAAACATTAACATTCAAACTGAGACACTACCGAAAAATGAATAGTTGTCAATAAACACCTGGAATTTACCCGGCGGGATAAAGCAAATATGCTCCATGTGCCGGAGTTTTACAATAGTTATGCGGGCGATTTCCCGTTGAAATTTTCTATGAAACAGGGGGAATTACAAATGTTCCTGAACCGGGATAATTTTCGGTATACGTTTCGTTTGCGCACATATTTCTATCAATGTTCGCAAAATACAGGATTTTATTATGTATATGATATTTAGAGCGTTTGATAATGAAATGATAACGACATGTTACTTAGTGGTTAATTGATTATGATGTA
This sequence comes from uncultured Flavipsychrobacter sp., assembly GCA_964430995.1. Taxonomy (GTDB): domain Bacteria; phylum Bacteroidota; class Bacteroidia; order Chitinophagales; family Chitinophagaceae; genus Nemorincola. The sequence goes on from CAYSIG010000067.1 coordinate 9,017, forward strand.
ATCTAATTTGAGCGATTGGAATATTACTTTCAGGCATCCGATAATTATTTAAGAATATAAAATATATATTACAAGTAAATATACTGCTAACAACAATAGTGTTGATAGAGACTGACTGTCAGTTTTATTGCCTTTAGCATACTATTTTTTGTCTGGTAGACGATAGCTCTCTTTTTTCGAAAAAATAAAAAATCTAAAGTACGATTTTATGAAAAATCTGTTTTTGCAGAAAGCAATAATGCTCTTATTGCCAGCCATATTTTCAATGCAGGTAAGCGCAAAGATTGGCAATAACACTGTTAAGCCGTCTAAATTTGTTATCGGAAATGTAGCCGACAACTTCAAACTGAAACCCACAACGTTGAAGCCAGATGCCGGTAAGAATGCTTTCTTTGTAGAGAACAAAGGACAGGTAACTGACCAGCATGGCAAAGCACGCCACGACATACAATTTAAACTGGAAGCCGCACCGGGGCTGAATATATTTGTGGGCAATGGCGCAATCCATTACCAGTTCAGCAAGTGTGAAAATCAGTCGGCAATTGACGGTTGGCAGTCGTCCAAACCCGGGGGGCACCCTGAGCTTGCCGAAGGGCCCAAACCCATTTACACCATGTACCGCATGGATGTGGAGTTGGTGGGCGCTAACAAAAATGCGAAGGCTATTACGGAGCAACAACAGGCTTATTACGAAAATTATTTCACAACTTCGGTGGGTGAAAAAGGCGCTACCGCACATGCTTACAAGCGGATCATTTACAAAGATGTGTACCCGAATATAGACTGGGTGCTGTATATGAGCGGCGCGCAAATGAAGCATGAATTTGTAGTGCGTGAAGGGGGTAACGTGAGCGATATAAAACTTATGTATGGCGGCGCAACAAACCTGAAAATAAATAATGATGGTAGCCTGGCAGCCAATACGCCACAGGGAACTATAACCGAGGAAACCCCATATACCTACCAGAAGGATGGAAAAAAAATAAGCAGTAGCTTTAAGCTGGAAGGTGATGTGCTGAGCTATACAACAGGTGAATATACTGGCGATCTGGTGATTGACCCTGCCATTAACTGGGGTACCTACTATGGTGGAAGTGGTAACGAGTGGGCCTTTGGTGTGGCTACAGATGGGTCAGGCAATGTATATATTACCGGGTACACTTTCAGCAGCGGTGGCGGTACAGCGATAGCCACGACAGGCTCGCACCAGGTGTCATTTGGAGGTGGCTCAAGAGATGCATTCCTTGTAAAATTCAACAGCTCGGGTGTGCGACAATGGGCTACGTTTTATGGCGGTGTCGGTGATGATGGCGGTGTTTGTGTGGCTACGGATGGTTCAGGCAATGTGTATCTTACCGGGCATACAGAATCCAGTGGGGGGACAATCATTGCAACTGCAGGCTCTCACCAGGATACACATGGCGGAGGCAGTACAGATGGGTTTCTGGCAAAGTTCAACAGCTCCGGTGTGCGGCAGTGGGCCACTTATTATGGTGGCGGCAATGATGACTTCTGCATTGGTGTGGCAACAGATGGCTCGGGTAATGTTTTTATTTCCGGGTACACAGGAAGTAGTGGAGGTACCGACATAGCTACTGCCGGCTCCCACCAGGATACATATGGTGGCGGCACAGAGGATGGATTCCTAGCGAAGTTCAACAGTTCGGGTGTGCGGCAATGGGCCACATATTACGGAGGCAGCGGAGAGGAACATGCGGGGAGAGTGGCTACAGACGCTTCAGGCAATGCATATATTATCGGGTACTCAGCAAGTAGCGGAGGTACAACCATAGCCACCGCCGGCTCTCACCAGGATACATATGGCGGAGGCACAGATGATGGGTTCCTGGCGAAATTTAACAGTTCCGGTGTGCGGCAATGGGCCACATATTATGGCGGCAGTAGTTACGACGATGCAAATGATGTGGCTATAGATGGCTCGGGTAATATATATATTACCGGGGAAACATGGAGTAGTGGAGGTACATCTGTAGCCACAACAGGCTCGCATCAGGATACCTATGGTGGCGGTACTAATGATAGGTACCTGACGAAGTTTAACAGTTCCGGTGTGCGGCAATGGGGCACTTATTATGGCGGCAGTGGTAATGAGTCCGGTAGGGGTGTGGGTATAGATGGTTCGGGTAATGTATATATAGTAGGGAATACCGGCAGCAGTGGCGGTGCCGTTATAGCCACCGCATGCTCCCATCAGACTACACATGGCGGCGGAGCAACTGATGCGTTTCTGGTGCAGTTCAACAGTTCAGGTGTAAGGCAGTGGGCTACCTATTATGGTGGCAGCGGCGGTGAAAGTTGCCGTGGTGGTGTGGTAGCAGATGGTTCAGGGAATGTGTATTTTGCCGGCTACACAACCACCAACACTGGTACAGCTATCGCCACTGCAGGTTCTCACCAGTCAGCAAATGGCGGAGGCGACGATGGGTTTCTGGCTTCCTTCTCCTTTGGAAACAACGCCCCTGCCTTTACCGGTAGCAGCCCGCAAAGCCTGTATGTGTGTGAAAACTCAACCAGCAATACAATCAATAGCTTACTGGCTGTAAGCGATGCGAATACAGCACAAACACTTACATGGACCGTGACATCAGGCCCCACAAACGGATCGTTGTCGGGAGTCGCGTCTTATACCGCCACTTCTACCGGCTGTGCAGTAACAGCAAGCGGCATGACGTATACCCCAACGGGCAGCTATACGGGCACTGATGCATTCACTATACAAATCTCAGATGGCGCATTAACCGCTACTACTACCATTAATGTAACGGTATACCCAACACCAGCCGTTGCTGCAATAACCGGCAATACCACGCTATCAACAGCCATAACAACAACCCTCGCCAGCACCACCGGCGGCGGTGTGTGGACAAGTGCTGCTACCGGCGTGGCAACTATCGGTAGTTCAACAGGTGTGGTAACAGGTGTAGCAGCAGGTACAGCGTTAGTAAGCTATACGGTTACATCAGGCGGGTGCAGTACTACAGTTACTACTAATGTAACGGTGAATACACCCGCAAATGCGGTGAATTTTGATGGTACGAATGACGCAGTTGACTGTGGTAATCCTGCTGCATTTCAGATAGGTACAGGGACTATAGAAGCCTGGATAAAAACATCCGGTGCCGGAAGCAGTTATCGTGCAATAGTTGCGAAACAATATGCATACGGATTGTTCCTGGACAATAACATATTGATAGGATATGACTGGTCCATACCCGCAAATCTCTCCACTGGTGTGAACCTTGCTGATGGTAACTGGCATCACGTAGCAATGTCTTTCAATAGCGGTGTTGCGAGCGGGACCAAAATTTATATTGACGGAAATTTATCATTGACAACAACATGGACAGTAAGCAACCAGACACATGCGCTTTCCATTTCCAATGGTACTGATGTATCAGCAGGTCTTTTGCAAAACTTTGCCGGTACTATTGATGAAGTAAGGATATGGAATGTTGCCCGCACACAAAGCCAGATACAGGCTAATATGAATTGTGACATTGCACAACAGGCAGGGCTGGTTGCTTATTATCGTTTTAACCAGGGAACGGCTGCAGGAACTAACACAGGACTTACCTGCGCATATGATTATAGTGGCAACAGCTATAGTGGCTCACTTACGAATTTTGCATTATCCGGCAGTTCGTCTAACTATGTAACAGGAGCGGTAGGCAATTGCAATACAGTTACACCTGTCGCACCCGGTTCTTTCTCGGGCAATACGCCTGTATGTGCTGGCCAGACCATTACACTGAGCAATGCGAATACAGGGGGCGTATGGAGTACTGCAAGTTCAAATGTTTCAGTAAACTCAACTACCGGTGTAGTAACTGGTATAAGCCCGGGAACTACCGCAGTTGTTGATTATACATTGAACTGCAGCACATCATCGGTTACTGTAACCGTAAATCCAAAACCTGTTATTACTTCAGTAACACCTTTAGTTGGCTATCCTGCTTCATCAGTAAGTATCGTGGGTTCCGGCTTTGATGCTACCACCACAAATAACATTGTTTATTTTGGCGCTACACGCGCCACGGTTACTGCGGCAACGACAACTACCCTTACGGTAACCGTACCTACCGGAGCAAGCTTTGCGGTGGTGACAGTAGAGACAACAGGTTGCGGACGGATCGCGTATTCGCAATACCCTTACCTGCCTTCATATAATAACAGTGCTTTTGTTGCCAACACAGTTAACTTCAATTCCGGCTTCACGTTGGCAGTTGCGTCAAATCCAAGGTTGCTGGCTATAGGCGATATAGATGGCGACGGGAAGGCTGACCTGGTAATTGCCAACAATAGCGGTGGCGCAAATTCAGTTTCGGTATTCAGAAACATCAGTAGCAGCGGGTCACTTTCATCAGGTTCGTTTGCTGCAAAAGTTGACTTTTCTGTAGGAACTACACCACTTGGCATTGCTATTGCAGATCTGGATGGAGATGGCAAGCCTGAAGTTTTAACTGCAAATCAGGGTAGCAATGGCTTTACTGTATTGCGAAATACCAGCACCAGTGGCACCATTAACTCAGGCTCTTTCGCTACGCAGGTAAATTTCGCAGCAAGCACTGCTCCCGCCACTGTATATGTAAACGATATTGACCTAGACGGCAAAGCAGATGTAGTTATTGCCAACAACTCAGCTGGTAACGTTTCGGTATTCCGTAATACAAGCACCTCCGGAACGATTTCATTTGCAAGCAAAGTTGATTTCACAACCGGGGCCAACAGTTATCACAACCCTATTATAGATATTGATGGTGATGGTAAGCCAGATATGGTAGTTGCCAATGCAGGTGCAGGCACTATCTCTGTTTTCCGTAATATATCTACTCCAGGCACAATAACTTCAGGGTCATTTGCAACCAAGGTCGACATATCTGTTGCAATCCCTTGGGGATTTGCGACAGGCGACATAGATGGTGATGGTAAGCCTGACTTCGTAGCAGCAAAAAATGGCAACGCACAGGTTGCTGTTTTCCGCAACACAAGTTCATCAGGTTCTGTTTCTTTTGCCACAGAGGTGGCATTCACCTGTGGCGGTAATCCTCAAAGTGTCGCGTTGGCGGATATTGATGGCGACGGAAAAATTGACGTCATTGCCTCAAGCAACAGCGCAAACAGGATATCTGTCTTACGTAATACCGCAACGAGCGGTTCAATCACTAGTGGGTCACTGGCTGCAAAAGTAGATTTTGCCGTAGGTAGTGCGCCCGAAGGAGTTTCAGCCGGCGATCTTGATGGTGACGGACTACCCGATGTTGTGGTGGCTAACGGTGGTAGCGGCAGTGTCTCTGTCCTCAGGAATAATCCATTATCTCCGATTACAGGTGCCACCACAATATGCAGTGCCGGCACCACCACGCTGAGTAATGCAACCGCAGGCGGCACATGGGTAAGTGGAGCAACAGGTACAGCCACTGTGAACAGCACATCGGGCGTAGTAACCGGCGTGGCTGCAGGCACGGCTATAATAAGCTATGTGGGCACAGCTGGCACCTCATTTGCAGGCAATATTACGACGGTGAATGTTACTGTAACAGCGTTACCAACTGTTAACGCCATTACCGGCAATACAACATTATCAACAGCCATAACAACTACACTGGCCAGCACCACCGGCGGAGGCGTATGGACTAGTGCGGCTACGGGCGTTGCAACAATAGGCAGCTCAACAGGCGTAGTAACCGGTGTGTCTGCCGGTACTGCATTAATAAGTTATACAGTGACCAATTCGGGTTGCAGCACAACAGTAACTACGAACGTAACAGTGAAAACACCTAATAACGGACTGGATTTTGATGGATCTAATGATTACATTTCATGCCCACCGGCAGTATATTTTAATGGCAACTTCACCATAGAGGCATGGGTATATCCTAAGGGCGCTAGTTTCCCTAACTGGGAAAGAATTATTGACTTCGGAAACGGCTCCGGTTCCAATAATATATTGCTCGCCATTTCGTTTGGTACGAGTGGCCGCCCCGGCTTTTATGTGGAAGGTGCCCAGTTTCAGTCAACGCAAACATTGACGCTGAATGCATGGAACCACGTTGCCGCGACACTTAGTGGTACCACTGCGACAATATATGTGAACGGTATAGCTGCAGGCACCGCTACATTCAGCACTCCTCCGGCAAACGTTACCCGGAATTTGTGCTACATAGGTAAAAGCAACTGGGGTGGAGACCCTAATGCCTTTGCGGTAATGGACGAGATAAAGATATGGAACGTGGCAAGGACTTCGACACAGATACAGGCAGACATGAACTGTGATGCACCGCAACATGCCAACCTAATTGCTTACTATCGCTTTGATCAGGGTACCGCGGCAGGTACAAACACGGGCTTAACATGCGCTTATGATTATAGTGGTAATAACAGAACCGGTACCCTTTCCAATTTTGCATTGTCCGGCAGTACCTCTAACTATGTAACAGGAGCGGTTGGTAGCTGTAATAGTATTTCAACGCCCACGCCTGGTTCTTTCTCCGGCAATACCCCGGTATGTGTTGGTTCTACTATTACTTTGGCTAATGCCAACACCGGAGGTGTGTGGAGCACTGCAAGCGGTAACATTACTATTAACTCAACATCAGGGTTAGTTACGGGCGTTACTGCGGGAACAGCTACTGTTAATTATACGCTCAGCTGTAACACGTCTTCAGTTGTTGTTACTATTAATGCATTGCCGGTTGTAGCTGCTATAACAGGTAATACCACATTATCAACGACGATACGTACCACACTTGCAGACGCAACAGCAGGCGGCGTATGGACAAGTGCGGCTACGGGAGTAGCAACAATAGGCAGCTCAACAGGGGTAGTAACCGGTGTGTCTGCCGGTACTGCATTAATAAGTTATACAGTGACTACTTCGGGTTGCAGCACTACAGTTACTACTAACGTAACGGTTAATACGCCACAAAACGGTTTGAATTTTGATGGATCTTCCGACTATGTATCTGTATCAGGCAGCACGGGCATACCTTCCGGTAACGGACAATATACTATTGAGGCATGGATAAAGCCAACAGCCGGTGGTGTATATGGTATAGCAGGGT
>CAYSIG010000068.1:0-15048 GCA_964430995.1 uncultured Flavipsychrobacter sp.
AAGGCATGAGGGCCCTGGCGAGATCGGGATTGCGCTTTAGCAGGCCATCCTGGAAGAGGGCAAACATCTCCATGCTCTCATTAGCGGTAGTGCGGTTCTTCAGCTTCTGGATAGTAAGGGAGAGCCGGTAGAGGGTCTCAATATCATCGCGCCTGAGGTTGCTTGTGCGGTAGTCCTGCAGGTAATTGTCGGTAAGGTGATTGAGCAGGTGGTAGCACTTCTCGGCCATGAGCGACGGCATGTGCTCGGCTGACTGCTTCAGGCGGTCCCAGTGGTCTTCACGAATCCAGTAGTGGAGGTTGCGGCGGCTGATGCCGAGTACGGCGGCTATCTGAGTTTTGGTGAGGCCGGTCTGCATGTAGAGTTCTTTGGCCTTTAGTTTTTTATTGTTGCTCATGATGATACGGTATTGTTTTGTGGCAAAGGTCGTGAGGGTGTCTTTTTGGGAAAAATTAAAAAGACATGATTGTACAGTAAGTGTACCATGACGGTACAGTAACTGTACCGTCATGGAAATTGCTTTCTAGTGTGGGCGCGGGATTGAGCGGGATTTTTGTCTGAACCCGCCACGGCGGGCAAGTCAGGATGCGCAGAATTATAGCATTTTCAGGATGCGCGAATTTTGACCTGCGAGGTGTGACATTTATACCGGTAGGATAATTTTTTGAAATGTACATACAATTCAAAAAATATTCTTTAACTTTATTGCATGGCAACTGCATATACTGTCATATCGATAGATAATTTCAGAAAGGAATTAAAGGTATTATCTAAAAAATATCCTTCCATTCTGGAGGATATGCTCCTGCTGACAGATGAATTGCAGATGAATCCGGCACTGGGCCCATCACTCGGGAGCGGGTTCTATAAAATACGGCTGGCCATTACTTCTAAAGGCAATGGAAAATCAGGTGGAGCGCGGGTAATCATAAATGTAAAAGTGGTAAACAAAATTGTGTACCTGGTAACTATTTATGACAAATCGAAAAAAGAAACGGTGGGTGTAAAGGAGCTTAGAGATTATTTAAAACTACTTCCATAATGACAAAATACAGCAGTTATGAAAAATGAAAAAAATAAAGTGCTCACTTCTATAAAAAAGGGAGTGAAGGAAATAGCAAAAATAGAGGCGGGAAAGGCGAAGGGGCAACCTGCGGGTGACATGATACGAGATCTAATAAAGGAAAGGGACGCAAGAGGCGGTGCAAGGGCGGGTGCAGGGAAAAAATCGCCATTGCAAGCGAAGTACCCGAAGGAAACAAAGAAGCAGGTGACGCTACGTGTGTACCCTACCCAGCTGAAGCAGATAGAAAGAAAGTATGGCAGCCTGCAGGCTGCGGTGGATAAACTGGTGAAGTGATGTTATGTTCGCAAGCGGGACGCTTGCAATAGGTAAGACCAAGCGAGACGCTTGGACTAGTGGGGCGGGACGCTTGCAATAGATAAAACCAAGCGGGAAGCTTGGACTAGTGGGGTATTAAACACAATTTTTTGTATTCCAATCGTCCATGTATGTACTAACAACATTTCCATGGTAGCAGTTACGATATGTATTTGGAGCCATTAATTTCTTGTTGTCATCATTTAGATTCGAATAGAACACATCAGAAATCATTATTTCTTTATCATACCACTCCCTATTACCGTATGAACCCAACTTAGATGAAGATGCCACAACATCCCCCATCCATACCACATCATTTATTCCACTGCCATTATAGCCAGCTTTTATCATAAGAGCGCGACCATAATCTATACCTATTCCAATTGTGATTGAATCGATTGACTTTTTTTTCAGCTTGCAATTTAGAGTATCAATTATCGATGAAATTTGGCAAGCAATACTAAAAACGCTATCAATTTGGTTCCGATTGGGAGTATCAAATACAGCCCAAACACAATCGCCTTCAATACATATTTCAACACAGTCATTATTCCCATTCATTATCGCCACAACCTCTGAAATGTAACATTTATATATTCTAGCTAATGTGGATCTTTTATATTTACTTGCCATCGCTGATGATTTTCTTATGTCCACGAAAAACGAAGTGCAATTCACATAAAACCCATTTGTATAGGTTAGTTTATCTCTTGAAGGAATACTATTTTGTTCTTCAAAGGATAAATCACTAGTATTTAGGAAATCATCAATTCGTTCTCTGCTTTTGGCAAAATCATACGATAAATAGTTGCTTTTCATAATTTACATGTGGTGATTTGTTGATTTTCAATTGTGTACCAAATAAAAGAAATAAAAAAAACAATTGTTGTTAGTGTCAGAAACGACAGAAGAACTTTAAATCTGTTATATTTAATATTCCTAATATAGTTCAACTTAAATAGTTCAAACGTCAATGAGTCAAGTAGTTCTTTATCATCTGAATTATTTAATGATATTACGTATGTATCAAATGGCATTTTCAATTTACTTTTAACTGTATCATGAAATAAATAGCCAATACCATTAGGGGTTATATTTTCAGCTAAAAAAAAATCGATTTTTGGCACACTCTTATTTCCGAAAATAATATGATTTTTAGGATTGTTTGTTGGTATTAATATTTTTGATATTAATATTATGCAAAGAGCAATTAACAATAAAAGCAATACTAAAATTAATCTGAAAGTAAAACTATATTCACAGAAGTTAACTATAATATTTTCAGCTTTATTCACGTAAGTAACAAGGAAAGAACCTAGAATGGTTATTACGACTGTAAGTTTAGAATCGAGGTTCTTTATTAATTGTTGAGTATCAGTAATCGCAAGCGATACGAATTGAATTTGTGTTTTTAAGTCCATACTTTTTTCATTTTTTAACTCTATAAGCATCAAAATCAAATTTTTTGGCTAATAGGGTAAATTCCAATTTTCCTTCGGGAGTAGTTGGCCAAAATAAGTTAAGCTTATCATCAATATAAATTTCGTTTTTACCTTTTGCAATTTTTGATGCTCTATATACACATTCTCCCATTGCTTTGGGATGATAATTATTTTCAGTTCCTAAAATTGTGACAAGCGCTCTACTGTACGCTAAACCAATGCCTATGTCAACACACGGCAGATTATACCTGTTTTCCAAAATGTCATTTACAATCGTTTCGTTAATATGAAGAGATTTCTTTGCAGCGTTGTAAGCTTTGTAAACATCGCTTTTTTCATTTGCTTTGAATAATGCAAGCAGACCGTCTCCCAATAATTCGGTAACTCCGCCACCATAATGCTCAACTGCTAGAATTCCACCTGTTATCACAGCTGTTGTTTCGTAGAAAGTTCTTTCAAGTAAACTTACTTTGGCCTTCTTAGCACTAATTGCTTGTAGTAAATGGGCTGTGGAGTCTCTTATATCCAGTACAAATGCAATAAAATTGCCTACTTCAGGTTTTCCTAATTCCAATATAGGAACACCTGGGATTTTTGTTGGAAGTTCAACAGCTTTATTAAATGCCCTAGTTTCTTCTTTTGCCTCAAGTAAATGTTCTACTTTTTTCCATGTATTTTCAGCATTGTCAAGTGCTGCGTCTATTCGTTCTCTAATTAATTTGTCATCCATGCCATAATTATTTTATTTTTCTAGGGCTGCACATGAGTTGAATACTCACACGATTGTCAATGAAGTTCCTCAAAACAGTTTTTCATTGTTTCCAATAAATCATAGTTAGTGTTTGCAATTTCAATTTGTGATAGCATACGGGAATCTGGTAAGGATTGTTCAAGTAAATCAAATGTATTGCCAAAACAATTAGGTCTTACACCGTTAAAAAACGGTATTTGGTTGCTGGTATGTTAATGGCAGTAACGTAATTAGGAAAGTTGAATGCCTGTGAGTGATGGCATTGGCCAAATCAGCATGCCTCAACAATAATCTACCTGAGCTACGCTCGTTAACTTGCATTCACCTTCGCTAAGGCACAGGGCTAACGTTTAAGGGGGAATACGTTCTGTTCGCTCTTATACTTCGTGCGGAACTTCGGGAGATTTCTCCTATCGTCGAAATGACGTGGTGCTATCAGCTTCGATTGTGGGCGTCATTTGTTTTGCCAATATTGTTGTACGGTATTTGCTCACCACTATTCGAATAGCCTCCACATATACCGTTTATTTAGTAAGCTTAGGTGGGGTTTCGTAAGTGCGCGACCATGTTCATCTATGCCGCAGGGGCTACCGCACCACCTGCTCTTTCAGCCGTATTATCAGCGCCTCGGGGAAGCCCCATTCCCCCTGCGTTTTTTCCAGGAAACAGCAATATCCCCATTCGGCACCGCCTAAAATCTATAACCACATACAGGGAGCCCGGCGCAACAACGCCCGCCGGGGCAAAGAATGGTTTTTATTTCACTTCTACAGTCATTTAATGTAGATTTGACATACTATTTGTGTTTTAACCATAATATGCTGATTTTATGAAAAATACCAACAAACTGCTTTTACGGGGCGTAGTGCTGCTTTTTGCCGGCACTGCTATATTGTTGTCGTGCAAGAAAAAAACCTATGACTACGCCTGCGTAACCACTGTTTCAACGGTTGTTAACGATACTAATTATACATTGGTCAAAAGCGATTCTGTCTTCCTGAAAGGGATTACCATGAAGGAAGCCAAGAAGTATGAATACGAAAATTCTAATCGCAGCACCAATTACGGAGAAGAGACAAAGGCCACAAGCTGCCATATCCTCCTCTATTAAAGCAATCGGATACTTCCGGTAACTTACTTAAAGTATAACCGCCGGCCACGGCGGTTCACTGCGCAGTTGTGCCCGTTGCCCGGGCAGCCCTTAAAAGACAGCGCATAAAATTGAAACAACAATTTCGTTTACCTTTGGGCATACCATGCGGCAACTGCTGTTCAATATCACACTGGCCTTCCGGGCAATACGGAATAACCGGCTACGGTCGGTGCTCACCATCGTGATCATAGGCCTGGGCATTACCGCGCTGGTGGGCATACTTACCTCTATAGAGGTGATGAAGGCCGGGGTGAGCTCCAACTTCAGCAGCATGGGCGCGAACAGTTTCCAGATAACCAGCGATATCATTAAGAAGAAAAAGCAAAGGGGCGGCATGCACATGAGCGTCACCGACGGAAAGGATATTACCTATGAAGACGCGCGGGCGTTCAAAGAGCGCTACAATTTTCCGGCCACCGTGGGCCTGTCGTTTACGGGCACCAGCGTGGCCACCCTGCAATACCGCTCGCAGAAAACAAACCCCAATGTGCGGGTAACTGGCGCTGATGAGACCTACCTGACGGTGACAGACACCAAGCTGGAGCACGGGCGTAATTTCTCGGCCCCGGAGCTGCAATCGGGCAGTATGGTGTGCATACTGGGCAGCGGAGTGGCTAAAAAATTGTTCAAAAATAAACTGGCCGACGGTATCAACCAGGTGATATCGGTAGGCAATTATAAATGCCGCGTGGTGGGCATCATGGAATCGAAAGGCGGCAGCATGATGATGGACGGGGACAATAAGGTACTGGTGCCCGTGAACCTGGCAAGGACCATGTTTGGCGGCAGCAACTCGTACCTGCTGAGCGTGATAGTGCCGGATGTGTACAAGAAGGAAATGGCGATGGAGGAGGCAGAAGGGATACTGCGGGCTATCAGGCGGCTGCCGCTGGGCACTGAGAATAACTTCACCATCAGGCAGAACAATGAAGTCCTCACCGTGCTGCTGGACATTACCATCTATATAAGGCTGGCGGCAGTGATCATAGGTATCATCACCCTGCTGGGGTCGGTGATCGGGCTCATGAACATCATGCTGGTATCTGTGGCAGAGCGCACGCGGGAAATAGGCGTGAGCAAGGCGCTGGGCGCGCGGTCGTCGGCTATAAAACGGCAATTCCTCACTGAATCCGTAATGATCAGCCTGATGGGCGGGGCCGCCGGTGTTATTTTCGGAATGCTGGTAGGCAACAGTGTGGGCCTCTTTTTCGATATTGGTTTTGTGGTGCCGTGGTTCTGGATGATAACCGGCGTAAGCATATGCGCCGTTGTGGGTGTCATATCGGGCATATACCCGGCCATAAAGGCATCAAAGCTGGATCCTATAGTAGCACTTCGTTACGAATAGTAAAGGAATGCCGGAAATGCAATTAAATATGAATTTATTTTATGCAAAATACCGAGTTGTTAAAATATAGCATATGTATACTATATCTTGGAAAATAATAGTACCTTGGCTGCCCGTTAACACCCTGGCCTTTAATCCCGCCCTTATTTAGCATGATTTTTGTATTAATCTTTACCCTGTGTGGTATGTGTGGCAGTGAATGAAAAGGTTTTTTCAAAAATAATTTTTACATAAAGTATAATTGATTGTTTTTCAATTTTTTGATTTTAAATTATTGAAATACGGCTATAGTGATAGTACATCAAACAGTACTGAACACAGTATGCAGTAAATGAATCTGTAATATCCTATCCATGTATCAGTTATTAAATAAAACATTACTTTTGCGCATCACAACAAAAAAAATGGGGTCAAAAAATTCCTTACTGGCTTTTTCGGTTGCATTTTTTTTGCTGCAATACTTTTCCGGCGCAAACTTATATGCTCAGGGAGACCATGCCGGGTCTGTTTATCTGAGTGCCGGTTACAACCAGGCTTTGTGGTATAGCCGCAGCAATATACATATAGAGCAGGGCGAGGTCGGCAACAGCTACAGCATGATGAACGTGAAGGGCAACAATAAGACCGGCACTGCCCTATCGGCCACCCAACTTAGCTACAGACTGGGTTATTTTTTCAACTACCCGCAGACACTTGGCATAGAAATAAGCTACGACCCCATAAACTACGCAGTAGCCGACCAGCTAGTGAAAATAAAAGGCACCTACAACAGCCGCCTGAACCAAAATACCACCCTCCCTTTTTCGAAAGCCAATGGCTATTATCATCACTTAAGCGGGGCTAATCTATTCATGGTGAATTTTGTGCGCAGGTACCAGCTGTTCAGGAACAATACCAAGACGCTCAGGGTTGACCTGCTGGCAAAAGCAGGGTTAGGCCCCGCCCTGCCGCATATCTCCAACAGGCTTGCTGTAAACCCTGTGGAAAGCGGGCAGTTCCAGTTCAGCGGATGGGCAGGCGGAGCAGAGATTGCGGCAAGGGTAACAGGCTTCAGGTATGGCTATGTTGAAATTGCCGGCAGGTACAATTATGCTTCTTTCAACAATATGAAGATATATAATGGAACTGCCGAGCAGAAATTCCATAATTTCGAGATAGTGGCGAGCATTGGTGGGGCATTACCTACAACCCGTCTTAACCCGCTCTTCTCAAGAGAGAAACGCATTCTCACTATGCTCCCGTTCTACCAGCATAAAGATGAGATTGGCAGAAAGCTAAGGAAAAAGAAACTGGTCACCGAAGAGGGAGATTCCCTGGCCATATACGGCGTGGGCGAAGTACCTGAATTTGACGAAATAAGGGACAGGAACTACAGGAGGAACCACCCGATGGTGCCTGTACCCGAAGACAGTATAGAAGCGGGCATATTCCTGGAGATAGACAGCGCCGGAGCTTTCATAAGCGGGGATAGCTCCATTGTGGCCAACTATGCCGAAGACCACCTGAGTAAAAAAGACCTGAAGAAACGGAAAAAGCAAAGCAAAAAGGATAAGAAAAAAGCAGAACAGGATGCTGAAGCAGAGCGCAAACGCATGTTGAAAGAGGAAGCCGAAAAAGCGGAAGCGGAGAAAGCTGCTGCTGCCGCCGCCCTCGATTCGGCTGCGCAGGCAGCCGGAGTGCCGGAACCGGAAGCCAAGGCCCCGCCGGAGAAAACACCAGAGGCTACCACACCACCTGTTGTGACAGAGCCCGCCAAAACCGAAGAAGCAAAAGCACCTGAGCTATCTAAGAAAGAACGCAAACGGCTGGAAAAGGAAGCCAAACGCAAAGAAAAAGAGGCTGAAGAAGAACGTAAGCGCAAAGAGAAAGAAGCTGAGGAAGAGCGCAGGCGGGTAGAAAAAGAAGCTGCTGAGAAAAAGGCCGCAGAAGAAAAAGCCGCAGAGGCCGCCGCACCACCACCCGAAGTAAAAGAACCTGAGAAAAAAGAAGAAGCACGGGAAGAGCCTAAAGCCCCCGATGCCTCTAAAAAAGAGCGCAAACGCAGGGAAAAGGAAGAACGCGAAGAACGTAAACGCAAAGAGAAAGAAGAGTCCGATAAAAAGAAGGCAGAGGAGAACACTGAGAAGAAGGAGAACTAACCTCCTGCTGCAACCTCATTGATTCTGTAACCATCCGCACGCTTATGCCAAACTGCCCTGAATAATGAAAGCTATACTATAGTTTCTTCACCGGAATAGCCGCAACAGCAATTCAGGCAGCTATCATAGCTGCCAACTTCCAACAGCACCCTCCCCCATTTCGCGAACGTCACGCGTCGCAACAAATGATATAATTCATAAATAGAAGAACGGCCGGAATAAAATTCCAGCCGTTCTTCTATCCTTATTAACTTTTTAACTTATTAACCTTTCAACCGGCATTACTTCACTTCCTCATACTCCGCGTCCGATACGTGCTCGTTGGCTGCGCCCTGCTGCTGGCCACCGGGTTGCCCCTGTGCTCCGCCGTCGGCGCCGGGCTGTGCCCCTGCTTTGTACATGTCTTCACTCGCGGCCATCCATGCGGCGTTCAGTTCTTCTTCTGCCTTGTCTATACCGTCCAGGTCTTCAGCTTTGTGAGCGGCTTTCAGCTTTTCCATAGCGCTTTCTATGGTAGCCTTTTTGTCGGCAGGCACTTTGTCACCGTACTCTTTCAATTGCTTTTCGGTATTGAAGATCAGGCCGTCGGCTTTGTTCAGCTTTTCTACGCGCTCGCGCACCTTTTTGTCACTCTCTTCGTTGGCCTTCGCCTCGTTCTTCATGCGCTCCACCTCTTCCTTGTTCAGGCCGCTGCCCGCTTCTATGCGTATGTTCTGCTGCTTGCCTGTGCCTTTGTCTTTAGCCGTTACGTGCAGCATACCGTTTGCGTCTATGTCAAATATCACCTCTATCTGCGGCACTCCGCGTGGTGCGGGTGGTATGCCATCCAGTATAAAGCGGCCAAGGTTCTTGTTGTCTTTCGCCATCGGGCGCTCGCCTTGCAGCACATTTATTTCCACACTCGGCTGGCTGTCGCTGGCCGTAGAGAAGGTTTCGCTCTTCTTCGTAGGGATAGTAGTGTTGCTCTCTATCAGGCGCGTCATTACACCGCCCATGGTTTCGATACCGAGCGAAAGTGGCGTTACGTCAAGTAACAATACATCCTTCACATCACCGGTCAGTACACCACCCTGTATCGCTGCACCCACGGCCACCACCTCATCAGGGTTCACACCCTTGTGTGGCTTCTTGCCGAAGAATTTCTCCACCACTTCCTGCACCTTGGGTATACGTGTAGATCCGCCCACCAGTATCACCTCATCTATCTCACTTGCCGTGATGCCTGCATCCTTCAATGCTTTGCGGCAGGGCTCCAGCGTACGCTCCACCAGGCTGTCGCTCAGTTGTTCAAACTTAGCGCGGCTCAGCTTGCGCACCAGGTGCTTTGGCGCACCATCTATCGCTGTTATGTAGGGCAGGTTTATTTCAGTTTCCTGGCTGCTCGACAGTTCTATTTTTGCTTTTTCTGCCGCTTCCTTCAGGCGCTGCCATGCCATAGGGTCTTTGCGCAGTTCCATGTTCTCATCCTTCTTGAATTCATCCGAAAGCCAGTCCATGATCACCTTGTCAAAGTCATCACCGCCCAGGTGCGTATCACCATTGGTCGATTTCACTTCAAACACGCCATCGCCCAGCTCCAGTACCGATACGTCAAACGTACCGCCACCAAGGTCAAACACAGCTATCTTGCTATCCTTGTGCTGCTTGTCCAGGCCATAGGCCAGCGCTGCCGCTGTAGGCTCGTTGATGATACGGCGCACCGTAAGGCCTGCTATCTCGCCTGCTTCCTTTGTAGCCTGGCGCTGCGCGTCGTTAAAGTATGCCGGCACGGTTATCACCGCTTCCTTCACCTCATAGCCCAGAAAATCCTCTGCCGTTTTCTTCATCTTCTGCAGTATCATCGCGCTTATTTCCTGCGGGGTGTACATGCGGCCGTCTATATCCACACGGGGCGTGTTGTTATCGCCCTTTACCAGCTTATACGTAAAGTGCGACATCTCATTGGTCACCTCATCAAAGCGGCGGCCCATAAAGCGCTTAATGGATTGTATAGTATTGTGCGGATTGGTGATGGCCTGGCGTTTTGCCGGGTCTCCCACTTTGCGCTCACCATTCTTTAAAAATGCTACTACCGAAGGCGTGGTGCGGCGCCCCTCATCATTTGCTATTACCACAGGCTCATTGCCCTCCATTACTGATACACACGAGTTGGTAGTTCCTAAGTCGATTCCGATAATTTTTGCCATAATATATTTTTCTTTTGTTATTTTATCCTCATTCAAGAGATATAATAACTACCAATCAATAGATATGCCAACACGTCGTTGTCTGTAATAATGTCAGTTTGTCTGTCATCCTGGTGTCGAAGGGCAGGCCATGTCTGTTACAATAGAATTACATTGTAAAATATTATCTTTACATTTATGATTAACATAAAGTATAGGATAACAGTCCCTTACTTTTAACATGTAAAATGAATGCATATGGATGTCGAGGATTCAAGGGGGAACGTACATGCTGCCGATGGCAGTTTCCTTGGATATTTAGTACAAGTAGAGCGCGCGCTTTATTGGCTTAGTGTTTCACAAAGTGACGCGGTAATTGGAATAGAGGTGGAAGATGATGTGTCGGTTAAATTAGGTAGTGGATTAGGTATTCGAGAAATATATGAGCAAGCAAAGAATACAGTTAATTCTAATGCACCTTATAGTGACAATAGCGAAGATTTATGGAAAACTCTTTCTATTTGGGTTGCTGCTGTCTTAGAAAAAAGAATAGCTATTGATACAGCTAGATTCTCAGTTTTTTCAAATAGACCTATCCCCAAAACTAGATTAATTTATAAAATAAGCATAGCTTCAGAATTAAAGGAGCAAGAGTTAAATGAATGTGTAAAAAAAGTAAAAGATGTTGCAATCAAATTACGAGCAGGATTGAAAAAATATGGAGATATTATTGTTAATTGTCCAGACAACATTTTGAGTAAAGTAATATCGAGGGTAGAGATTTTAGATGTAACGTATAATCATGATTCTAAAAGTTTTGCCGAGCAATTAAAAAGCAATTTGCATATACCAGATACCTTTCCTGTTGGCCATATTATTGAAAAGTTATCTGGTTTTGTTCTAAGGCAATTAACTGAGAGTTGGAGAAATAAAAGAGAGTGTTGGATTACAGAGGCTTCATTTAATAAAGAGGTGACTCAAGTACTAACTGATTACAATAGAAAATCTTTTTTAGAAAAAACAATTGATTTGTTACCAATTAATTCGAAAGAAGTTGAAGGAAGTAAAGCGAAAAAATATGTAGAACAGTTAAAACTCATAAGGTGCAAAGAGGAGGAGATTTTAGAGGCGGTATATGATTACATAAGAGCGACATCCGAAAAAAATAGATTTGCAAAGGATGGGGAACTAACCGTTGATAAATTTGATGAATTCTATGCTGATTTGAAAAACAATTGGCAGCTAATTTCAAGACCTAAATTTCGTTATGCCAACGAAACTGAACATGAAAAGGTTGGCTACGAAGTTTACTGTGAATCGTTAAAGTATAAAGGTAAGCTAAATGATTTCGAGCCTGTACAGATTTACACTTACAAAGGAGCGTATCACTTTATGGCAGATGAATTAAGTATCGGTTGGCATCCTAACTGGCTTACTTTACTGACAGATTAAAATTAAATTGGGCATGGCTTTTAATGAGTTTGACATATATCAAAATAGGGCTATTGGCGCTCATGTTATATGGGAGTTTACAAAATCTTATTATCTAAATGCGAAGCAAGATGATAGTGAAAATAGCTACCCCACTATTCTACATACCCTGCCTGTATTGCCTCTATGTTTTAATGCAAGAGTTGTAGATGGCATATGGAATAGAAAATTCAAAGAAGGTGGAATTATAAAAGCATTAAATGAGAATAAAGATTTGTTTTCTGGTTTACAGAATAGGATGGAAAAAATGAGCACACTAACTTTTCAATCTATTTATCTTGCTCATAGTTCTAAATTGATTCATTTTGATCGAGAATATATGGTTTTAGTGCCTTTGCTAAGTAATTTTCCTTCTAAAATCGATGCTAAACTACACAAAGACTATAAAGATATACTTGCTTCTTCAAGAAGAATTGGTTTTTGGTTTTCTAAATTATCTCTACCAGAAGTTTTAATGTATTTTAATATAAACTTTTAGCATGAACTTCAAAATAAAAACAATACTACTCTGGCCGAAAAACAAGGCTAAAAACATCAGGACAATTGATTTCTCGCCAGATAAAGTCAATGTAATAACGGGTGGAAGTGAAAGAGGAAAATCTGCGGTGATTTCAATAGTAGATTACTGTTTAGGAAGCGGTACATGTCGAATTCCAACTAAACACATTAAACAGTATACTGATTGGTTTGGTGTTCTTTTTACATTAGGTAGTAGAGAGTTGTTATTAGCACGGAGGGAGCCTAGAGAAGAACAGGTTTCAGGAGAAATGTACATGAAGGAAGGAACCAACGTGCAAATTCCACTTGAACTCGTGTCTAATTTTAATGTTACTGATGTAAAAAACCGTTTGAATAGTATTGCTAATTTATCAGACATTTTTTCTGATGACGAGTTTAAATCTGGATTTGATTCAAATCCTTCCTTTAGAGATTTTACATCGTTCTTATTTCAGCCTCAATACATAATTGCGAACCAATCAACACTTTTTTATAGAGCTGACTCATATGAACAAAGAGAGAAGTTAAAAAATATATTCCCATACATTTTAAATGCAGTCGATAATGACTATTTAAATAAACGTGACGAGTTAAAAACTATAGATAGGAAAATAACAGCAATAGAAAAGGAAAACGATAAAAAAAAGAAAATGATTGCTAAATGGCTTGGGCAGTTGAGGGGTTTATATACTCAGGCAAAAGAGCTAGGACTATTGGATCGACATCCTTATCCTACTGAATTGTGGGGTAACGAAGACTATTTAAAAATTTTAAGAACAGCTGTCCAGGATAATTCGAGTGACATGATTCCAAATATTAGTATTAACTTTTTAACTGAGACATCAAACCGCATTACAGAGCTTACATCAAATGAAAATAACTTAGCGTATCAGTTAAATAAGTTAAAACACAGGCAAGAATTACTTAGGAGGTTGAACGAGAGTAGTAGTCTTTATAGAAATAATCTTTTAAATCAAAAGAATAGACTTGTATCTACTTCTTGGATTACTGACTTAGTAAAAAAGAACTCGGATAATGCAGAATGTCCATTTTGTGGAAGTGAAACTACTAATGCATTAGATTACTTATATAGTGTGAATGTTTTGAAAAACCAAATAATTGAAAAAGAGGAACGTTTGAGTGATAATTATTCTGTGACAAGTGGTGAGTATAATAAAGTGTCAAAGGAAATTGATACGGTGGTTCAAGAGTTAAATAAAATTCGTGATGAGCTTCAGTTGTTGAGAATTGAAAGCGCTGATTCCAATAAATATTTGCATACAATAAATTCCATTCATCAATTTATAGGCAAACTAAATGCAGAAATTGAAAACTATGATTCATTGAATGATGACAGTGATAATAGTCAGGTACTATCAGATTTGCGTACTAGAAAAGAAGAGTTAGATAAAGTTGTAAATTCTGAAGTTGTCAATGCTAAAATTAGAAGTGCAAAAAATACCATTGTAGCTAGTTTGAAGCATTATGCAGATATTTTTAAGGTAGAAAATCGAAATGAACTAATTGAATTCAATCACAAAGACCTGACATTAAATTTTATTTCTCCAAATGGCCGAAAAGATGCCCTATATGAAATAGGAAGTGGGCACAATTACATGGGATACCATTTATCGACTTTATTGGCATTTCATGAATTTTTCTTACTAAGTACAGATCATCCTACACCAAGCTTTATTTTTTTTGATCAACCTACGCAAGTGTATTTTCCCGAGTCATCTGATTCCGAGATTACAGAAACTGAGGATATGTCTAGGGTAAAAAAAATATTTGAAGCATTAGAAAGTGCTGTTGACCGCACAAAAGGAAAATTGCAGATTATTGTTTTAGAGCACGTTGGTGTTTCAGCATGGGCCGGGTTTAAAAATATTGAAAAAGTAAGGAGGTGGCGCGATGGGGAGGATGATAGCGCTTTGATACCATTTGACTGGATTGAAAATCCCCTCTAGCGCAAGGTATGTACACGGGCGTGGGCTCGGCGAATCAGGGTACAGAAGTTGAAGTAATGAATCTGTTGTACGGGATTTGTATCACCACTTGTCCCAATTGTCCGTAGTGTTCTAAAAAAAATAATGTTGGGCGTAGACTTTGTCTACGTCCTTTGAGGATGCCAGTCTCACGACTGGCGAAGTTCTTGTTGTGCGTAGTGTTCCCAAATAAAAAACAAACGTTAACCGTATGTCTCCGGCTACGTCCTGTGTGGCAGCCAGTCTCCTGCCTGGCGAGATGGATTGACCAAAAACCCCTCGCGCAGAACTGCTGTGCTTCACCTCTCCTTGGGAGAGGACGGGAGAGGTCCCTCCCAAATCCGCTATAACCCGCGCCCCTGCTGCATACTAAAAACCATCATGGTACACTTACTGTACCATGACGGTACAGTTTCTGTACCGTCATGGTTTTTTAATTTTGCCGCATCCGTAACCTTGCAGAACTTTACATCGAAACCTCAAAAAATTGGGTTAAGCTCTTTGACAGATTGCATCGTTTATTTCGTACCGGCCTCCTGGCGGTGGCTTTTTGCTTGGGCGTTTTTGAGAGGTCTGATATTTCCCACCCGCGGCTTTCTACTTAAGACTTACGACTTACGACTCACGACTAACTCATACCTTTTTGGGTATAATTATACCTTTTGGGGGTATAAATATACCTTTTAGGGTATA
>CAYSIG010000069.1:0-14780 GCA_964430995.1 uncultured Flavipsychrobacter sp.
CATTAACAATCAAATTTAATGAAAAAAAAAAATGAATTGGCAAACTTTTCCTTGTATTTTTTTTTATACCCAATTCATCTGATTGCAAACTATTACACAAAACAAGAGGGGCAACTTATCATTGCCCCTCTTGTTTTTCTTTCGTTTTTTTCAGCAGTTGTCTTATGCCCTTGTAGCCCAACTCTATCGCTTTCCACTTCAGGTAGCCACCTATCACCTCTTTCGCCAGCTTTATCGCTATGTTTTTTCCTTTCTTGCCTATTGCCGCGCCAAGGTTTCCTACCTTATCACCCATCATCCCCATCACTATATTCACCAGCGGGCCGGCAGCGGGCAGTAGCGCCAGCAGGCTGTCCAATCCCGGCAGCCCGCCATCTTCTTCACCCACCACAGCATCTTCGCCTTTCCCCTTATCGCCCTTCTTACCATCGCCCAATATCCCCTCTAAAGAAAAGAACTGTTCATTTTCCAGTTCCTCCTTTTCCCTCAGCAGGGCTTTGCGCTCCCGCTCCAGGTCATCTACGCCATTTAGTTTTTTACGGTAAAATCCCATGCTATCGTTTTAGCGGCTGCTATTCCTTCACCTCTTTATCATCATCCCCGTCATCAGTCATCACCTTAATAAAGTTATCCGCAAAGTACCTTGTTATCGGCTTCCTTGCCGCAAACACACCGCCCAGCAGCAGCACATAAAAACCCATTGTGGCGAAGTATGCCCCCAGCCTGCTAAGCCCCAGCCCCACAAATACCTCTGTAATCCCGAAACCGAAAAATAAGATGATACAGAACAGCACAAACAGCGTTATCATCCCGAACATCAGATAGCTCAACAGCATCGACGACCGCCCAATAAAATTTACCTTCAGTAAATTAAAGTGAACCTCAGCAAACCGCCTTACCTTATCAACTATTGAACTAAACATGCCCATATGTGTGCCACGCTCTTATGAATGGTATATTTCCTCTTCCAGGTCCATCCCCTTCTTCGTGAATTTCCCCTTCAGGTTGCCCAGCCCCTTCTTCAGTTTCTCCAGGTCTTCCTGTCTTGTTTCTTTATCTGTTGCCAGTACGTAACCTATAGCTACACCTACTGCCGCGCCTATAAATAAGGTCGCGATTGTGTTCCCTAACTTTGCCATGTGATATGAATTTTTAAGAGTAAAAAAGTGATACCGATTTATCTACTAAAACCATGCCAAAGGTACGGCTTCCCTGCATCATATAATATGACATATATCAGCCGTCATGTTAAAATTAAATGAAAGTCAAGACAAATCCCAAATTCCAGGTCCCTACTTCACATAATACTTATTGGCCAGTATATAATCCGCCACAGGCTCCGGCACTATATACTTTATCGACTTCTTGTCCTTTATCTGCTTCCTGATGTAGGTAGAGGATATCTGCAGCAGCGGTGCGTCCAGAATGGTAATATCAGCTCCATAGGTCTCCGTTATCTCAAAACCCGGCCTGTTATACACCACAAACGAGTACTGCGCCACCATCTGCTCAAAATTCTTCCACCGGTGTATATTCTGAAAACTGTCTGCCCCCATGATCACCGTAAACTTCTCCAGCGGGAATTTCTCAGCAAGGTAAGTGAGCGTATCTATTGTATAAGACGGCTTCGGCAGGTGAAACTCCACATTGCTCCCCCTGAATTTCGTATTGTCCTCAATCGCCAGGTTCACAAGGTGCAGCCGGTCATATTCATTCAGCAGCGAGTGCGAATCTTTAAGCGGATTGTGCGGCGATACCACAAACCATATCTTATCTATCTCCGTGTAGTTGATCACATGGTTTGCTACAATAAGATGCCCTGTATGAATAGGATTAAAACTGCCGAAATACAACCCGATATGCATGAAGCAAAACTAAGAAATACTAAAACAAATGTGCCACGCTTTTTTTAAGCGTGGCACATATTTCTGTTAAGTTATTCTCTGCCTTATTGCTCTACCACAAAGTGGAACACTCCGCTCGCATTGCTGCTGCGCAGGTTCAGCAGGTACATACCATTGGCAAGGTTGCCGCCCAGTTGTATCTGCTCATCCACTTCACCATTCCTGGCAGTTATCTTACTGCTATACACCACCTGGCCCAGCATATTGGTCACCTCTGCATGCAGTTCTTCATCGCCTGTCATACCCAGGCTGCCCTTCAGGCTGAATACTCCCTTGTTCGGGTTAGGCAGCAGACGTATCACGCCGTTAAGCGACGCTATCTCCTGTACGCCCACTGGCTTCAGATGGAAAATGATACGCTTTGTGGTCACCACACCGCCGCACACTCCGTGACTCATCACATCACACTCTATCGTATCATTGTCATAATACATAGTGAAATTCAGCGTATTGGAATATTCGCCGGGTACAGGGTTCCTGTTTATTCGCCATGCAAAAGTAGGAGTACCTAAGCCCGCACCTGTCACTGTGGCTACCACCGTAGCTTTCTCACCCACACTTATCAGTGTGCCCGGGTTTGCAGTAAGTGTCACTGTTGGCGCAGTATAAGGTATGATCGTCACAACAGCATTGCCATCCATTTTCTTGGTACAATGTGTAGTAGTGTCAGTTGCCATTACCGTATACGTGCTGTCAGGGCGCTGGTAACCGAAATTGATTACAGAACCTGTACCCAACCTTGGCGATCCGATAGCAGATAATCCTGCGTACAACTGGTAGGCTATGCCCGGCTTCGATCCGTCCAGCAGCACCAGCACACCACTTCCGCCCTCACAATAAGATCCTCCGCCTGTTACGTTGAATACATCCGGTAGCGGGTTCACCACTATTGCCGTGCTACCGCTCATTACATTCGCGCAACCCGATGGGCCTACCGCTTTTGCTATATAAGTGCCGCCGGTCGGTATCAGGCCAAAGTCAATTGACGAACCTGTACCCAATTGCGGAGCTGCTACAGGCACACCGCCTGTATACAATTGATAGATAACACCGGTCTCAGAATTAGCAAGGCCAATTGACAATCCACCGTCCCCTTCGCAGTAATCACCACCGCCTGTCACCGCATATGGTGTTGGCAGCGAATTCACTATTACCACTGCTGTGCCGCTCATGGTATCCACGCAGGCGGTCAGCAGGCTGGTTGCAGCTACTTTATATGTACCCGCTACATTGTGTAGCCCAAAACTGATAGCACCGCCTGTACCATCTACCGGCGTCCCCACAGGTGTTGTGCCGTTATATAGCTGGTAACGCACATCCGTTTGCGAACCCGACAACCCTATCGGCACGCCCGCACTGTCTGCGCATATTGTGCCGCTGCCCGTCATGCTGAACACTGTTGGCAATGGATTTACAAACAACACCACTGTATACCTCATATTGATAGTACAACTATCCGACAATAATTTCGCAACCACTGTATAGCTGCCCGGAGTAGTGAACTGACCGAAGTCAAGACCAAAGCCGGTGCCCGCCATTGGCGCGCCCTCCGGCGAACCATCACGGTACAATTGATATTCTGTACCCACATACGATGCGCTCAGGTACACATGGTTGCCGGTGTCACCGCTGCAATATGGTCCTGCACCCGCCACGTCAAACACTACAGGCATTGGCTTTATCGTCACGAACGCGAAACTGTCCATCGGGTTGTAACATCCGGTTATCGTATTGGTAGCAAATACCGTATAATGTCCGGCAGAATCCTGCGGGCCAAAATTCAGTCCCAAAGTGGAGCCCGCCACAGGTGAACCCCATGGCAGCCCGTTACGGTACAATTGGTAATTGACATCTGTTTCAGAGCCCGTAAGTATCACTAAAGGCCCGCCCGTGCCTTCGCAATACCTGCCACCGCCATTCACGTCAAAGGCCACAGGTATAGGATGCGCAACGATAGATGCCGATCCGCTCATGTTTGATGTACAGCCGGTCGTAGCGTTCTCGGCAGTCACTGTGTATGAGCCCGTCACTACTGTTGTTCCGAAGTCCATTGCAGTACCCGTGCCGCTGAACACACCGATATTCGTTCCGTCTCTGAAAAGGGTATAATCTACACCCGATTGAGAATTGAATAAACCTATGTGGTGGGCCGTTGTATCATTCACGCAGTATTCTCCGCCACCTATCACGTTCTGCACATGCGGCAACGAATCTACTATTACTTCTACCGTATCATTCACCGGTGTCTGGCAACCGCTGCTCAGGTTCACTGCTATTGCATAATACCTGCCCCCGGTCATATGCGAACCAAAATCCGCCGTCCCGGTTATGCCGGCCACCAGCCCTGCGGTTTCATGATACAGATTGTAATGCACGTTCGGGTCAAGACTATATCCGGTCATAGATATGTTCATACCGGGAGGAACACCATCGCAATAGTGCCCGCCGCCCAGCAACGCCTCCGTTCCCGGCAATATATTCTCCACTATCAGTGCATTATCGTTCATCTCGCTCACACAGCCGGTCAGCGTGTCTGTAGCTATAATTATATACTGGCCCGGTATTGATGTTGTATCAAAATCAAGCGGCCCGCCGGTACCATCCAGCACTATGCCTATCGGGAATGAGTAATTATACATTTCATACCGTATGCCGGGTTGTGATCCATCAAGTCCTCTTGAAAAAGCAACCGGTGTTCCCGCGCAGAAACTGCCATCGCCAGTCACATTGAATTTCAACGGGGCAGGGGCCACTACTATCGTATCTATGCCGTTCATATTGCTCACACAACTGTTGGAGTCAGACGCGCTTACTGTATATTGATATAAACCCGGAGCCGAGCTTACATTAGGCCACAACCCGAAGTTTACCGGCGCCCAGCCCGTGCTGCCGCCATAGGGCGCGCCTACTGAAAAACCATTCTCATACAGCGTATAGCTTACCCAGCTGTCCGATGAGTCCAGGAATACTCCTGTGCCAAACACGAAACCATCACAAAGCGTATCATTCAGCTTCACCATGCTGTACACATGCGGCAGCGGATGGATATATACCGAATCCGTGCTGTCTATTGATGTGGCACATGATAAGCCCGACAATACTTCCGTAGCTATCACTGAGTATTTGCCCAGCCCGGTTTGGAACCCGAAGTCTATCTCCGTGAATGTGCCCGCTACTGCCGATCCCACCGGCACCGTCAGCGATCCGGTTGCTGTATCTTTAAAATATAACTGGTAATCCACACCCGCTTCCGAACTCATCAGTTTCACACTATATCCTGTTGTCGTTCCATCGCAATAACCGCCGTTACCGTTCATCGGCTGCTGTATAGGCAATTTCACCGTATCTATCCTCACAGGTATGCCCGTATAAGGTTGCAGGCAGCCTGTAGCAGGGTTCTTCGCCATTACCGTATAGCCCCCCACTTCCGTGAACACGCCGTAATCAAGCGCAGCTCCCGTTCCGTCAAGCGTATCACCGGTGGCAATGCCTTCTCGGTACAGGATATATTTAATGCCTAAGTCAGATCCGTTCAGCCCCACGTTCAGCCCCGTGCCGTTCTGGCAATATTTACCGTCCGTCAGCAGGCCGTTCACAGTCACAGGATATTCCGCAGGCAGTGGGTTAATGGTCACCGCCTTGCTCGACTCAGGCCCCCAGCACGCTGTAGAAAGGTCCACCGACCTGAAATAATATATACCGGTGGTGTCTACCATCTTTTCATCTGCTATCAGGAAGTCGATTGCGGTTCCGCCCGATGTATTGCCCTGGTAGCTCACCGTACCCAGCCCTGTTGGCGTTACTGTCATTACCGTACTCACACAGAATTCGCTCAGCGCTCCTTCCGTTGTTATCACTGGTGCCCCTGGCAGGGGGTTCACTGTTGCAGCCGGTGTCATATGCACTGCCGTGCAGCCCGGCTCTGTGCCGTTGCTTATCGTCAGCGTATACACGCCCGATGCCGCAGGTGTCACCGTATACACAGTCTCATTTGCTGTTGTGCCGCCGGTGCTTATAGCCACTGGCCCTGCCCACGAATAAGACAGTATCAGCGATGATGGCACCGCCTTTAAGTACAGGTCAGTGTTCAGACACGCGGCATTGTCCAGAGCTGCGCCATAGGTCTTTATTTCCGAAATCCTTGGTGTCGGGCTTATCGTCACCGTTGTTGTGGCATATCCTTCAAATCCGTTGCCGTCTGTTATCGTTATCGTGTAGGTCGTCACGCCGGTCACGCTGCTGCTCACCACTGTGGCCAGCGTTGTGGTCGACGATAAGTTTGTTCCGGGGGTCCACTTATATGTCAGCCCCGGGTCACCGGTTGGCGATGTGGCCGTAAGTGTTGCCGATGCCGAATCACATATGCGCACATTCAGCGGGGCCACCAGGCTCGGCGCCGGCGTGCTGATACCCGTAAACTCCGCATAGGCATCCGACAAACCCGTTGCACTCAGCTCATTGCTGCCCGTCACCGCCGGGCCATACTTGGTCCATGGCAGTGCGCCTGCATACTTGCCCATAGATATATTAGCTTCCGAACCCACAGCGTCCGCATCCCAGTAATTCGCCTTCACCGAATAGTCAAGGAACAGCAGGTCATTAGTAAATAAGCGCCAGTAACGCCTTGTATAGTTCGTCACATTCGCATTGTTCGGGTGCTTCACCGCCCTCGCGTTCACACCCATCCAGGGCGTTGATAATGGTGCACCCGTCATATTCACCTCTATTGGCGCATAGCTCGTATCATCCCCTATCGGGAAAGAGTAAAGCTCACCATACGTCATCTTCATCACTATGCCCGTGCTGTCGGCTATTATCTTGCTGTTATTGCCCGGTGTCCCGTCTATTGGCATCGCAGAATACTCAAGCACCAGCGTATCCTCATTTATATCTATCGAGCCATTGTTCAGCGTAAGCTGGTTTTCCACATACGCAGTGACGTCTAATACTGCCACACCGCCGCTCTTATTCACCTCAAGGTTCCCGAACCTTGTCGGGTAGGTGCCGCCTATCATCTGCTGTGCAGTGCCTGCCAGTTTCACCGTCCCGCCGAATGCATAGAAATAAGCGCCTATGCCCGAATTATTTGTCCAGTTACCTTTTGCTGTTATATTATATGGACCGCCTGTAACAAGTCCTGCATCCAGCAACCCTGCCTTCAGCAGCACAGTATCATTTATGGTCACATCACTGCCCAGTGCCACTACCGCGCTCGACATAGGTTTATCAATGGTCAGCTTGCCAACGCCTGCCGGCAGTATGGGGCGCAGTGCCCATCCGGTAACTGGCGTGTTGTAGCCGCTAAGTCCGATATCCTTGTACGTCACATGCACCGATGGATTGTACATAGGCGCGCTTGTAAAATCACCCGAGTCCACGTTCACCAGCGAATTGGCAGCCATAGTGAGTAGGTTGGCGTGGTCAAAAGGCCCGAAGTCAAGGTTCACCATACTGCCCGCCGCAAATATTGTTGACTGCGAAAGTTGCACACCCGCATTATTCATGATGGTAACGGAGCCCGGCTCTGCAAAATTATTAGGTAATGTCGTTCCTGTAGTTTGCGCAACAAGTCCGTCATAGTAGTAGTGAGCCTCGCTGCTGAAATCCCTGTACTTCATGTCCTGTATCGAATGGTCAATACCATTAGCATGTGCCGTGTACAGGTGCGCTCCGCTGTCTATTGTAAACGTGTCCGTACTATGTGAGTACATTTTAAAAGTATCACAGATAAGTGTACCATATACCTTAACACCTCCCAGCGCAAACACAGGCACTGGTATGTTGCTCATCAACTTCCGTACAGAGCGCCTATCAAATACAATAGCGGTATTTCTGTTTACGTTTCCATTTGCTACCGCAGTATCAGTTTTTGTAGACCACTTAATTGTTTTAGGCGATGAGTAACTTGATGCTGTATCACAAAAACGTACAATAATGTTATCCCCTACATATTGAGGCGGAGTAAGAGAACTTGGCCTGGTTATGTAAGCACTATCCCTTATGTCCAGATCGCCAAAAACATGGACACCAAAATACCTGGTCGTATTGAGCCCCGTGACAATAGAAGTACCTTTTAACATAATCAGCTTTTTGCCAACAGATATCGTATCATTAAAGTTTGATGGCTTTATAATGCGCGCATTTGTCCCCGAGAGCAATAAAGTGCCGGCTACTTGCCAGTTCACATCCGCGTTCGGCATCCTCATGTTGACCGTTAATTCAAAAGTATCTAACGGGTTATCAAAATTTACAGCTGGTGTTCCCGAACCTATGATAGAGGTATTCCAGTTTCCCGGCACATTCACATTACCATTCAAGACAACAGAATAATAACGAGTTGCATAAACAGGAACGTTCAGGCAGCAAAGAACAAGCAATAAGTAGATTTTTTTCATAATCAGTCTTTTAAAAAAATAAATAGGGCAAATCTTTTATCCACGGATAATGGGCCCCCATTATCCGCTTAAGTTAAATTTTGCAACTAAAATACACCATTTTAACCATATTTGACACATATAATTAAAATTATGCTAAATTTTCGTCTCCCCCTACCTGTGGTGTGCAATTGGCGAACCATTACGAGGGATGGTATTCAGGCCGGGGTGGTATACTCGCCCATACGCCACACCTCCCGCTCTTTCGGAGAGGACCGGGGGAGAGGTCTTTTTTCACCCCATAAAAAAAACACCTTCAAAAACCGCCCGAAACCGCGCCCCGCCCACACATCAATTTCCATCACAGGTCAGTAACTGTACCATCATGGTACAGTTACTGACCCGTCATGCATTTTAAATTTTGCAGAAACCATACTATTTAAGACCTTTATCCGGCACTCAAAAAAATGGGCGCACCCGTTTTTCCACCGGCCGCCCACCCCCGGCCGCAGTACCCGGAATGCAACCAAACAAAAAAAATAAACAATATTTGCACCCGGAAAAAACACCAAAACGCACAGTAAAAGAGCAAAAAACGGGCAGCAAATGCGCAAAGAATGAGCAAAGAATGAGCAAAAAAAATAACCTAAACAACTGGCTATCAAAATATTAGGTTCACCCCCCCAAAAAAAAACGCCTACGCTTAATATAATATGAAAGTAACACAGCTACTCGCCGAAAAAAAAGAAACCATCATATCTTTTGAGATACTCCCCCCTACCAAGGGCAAAAGTATTGAGTCCACCTACACCCACCTCGATCCGCTGATGGAGTTCAAACCCGCCTTCATCAATGTCACCTACCACCGTGCCGAACAGATACTCAAGACCCGCCGCGATGGCTCCCTCGAATGGGTCGAGATACGCAAGCGCCCGGGCACCGTGGGCATCTGCGCCGCCATCATGAACAAGTATAAGGTAGAGGCCATCCCCCACCTCATCTGCGGCGGATTCAGCAAGGCCGAGACCGAGAACGCACTCATAGACCTCGACTTCCTCGGCATCAAAAACGTCCTCGCCCTCCGTGGCGATGCCGCTGCCAACGAAAAATTCTTTACCCCACACCCCCATGGCCACCGCTATGCCGAAGACCTGGTGCGCCAGATCGTGGCTCTCAACAATGGCAACTACATGGAAGAAGACATTATAGAAGGTGCCAAAACAGATTTCTGCATAGGGGTGGCCGGCTACCCCGAAAAACACATGGAGTCGCCAAACATGGACACCGACATCTATTACCTTAAAAAGAAAATAGACCTCGGCGCAGATTATGTTACCACACAGCTGTTCTTCAACAATGTGCATTATTACAACTATGTGAACAGGTGCCGCGAGCTCGGTATGAATGCCCCAATCATACCCGGCCTTAAGCCCCTCACCAACAAAAAACAGCTCACCACCATTCCCCGGGTGTTCAATGCCGAGGTACCTGTAGAACTCTGCAACGAAATGATGAAAGCCAAAACCGAGGCCGACTGCGAACAGGTAGGCACCGAATGGCTCCTCCACCAGTGCCGCGACCTCCTGAAGAACAACAGCCCCGTACTGCATTTCTATACGCTCGGCAAGCCCCGGGTCATATATAATGTCTTGAAGCAGCTGTTTTAGGCATACTGCCCCCCTACTTTGCATGTAGCTACTTGTATTTATAAAAAATGACCGTTATATACCTCATTAACAACCAATTACAAATAGCAGTACCTTTGCACCCATTTTAAAAGGCACCTTGGTTTTAGTTTTAAAGCCCGGATAGTGTAAATTGATGGATAAAGATACCAGATCAGACAGCGCCCCCGGCCTATGGCTCAGGCTCACCGGCTCACCATCCGAATTTTCGGTGGAGAATAGGGCGTTCAATTACATCTGTCTCATTACGGCCTTTATCCTAGTATATTATCTCATTTTCGAGATCTACCTCGGTCAGGTATTCATCGCTTTTTTCACCGTCCTCCTGCTACCTATACTCGCCGTGTTATACTACTTCTCTCGCTACAAAAAGAAGTATCATACCGGCATTGTCATCTTTGCTTTCTCCGGCTACATCATCCTCATCATCAACTACTACGTCAATTCCGGCAGCACCGGGGCTACTCTCTGCCTTTTCTTCCTGGTGTTTCAGTTGCTGGTGGCTATCGGTAAGCCACGACAATATACTTTCTGGATTGCGCTGAATCTCCTCATACCCTTCGCCATGCTGCTGAGCGAATACCTCCGCCCCGAATGGGTACCCGACACCTACAAAAGCCGCGAAGACCGCTTCATAGATATATATGTCACTTATGCTTCCGCCGTGGCTTTCATCTTCATCATTACAAGGTTCCTCCGTCAGCAGCTGAACAAAGAAACTAAACTCGCCGAAGAAAAGACAGAAGCGATTGCCCTGCAGGCCGACAGGATTTTGCAGCAAAAAGAAGTGCTGGAAAAGGTGAACCGGGAAAAAGACAAGCTGTTCTCTATAATCTCTCACGATCTCCGGGCACCCCTCGATTCTATCAAAAGCTACCTCGAACTATTATCCGAGAATATACTCACACCTCAGGAAAAAAATGACCTCGAAGGCCAGTTATTGGAACAGACCAAATACACCTCCGACCTCCTGGGAAATCTCCTGTCATGGGCTAAATCGCAAATGGGCGGGGTCAATGTCACACCTGTACCCATAAATGCAAAAGAACTTATCGAACTGATAGCAGGCAATAAGCTCTCGCTCGTTGCGCGCAAAGGCATAAAACTCACCTACTCCATACATCCTTCCATCGAGTTGATTGCCGATGTCGATATGCTTAAAATTGTACTTCGAAACCTGATTAACAATGCCATAAAATTCACCCCGCCCGGCGGCGAGATTACCATAAAGGCTGAAAAAAAAGGGACCGAAATACAACTTTCAGTTACTGATACCGGCATTGGCATACCTGCCGGCAAGCAGGGGGAAATATTCTCTTCAAATGTCCATTCCACCTACGGCACCAACAATGAGAAAGGAATAGGCATAGGATTAATGATGTGTAAGGAATTCATGCATTATCAGAATGGCGACATAGGCTTCAGCAGCACCGAAGGTGTTGGCTCCACATTCTATATCACACTGCCGGCCACGCGCAGGTAACCACCCCATTATTTTGTCATTTTATTTAGTCATCTTCACTAACTTCATACCATGAAGTATTTGTTTATACTCCTCCTTACTATCGCGCATACTTATTATTGCAGTGCGCAGGGTAGAAAACACAAAGCAGCCCCTGCCCTGAAAACTATATTGGATACTGCTGCAGCAATGTATGTGCGCTCCGATAACGAACCTGCCCGGTTGAAAGAAATTCTCGGGATGCTGAATGGCGTTATCCGTAAAGACAGTCTTTACTGGGATGCATGGATCAACAAGCTCACGCTCGAATGCCGGTTGGACAAATTTGATATTGCCCTTAAAACGGTAAGAACCATGAACCGCCTTTTCCCCGATGAAGCAGATGCACTCATGTTTGGCGGGGTGCTGGAATATCATGCAGGCAATAAAGTGCAGGCCAGATACCACTTCAACAAACTGCTGAGCCTTGATAATACGCTCCTTAAAGGCCATGAGAAAGACCCTCAATACAAAGCCGTATGGATAAATAAAGGCATTGTCCTTATCCTCCTCGACCGGGCACCGGAAGGGAAAGCCATACTGCAAAAAATATACAATGCGGAAAGCGACCCCTACGTGCAAAGCTATATCGGCTTTTACATCATGAAATCTAAAGAAGAAATCATCTTAGATAAAATACCGGGGGGATAAGATCAATACATACTAGCAGCCGCCTCCGCACACCGCTCACCATCTATCGCAGCCGACACTATCCCTCCCGCATACCCTGCCCCCTCTGCACATGGGTATAGCCCTTTTATTTGCGTGTGCTGCAATGTCTCTTTATCACGGGGTATCCTCACCGGCGAACTCGTCCTCGACTCCGTAGCGACCAGCACCGCTTCATTAGTATAGTATCCCTTCATTTTCTTCCCGAAATCCACAACTGCTTTCTTCAGCGCTGCGTGCACTTCCTCGGGCAGCACCCCGCTCAATAGTACGCTATGCACACCGGGCAGGTAGGAGCAATCGGGCAAAGATGTGGACACTTTGCCGTTTACGAAATCCACCATGCGCTGGGCCGGGGCCACCAGTTTACCACCGCCTGCCTTATAGGCCTGCTGCTCCACCATTTGCTGGTAGTGCATCGCGGCCAGCGGCCCGGTAAACCCATAAGCTGAAAAGTCCTTTTCATCTACCGCCACTACAGTTCCTGAGTTGGCAAACGGATTATTCCGTTTCGATGGCGACCATCCGTTCACCACCACCTCTCCCGGCGCGGTGGATGCCGGGGCAATGATACCTCCTGGGCACATACAAAAGGAGAAAACACCCCGCCCATATTCCTGCGCCACCAGCGAGTAACTCGCCGGGGGCAGGTAAGGGTCTCGCACGGTGCAATGGTACTGTGCCTGGTCCACCAGCAACTGCGGATGCTCTATCCGCACACCCAGTGCGAATGGCTTACACTCTATTGCTATCCCCTTCTCATGCAGTAAGGTGAATATATCCCTTGCCGAGTGCCCTGTGGCCAGTATCACCGCTTTGCAGTCCAATACGGTGCCATCTGCCACTTTCACACCCTTAATGGCATCTCCGTCCAGTAGTATGTCCGTGAGTTTGCACCCAAAGCGCACTTCGCCCCCACAGGCTATTATTTGTTCTCTTATGGCTGTTATAATATGGGGTAGCTTGTTCGTCCCTATATGCGGGTGTGCGTCATAAAGCACATCACCCTCCGCACCGAAATGATGGAACAATTGTAATATTCTCAGCACATTCCCCCGCTTCGTCGACCTGGTATATAGCTTGCCGTCACTGTATGTGCCCGCACCACCCTCCCCAAAACAATAATTCGATTCCGGGTTCACAACACCCTCTTTATTCATAGCAGCAAGGTCACGCCTGCGGCTCCGCACATCCTTGCCCCGTTCCAGGATGATGGGTTTAATACCGAGAGATATGAGCTTAATCGCTGCAAACAGTCCCGCCGGTCCTGCTCCCACTATCACTACATGGGGCGCATGCGAAACATCCCTCAGTTCGGGATCGAATGGCTTTGACTCAACTGCAGCCCCGTCAATAAAAACCTGTACCTGTAAGATTATTTTCACCTGCCGGCCACGGGCATCTATAGACCGCTTCTGTATACTATAGCCTGTTACACGTTTAGATGCAACGCCACAGGCTCCCGCAATACTTTGCCTTATACTTTGTTCATCTGCCGCCTCTGATGGCAGCAGGGATAGACTAATGGTCTTTGTCATGCGTTAGGTTTTTATCCTAAAAGCTACAACCCAACAAGATCAATGGGTTGCTTTATACTTCTCTATTACCTTGTCCAGGTGGGCTACAAATTTCTGCACATCAGGATCATAACCATATCCTTTCTCTGCCAGCAGCGTTTCCTTTTCATCAATGAAAAAATAGAATGGCTGGGCGTTTGAATTATACTTCCCAATCTGAATGTCTAAGCATTTATCACCCAAACTCTTTATTTCCTTATTGGAAACTTTGGAGATATACCATTCCTCCTTAGGCAATGCCACATCTCTTGCATCGTCAAACAACGAGATGAGTACAAAATCATTCTTCAGCCGCTTCAGCACTTCCGGGTCCGACCACACGCTCGTTTCCATCTTCCGGCAGTTCACGCAGGTTATACCCGTAAAGTCAAGCATAATCGGCTTCTTCAGCACACGCGATGCCTCAATCCCCTCTTCATAGTCAAAGTAGGATACCAGCCCGTTATTGCGTACAACGTTTGGCTCATATATTTTCATCACGTCCACAAACTTCTTCGGTTTTACATCATTGGCCGCACCGGCATGTCCCTCTCCCCCTGCGGTGATCACATAATCCTGCGTACCCATTGGCGGTATGAACTGCCCCAGCCCGTTCAGCGGTGCGCCCCACATACCCGGCAACAGATACAATGCGAAAGTAAACGAACAGATAGCCAGGAATAGCTTGAATATAGACACATACTCCTGCCCATAGATATTCTTCTTTGGCTCATCGTCATGCGACAGCTTCAACTTGCCTAGCAGGTAAAAACCAAGCAATACGGCTATCACTATCCACAGTGCCAGGAATATCTCCCTGTCCAGTATCCGCCAGTGCAGCAGCAGGTCCGCATTCGATAAGAATTTCAGCGCCAGTGCCAGCTCTATGAAACCCAGCGTCACCTTCACCTGGTTCAGCCATCCGCCCGATTTGCCAAGGTTATTGATAACTGCCGGAAATATGGCGCAAAGAGCAAACGGCAATGACAGTGCCAGCGAGAAGGCAAACATGCCCACTATAGGCCCCAGCCATCCTCCGGCGGCCAGCAGCCCGAACAACATAGTAAGGATAGGCCCGGTACAGGAGAAAG
>CAYSIG010000070.1:0-13775 GCA_964430995.1 uncultured Flavipsychrobacter sp.
TGGTGCTGTTATGCACCAGCATCGTATCGCCCCAGGCGCACAGGCCCGTGATCCCTTCTATCGGACCTACCGTCACTACCGTCAGCCCGAACGTTGCCGAGCAGCCTGTTGAGGCCAGTGTGTAGCTCATCACGCTCAGCCCGCCTGAAAGACCGTTCACAACGCCGCTGCTGCTGCCTATCGTGGCTATGCCCGGCGAACCGCTGCTCCATGTGCCGCCCGAGGCAGGGCTGACCAATGTTGTCGTGCCGCCAAGGCAGATGTTGGCACTGCCCGTTATGCCTGATGGAAGCGGGTTCACGGTCACCGCTTTGGTCACCGTACAGCCCGCACCCAGAGAATATGTTATAGTTGCCGTACCGGCATTCATCCCGCTCACTATACCTGTGGCAGAACCTGCCAGGGCGATGATGGGGTTGCTGCTGCTCCAGGTGCCGCCGGAAGTCGTATTAGCCAGCGTGATGTCGCTGCCCACGCATACTTCGCCGGGGCCCGTCACTGCCGGGGGAAGGCCGTTTACCGTCACTGTTGTCACCGCAGGGCAGCCGCCTACCGTATAGCTGATAGCTTCTGTACCTACCGCAAGGCCGCTCACCACACCGGTGCTGCTCACGGTAGCTATGCCGGTGCCGCCGCTTGTCCATATACCACCGGGGGTGCTGTTCCCTAAGGTTATCGTTGATCCTATGCACAGCTGCGGGCTGCCTGTAATGGCCCCGGGGGCTGCGTTAACCGTCACTGTCCTTGTGGCCGCGCAACCGCTGCCTAAAGTATAGGTGATCGCTGCAAGGCCGGGGGCTACGCCCGTTACCATACCTGAGCCGTCCACTGTCGCTATGCCCGTGCTGCCGCTGCTCCACGTGCCGCCACCCATTGGGTTGCTTAATAACGTGGTCAGGGCTACACATATATTGCCCGTACCGGTGATCGCTGCTGCTGCCGCATTCACGGTCACATCCCTTGTAGCCGCGCAGCCGCTGCCCATGGTATAACTTACCGTGGCCGTACCTGCGGTTATGCCGCTCAGCACACCACCGGGGGTGATCGATGCCGTACCGCCGGTCACGCTCCATGTGCCGCCGGGGGTCGGGTTGCTTAGTGTTATCGGGCTGCCCATGCAGGTCTGTGTGGGGCCGCCTATAGCGCCGGGTGAGGTGTTCACCGTTACCACGGCCGTGGCCGTGCAGCCGCTCCCTAAGGAATACGTGATGGTGGCCGTACCGGGGCCTGTACCGGTGATGATACCGGACAGTGAACCCGCAGTGGCTATCAGCGGGCTGCCGCTGCTCCATATCCCGCCACCTGTACCGTTGTTCAATGTTGTCGTCTGGCCCGTGCATATCTTCAGCGTGCCGGTTATTACTCCGGGCGCTGTATTTACCGTTACCGTGGTGGTGGCCGTGCAGCCGGTACCTAATGTATACGTTATTGTGGTGGTGCCGGGAGCTATGCCGCTCACCGTGCCGCTGGTGGACCCTATCGTGGCCACGCCGGGGATGCTGCTGCTCCACGTGCCGCCGCCGGGGCTGCTGAGGGTTGTGTTAGCCCCTACGCAGATGCCCGTGGCGCCGCTGATGGCGCTTACACCGTTAACACTTACCGTGCGGGTGGCGCGGCAAGTACCTATCGCATAGGTGATCAGTGCCGTGCCGCTGCTGATGCCGTTCACTACTCCTGTGGTGCCATCTATCGTCACCTGTGTTGCAGTAGTACTCCATGTACCGCCTGCAACCGGGTTACTTAAGGTTATCGATGAGCCTATGCACACCTGCGTAGGGCCGCTGATGGTGCCGGGGGTAACATTGACTGTCACCGGCAGTATGGCCGAACAGCTGCCCACTGTATAAGATATGGTCGCTGTGCCTGCCGCAACGCCGCTCACCAGGCCGCTGACGCTGACGCCTGCAGTGGCGCCTGCGCTGCTGCTCCAGGTGCCTGAAGGGGTCACTGACGAGAGTGTCGTTGTGCCGCCGACGCAGAGGTTGCCCGTGCCGGTTATGGGCAGCGGGGAGGCCATGACGGTCATTGTTTTGGTTACTGTGCAGCCCGTACCTAATGAATACGTGATCGTAGTGTTACCCGGGGCAACGCCCAGGACCACACCGCTCAAAGAGCCCACCGTAGCTACGCCGGAGCTGCTGCTCCAAACACCACCGGGTACCCCGTCGGTAAGGGTGGTGGTCAAACCAACGCACACGTTAGAAGCACCGGTAATAGCTACAGGTGAGGTGCTCACTGTTACCTGCGTGCTGCTCTGGCAGCCCGTAGGCGCGGTATAAGAGATAACCGTTGAGCCGGTGGCTATGCCGCTCACCACGCCGCTGGCCGAGCCTATAGTGGCCACTCCGGGCACCGTGCT
This sequence comes from uncultured Flavipsychrobacter sp., assembly GCA_964430995.1. Classification (GTDB taxonomy): domain Bacteria; phylum Bacteroidota; class Bacteroidia; order Chitinophagales; family Chitinophagaceae; genus Nemorincola. Next base: position 2,360 of record CAYSIG010000070.1, read on the forward strand.
TGTCCAGCTCCCGCCGGGGGTACTACTCTGTGTGATGGTAGCGCCTACACACAGGGCCGTGGGGCCTGTGATGACAGGAAGCGGGATGATACCTATCGTGGCGCTGCCGCTCATCATACGGGTGCAGCCTGCCGTGTTGGTGGCTTTTACCGAATATATGCCTGCGGCTGTCTGCAGCCCGAAGTCCAGTATCCCACCGGTGCCGCTCAGCGTGGTGCCGCCGGTGGCGCCGTTAAACAATTGGTAAGAAACACCTGACGATGAACCGCCAAGGTTGATGTGCAGGCCTCCGGCACCCGTGCAATAGTTACCGCCGCCGGTTACCGGGTATGCTGCAGGAAGGCCGTTGACCGTCAGCGGGTGTACCGAGCTGCAGCCGCTGCCTGATGTATAAGTAATGTTCACTATGCCTGCGGCTATGCCATTTACTGTCATAGCAGGCCCGGTCGATCCACTGACGCTTGCTACAGAAGTATTGCTGCTGCTCCATACGCCCCCTGTGCCACTTGTCGCCGTAAGCACTGTAGTAGCGCCAACACATACCTGCCCTGCCCCTGTAATGCTGCCTGCTGAGGTACTTACCGTCACTGTCTTTACCGCATAACAGCCGGTAGATAACGTATAGGTGATCACCGTAGTACCGCTGCTGATACCAGTCACTATGCCTGTCAGCGAACCTATCGACACATTGCCGTTACTACGGCTCCAGGTGCCGCCGCCGGGGCTGCTGGCGAGAGTTATGGTATTACCGGGGCATGTGCTGCCGGGGCCAACTATTGAAGAGGGGTTGGCCGATACGGTGATGCTTTTTGTGCCGTAGCAGCTGCCGGGCAATGTATACGTGATCGTCGCCGTGCCGGCTGTAGTCCCGCTTACTACTCCCGAGCCGCTGCCTATGGCCGCTATCAGCGGTGCGCTGCTGCTCCACACACCGCCGCCACTTGTCGTAGTGAGCGTCGACGTACCTCCTGCGCAGACCGTTGCAGGCCCTGTTACTACAGGTGACGGGTTTACGGTAAAGCCCGCAGTAGTGTGGCAGCCAATGGCCATATACGTGATTGTCACTGTACCGGCTGAACCGCCTGTTACCAGGCCCGTAGACAAGCCCACCGCAGCTATCGATGGGTTACTGCTGTTCCAGCTGCCGCCGGGAATACTGTTCGTCAGGGTCGTGGACCCACCTGTGCACACCTGTAAGGTACCCCCAATAGCAGGGGGCGCGGGGTTGATGGTGACCGTCGTGGTCACTGTGCAGCCTGCACCTATACTCTAGCTGATGGTCGCCGTACCGGCAGATACGCCCGTGTACACGCCCGTAGCGGGGTCTATTGTCGCTATGCCGGTGGCTCCGCTGATCCAGGTGCCGCCGGGTACGCCGTTATACAGCGAAGCGGTGGCACCCGCGCACACTGCCCCTGTTCCTGTCACAGGTGTGGGGCCGAAGTTGACAGTCACGGGCAATGTTGCATAGCAGCCGCTGCCGGATAATGTATACGTAATGGTGGCCGTGCCTGCAAGCAGACCGGTAACTACGCCCGTAGTTACACCCACATCAGCTGTTGCCGCAGCACTGCTTGTCCAAAAACCGCCGGGGGTAGCATCGCTCAACGGCGAGGTATGCCCTAAGCAGACTACAGGGCTGCCGGTGATGGACATGGGAACAGGGTTAACGGTTAAAGAAATAGTCCTGCTGCAACCGGTAGACAACGTATACGAAATGGTAGTTGTGCCCGCTGACACACCCGTAACATAGCCGCTGAAAGAACCGGCCGTTGCCACTCCCGTGACACCGGAACTCCAAAGGCCACCTGTAGTAGGGCTAAAAAAAGCGGTAGTAGCGCCAGCACAAATGCTCGACAAGCCACTTATCGGTAATGGCAATGGATTGACCGTTACCGGCTTCGTAGCAAAACATCCGGTAGGTAGTGAATAACTTATTGTCGCCACTCCCGCACTGATGCCGGAAACAATGCCGGTTGCAGAGCCGACGGTTGCAATACCGGTAGCGCTGCTTGTCCATACCCCTCCGCTCGTTGAACTGATCAATGTTATTGAGGAAGCTGCACATATTGCTCCTGCGCCTGTAATACTTGATGGCAAGGGATTCACAGTAACACATAAAACAGTCGTGTCTGACAATCCCAAACAATCGGTCACTTTTACTTTAAAAGTATCCGTCCCTGTATATCCCGAAGCAGGGGTATAGTATAATCCGGTGGGTGTAACAGATGTCCCGGTTATCGCTACGGCATACGCAGCCACTGCTGTACCATGCGCAGGCGCAGCAATCACGCTCCAGGTAAAGATACCACCATTAGAATCGGTTACCGCCAATAAGGTATTGATTGGATTAGCGCTGCTATTCGCACACACCGGAAAAGCCTGATTACCGCCATTCACAAAATGCGGATAGTAGCCCCTCTGGCTTATCCTTCTGATCCTGTTATTATACCTATCCGCTAAATAAACATACCCACCGGTATCTAAATATATACCCCTAACCCAATTGAACAAAGCTCCTGATGCAGCGCATCCGTCACCGGCAAATCCAGAGCCGGCACCCGCTATTGTCGTGCTAGCACCGGCAGCAGTTATTTTACGCACCCAATTGCCTTCGCTGAAGTATAAATTTCCTGCTGTATCAACAGCAAGATCGCCAATCGTCCCACACCATGCAATAGTTGTTATTATACCATTTGTATCTACCTTCCGGATTCGATGATTAATAAAATCATTAAGATAAACATTGCGGTACCTGTCAACAGTTACTCTTTCAATTGTCTCAACTAATGCTGACGTTGCAGGCCCGCCATCACCGCTGAAACCAGATGTAACCGTTCCGGCAAAACGTGTGATAATACCGGAAGTGTTCACTTTACGGACATTATTGTTGTTAGCTATATATAAATTTCCCAGGTTATCAAGGGCCAGGCCATTCGCTATTATGGTTGCGGCAGTTGCCGGCCCGCCATCACCGCCATAAGCTGCTACTCCTGTTCCGGCATAAGTGGTAATAATGCCTGCAGAATTTATTTTTCTTACACGGTTGCCTCCGCGATCAGCTATAAATATGTTCCCCGCAGCATCTGTTACCACACAACTTGGTTGATTCAGTGTTGCCGCGGTAGCCGAGCCACCGTCACCGGTGGAAGAAGCAGTTCCGTTACCGGCTATCGTTGATACGATGCCCGAGGGGCTCACTTTGCGCACACGGTGATTGCTTTCATCGGCGATGTACACATTCCCGGCATTGTCCTTGGTTACATAGGTAGGCGAATTCAAATCACATGCCGAACGATGCCCGCCATCTCCTCCGTAGGCTGCGGTGCCGGTGCCGGCAAAAGTGTTAATGGTAGCGGGAATTGACACAGTAACCGATTTGACAGAATAACACCCCGCCGTGTAAGTAACAGTCGCAATGCCAACAGAATTGCCGGTAACAACACCCGTTGAAGACCCTACCGAAGCAACGGTAACATTACTGCTGCTCCACGTGCCGCCAGTTGGTGAACCCGTCAACGTTGTAGTACTGTATATATCAATGACAGAAGACCCTGCAATAGCAGGCACAGAATTTACCGTAACTAAAGCAGTAGCGGGGCAACTGGTCGAAAAGTTATAAGAAATAGCTGATGTGCCGCTCGATACCCCCGTTACAATACCAGTTGAAGAACCAATGGTAGCTATAGCCGTATTGCTGCTGCTCCACCAGCCTCCACCGGCAGAGCAACTCAAAGTAGTAGTGGCTCCGGGGCAAACCGTAAGCGTTCCGGAAATTGTTGCTGTTGTCGTCGGAAGAACAGTGACATAAATAGAAATGGTGTCTGATAAACATCCATCACTCACCTTTACCCTGAAGGTATCATTGCCTGTATATCCTGTAGCAGGGGTATAGGTCAGCCCGGTAGGAGTAATAGCAACAATACCGGTGGAACTAGCTGCAAAAGAAACCGATGTACTACCATGAGACGGTCCTGATAATATAGACCACACCTCGCTATCATACATATCCGTATCACGGACTGCCAAGACCGAATTAATACCGTTTGCACCGGAGTTACGGCAAATAATTATATTTTGAGATGAGCCACCTGTAAAATAAGGAGCACTATTATTTATTGCGATTTTTCTAAGCCGATAATTATTGTTATCCCAGGTGGCAATGCTTCTTCCCGGCAGCGTTTGCAGGCATATCATTGCATTAGAAAATACTGCGGCAGTGGCTGGCCCGCCATCGCCACTAAAACCCATACTACCTGTTCCTGCAAAAGTGGATATGACACCCAGTGTATTCACTTTCCGTATTCGTTTATTTCCGACATCAGCGATATACATATTTCCATAAGAATCGAATGTCACTCCGTTGGGTTCTTTGAGCAATGCGGCTGTCGCAGGGCCGCCATCACCGCTAAATCCTCCTGCACCAGTTCCAGCCCCTCCGCTTCCCGCTATAGTGGAAATAACACCTGAAGAATTTATTTTCCTGATTCTCTGATTGATTACGTCACAAAAAACAATGTTACCGGAATTGTCAAAATTGATTTGAGTTGCGGAACTTAACATTGCCGCTGTTGCCGGGCCGCCATCACCTGAAAAACCCGGCGCACCTGTACCCGCAATTGTATTGATAATGCCGGATGAATTGACCTTTCGGATGCGATAGTTGTCACATATATATAGGTTGTTGCTGCCATCTACAGCAATGGTTACCGGTAATATTCCCGCAGCTGTTGCAGCGCCCCCATCTCCACCGGCAGAACCAACGCCGTTTCCGGCAATTGTGGTTATTATGCCCGATGCATCAATTTTCCTTACCCTATGATTGTTCATATCCGCAATGAATACATTCCCCAATGCATCTGTAGCTACATCTGAGGGATTGTAAAATGTCGCATTTGTTGCCGGGCCACCGTCTCCGCTGAAGCCGGTAGTACCGGTTCCGGCAACAGTCGTAATTAGGCCCGATGTATTTACTTTTCTTATTCGTGCGTTATGGAGCTCCGGAATATAAATATTTCCCAATGTATCGCTGCCAAAAAACCAAGCTCCGCTAATTCCAGCGGCTGTCGCAGGCCCGCCATCTCCACTGTAGGTACTTGATCCGCTTCCCGCTATGGTTGTTATTATTCCGGGCGTTGCACATCCGGTGGAGGCAGAAATTACATTCACGCTTTGGGTAGCATAACAACCTCCTGTATAGGTATAAGTAATAGTAGCTATGCCCACAGATGCCCCTGTAACGACACCTGAAGATGAACCCACGGTGGCAACCGTGGTGGCACTACTGCTCCAGGTGCCGCCCGTTACACTGTCAGCCAATACAATTGTTGCGCCTACAGAAACACTTGTCGCACCAACAATAACCGATGAGGCACCGGCATGTAGTGACGCAACTTCACATGCCGTTAATTCTCTGTTCCACACCGCTATATCATCTAGCGAGCCTATCCAGCTATACAGCCAACTACCTGTATACGCCGGCATAAATAATGTGCCTATATGGTGTATAGTACCGGTATCTGTGTTCAGAGAGGTGAGTGTACCGGAGGCTGATGCTGAAGTTAGCACCCCATCTACATATACCTTTATTGAGGATAATCCCGTTCCGCTCGTCGGGTAAGTAATTACCAGGTGGTGCCATGCCGAATCAATTGTAAGGCTGCTTTGTTTGGTTACCCCGGTAGATTCAAACCCGATATGTGTACCATCACAATGTAAGCCAAACCTGCGGCCGACAGCCGCATTACTCCCTGTAGCAAATATCTCACGATATGGGAATGTTGAGGTGGGATACGGCAGAACACTTTTGAACCATGCGGATACACTTCTTGCCGCATTCCCGCTTGGAAAATTATTCCCCGGCAAGTCTATCCCAGATGAACCGTTGCCCACATAACAACTGTTCGTTGCACCAAACCTGTCAGTACCATAGGTAACGCTGCCATATGCAACCCCATTATTCCCGCTGCCGTGTGAATTATTGGCATTACCGTTAAATGCATAATAAGCAAGCAATCCACTCGTAGGCACATAAGAAGGCACCTGTGCATACCCGCTAAACGCGTAGAGCAGAACAAAAAATAAAAGCGATAAATGCTTCCCGGTTTTGTAGAGGATATAGAACACAGGCTATGGTTTTTTACAAAATAAACATTTTCCTTAATTACACAAAATTTTCAAGGTGTTTTTTTCTCAGATAAGAAATGACCGGAACACTGCTTCCTACCCCTCTGCATCAATATGCAGACATTGATATGTAATACAAACACCTCAACAATAAAATATCCCCGTTCAAAGATCAGTGTTTCAAAAATCCACCTCTGAAAACCAGCAAAACCTTTGCCCACAGCCAATACCATTTTCCATAGTGGTACAGTAACTGTACCGTCAAGGTTTTTATTTCTTGCAGCCAAAACCATATTTTACCCAACACCCGAAAAATATCGGGCAAGCTCCTTGAAATATCGCATCGTGAACTTCGTGCCGTGATGGGCCTCAGAGAAAAAAGTGTGCAAATAGTGCGCAAAAGTGCTATTGCGTGAGGCAGTTTTCCCTCCCGACTTGATGTTTTCTACTTTTGACATTTTACCCCTACACCCTGACTTACCACTTATAAATGATTACACCTATATGGTTGCATTTTATACCCTTTTATACATGCACAAAAAAAAACGCATATATTAGCCCATAGCAAACTTCACGACACCCGCCACAAACTTTTCACCGCCGGACATATCCCGAAATTAGACCGTGATTTAAAAGGGCCCTGCATTTCCGCCAAATAGTTCATGTGGGTACTCTGTTCCTGTGGTACTTAATAAACAAAAAGTGAAAACAGGCAGAAAGGACGCACTTACGCCTGATCTCTCTTTTTCACCATTGTTAGGATAGTTGCAATAGCTACTGTTTCGCCGGTCTCATCATATATATCTACCAGCCATTTCACTATGCCTTTGGCAATATCCTCTGGAGTTCGCTTTTCCTGGCCTACTTTTTCCTTTACTGTCAGTTTCACACCTATGGTCATTCCGGGGTACACAGGTTTAGTGAACCTGCATTCATCTATACCATAGTTGAGCAACACCGGGCCTTTCTTTGCATCCACAAAGAGGCCCGCAGCTTTTGACAGCACAAAATAGCCATGCGCCACCCTGCGCTCAAAAATCGTTCCTTCGAGTGAGGTTGCATCCATATGGGCGTAAAAATTGTCGCCGCTTACATTGGCAAAGTTGGTTATGTCCGCCTCCGAAACTGTATGCTTTGCCGTCACCAATGTCTCACCTATCTCCAGGTCTTCAAAATGCTTTTTGAAAGGATGTACATCTGTTTCATGCTGCTTACCGCCCTGTTGATATACATTAGTTATCCGGCTTATGGTTGTAGGGGAACCCTGTATGGCCGTGCGCTGCAGGTAATGGAGCACGCCACGCTTGCCACCCATCTCTTCTCCCCCTCCTGCCCTGCCGGGGCCGCCATGTACCAATAGCGGCATTGGTGAGCCATGGCCGGTACTTTCCTTCGCGCAATCATTATTGAGTACCAGTATCCTGCCGTGCATGCTGGCAGTACCCAGCACTATTTCCCTGGCTATGTTGTCGTCAGCAGTTACCACCGAACTTACGAGCGAACCTTTGCCCATTCTGGATAGCTCAATCGCATCCTCAATGGTGTTGTAAGGTATGATGGTAGATACCGGGCCAAACGCTTCTATATTATGGCAATCTGTTTTATTGAATGGGTCTGTATTCAGGAAAATGAGCGGTGGCAGGAAAGCACCTTTTTCCTTATCTGCCCCCAGCACTTCAAAATGCTCGAGATTACCGATCACAATGCTTTGAGAAAGAGCAAGTTGCTGCACTTTTTCCCGCACCTCATTTCGCTGTGATATACCTGCAAGCGGCCCCATGCGTACCTCCTTTATAGAGGGGTCGCCTATAGTGGTTCCCTGCAGGCGCTTGCCGAGGGCTATCTGCACATCCTCTACCCTATCTGCAGGCACTATGATACGACGAATGGCGGTACATTTCTGCCCTGCCTTTGTGGTCACCTCACGAACTACTTCTTTTATAAACAGGTCATACTCCGGCATTCCGGGCTTAACATCCGGAGCAAGGATACAGCAGTTGAGGGAGTCTGCTTCCATGTTGAAAGGCACAGCCTCAGACAAAATACGCGGATGAGCTTTAAGCATTCTACCTGTAGTAGCTGATCCGGTAAACGTTACAACATCTTGTGTTTCAATATTATCCAATATACCGCGAGCTGAACCGCAAATCAACTGCAAGGACCCATCCGGCAATATGCCCGACTTGATGATCTCTTCAAACACAGCCTCGGTAAGGTAAGATGTAAGCGTTGCGGGCTTCACAATGGCAGGCACGCCTGCCAGCAGATTTACAGCTATCTTCTCCAGCATACCCCATACAGGGAAGTTGAACGCATTGATGTGTATGGCCACACCTTCACGCGGAACCATGATGTGCTGACCGATGAAGGTATTATTTTTCGACAGCTTTGCCGCATCACCATCTACATAAAAACGCTCGTCGGGAAACTGGCGGCGGAGGCTGGCGTTAGCAAAAAGATTACCAATACCACCTTCGATATCCACCCATGAATCGATGCGGGTAGCACCTGTGTATGCACTGATAGTATAAAAATATTCCTTGCGTTCCATCAGGTACAAGGCAAGTGCTTTCAGCATACGGCCTCTTTCCTGGAAAGTGAGTTTGCGTAGTGCAGGCCCACCTACTTTACGGGCATAGTGCATCATAGCGCCAAAGTCAAGCCCATCGCTGCTGGCTGTGTATATGGCATCGCCGGTAATGGCATTATGCAGTGTTTCACCAATTTTAGCGCCCTGCACCCACTTGCCTTCGGCGTAGTTTTTCAGTTGTGTAAGTGACATATCTTGAAGTTAAAGAACATGCAAGTTAAAATTTTTAGTCGTCTTATAGCAGCACGGATATATTTCAACTCTTCGTTACCATGAGGCAGCTCTCTTTTTTAAAAGCAGATCTTATGCGCCCAACAAATTGATTTTTATGAACAGTATGCCGAACCGGGTGCACTCCTTGGCTAAAAGCTACGGCGGGGGAAAGGTATAATTTCCGGGATTTGACCGTTTTCGATAAATATTACTATTTTAATGTGGTGAAATGCGCCGTGGACAAATCTTATGTGTTTTCTTATAAGGTATAAAGGGGTATATTTATACCCAAAAAGGTATATTTATACCCCCCCAAAGGTATAATTATACCCTAAAAGGTATATGTGTCGTGAGTCTTAAGTCGCAAGTCTGCGAAATGCTTCGGCAGATAAATAAGTCTGCGATTGAAATAATGACTACCCCTTCGGCAAACTGAGGCCCTTCGGCAAGCTCAGGATGCCCCCACCGATGTGGCTGAACACAATGCAATATTTTAAAGAACTTACCCTGATTTTTTTTGGGTATGATGTAAAGTTCGGGAATGTGGTGGTGGCTGCAAAATAAAAAAAACGTCATGGTACAGTAACTGTACCGTCATGGTTTTTGGGTGCAGTGTGGGCGCGGGTTTGATGGGAATTTTGGGATTTGAGAATTTCCAGAATGCGCGGGTAAACCCCGACCCTAAAGGGAGGTGGTATTAGCGCCACTTGTTAACTAAATATGACTTCGGTTTTCGGTATTATAGATATGTGTGGAGGGAAATTCCCTGTTAGACCTCTCCCAGCTCTCTCCGAAGGAAATGGAGAGCCAACGTCTTCACTGTCGCTCGGGTGTAAGCGTAATGAATGAAACAAGATTAGAAATGCATCCGCAGGCTTTCAAATTATTATCATATCTTTGGAAGTCTTATAAATTCATGAAAAAGTCACTATTACCACTAGCATTTATTCTTTTGTCGGTATCTTCTTTTGCACAAAAGATACAATTCGGCAATATCACCAATAAATGGCAGATATATGACAGCACAGTAGGTTGCTGCATACCCGTAATAACGGCTTATAACACTGTGCGCTACGATAGCATTACAGTAAACCATAACGGGCATACTTACCAATACCTTATGACCAAACTACTGTCGGCCCTGATACGGGAGGATGCCGGGAAAGTGTACGTTTTAGACAATTATGATTCCACAGAACGAGTGATTTATGATTTTACATTAGGCCTGCATGATACCATACGAACCATTTATCCGGGCAACAAATATGTAGCCTGGGTAACCAATATTGATTCAACCTATTTACAAGGTTATTGGTACAAGGTGTGGCACTTTGAAGGGCATGATACCAATACCTACTATACCGATTCGGTACGGGACGTGGTTTATAATGTGATAGAAGGCATAGGCTGCACCAATGGCCCTTTTTATCCTTCAAACCCATATAGCGTCAGCTCTTTTTCGCAACACCTGTATTGTTTCAACAATAACTCGAACATTACAACCGGATTAAGCAATCCGGTGCTTGCCTATGGCTGGGGTTATACCAATTATTACGACAATGACAGCACCTGCACAGAATTCTATGCAGCCCTTAACGCCCCTGTTATCCGCGATGTAACTAACGTAAGCCAACTGTTCAGGAGCGATGTATGTAAGGTTGTTCCAAACCCTGCGGATGCAAATGCCAAGATACTGCTGCCCTCAAAGGCTTCGGGCAAACTAACCATATTCAACCAAACAGGACAACTTAGTTTTACAACAGCCTTTACAGACCAGGACGTAATACCTTTTGGCGAGAAAATCGCAGCACAGGGCATCTACTACTACCAGGTAACAGATGAACAAGGCGGCAAAGTACATTCAGGGAAGTTTGTTTATTAAAACCTAATGCCCATGAAAAAGGCCAATCTTATTCTGCTTTTTGCTCTTGCAACATTCTCTTCTTTCGGGCAGAAAATAAGGTTTACAGATAGTACGAATGTGTGGGAAATACTTAATATTGTTACAGACGCAACTACGGGGCCTTTCGCTGGTTATGAACTCTTGAATGACACCGGAAGTCTGATTTTCGACAGCAAAAAATATCGCAGGATTTCCTTGTCTTATGTAATAGAAGATACTATCAATAATAAAGTGTTCATTAGATACTTCAACACAATGACAGGTTCTTTAGACACAAGTGATGAATTACTTTATGATTATAACTGGGCTGTTGGGGATACAGTACGATATTTCCACCCCGGATGGCACTCATCGGTATACTGGGTTGCCGCAATTGATTCCACACAAATAAACAGCATTTGGTATAAGGTGTGGCATTTTGAGGGTAGTGGCCCTTCTTATAACGTGATAGAAGGAATTGGCTGCACTAACAAATTTGATTATCCGGTAAATCCTTATCCACCATTTGAATTTTCTTCTCAGCTAATATGCTTTTCTAATCAGAGGGCAACTTATCCACTTAGCAATCCTATTTCATCATGGGG
>CAYSIG010000071.1:0-12468 GCA_964430995.1 uncultured Flavipsychrobacter sp.
CCCCAGCCATCCTCCGGCGGCCAGCAGCCCGAACAACATAGTAAGGATAGGCCCTGTACAGGAGAAAGAAACGATTACCAGCGTAAGCGCCATAAAGAAGATACCGCCAAAGCTGCCCAACCCGGCCTTCGAGTCAGTCTTGCTCGTCCACGAGGACGGCAGTGTTATCTCAAATGCACCAAGGAATGAAATACCGAATACGATGAACATCAGGAAGAAGAAAACATTCAGTATCCAGTTCGTCGATATTTTATACAAGGCATCCCTGCCAAAAAGAGCGGAAATAACCAACCCAAGCACCGTAAATATGATAATGATGGAAATAGAATAGTATAGCGCATTCCTTATACCTTCCTTCCGTGTCTTGCTTCGCTTAGTAAAAAAGCTGACTGTTATAGGTATCATCGAGAACACGCATGGCGTCACTACCGCTAGCAGGCCGCCTGCGAAACACAATAAAAACAACAATATCAGCGACTGCTGCTCAGGTTGCTCCGCTTTCTCACCTCCTGTATCTTTCGGTCCTGCGTCCACCACTGCCATTTTCGGGGCGGCAGTATCTTCGCTGCCCATATTTGTGCCTGAACTGTCCCCTGCACTACTATCCACCCCGGCTATCGGCGCAGCAGTTTCGCTTGTTTCCATGGTGCCTCCCGCGTCCATTACCTCCACAGTTAGCGTACCGTCTGCGGGTGGCAGGCACATGTTGTCGTTGCATATCTGGTAAGAGTATTTGCAGGTAACTTTTGTATTTCCGCTTATAGTAGCCTCCTGCACATAATCCACCTTGTCTTTAAACATATTGACCGCCCCATCTATCCCTTCCATTGTCTCCGTCAATAGCTTCCCTTTCTCTTTAACTGGGCCGGTATATTTTACCTTGTCATTTTTTACAAACTTCACTTCAGGCGCTATCAGCATCCCGTCGCCTCCCGGCTTGAATGAATATAAATGCCAGGGAGATGGCAATTTTACATGCAGGATAAGCTCATACTGGTCACCCGACTTCTTCTTTGCCTCCAGTGTCCATTTACTCTCATCTTTTATTATCTGCCCATGCACCGAAAACGTCAGCACACTGAACAAACCCAGTAAAAAAGCATTCAACACTTTCCTCATAAAATACTTTTAACTCCAACAATAGCCCGCCAGAGCCCTGGCGGTCACTTTATTTCAAAACTAAAATTCTTCTCCTTGGGCGCAAGGCACATCTTATCATTGCAAACCTGGTACTCATGCTTGCCTGTTATCTTCCCGCCACCGGTTACCACTACATTTTGCACATAATCCACCTTGCCCGACATATAGGTCACCTTGCCGTCCACACCTTCCATTGCTGTTGTGGTTGGTTTGCCCTTCTCGGCTATTGCACCTTTCATTTTTACCTTGGCATTTTTGTCAAACGTGAACGACGGCACTATCTGATACCCGTCACCTCCCGGTTTCAACGACCATATATGCCACCCGGCCTTCAGTTCCACATGAAATATTAATTGGTATTCTGTTGCACTCTTCTTTTTCACCTCATAGGTCCACGTGGTCGGGTCTTCAATTATCTGTGCTGTCGACGACAAGGAAAATAATAGCGGTACACATACAAATAAGCTCTTTATTAATCCCATAAGGCAGTTTTTAAACGTATAAGACAGTCTGTTGCTGTTACAAAGTAAGCCGTAATCACTATAACTTGAATATATACCCCGATTTTTAACTTTTAATTTGGTCGGCTCCTTTCCTCGTTCTCCCTTTTCATTTCTGCTATCAATTTGCGCCACAGCCTCCATATCACCACTACAAATACTACCTGCACACCTATCAGCACGCCCTTCTCCGTAGCCCGGGACTGAATGTGCAGCACCGATCTGCTCAGCATCGAAAATGCCACCACCCACACCACATAAATAAGTGAAATCAGCAGCATCTGCCGTTTTATCTTCTTCATAAGAAAATCACTTTTTAGCTAAGTGCCATGAGTATGGCCTTGCCGTCTATATTGCCCAGCGCCGGTGAACAGGCGCGTTCAGGGTGCGGCATCATACCATATACGTTCCTGCCCTCATTGCATATACCGGCTATATTATTTATCGCCCCGTTAGGGTTCGAATTGATATGCACCTCGCCATGCTCATCACAATACCTGAACACGATTTGTTTATTGTCATGCAGCTGCTTCAGGGTGGCCGCATCTGCATAATACCTCCCCTCGCCATGCGCCACGGGTATCTTCAGCGCCTTCTCGCCCACTCTGGGGCCTATCAGGTTTTGCTTGTTGTCGCTTTTTATGTACACATTCTTGCACACAAATTTCTGGTGGTCGTTTTGCAGCAGCACACCGGGCAGCAATCCCGCCTCACACAGTATCTGGAAACCGTTGCATACGCCCAGCACTTTGCCGCCTTTATTGGCAAATTCAATTACCTGCTCCATCATCGGGCTGAAACGCGCCAGCGCACCGCAACGCAGGTAGTCGCCATACGAAAAACCTCCCGGCAATACAAGGCAGTCATCCTTTGTAAACATACTCAGGTCGCGGTCTTTGTGCCATAGCATCACTACCTCCTGCCCAAGGTCGTCCTTCAGGGCATGCATCATATCTCTGTCACAATTAGAACCGGGGAAAACAATAACACCAAATTTCATTACGATAAATTATTTAATACGCCCAAAGGCAGAAAAACAGATAAAACAGTGAAAAATAAAAGATAAAATTACTAAATCGCTTGTTCTTTTCAAGCAAAAGTGCGTGAGAGATGATGATACTCAATGCCGGCATCGTTATCAGCCATGCTGTTTTCAGTGCTTCATCCGTAAGAATAGCAACAAAAATGGATATGATAAGATAGAACGACAACGCAATCCAGTCGCGCCTGATGTATATATTACTCATTGCCACATTCAATTGCATAGCATATATCCCTGAGGCCAGCAATATCAGGATACCCATGATAATGACAATTATATAAAAAATAGAATGCACATGCGACGAGAGCGAAAACCCGAAGTGCGGCCACTCGCGGTACACACCTAACCTGTCTGCGAGAAATAAGACACACGCCAGGAAATAAAAGGGCGTTACATACCCCATCAGCGCCACCGACCACTCCCCAAGGTTGAAAGGCCGGAACAGCACCATACCAACCAGCAGCAAAAGAAAGAACGCCAGCAATGTAAACTGGAACAGCGCCGCCATACTTACCAGTAAACTCGCGTTATAGATAAGCTTCCTTGGTTGTGTCGTTTGAGTAAATCCGAACATCACATCCATAGCCCCAAGCAATAGCCCATTTATGATTAGCGTCTCTGAAAAGGTATTGAATGCCGGATATATAGAGGTCAGCAGCAGGAATACGAACGATGGTATATACGTCGACCTCGGGAACAGCTTATGCCTTGAGGCTATACTCTTCAGGTATATGGCCTGCACAAACAAGATCACTATTGCCAGCATGGTATAGGCGAACGCCCCATGCCTGAAGACCACATCCAACCCCTTTAGTATATAATTGAATAAAAAATGCCCGCTCACAGGCACCGGGGCCACCGGGTGCAACAACGTCTGAAACTTTGCCACCAGGGCAAATATGAACAGGACGATTACAGTAAACGGACTATTATTTCTGAATAACTGCAGCACAGTGGACTACCAAAATTTCCGGCTAAGGTAACGCCTGTTAACGGAATTTGAATTGAAACTTATCCACCATTCCATTGTTGTCATCCTGAGCCTGCCGAAGGACGATTGTCATCCTGAGCCTCGAAGGACAACCTATTAACCTATTAACCTATTAACCCATTAACCCATTAACCTATTAACCTCATCCTGAGCTTCGAAGGACAACACCATCAGCTAATCAGCATATTAGCTAATCAGCTTATCAAAACTCCACCCTTGCAAAACATATCTGCTTTTTATGAAAGCACGGCACCACCATTATTCTTGCTGATACCTGCTTTGCACTCTTGGGCAGCCAGTCGGGATAGTCATTGCCTTCCGCGGCAAAGCCCCGCACCTCCGTCTTCCCATCCGATGTCAGCGTGGCCATTTGTATCGTGGAGCGGCGCGCATTATAGTCGTTAAAAAGGAACGCCAGCGTGCCCCCTGTATTCAGCAGGGCATAGGAAGAGAAAACACCGCCGTCCTCCTGCGAATACTGGTTTTTGCGTATAAAAGCATGCCATTGCAGGTCGCCTTTCGCATCATACGATAGTGATAATATATCATCGTAATGGTACTCCCGCACCGTGTTCGTCATATAAGGACTGTATGCCGAATAGAAACCGAATCCCGGCGTATAATTGTTTAGCGTCAGCATATACTCCTCCTCGCTTATCAGCACAAACCCGCCATCGTTCTTCACTATCAGTTGCCGCACCTGGTAATTGTCAAACGTGTGGCCCCTGCGCCTGCTGCCTGCTTCGCTCATCAGCTTTTCGTCAAAGGGCAGCAGCTTCACCTGTAGCTGTCCGCTCCCGCCCATTTCATATACCGCATATATGGCCCCGCCAAAACTCCCGCTCTTCCTCACCGAGTAAAAACCGCCGAAGTACACCTTCCCGTTCACATTGTCCACCTTCATATAGCCGCCCGTGGCATATAGGTTGTCCAATGCCAGTTCTTTAGGCTCAAATTTATTGCCACCCTGCGGCAATACCAGCATCCAGTACTGGTCCGCATAGTTTTGCGTGCCCACTGTGGTATAGGCTGCCATATATGCTGTGCCGTCATTGCCCACCTGCACCTCACCATGCTCCACCCGGTTGTCTGTTTTAAACACCGCCTTGCTCCGCTTCACTATGGTGGCCTGGTCATCCAGCCATTTTCCTTCAAACTCCACCTCCTCCCCCTTGTCTTCCGCACTATACACCAGTATCGCCTTCTTGTTCTCCGATATGGCCGTTTTAAAATAAGTACGTGTCGCGCCAAACAGCCCCGTCTTCACATTGCCCAGCACCACCGGCTTGCCCTTCAGTCTGCCCTTTTCATCCAGCAGTGCCGCATATTGCACCACCTTATTGCTTTCCAGCCCCTGGTACACTGCTATTATCTTATCCGGGTAAGCGATGAACCGCGCCTCATACACCTTTGCCGGAAAAAAATCCAGCAGCACCTTCGCCACCTTGTTCATACTGTCGTCAAAGGCATTCAGCATTGCATTCCCGCCCTGGTTGGTATACGTGTACATAAGGCCGCCCACCATGCCCACCACAGTATATTCATCCTCACGGTAGTCAAACTTTTCATACTCGCTATACACCACATCCTGCCCCCTGGCCATAGTAGCCATGCTCGCCAGCAGCACACAAATCATCACTTTTATCGAACGCATACCCAAAAATAACAGGATTGCTGCAAATAAATTGCAAATTTCTAATGGTTTGATGCTTCTTTTACAAATCAAAAATATAATTACATAATACTATTTATAATTATTATTTTCACAGCATCATTCACTTCTAAACAGCTATTTATGAGCAAGAAGCCTTTACTCATCATTGCCTTATTTTTATTTCTTTTTACAACTACTGCTTTTGCCGGGGCCAATGAAGACCTCATTACTGCATGTAAGCAGGGCGATATGGAAGCCGTAAAAAAAGCCGTAGAAGCCGGCGCTGATGTAAATTTCAAGAACAGCGAAGGGTCCACACCCATATCTTGTGCATTTCTGTGGCCGGAAATAACCGGCTATCTGCTTGAAAAAAAAGCTGACCCTAACGGGGGCAGCTATCCTGCCTTGGTATCTGCGGTAGCCACCTACTCTACAGAAGTAATAAAACTACTGCTGGATGCTGGCGCAGACCCTAACAAACCGGGCGTAGTAGATGTGGCAGTTGTAATGAAATCTTTGATAGAAAAAGAACAGGCGAAAGGAAAAGATGCGAATAAGGCACTTATTTCAGCATGGGAGAATGTAATGAAAACAGCGAAGCCTACAGAAGTATATGCGCTTAATACAGCTGTAATGGCTACCAACTGCCTGCCCTGCCTCACTATGCTGTTGGAAAAAGGAGCAGACCCTAAAAAATCCGTTCCCGATGGCACACTCATGCACACTCTTGCCAGCTTTGGAAAATCGCAGGGCGAAAGAAATAAATCAATAGCCGCCGGAAAACCCACTTATGAATCTTTTGGCTATAAAATCCCTGATTGGTACACTGATATGCCCGCAGAGCGAAACGGATCATTTGAAGAAATGCTGCAGGTGCTTTTGAAAAAAGGGTTGAACATAAACGAAAAAAACAAAGCAGGGCAAACCCCTTTAGTATTGGCATTTGCAGGTGGTTTCGGCAATGAAGAAGTGGTACTGACACTCATTAAAAACGGAGCAGACCTCAAATCAACTGGGAAGAATAACGACAAGACCGAATTCGCATCAGAGACGGAGAACCCGGATAAAATAAAAGTAAAATTCGACTTCCCGCGAGAGGGCCGTAATGGCAATGGCGGTGGCTATAGCGCCAATATGGACCTGCTGAAAGAAAAACCAAAAAAAGTAGCGCTCATCAGTTATTACCTCTATGACCCCGGTAAGGGAAAAGTTAAAGGTGGCAGCTACACCGGCAACGTAAGTGTAAGCGTATGGCGCACATCCGACCTCTATGGCCAGATGCAGGTTGATGGGTTCTATAAGAACAGCATAGACGCGCTAAAAACATCGTTCAAAGAGAATGGCATAGACCTGCTCACCCCCGATGAATTCCTCGATACCGATGAGAAAAGGGAATTTTATTATGGCTTCAATCAGGAATCGGCAAAGAAAGAAAAAGTAAAGCTCACCAAGCGCGGTGCGGCAGGCACTAACGTATGGGATGTGGCCGAAGCCTCCGTAAGCACACTTAAAATTTCGCCAAGCGGCAAAGGCTACCGCGCATTCTTCATAGGCAATGAAGCCGCTGATGAATCTGCGCTCGAAAATTACCAGGGCGGTATATTCTCCGCCAACCGCAAAATGACCTCCAGCCTGGGTTATGATATGGTTAAGGGCCTTGGTGTGGATGCCGTTGTTGTTGTTTATATCTGCACAAGAAAAGTAAAGCAAACAAAAGACGACTATGGTGTGAACGCAGTAGTGACCATGATGATGGGGCCCAATCCCGGCAAGGCCGAAGAATCCGACCCCGAAGCCAAGAACCTCGGCCAGTTTTACTGCGGCACAAGAACATATTACGCCAGCCCTGCCCTCTTCAGGGAAGAGAAAAGCTTATTTGGCCAGTACGAAGGCATGGCAAATATACTCAAAGCCCATGCTGCCAAAATGTGCAGGTACGTAAATGGAAAGGAAAAAGATGAGTAAGAAAAATGCAGCACGCTTAATAAAAGAACCCTCTGTTTGAGGGTTCTTTTATTTACTCCCTTGTTGGTGTTCCTCGCCAACAAGGGCGAGACGGAAGCATACCTGACCGAAGAAAATGGTCAGGTATGCTTCTGAAGTACATAAGCTGTTATATCCGTAGCATTTATTTATTCCACCAGCACCTTCTGCACCCACTTGCCACTGGCTGTGCTTACAGTGACAAAGTAAACGCCGGGCGGGGTGTAGAGGATGACCTCTGTATCCTTGTTTGTGGCAGATGAAAATTGTTTTACCACCTCGCCCATTACATTGGTTACTAGCACCTCTGCGTGTTCATTAACTGTGGCTGAAAGCCGCAGACTGAAAGCCCCTGATGAAGGGTTAGGCCATATACGCAGCACCTCCTCCCCTTGGGTGAGGGCGGCCTGTGCTATACCTACGGTATTGCGGCAGCTATCCATGTGGATGTAACGGACGCGGGCGTTAGCGTTATCTGCTACATATATACTGCTATTTTTGTCCATACAAAGAGCAACAGGTTGAAACAGCTTAGCAGCCGTAGCCGGGCCGCCATCTCCGCCATAGCCACCTGTGCCATCGCCGGCAAATGTCTTTATAATGCCGGCACCGTTAATAACCCTTATCCTGTGGTTCAGCTTATCAGCAATATACACATTCTCGCAGCTATCCACACAGAGACCATTAGGCCCATTAATCTTTGCCGCAGTTGCGATGCCGCCATCGCCACTGTACCCGGTCACTCCTGTGCCTGCAATGGTGGTGATTATCCCCGCGCTATTTATTTTGCGTATTCTGGCATTACCGCCATCACAGAAGTATATATTTTCTTCCAGGTCTATGGTTATCTGCCCCTGCCCATAAAGCTGGGCTGCCGTGGCCGGGCCGCCGTCGCCGGCATCACCGGCTACCCCGGTGCCTGCGATGGTGGTGATTATACCCGAAGGGGCCACTTTCCTTATCCGGCCAGAGCCAGAGATATATACATTGTCGGCTGTATCGCAGCATACACCAAAACAAATACTGATGCCTGCCGAGGTAGCAGGCCCGCCATCGCCTGAGTGGGCGGCAGAACCATTGCCCGCAAATGTCGTGATGATACCAAAAGTATCTACTTTGCGGATTCGCTTATTGCCTCTATCCGCAATGTATACATTACCATATTTATCAGTGCCCAGATGTTCCGGAAAATATAATCTTGCCAATGTGGCAGGGCCGCCATCTCCGCTAAAACCGGAAGTATCAGTGCCTGCAAAAGCGTTGATAATACCTGATGGATCTACTTTTCTTACCCTATGCGACGATGCAAAGAGTAAGTGCCAACTGCTTAGATAAAGATTGCCTTTTTTATCCACAACAACACCAGTTACTGGGTGTAGTTTTGCCGCGGTAGCCGGGCCACCATCGGAAACAGACCCACCCGACGTGATACCTGCAATTGTGGTAATAACCTGTGCGTAAGCCCCAGAACCTATAAGTATGAAAAATATGAAAAAATATTTTTTCATAGTTGTATTTTTAAATAATCGCCATCCCGCTGCAAAACACTCATTCCACCAGCACCTTCTGCACCCATTGTTTATCTGCTTTGCTGATGTGTAATAAGTACAGGCCAGGCGGAGTATGCAGTGTCATGGTTGTTTCTTTATTAGTGGTGGTGGTTTGTTCGTGTACCTTTTTGCCGGTTACATCTATTAATGCTACCTGTACCCCTTCATCTGCGGCTGACGATACCCGCACATGCAGCACCCCGTCTCCCGCAGGGTTGGGGTACACTTTTACCGCATCCTCATTTTGCGCAACACCCGGCACACTAACAAATACACTATCATTAAGATCGAGGCGGCGGACGCAGTAATTATTCTGATCTGCTATATACAGGCAATTGTTTTTGCCCATATACACGCAATGCGGCCTGTAAAGTTTTGCGGCAGTGCCGGGTCCACCATCGCCACTGAACCCATAGGTTGTGCCGCTGCCTGCAATAGTGGTAATAATGCCAGCAGGGTTTACCTTATAAATACGGTACGACGTATAATTAGCTAAGTATAAGTTGCCATTATTATCCGGGTAGACACCAACGGTATAATTGATGTTCGTTGCTGTCGCAGGGGTGCCACTGGTATAAGTGCCTGTGCTGTTGCCTGCAATAGTAGTGATGATGCCTGAAGTATTTATCTTCCGTACATAAAGGCCACATGCTATGTACAGGTTGCCATATTTATCGAATATGATTTGCCCTATACCCGTTACAATTTGTGCGGTGTCTGCCATACCTCCATCGCCACTATGACCGGCTATACCAGAGCCGGCAATAGTAGTGATAATGCCCGCCGTGTCTACCTTGCGTATGAAATTACCTGAGGCAATGAAGAGGTTGCCGGCTGTATCTGCCGTTACGCCCCCACCAGAATTGCCCAGGCCAGCCGCAGTTGCAGGGCCACCATCGCCGGAAGAAATATTAGTGCCATTGCCCGCATACGTAGTGATGATACCTCCGGTGTCTATTTTACGTATGCGCCTGTTATCCATATCAAAAAAATAGATGTTACCTTTTTTATCCAAAGTAATGCCGCGCGGGTCACTCATTTTAGCGGCTGTGGCCGGGCCGCCATCGCCGCTAAAGCCGGGCAGGTTAATTGAGCTGCCGGCTATTGTATTAATGATACCCGCAGTATCTACCTTGCGCACACTCGGGTACCCATCAGCAGTTATATACATATTGCCGATTGCGTCAATAACTATCCCATTTGTATAAAATATTTTAGCGGCAGTTGCCGGCCCACCATCACCTGTATAACCGCCAACCCCACCTGTGCCGGCAAATGTGGAGATGCGCTGGGCTTGTGCCCCCAAAGCAAGCAACAGGCATAAGATGAAAAAATATTTTTTCATAGTTGTATTTTTAAATAATCGCCATCCCACAAGGGGATGGCGATTCTGTTAAACTAATTTTTTACGAACATTTTATTAATCGGTTTCCTGTTATCTACCTTTAGGCTGACGATGTAATTGCCCTTAGGCAGTTTGCCCACATTCACCCGTGGTTGTGCGGCATCTATGCTGCCTTCCAGCATCACCTGCCCCAGCATATTTTTTATACTATAGCGGCCTACAACATTGCATATAGTTATGGCATCGGTTGCCGGGTTGGGGGTAACAGACACTTCCGCTGTACTCAATAGAGACGGCTGAGCGGGCGGCACACTGTGCTTGTAGGCATAGCCGGTGCCTGCACCTGAAAACAGACAACGCTTGTAATCTATATTATAATTGCTGCCATCGAAATGCGCCCATGCCACCAGGCTTGTACCTCCCACATTATTTGGCGGTGTAGCCACCGCATTAGTATATAGGGTTGATGCCGCGTCTATTGGCACGGTGGTGTTGGTCTGGAAAAAATTGCGGACACCACCACCGGCCGGTATTACTGCCACATCGGTAGGGTCTGTTTCATCAATAGGCGACATCATAAAATAGTCAGAGTTGGTTGCTAGTGATTCATGTAACCCTTCTGTTACCATATAGTCGCGCCCCCCAGAACCTGCAGGCCCAAATGCTACTGCAGGGGCAAAATGGTCGTAAAAAGGAGCGGAGTATGGGAATACAGAATACGGTAGGAACGAATTAAAATCCACCCAAGACGAAACTACCGGGTTTGGTAATGTTCCACTGGGGTGATCATCATAAGATTCTATTAACTGTGATAAGCTATAAGTTCCTATATTGTCTTTATGCTCAAAAACAATTTTGTAATCGGAGTTCCCAGCACCGGTGTTTGAGCCAAAGTCATCATTGGCATCAATGCGCGGGTGAAAGAACCTGTCCTGATATAGAAAGGAGGTTGCTATGACCGTTTCGGTTCCGAGACCTACTCCGGGTGTCCATTCGTTTTGATAAATATCTACCGACCCCATGTTTTCCCATGTTATCAGCGCCTTGTCCACAACTCCACCTCCGGTGGAGTATTGGATACCCGCCACATCGGGCCGCCAGTTGTCGGCGTAATGTGTGAATGGGGGAGGTGTTATATCAATAGGTCCGGATAGGATACTTGAGGCAGTAAGGCTCCCGTAGGCAATAAATACATCCCATACTGTGCTGTAAGCAGGGTCTCTGTCATATACCACAAAGAACTTGTCGCAAATGGGATACTGCATGTATCTGTTACCATACTCTGCCACCACATCCAAATGTACAGTCTCCACCCCTTCCACATCTACTATTACGTTGCTCCGATAAGTAACGGTGAATACCCCCGGCGCTGTGTACACAATGTCAAAAAAATCAATCTCCACTTCATCAAGGTTATTGATAAAGCCTACCGCCATAATCATATCTCCCGGTACATCTGTGTTATACCCGATGATCACATCAGGCACCGACATCATGGGTGTGCTGCCCAAAGTAAGCGGGTAGGTAACATTAACGGTAGTGCTGTATGTGAAGTCGGTAACTACTATGCCACCTAGCGTTGCGCTTGGGGTGCCCGGTACCGCCCCGTAGGCACAAGCACCTATGGAGCCGAGGGAAGATGCAGAAATATAATAGTCGAGCAGAGCGGTGTTAATACCATTGATGGTACTGCCTGTGTTCAGCCAGTTTATATCGGCGCCTGCGGGGTAGCCTATAAGGCTTGTCTGCGCAATAGTTGTGTTCATAGCCATGCACAGCATTGCTGTAATGCTTATTTTAAAGATACTGTTTTTCATTGGATGATTTTATTGTTTGATGGAAAATAATCTTTACCTGTCAGTAGCGTGACAGGCCACATCTTCGCAGTGCGGAGAGATATTGCGTTTCATGGCGCAGCATAGTATAGGGGGCTTTTTTCAAAGCTCCACATATTATTTGATTTTTTATACCGTTTTTAAACGGTATTTTTTCCGTCTTTAAACTGTAATTTTCCATGCCCCCCCCCCGGCAACTGTGCTTTAATCTCTCTGCGCGGCCTATGTGCATAGCCAGGAACTCGCCGATACTCCCGAACTTCCCCATTGTAGTATCTCACGCAAGCTACTCGCATCTCTGTGTAATCCTTAAATCTGTGTGATCTGTGATTCAGGCAAAAAACACTAATACACCTCTCAAACCCGCGCCCACACCACACCCAAAAACCATGACGGTACAGTAACTGTACCATGACGTTTTTTTTATT
>CAYSIG010000072.1:0-12281 GCA_964430995.1 uncultured Flavipsychrobacter sp.
TAAACCGGGTATAATTATACCTTTTGAGGGTATAAATATACCTTTCAGGGTATAAATATACCCGTTTATACCTGAAAATAAAACACATAATATGCGCCCACAGAGAGTTTCACCTATATATCAAAAATAATATGTGGCAAATCGTTCATTCTCCCGAAATTATACACTACATCGACCACCAGGACCTTGGCGAAGGTCGGTTCACCCCGTTTTCAATAGCCGTAGTTTTAACGGAGGCTACCCGGTTATTAACCATCGCTTAACGCAACATTTTGATTACTAATAGCTTATATTACTATAACTTTATGGTATCTTACCATAATCTATGTTTACCAGGAGACATCAATATAAGTTTTCCGTGCCAATGGAGCTGTTGAAATACCGGCTGGTAGGTAACCACATCACCATTCACCGCCACGATTTTGAGGTGCTGGAAGATGAGCAGTTGCTGAGCATCATACCCGTAGTAGAGGAGGATTCGCGGAGGTCGACGTTGCCCATCACGCAAGTGGAGTTGAAGGAGGAGGGTAACAAAACGGAAATGGTGATCACCTCCCGCATGAAGGCCATAGAGGCCGGGGCGCAAATGCTGATGATGCTGTTTTGCGGTTTCTTCCTGGTGGCGTCGCTGGTGCTGATGTATGTCGGCAATGACCCTAAAGTCACACTCAGCTTCACTGCTATCAGCCTGCTTATTTTCGTGTTCTTCCTCATCAGGCTACAACTCGGTTATTTCGATTATGTGCGCCGCATACGGGCGTATGTGAAACACTCGTGCGATGAGATAACTACCGATGTGCGGCGACAAGTGTTTAAGCATAAGGTAAAATAATTGCCTGAATCCGCCGCAGGAGCCAGGCCCGAATTTGTGAAATGGTGGCCCCTATGAATAATTGCATCGCGTTATTGTACTAATTTTACCGTGTGGCCGAGCAACCCAACAACCCCTTACATGGCAAGACGCTGGAGATGATACTGAACCATCTTGTGGCGCAGCATGGCTGGGAGTATATGTGCGAGCGGGTGCGCATCAACTGCTTTTATGAGAACCCCAGCATCAGTTCCAGCCTGAAATTCCTGCGCAAGACACCGTGGGCGAGGAAGAAGGTGGAGGATCTGTATCTGGAGAGTATAGGCAAATGACACGATTTTGTTACTTGCTTCAAAAAATTAACACTTTTTATCATTTATTTGTGTACCTTTGCAGCCGCTTAGCCAGGAAGGCGAAGCACAAAGGTCTTTTTAATGCATGAGTTCCCCTGCCCCGCTTCCCCTTCGTATGGGAGGAAACCAGTTACTTGTAATTTGTCCGGATTCATTCATTAAAATACTTTTTCACCCGCTCTGCCCATAAAGCAGGGTACAAAGTTTTTTTGATGTTAATGAATTCTTTTTCTTCCTTCCCGATGCGGGAGGAACTGGCACGCGCTGTTGCCGACATGGGCTTTGAAACTCCAACCCCCATACAGCTGAAAGTGATCCCCCATTTATTGTCTGACCCCTCTGATATCATAGGGCTGGCACAAACCGGAACCGGCAAAACAGCCGCTTATGGCCTGCCACTGCTGCACCATGTGGATGTATCGGTGAAGCATGTGCAATGCCTGGTACTGAGCCCCACGCGCGAGCTGTGTATGCAAATACAGGAGGAAATGACCAAGTATGGCTCGCAGATGCGCGGCCTGCGCGTAACCGCAGTATATGGGGGTGTGCCTATAGGCGGACAGATACGCGAGGTGAAATCGAACCCTCAGGTGATCGTAGCCACGCCCGGAAGGCTGATAGACCTGCTGGAGCGCAAAGCGATATCGCTGGAGCACCTGCAGTTTGTGGTGCTGGACGAAGCCGATGAAATGCTGAACATGGGCTTTCGCGAGGATATAGACCTGATACTGAAGAATACCCCGGCGCGCGAGCATACCTGGCTCTTCAGCGCTACCATGAGCAATGAGGTGCGCGGCATAGCCAAGCGCTTTATGAAGGACTGGAAGGAATTCTCGGTAGCGGCGGCAAATACCACTAACGAGAATATAGACCACCAATACTACGTTACCAATCACCACAACCGTTTCGAAACACTTCGTCGTCTGCTGGACTTCGCACCGGGTATATACGGCATCATCTTCACACGCACCAAGCAGGACGCGCAGGATGTGAGCGAGAAACTGATGAAGATGGGCTACCATGTGAGCCCGCTGCACGGCGATATGGACCAGAAGATGCGCAGCAAGGTAATGGAGCGTTTCAAGAACAGGCAACTGCAGGCGCTGGTGGCCACTGACGTGGCTGCACGCGGCATAGACGTAAATGATATTACCCACGTTATCAATTACGAACTGCCTGATGACCCCGAAGTATACACGCACCGCAGCGGCCGCACGGCGCGCGCGGGCAAGAGCGGCATATGCATGTCGATAGTATCGCCGAAACAAATTTCGAACATCCGCCAGATAGAAAGGCTGGTAAAACAGAAGTTCCATAAGAGCGATATACCGGATGGTGCTGAAGTGGTGCGCAAAAAACTATTTCACTACCTGGAGCAAATAGCCACAGCCGAGCCGCAGGCCGACTTCGCGACATTGTACAGGGAATCTATACACGAGCAGTTTGCGGAAATGGACAAGGATGAACTGATACGCAAACTGATCTGGCTGCAGCTTCGCGAGACCATTGATGCCTACCAGGACTCTGAAGACCTGAATGCAGGCTACGAGAATAAAGCGCAAAGCAGGGGCAACAGATATGTGCGCCTGTTCATCAATCTGGGCGAGAAGGATGGCTTTAACGCAGGCAAACTGGTGCAGTTCATCACAGAATCTATTGATGTGGAACCTAACCTGATAGACCGCGTGACCGTGCGCGAAATGAGTAGTTTTTTCAACGTGCCCGGTGAGGCTGCCGAATATATTGTAGAGCACCTGTCGCAGAAAAAGCATAAAGGCCGCAAAGTGCGCCTTGAAGAGGCCGAGCAGCGCCAGTTTAGTGGTGGCCCTGGTGGCAGTGGTGGTGGCGGCAGCAGAGGAGGAGGCGATTTCCGCGGTAAGCCCCGCCCTTCAGGCCCTCGTTTTTCGGGTGATGTAAAGTCTTATGGCAACAAGGAAGGCTTTAAGGGGAAACGCAGATAATTTGACAATTTAAATGTGCTGATTTGAAAATGCACATATTTACCATAAATAAGAAAGCCCCCAAAAGGGGCTTTCTTATTTTATAACGGGAAGTTCATTTTCAATTTTTCAAATCAGCACATTTTCAAATTAATTAAAACGGTCGTGCTTGTTGTAGGTGTCGTGAGTGTTATACCAGTCAGTTTCCCTCCAGCCACCAGAGAATGGCATGATAACCAGCGAAAGAGAAATGGCGCTGGTGGAGGCCACACGGAAAGGACCATCGCTCACACCGGGAATCTCGCGATTAACGTAAAGCAGGTTGTACTGACCTATTGAGTACATAGTCCTTAGCTTGAACACCCAACCCCATCTCCAGCCCAGGTCCATTTTCAGGTAAGGGGTAAAGCCAAAGTTTTTGCTTGCATTCGGCGTGCCACTGCTGATCGATGTCATGGCTACCTGTGGTATAACACCGGCGCCAAATGCAGCGCCCAGTGCCAGCCGCTGCGATTTTATAGCGTCATTGCCCACTTTCCATTCTATACCTATGGGCAGGTGTATCTGCATGGTGCTGGCGGTGAGTACATCGCCGGTAGGGTCAGTTATCTCCCCGTTTATATACGTGCTGTTCAGGTTGTTCCAGGTGTACATGTTGACACCAAGCTGCACATAGGCCGCCCAGCAACTGATGTGGCCTGTGGCCTTGAAAGGTAATGACAACCCGATAGCGCCGCCAAAGCCGGTAGTGGATATCTTCCTGTTCACGGTAGTATCGCCATGATAGGTGCCCACATTATAAGCGGTAGATGTAGCCTGTGTAACCCCCTCAAAGAATCCGTTGTTCATGGTATAGTTAAACGAAAGCTCATAACGCTGAATATCCTTGAAGTAGCTGAGGAAAGGCTTCATGGGAAACTGGTATTGGCTAAACCCTTCCTTCGGAACAAGCACTAAGGCCAGCGCAATAACAATTATAAACTTCCTAAATACGTGCATACAGATGGCATTTGTCTGTAAAAATATAAAAAGGCAATTAAAAAAAGATACTATTTCCAACCTATATTTGAAAAGTAGCCAAAAACGGGGCATGAGTAATTTATACATAGGGGAAACAGCCGGAAAAGGAAGAGGTGTTTTTACGAGCGGGGCTATAAAAGCCGATACGGTAATAGAAACAGCGCCTGTAATAGTAATGAGCGCAGAAGACCGCAAAAACCTGGACAAGACCCTGCTGCACGACTATATATTTGAATGGCAGCCGGGCGGGGCCGATATGTGCTGCATGGCGCTGGGCTGGGTGCCACTTTATAATCATGCTTATGGATCGAACTGCGAGTATTTTATGGACTATGACGAACAGACGATGTGCATAAAGACCGTAAGGGACATTGATGCCGGTGAAGAACTGACCATAAACTACAACGGCAACTGGGACGATGATAAGCCGCTATGGTTTACCCCCAACCCATAAAGCGCGTTTCGCACTATGCCGAACCGCGCCCCTCAGCGCCCCCCCCCTTTACTGCCACCTTTGCTGAAAAAAGCTGTATCCTTCGTTAGAACTACGGCTACTAAAAACGTCGGGAGCCCACCTTCGCTGAACAAGCTACGGCGGGTAAAAAAGGTATAGTTTTAGGGTTTTGCCGATTTTTGATAAATATTATTTTTGAAATTTGCCGTAATGTGCTGCGGGCTTAAGTTATGTGTTTTATTATAAGGTATAAATGGGTATATTTATACCCTAAGAGGTATATTTATACCCCCAAAAGGTATAATTATACCCTAAAAGGTATAAGTTAGTCGTGATTCGTAAGTCTGCGAAATGCTGCGGCAGATACAATAAATAGAAAACCACACAAGACCTCCCAAAAACGCACAGGCAAAAGCCACCGCCACGGGGCAGGCAGCAAAGGCCAGAAACCAATCTATCAAAGAACGTGGAACCCGATAATTTTCGGGGTATGATGTAAAGTTCGTAAGGGTGGGATTAGCTACCAAATAAAAAAAACATCATGGTACAGTAACTGTACCGTCATGGTTTTTCGGTGCAGTGTGGGCAAGGGTTTGAGCGGTTTTTGAGGATTTGAGAATTATCAGGAATTGCAAGGATGCATCGGCTCTCTGATGTGGCTTTTGTGCAAATGCTGAGCAGTCATGGTTCGGCGCGGCTCACCATGACACTCAGTTCAATCTTAAGCACGGGTTGTGTTGTCACATGTTATCTGCCCTGTGAGATTCTTTACTGGTAAGAAGGTATGTCCAGCAATGGCGGAAAGCAGAAGAAAGAGGTTGCCCCGAACGAGTTGAGACAACCACTTTCCCAGAGTCATTACAAAAAATCGCTGCTTTTTAACTGCTTTTTATTTATCAGTCTCAAAGTGCATCATATTCATTCCACCAATTGTATGAAAATTTTCCTTTTCGTAAAAATTGAACGGGAAATAATCCTTTGATGTAAACAAGATAATTTGCCTAATTCCTAATTGCTCCAAGTGTTCTTTTAATACTTCCATCATCTTCTTTCCAAAACCTTTCTTTTGAACAGAGGGGGAGACAAACATATCCTTTAAATAAAAATAATCTCCCGTATAATAGGGTTCGATATTTCCAATGCAGGCACCTTTCATGTTGTTTCCCTCATACGCAAGAAAGCCAATAAATTTGGGGGAATGATAAAAGTATTCCAATTTCTCTAACGCCTTTTCTGCGGTCCATTTATCATTCCAGGGTTCCGCATTATATGCGTCAACTAATATCGTTGCACACATACTCAGAACGTTTTCCGATTCGATCTTCTTTATTATAATTTGTTCCATTGTTGACTAAAAAAATATCCAGCAATAACCAAAACGTTTGTTGTGGTAAAGTAGAATAGATAAAAATATTGATTAGAATTGAAAAGGCATAACAAAAGAATTCGCACAATGCGAAACAGTCGATCGTTAAATCATATGCCGGACAGGCTGTTAAATTATTGCATAGCACAAAAATAAAATAATTTCTCAAATTTCCTCTCATTCACATAGTACCTTTCCTTACTCCAAATCCTTTACGACCTCTGCGGGGAGACTTTTTATCAAATGCTCCGTTAGGCAGAATACACCCTACTGTCTAGTCAGAAGATAAGCAACGGAGGGACCTTAAGCACGGGTTGATATTATTACCTGTTATCTGCCCTGCGCGAGTCGTTGCTGATCAGAAGATAAGACCAGCAATGGCGGAGTGGGGTGGAAATAATTATTCTTAAAAATTTACTTACTTTACCATATGAAAAGGGTAATTTTTCTTCTGTTATTCCCAATAATTTCATTCGGGCAAAAGTTTGAGGTTGGGCTAAACGTTGGACCTGCTTTTTTTTCTAGTACAGCCGCAAGTAACTACCTATACCAGTTCCCTATTAAAACGGCCGTATATTCAAATCTTGTTGCGGCCATGCATTTACCAAAAAATTACAATATTGGAATAAAAATTGGTGGCTCTGAAGTGAAAGCTGATTATACTTTTTCCCGAAACAAATCGCTGATATATGCTACGCAAATAATGTACTCCGCCATTCAGGGAAATAAGCAATTTGAGATAAAACGTGTCGGTGGTTTTTATTTTGGGATTCTTGCCGGTCTTGCTTCTTACAAGAACCTCGATAGCTCCTCCTTCCATAAACTATATAAAACCTATATGCTTGCCAGCTCAAGTGGCAAGGGATTTATTTTAGGAGGACAAATAGGGTATGACCTTAGAATCAGCCGTCATTTTGCATTAAACATAGAGGCGGACATTGACTACGTGAATTTGAAAGCGCAAAATAAAACACCAAATCTGGAGCCATACAAACTCTCATACATTACATACCCAATCACTATAGGGGCGAAATATACATTTGGACTTGGCAAATATAGATTTCCTAAAATCCACAAGGAAATAAAGGACCCTAAACCTATTAGCCCGAAGAAAAACAAACCACCGAAGGAAAAAACCAAAATTGACTTCAAAAAAAGAACACCCTATGCGCAAGATGAATAAGAGGTAACTCTATCATGGCAGTGTTACTTTTTATTGCTTAAGGATAACTAATTTCCCCCAGTCATCATCGAATGTTTCGAGGTAGCCACAGCGCCGCGTTTGCAACTCGAGTACACTTGTTTCGTGAGGTTGCGTCGTTCCTCGCAATTGACCCGTGTTATTTGGGGGTGCGCCCCTACCGGGCGTGTGTGGTGTATGTTTACTCCTAGGTTTCACCGGGGGCTACAAAGCGTTAGCCCCGATGGGGCCTCTCATTAGTGATTGGGTAGTTCCAGCCTATATACCGGGTAACGGTTCACACTTTGTTCGAAATAGGAGGAGTGGCGGTACACAAAATCAAGCTGGGCTTCGGCGTTTTTACCAAAGTCCGGGTCTTGTTTA
This sequence comes from uncultured Flavipsychrobacter sp., assembly GCA_964430995.1. GTDB lineage: Bacteria > Bacteroidota > Bacteroidia > Chitinophagales > Chitinophagaceae > Nemorincola. The sequence goes on from CAYSIG010000072.1 coordinate 7,509, forward strand.
CATTTATCCTGCAACTCTTTTTTGAGTGCGGGATTTTTCTTTAGCAGGTCTGCTGCCACATCTTCAAAAACATAATCGCTGAAGTATTCTTTCTGCTGCAGTATGCCGTCGAAGAAATTCCATGCAAAAAAACCATCGGGCGCCTCGGGTTCCAGAGTCTCTATGAGGTAGCGCTTTGCGGGCTGGTCGAGCCATACAATGTAATCCCCTTCCATCAGCGGCATGGCCACATCGGCAGGCGCTGCCTGTATGTTCTTATGCAGGTAGTGTTTTTCGAAGGGGTATGGCACTGTTTCGTAATTCTTGATGTGGTAGGCGGTCACATGCATGATGGTATCTTCCTTCAGCCGCTGGATGCGCACACCATTGGCGCGCAATATGGCTATGACAGATACCCAGGGCTTGGGTATGATATAGGCCGCAGGTGCAGTAACCTTTTTAGTGGGTACATAATGGTCGTAGAAAGGTACTTTTTTGCTGAATGGTTTGCTGCGGTCGTAATACAACCTCGGCAAACCCGACACTTCGCTTTTTTTATAGCCCGCCTCATAGCCCATGTACAGCACACTGTCGGCCTGTGTGGTATCCGCCCGCCAATCCAACGCAAATTCTTTCTGCGCCATCAGTAATTTTCTGTCCATAGCACGCACCAGTTTTATTTCCTTCGCATGTGCCGATGCTGTTTTTATAAAACTCTGCATCAGGGCATAGGTGGCGTTCACACGATCTTTAAAGGGTTTAAGCATATGCGTTTCGGGCACATAGGCCAGTATGCCAAACAGGGCAGCGTAGCCGCTGGAAAAACGCGGCGATTCAAAAAAAGCCCGCCAGCCTTTATCGGGCGTGTTGTGAAAATCGTTCACATACGGTACCACATCGTAGCCGCGCGCTTTCATGTCTTTATACAATAGCGGCGTGAAGGTGGTGTACATGTATGCCCCTGCTTCGCCGCCCAGCTTGTCGTGCTGTGTTGCAAGGAGCGTCATTACATGCTGATAATCTGCGCCATCGCTTACATGGTTGTCAATAAAAATATCCGGTGATATTCGCGCAAACAGTTCTTCCAGCCCTATTGTTTCCGCAGCATCACATTTAATAAAGTCGCGGTTCAGGTCAAGGTTCTTTGCATTGCCCCTGAAGCCGTAGCTCTCCGGGCCGTTCTGGTTGGCACGGCTGGTGCTGTTCCTGTTGAGCGCGCCGCCTATATTGTAGATGGGTATCACCACCAGCACAATATTCTCCGGCACGTCTATTTTGCCCATGGCCGCATCGCGCAGCAGCATCATGCTGGCATCCACGCCATCCGGCTCGCCGGGGTGGATGTCATTATTTATGAGTATCACCACACGGTCATTCTTCTTCCATTCCTCTTTGGTAAATAACCCATCTTTTGTATAGTACACCGCCCGCAACGGATAACCTATATCGGTGATGCCCACATCGCCTATCATTATAGCAGGATAGGTATTACTTAGCTTCTTAAAGAAATCCATGGTCTCTTTATACGTAGCCGTCTGCCTGCCCGCTGAGCGTTCGAAAGGGGTAATGAACGCCGTATCGGCATTTATGGGATGCGCTGTAATTACCGCTGATGTTATTGCAAAAAGAAACGTAAACAACACTTTCATACAGGGTAAAGATACTGAACAAAGGCGCAGAAATAAATATCCATAAATGAAGAAGGGTTGGCCTGAGCCAACCCCCTTCCTCAAAAATATCGCTGCTACTATTGTTCTACAACAATATGGAACACCTTGGTATCGCTGCCCGACCTGAGGTTAAGCAGGTACATGCCGCTGGCCACATTACTGCCAAGCGTCACATTTTCATCCAGCTTACCGTTGCGGGTAGTAGCGTTCTGCCTGTATATCACCTGGCCCAGCATATTGGTTACCTCTATGGATACTTCCTCTTCCGCCATGCCGCTCATTGTACCTTTTATGGTAAACGTGCCTTTGTTAGGGTTAGGCAATACCTGCACCATGCTTGCGCCGGATACCGTGTTCACGCCTACCCCACTACCAGGAAGTACTGTAATGATGGTAGATGCCTGGCCTGTAAAGCCGCCACACATGCCTGTGCTGGTAACCACGCAACGTACGCTGTCGCCATTCGAGAAGTTCTTGTTGACGTAGGTGTTGGTATATACGCCTGATACCGGCCAGCCGTTCCAGTACCACTGGTATGACTGTGATGAACTGCCGTTAGTCACATTGGCCACAAGTGTGTCCCACTGGCCTGCCCTGATTGTAGTGCCGGGTTGGGCGGTGATCGTTACCACGGGTACGAACCAGTTGTACACCGTCATTGTTACCTGTGCACTCACCACCGGTGGTGTGGCGCATACCGCGCTGCTTGTCAGTTCCACGCGTATCACATCGCCGTTATTCGGTGTATGGTCGTAGCTCACGCCAGTGCCCACCGGCACGCCGTTCACATACCACTGGTATGCAGGTGCGCTGCCACCGTTAACAGGTATGGCTGTATACGTACCTAACGTTCCGAGACATACAGGGTTGCCCACAGAGGAGTTCATCGTAACCGATGGAACAACCGTAGGTATGGTACCAATTACCGTACTGCCGGTCATTGGCTTTGTGCAACCGGTGAGCGAGTTGGTAGCTATAGCTGTATAGCTGCCCGTTGCCGTCTGCGGCCCGAAGTCCACTGCGGTACCGGTGCCCGTAACAGGGCTGCCTGCAGTAGCTGTGCCAAGGTATAGCTGGTAGTCTGTGCCGTTCTGCGATCCGCTCAGCCCTACATTTATTCCCGTACCACCCGCGCAATAGTTGCCACCGCCGGTTACGGTATATACCGTGGGTAAGGGGTTCACTACTACTGTCTTTGTCACGCTGCAGCCAGCAGCTATCGCATAGGTGATCGTTGCAGTGCCCGGATTCACACCGCTTACCACACCCGTGCCTGCACCTATCATCGCCACCAATGGCGAACTGCTTGTCCATGTACCGCCTGCTACTGTGTTTGTGTAAGTTGTTGTGCTGCCTGCACATACCTGTGGCGCACCCGCTATCGCCGACGGCGGGGTGCTTACCGTGATCACTGTATCTACCGAACAGCCCGTTGGCAGGATATATGATACCACTGTGGTGCCGGGGATCAGGCCGCTCAATGTGCCGCCGGTCGTTATGGGCGCTACTGTTGCATCACTGCTGCCCCATACGCCGCCGGGCATACTATTGCCCAACGTAAGCGTCTGCCCGGGGCAGGCCCGGTCGCCGCCGGTTATCGGGCCGGGCAGCGGGTTCACCGTTACAGGGCTTACCGTCATACAGCCAAGGCCCGCAAGGGTATACGTCACTGTGGCCGTTCCCGTTGCATAGCCTGTTACTATGCCATAGCCTCCGCCAAGGTCCGTCACTGTGGCAAGGGTGCTGCTGAATACGCCACCCGTGGTGCTGTTATGCACCAGCATCGTATCGCCCCAGGCGCACAGGCCCGTGATCCCCTCTATCGGACCTACCGTCACTACCGTCAGCCCGAACGTTGCAGAGCAGCCTGTTGAGGCCAATGTATAACTCATCACGCTCAGCCCGCCTGAAAGACCGTTCACCACGCCGCTGCTGCTGCCTATCGTGGCTATGCCCGGCGAACCGCTGCTCCACGTGCCGCCGGATGCAGGGCTGACCAATGTTGTTGTTCCGCCAAGGCAGATGTTGGCACTGCCTGTTATGCCTGATGGAAGCGGGTTCACGGTCACAGCTTTGGTCACCGTACAGCCTGCGCCTAATGAATAGGTTATCGTCGCCGTGCCGGCATTCATCCCGCTCACTATACCTGTGGCAGAACCTGCCAGGGCGATGATGGGATTGCTGCTGCTCCAGGTGCCGCCGGAAGTCGCATTGGCCAGCGTGATGTCGCTGCCCACGCATACTTTATCTGGGCCCGTCACCGCTGGGGGAAGGCCGTTTACCGTAACTGTGGTCACCGCGGGGCAGCCGCCTACCGTATAGCTGATCTCTTCCGTGCCTATGGCTACACCACTCACCACACCTGTGCTGCTCACCGTGGCCTTGCCCGTCCCCCCGCTTGTCCATATACCGCCGGGGGTGCTGTTACCTAAGGTTATTGTTGATCCTATGCACAACTGCGGGCTGCCTGTAATAGGGCCGGGGGCCGCGTTAACCGTCACTGTCCTTGTGGCCGAGCAACCGCTGCCTAAAGTATAGGTAATCGCTGCCAGGCCGGGGGCAACGCCCGTTACCATACCGGAGCCATCCACTGTCGCTATGCCCGTGCTGCCGCTGCTCCACGTGCCGCCACCCATTGGGTTGCTTAATAACGTGGTCAGGGCTACACATATATTGCCCGTACCGGTGATCGCTGCTGCTGCCGCATTCACGGTCACATCCCTTGTAGCCGCGCAGCCGCTGCCCATGGTATAACTTACCGTAGCCGTACCTGCGGTTATGCCGCTCAGCACACCACCGGGGGTGATCGATGCCGTGCCGCCGGTCACGCTCCATGTGCCGCCGGGGGTCGGGTTGCTCAGTGTCAGCGGGCTGCCCATACAGGTCTGTGTGGGGCCGCCTATTGCGCCGGGTGAGGTGTTCACCGTTACCACGGCCGTGGCCGTGCAGCCACTCCCTAAGGAATACGTGATGGTGGCCGTACCGGGGCCTGCACCGGTGATGATACCGGACAGTGAACCTGCCGAGGCGATCAGCGGGCTGCCGCTGCTCCATATCCCGCCACCTGTGCCGTTGTTCAATGTTGTCGTCTGGCCCGTGCATATCTTCAGCGTGCCGGTTATTA
>CAYSIG010000073.1:0-12211 GCA_964430995.1 uncultured Flavipsychrobacter sp.
AAATTTGCTGGCACCCAAAATAATAATGAGGGCTATTCCAGTGTAAGAAAACGCCAGGCCTAACGTGTACAGCAGCCCGCTTAGCAGCACCTTTCTTTTTCCGGTCAGGTTTTTTGCAATAAATGCCGTAGCTGTGATATTGGTTGCTAACGGGCAGGGGCTGATAGCCGTCAGCACACCCAGCAGCAGGGCAGATATAACGGGGAAATTAGAATGGTCGATGATCTCCTGCAACATTGCTGCGATTATTTCAAAACACCCTCGATTTTAGATTTCAGCTGGGCAATATACTTATCCTTATTGCCGGACTCATCAAAAGCAAAATCGCTCCAGTCCGCAATACTGTCTTTCCCGTTCACCACATAATTGATCATCAGGGCTGTGCCTGTGGCCTCAAATTTCTCGGCCAGTTGCTCGTTCTTCTTATCATCCACATCTATTATCGCAAATGTTATACTGCCATCTTTCATCTGCCCGGCAAAATGCAGATCCAATGCCGCTCTTGTATTGGCCTTAATGTTTTTGCAGGTCTCGCACTGGCGGGTACCATGAAAACAATATACTTCCAGCCGCGTGTTTTGCACTTTACCGTATATTGCAGACTTTGCGCCGTCTTTTAATGTTGGCAGCCCTGCTTCTTCCCATGCATTCATTCCCCCTTCCATATTTGCCACGTTGTTAAATCCTTTCGCCTTTAACACGTCAAAGGCCCGGCCACTTCTGCCGCCACTTCTGCAAGCCACTATCACCTGCCTGTCTTTGGGTATCTCGGCCAGGTGCTCCTCAAGTTCATCTACCGGAATATTTTTTATATCCTTTACATCATAGGCCATTTCTGCCAGCTCATCCGGTTCTCTCACATCAATTATCAGCGCATTTTGCTTGCTCAATGCATGAGCCTCCGCCGGACTATAGCTTGGCTTCGGGGTTACAAATTCACCCTTCGTTGCACCCACAGTATCACTGATATCTGTCGCCGTATTCCCTTTATCGGCATTATCCGAACAGGACGTAATTACAGCACTCAAAATAAAGGTGGTTAAAATAATCAGCTTTTTCATTGTTATAATATTAGATTGAATAAATATCCCGAAATAATGATGCAAGCGGCTACAACACCAAAAAATATTAAGAGCATCCTGGTAGTCATCACTTTTTTAAGCAATAATCCCTCCGGCACAGACAAACCTACAACGGCCATTGAAAACGCAATCGCCGTACCCAGGGGAATACCCTTTTGTACCAATACCTGCACCACCGGCAATACCCCGGCCGCATTGCTATACATCGGAATACCCATGAGCACGGCAATAGGCACAGCGAAAGGGTTCTCTTTGCTTATATAAGACTCAAAGAAACCCGTAGGTATATATCCATGCATTATGCCGCCAATGGCGATACCTATAAGCACATATACCGCTACGCCCTTCACAATACCGAAGGCCTCCTTCAAAATGCCGGGCAATCGTTTGAAAAAAGTCAGTTTTTCTGCATCAAACACCTCGCCTGAAAATTGTTTTTTGTTGAGTATTTCTTTCACCCAGTCGGTAAGCAAATGCTCCAAATGCAGCCTACCCAATATATACCCGGCTATCATGGAAAGAATAATGCCACTAACAACATAGATAATGGTCGCTTTCCAGCCAAACATACCTATGAAGATGGCTACAGATACCGCATCCACCAGCGGAGACGATATTAGAAATGCAAGCGTAACACCTAATGGGATACCACCCTTTACAAAGCCAATGAACAACGGCACAGATGAACAGGAGCAAAAAGGGGTAATAGTGCCAAAAAATGATGCCAGGAAGTAGTCCAGGCCATACAACTTACGTTTTGTCAGAAAGTTGCGCACACGGTCTATAGGAAAGTAGGAATTAATACACCCCATAACCACCGTAACAAGCGCGAGCAATATAAATATCTTTATGGTGTCAAACACAAAGAAACTCAGTGCATCACCCGGTTTCGACCCTACGGCTATACCCATCACCTCATAAACCAGCCAATTTGCGAAGTGCTGCAACCAATCAAACATACCATCCAAATTTTAGGCCGCCCGGCATCAGGCTACTGTTAACCACAAGCATTTGGGATATAGTTTGAGCAATCATGCGGTCAGCATTTGTTTTATTTCCGCTACATCAGCTACCCGTCCCTTCACTTTCACCACTTCATCTATCATCAGCACGGGTGTGGTCAGCACATCATACTTCATCATCTCCATTATATCTTCAATCTTCGTCACCTCGGCAGCTACGCCGGTTTGTTTAATAGCTTCCAGAACATTATTATACGTTGTCTTGCACTTTGCACAACCCGGGCCTAATACTTTTATATGTTTCATAAACTACTTTGAAGTAAAGCTACATTCTATTTTCTTATCCTTCAATGACTGTCGTCATTCTGCACTATGTTGCCGCGCTGTTTGAGATTATTATCAGCTCCCGACGTTCGAAGCCCCATTCCTCGAAAAATACAAGCGTAATTCATGAATTGTCAATCTGCATAGCGCATGTCCCCATGCTGCCTGTAATGTTCCGTCAAAAAAACAAAATGATGGGCGTAGATTTATCTACGTCCAACGCGGATGCCAGTCTCATGACTGGCGAATGAAGTAACGGGGATGTTCCCGATCTCCCATCAATCAAAGTGGATGGAACTGATTTAAATGCGTTCGATGGCAATATCGCCGATAACCGGAATGCAAAGCCGAATTGGACAAATGTGGCTCACAACAGTGATTATCTGGAACAGGTGATGTTTGAATGGGTATATGAGGAATGGAGTATTCTACTGATCCGGTTTCAGGATGCCGCTTTACCTTGTTACTTTTGAGCCGAATTTCAAATTATGGGCACAACAACAAAGAAACGAGGGGTGGGAAACAGGGTACTGGTGCTGGCGGTGACGCCGGTGATTGCCTCCCTAGTTATACCGGTGATACTACTGGACATATGGGCGGAGTTATACCACAGGATTTGCTTCCCGATTTACAAGATAGAATATGTAAAACGGTCGCAGTACATAATGGTGTGGGACAGGCTGAAGCTGCCGTACCTGAACATTGTACAAAAAATCGGCTGCGCCTATTGCGGTTATGTGAATGGCCTGATGCGCTACTGGAAGGAGATAGTGTCAAGAACAGAAAAACACTGGTGCCCTATCAGGCATGTCATGAATGCAAAGTTCATAGAGGCCGAACACCAGGCCCGTATGAACTTTGCAGCATATGGAGATAAGGAAGGGTTTAAGGAACAGTATATGAAGAGCTAGGTGAGGCAACATTCATGCAGGATGCTCCTGCTCCACCAATAAAAAAGAAAGTCGCTCTGTGAGCGACTTTCTTTTTATTGGTTCCCTGCAGTATTTTATATAAATAATCTTTTTGTTGCAATCGGCATTATACTCAGTACTCCTTTTAGGCAGTATTTCCACTCCCATACTTTCCACCTGATATATAACAGGTCAAATATCGAAGTACAGGCTTAAATTGCGTTATATTCCGAGGTAGGTTATGAAAAAAGTTATACTGTTAGTTTCCTGCATCCTGCTTGTTATGGCTATTGGTGGCGTGTCCGGCTTTGCCACTGCCGATGGCGTAAATGGCTGGTACCGCACGCTGAATAAGCCTTCGTTCAACCCGCCCAATTACCTGTTTGGCCCGGTATGGTCATTGCTTTACCTGCTCATGGGGGTATCGCTGTTCTTAATTCTTAGAACACCAAACTCACCGGCCCGGAGCAAGGCCATAGCTGTTTTTTCAAGCCAGTTAGCGCTCAATTTTCTGTGGAGCATCATCTTCTTCAAGTTCCATAATCCGGGCCTTGCACTTGCCGAGATCATACTTATGTGGGTCATGATCCTGTGGATGATCATGTCGTTCTACCGCATCAATAAAACGGCAGCACTCATTCAGTTGCCTTATATAGCGTGGGTGTCGTTTGCCTCCATCCTCAATGCGGCCATTTTCTATCTCAACTGATACAGGGTTTCTTCAGGCATTAATGTAAGCAGAGCCGGATTTAATCCGGCGCTCTTGCTTATAAATCAAAGGAAGGTATTTATTACTCCGCCTTCATCAGCATCATTTCTTTAATATCGGCCATAATACGTTTGGCAATATTGTTAGCGGTTGTTTCTGAGCCGCTTTCGGAGTAGATACGTATGATAGGCTCTGTATTAGATGTGCGCAGGTGTACCCAGTCGTTGTCGAAATCTATACGCAGTCCGTCTTCGGTATTTATTGGCTGTTTTTTGTATTTATTCTTTATCTCGTTGAAGATGTTCTTCACATTTACATCCTCACTAAGTTCTATTTTGTTCTTAGAAATGAAGTAGCTGGGGTAGGTGCTGCGCAGGTTTTTTACAGTTTTTCCGCTCTTTGCCAGGTGGGTAAGGAACAGGGCTATACCTATGAGGGCATCCCTGCCATAGTGCAGCTCGGGTACTATTACACCGCCATTGCCCTCGCCGCCTATTACTGCATTTACCTCTTTCATCTTCTTCACCACATTCACCTCACCTACTGCACTGGGGAAGTATTCGCCACCATGTTTTTCGGTCACATCACGCAGGGCGCGGGTAGAGGAAAGGTTAGAAACAGTATTGCCCTTCTTATGCGAAAGGATATAATCGGCTATTGCCACCAGTGTATATTCCTCGCCGAAGAGGCTGCCATCTTCACACACAAAACAGAGCCTATCTACATCCGGGTCAACGGCAATGCCCAGCGATGCATTGTTCTTCTTCACTACCGAGCAGAGCTCTATGAGGTTTTCGGGTAATGGTTCGGGGTTGTGGGCAAAATGCCCGGTCACCTCTTCGTTTATCACAGTTATATCGGTAACGCCCAGTGCATTCAGTAGTGGCGGCACGGAAATGGCACCGGTAGAGTTCACGGCGTCCACTACCACCTTGAACTTCATTTTCTTAATAGCTGCCACATCTACCAGCGGGTGTGCCAGTATGGTGTCTATGTGTTTTTGAATGTAGGTATTGTCCTGAGTCAGGGAGCCTATCTTGTTTATCTCCGCGTACACAGGTTCGGTGTTCTCGGCATAGTCCAGTATCCATTGTCCTTCAGCGGCATTCAGGAATTCCCCGTCCTTGTTCAGTAGCTTCAAGGCATTCCATTCCTTGGGGTTGTGGCTGGCTGTAAGTATGATGCCCCCGCCAGCATTTTCCATTTTCACGGCCATTTCCACCGTAGGTGTAGTGCTGTAGCCGAGGTCAACTACATGGTAGCCCATGCCCTGTAATGTCGCGGCCACAAGGTCTCTTACCAGCCCGCCGGATATGCGGCCATCACGGCCTATAATGATCTTCTTATTGGTGCCCTGGGTAGCTACCCAGGCGCCATAAGCTGTAGTGAATTTTACGATGTCTATTGGTGTGAGGCTTTTTCCCGGTGTGCCGCCTATTGTTCCCCTGATGCCTGAAATTGATTTTATTAGCGCCATATACTTTGTTCTCGTGCGAAGGTAAGTTTTTAGTGTTTCTGTAAGCGAAGCTATAAAAAGAATGACAATTATTGGTGTTATGGTTTTTGTCTGAAGATTAAGAAAAAATTCCAATAGAAAAATATACTAAAACATGCAAAGAATGTTCTGCCGGTTATCTGCAATAGTATCTGTGGCTGTTTTGTGTATATTTGTTTCGTCCCGATGGAAAGAGAACAATCCGGTATGCCGGTATCCAAAGCATTGTCAGTCACCTATTACTACAGGGAGCCGCGCCCTACCGGACAGTCTATAGAAGGCATCTTCAGATTGGTGAGCGACTGCCTAAAGGATAAAATGACGATCAGGGATTTTTACTGCGAGACCGGGAGGTCGAGAATGCAGAATACCTTGGCGGCAGGCAAATATGCCGGGGATGTGAATCATATAACCGGTGATGTGAATTTTCTGGCCCTGGGCCTGCGAGGCAAAAAGACGATACTCACCATCCACGACCTTGGCTTTTACGAGAACCCCGTACACTCTAAATTGGTAAAGTTTGTTTACCGTCTTTTCTGGTTCTCATTGCCATTAAAATATGTGGATATTGTTACCGTTGTATCGGAGTTTACGAAACAGAAACTAATACAATATTTCAATTTCCCGGTGGCGCGTATAAGGGTGGTACACGACCCGGTGAAGCCTGTGTTTGTGTTTTCCGCAAAGGCGGCAATAGGAAACCCGGTGCGGCTGCTGATGATGGGAACCGGCAAGCACAAGAACCTTGATGGACTGATAGAGGCCGTAAAAGGGACGGAATTTCATATTGATATTATAGGCTGGCCATCGCAGGATGAACTGGACAAAATGAACAGTTACGGTGTACAGTATCAGGTGTATAATAAGTTGTCGGATGAGGAGGTGTATGAACGGTATAAGGCATGCGACATCATGTTTAATGCCTCATTTTATGAGGGGTTTGGTATGCCCATAATAGAGGCGCAGGCAGTAGGTCGACCGGTAGTGACCAGTAATATAGGGGCGATGAAGGAGGTAGGGGAAGGCTCGGCCATACTGGTGGACCCCGCTAAGCCCGATGAAATAAGGGCAGCGCTTATGTCGCTAAGCAACAGGCGGTTGTACGATGAAATGGTGGCCAAAGGACTGGCGAACGCAGCGAAATATGACCACCGTAAGATTGCGGAGCAGTACCTTGAGGTATATAAAGAACTGGCAGATAAGTAACATATGGACTTTGTTTTCTGGCAAAATATTATCAGCATACATCAAAAGGCTTTCCTTGAAGCGCTTGTAAAGCAGCCGGGTGTGGGCAAAGTATTGCTGGTGGTGGAGCATGAATTGACCCCTGCGCGCAAAAGCATGGGTTGGGAAACGCCGGACATACAGGGCGTGGAGATTGTCATATCTCCATCTGACAGCAGTGTAAATGATATTGTACAAGCAAATAAAGACGCTGTGCACACAATGGGCGGCATCCGTATAGGCAATATGAAGACACGGGCTTTTGATGCTTGTATGAAATACAAATGCAGGACCGGGATAATGACAGAGCCCTACGATGATGCGGGGCTGAAAGGAAAATTACGTACTGCAAAATACCGGTATTATAAATTGAGGTATTTCAATCAGATACAGTTTGTATTGGCTATAGGCAGGCAGGGGGTGAAGCAGTATACTGATCTGGGTTTTGATACGAAGCGGTTATTTCCGTGGGCATATTTCATTACGTTGGAACAGAGAGAGCCTAGTGCGATCCCTTCGGGAGAGGTCAGGATGATCTATGCAGGCAGGCTGGAGGAGCCGAAGGGTATATACAGGTTCATTAAAGAACTTTGCGCATCGGGAAACAGAAACTTCAGGCTGGATATTTACGGCACAGGGTCGGATGAAGAGAAGATAAGGCAACTGGCGCAGGACAGCGGATTAGCTGAACATATTTCCATTACACCATTCATTAAATATGATGAACTGGTGAAGAAGTATAAAGCGTATAACTGGGTAGTATTGCCGAGTACGCAAAAGGACGGCTGGGGGGTAATAGTAAGCGAAGGCTTGCTGAATGGACTGAAAGCTATATGCAGCCGTAAATGTGGGGTGAGCTGGGTAGTAAAAGATGGCCGGAATGGTGTTACTTTTGACTGGGCGGAAGAGGGTAGTTGCAGCGCTGCTATCCGTAAGATGCTGGAGGGAGAAGGGTTTACAACCCCAGAGGCGATAAGCACCATGGCATGGGGCACTATCAGCGGTGAGGCAGGGGCAGGGTACTTTATGAAAATAATGGATTCGGTGTATAACGGCAAGGAAAAGCCGCCGATACCCTGGGAATAGGAATTTAAGATTTGCTGTTTTAGGTTTTGTTATTTGTTGTTTGGGATTTAGGCTTTGGAATTTGTTATTTTGGAATTTGGGTTTTAGCGCATGGTATTGATAGACGCTTTATTTATTAACAAGGGTGGGGGGGCGGTGCTCCTTCAATACCTTATTGAGCGCATCCTTGCCCATCCGCGAAGGGATAATTTCTTTTTTCTGCTCGATCCCCGTTTCGAGCGGCCGGCTATACTCGATAAAAACTATGTGGTCATCAATAACAGCATTAAAGACCGTATTAGGTTTTATAAACTAAACAAGGGTAATTACACCAAAGTTTTTTGTTTTGCCAATACGCCACCTCCGGTAAAGCTCAGGGTGCCGGTGTATACCTATTTTCATAACCAGAAGCTGCTGGAGGCCTACCGGTACAAATTCAAAAAGAATTACTTCTTTCTTTACCTGAAGTACCTGGTCATCAAGTTATATAACAGCAACACAGACCACTATATAGTACAAACACCGCATATGGTACATGCGCTCACCAGCCTTGGGCTGAAGGACAAGGCACATTGCCTTACCATACCTTTTTACGATGACCGTAAGTATCATGCGGGCCATACGCCATTCAGCCAGCGTGTAAAGGACGAATTTGTATTTATCAGCAACCCATCTCCGCAGAAGAACTACCCCACATTGCTGGATGCGTGGGAGCATTTATTAGAAAAGGGCTACACACCAAAACTGCATGTAACGATAGATGATACAGCTCCGGAACTACTGGTGAGGATGGAGGCAATTGTGGCCAAAGGCGCCCGCATAACCAATCACGTTTATCTGGACCCACGCGAACTATATTTTAATTGCCCTTACCTTATTTTTCCGTCAGTAATGGAGAGTTTCGGGTTGCCGCTTATAGAGGCGGTGGACAGTGGCATGAAAGTAATCGCTTCAGACCTTGATTATGTACACGATGTTGTAGTGCCCAGTCTCACTTTCGATCCGCTTGATAAGGCTTCGATAGCAAACGCGGTGATAGAGGCACTGGAAAAAGAGCTCCCCTTCCCTAAAATAGTTACGGCCAATGAGGTAGACCGGCTGGTCGGTTTACTTGTTTAATCCTCGGCGGAATCACCGGAGAATACTTTCCACAGAAAGAAAGCAATGATGCCCAGAATAATGATGCCTATCCAGCTCGATGTGGCTAATAAAAAAAGCATATACCTACAGTTTACACGCAAGATATTACATGAGTTGGTTATTTTAAAGCCGTTTTTTTATTATTATGTGCCGGGATACCGCTTTTTTTATACTTTGCAGCAATGAGGCTCACTTTGTTCATACTGCTTTTATCTGTTCTGGTGCTTCATGGCATTCCATCCCTCTATGCACAGGGGCAGGGGGGCGATAGAAGACCGGACTATAAAAGAATACAACAGTTGACCAGCGACCCCGCGTCGCCCATGTTCTATTCCCGCCTTTTTATGAGGTATATAAACGATGATACCACGCTTACACAGCAGGAATTCCATTTGTTGTATTACGGTTATTTTTTCCGGGATGAATATGATGTTTACAGTTCTGCGGGGTATAAGGATTCAATAAAATCGCTGGGCAGGAAAGAGAATATGACCATGGCGGAAGGCAAAAGAATGATCAGTTTCGCGAAACGTGACCTGAAATTCACACCTTTTGATCTTAACGACCTCAACTGGCTGGGCAATCTCTATTATGCGATGGGCGATATAGACAACTCTGCACTATATAAGTATAAAGCGAAAATGGTAGCGGAAACAATACTCTCATCTGGTGACGGGCGAAGCGATAGCACGGGATATCATATCCTTTCGGCGGGGGATGAGTATAATATTATAAACCATCTGGGCCTGGTATACAAGGCCTACCGCACAAATATTGAAAAGAAGTATGACTACATTACCGTTAACGGCAATAGCAGGGGAATAAGCGGGGTTTACTTCGATGTGAGCAAGTTGCTGGAGGATGATGCAAAACGGTCGAAGTGAAGCGGTTAATAGTGTTCCGTAATATATTTTACATGCGCCTGTTTTACCTTTTGTCATCTGGGTTCATATGCGGTATGGTGCATATCTGCACTGCACAATCCTGCAAGACGGACGCAAAGTTCATAAACACTAAGGACGCTTTTCTAAAGTCAGTAAATGCCGATGCGGGCAAGCGGTTTGTTGATCTGCAAAAAGTTATTCCCGGCCTGATGCTGGATATCAGGTATGCCACAAAAGACAACTTTACGAAGACCATACTTTATCATCATCACGTAGCTTATTTGCGCGAGGGGCCGGCATTATCGTTGAAGGGGGCTCAGGAAGAGCTTAAAAAGACGGGATTGGCGTTAAAAGTATATGATGCATTCCGCCCGTTCAGTGTTACCTGCAGGATGTGGCAGTTAATAGGCGACAGGCGTTATGTGGCCAACCCGCGCAAGGGAAGTTTTCATAACCGGGGTCTGGCGATTGATGTTACGCTTGTTGACCTGAAGACAGGAAAAGAACTGGATATGGGCACCGGCTACGATAACTTCACAGATTCAGCCCATCATAATTTTCACAAACTGCCGCCACAGGTGCTCGCAAACAGGAGGTTACTGAAAAGCACCATGAGGAAATATGGTTTCGGTATGGTGCCGGAAGAATGGTGGCATTATCAATGGAGATACAACAGGGAAAGTTTTGAGGTCATTGACCTTGATTTCGGACAGTTAAAGGACATCGTGCGGTAGCTTATTTCTTCCGCTGCATGATCACATTTTTCTCTGCGCCCGGGCGAACGAAGTCGGGTGCTGCAATAGTGCCGTCCTTCTGATAAAATTCATAGGCGTTGTGGAAGATATTACGGAACGCCCACTGCTGGATCATCAAGGTATCCTTATAGTTGTTCGTTACGGCGTAAAAACGGTCAGCATCATAGCCATCCGGCACATAAGGATTTGTTACCGACATGTTTTTGCTCCTTTTGTTTATAGCCATCCAATATACATCTATCAGTTGATGTTGCCCATGTATACCGTTCACTTCAATGGTACTGTATTTAGGTGCGTTTTTTATGGTGGCATCATTATCGGGGAAGCCATTCAGGTAACCCTCGCAATGGACATTGGTAAAGTAGCTCAAAAACATCTTCGCCCTGCGTGTATTTGGATGATCCATGCGCATGATCCTCGGGTCAGCATTGATCACCACCGAGTCATTATTGCGCACAATCTCAAAAGAGTTTACCGGTTTTTCGGCATACTTCACTGATACACTTTTTATTTCTTCTGCGGGAATATTGAAGATCGTTCTGTCGCG
The DNA here is from genome assembly GCA_964430995.1 of uncultured Flavipsychrobacter sp. Classification (GTDB taxonomy): domain Bacteria; phylum Bacteroidota; class Bacteroidia; order Chitinophagales; family Chitinophagaceae; genus Nemorincola. The sequence goes on from CAYSIG010000073.1 coordinate 11,099, forward strand.
CCAGTCAGCAAGGTTTGTTGTGTAGCGTGGGGTCAGCGCACCATTAAAGCTGGTAATATGTACTACATAGGGTGTTTTTGCACCTTCAATCAGCATGTTAGTACCGGTATTGTTTACTGCTGTGCCACCCACATAGAATGCAGTCATTTTCTTGCCGTCCCGGGCATATACCTCCACCTTTATGGCATCGGTAGCCAGTATCTTTATCACATTATCCAGGGCATTTTGGGTAACCGGGTAAAGAGCTGCTTGTTTGGTAAATGTTGTCAGCAGCAGGTTCAGCGTGCTGGGCATTGCCCTGTATTGCTTGTTTACTATCCACGCCGAGTCCGTTCGTTCTACCAATATAGATTCACCATCGGGCGATACAAGGAATATCTTTCCTATGGCGCCGGTGTCTTTTATGGTGAACCCTGCTTCCGTCTGGCTATATACAGGGTCTGTGGGTCTGATCAGGAAGTAATAGATTCCCAATGCGAGTATGAGCAAAATAGCAAGGTATAAGATGGTCTTATTCATTATGCATCGGGTTTTGATTCATACTTTCTTTTCCTGAAGAAGAAATATGCGGATGCGAATACCAGTATTATTCCGATGGGTATGCCCACATTAACAAACTGCCAGGTCGCTTTTTCGTCTTTTGCGCGGGCATTATCCAGCAGTCTCAGCCTCACTTCTTTAGATCTCGCCTCCAGCACCCCGGAGCGGTCTGTCAGGTATTCAAGGCAATTGAGCAGAAAATCCTTATTCGCAAAATATTCACCCGTATGCTTATAATAGCCCATAGGCAGCACCCCATCCTTGGTGGTATAGTCGTTGCTGAATATTTTGCCACCCGATACTACTATCATGCTGTTCTCGCTGTCGCACGCGGGTTTGAAAGGTAATTTCAGGGAATCCATCAACCGCAGGTATTCAGGTGCCAGCAATCCCTTGTAGGCAGACTGGAATTTACTTTCCAGCAGAATGGCCACGGGATGATAGGGGCTGTTGAACATTTCATTTTTCAGCGGAAAGCTCATCATCGAAAGGCTCACACGCACAGGTGCCCTTGATACCCGGCTATATTTTGACGATTGCAGCAATACTGTCTTTTTGATATTTGGAGACCGG
>CAYSIG010000074.1:0-11871 GCA_964430995.1 uncultured Flavipsychrobacter sp.
CTCCTTCGCTATAGCCTTCGTTAAAACTATGGCTATTGATAAAAGCTACGGCGGGCGAAGTAGGTAAAGTTCGGGAATGTGGTGGTGGTGGCAAAATTAAAAAAGCGTCATGGTACAGTAACTGTACCGTCATGGTTTTTGGGTGCGGGCTGGGCGCGGGTTTGAGGGTGATTTTCAGGATTTGAGAATTCTCGGGATTGTGTGCATTATGCATGCGCGAGTACACCACGCCAGATTGTCGCTGGCTCCAATCATCCCCCCTCCCTTCGACAAGCTCAGGGAGAAACAGGAGGGGAGCTTGGCTCCGATTTTACTATTTATCTTAATCTGCACATTTGATACCTTGATGTTTTCAGCTTTTTTTAGCTTAAGGGGAAATACGGCATCAAGTTATTTAGCTTTTGTGCCATGATTCGTCCGAGTCCTCCACCTACGCTGCTACCTACGCTTCGGAGAAACATCGGGCTGGACACTCGGGGAGGATGGGAAAAATTTATTCGGTTTTCTCCATGTCCTTTTTACCCTGCCTTGCTATCAGGAACATCATCCCAAATAGCGCAAGAATAATAAAGAGCACCCAGCAGATCTTCAAAATGATCATTGCGTTCTCACTTACATCCAGGTACATAATCCCCATATACGAAAAAATACAAACTACAAAATAGAGCACCACAAACCATTTTATATGCCTGTTTACCTTTTTCATTTCAGGGGTGGACCATAGCACAAAATCATTTTCATCCTTGAGAGGCACATTGTATGCCTTCAGCAGGGTCATCAGTTCTACCCAGTCCGCATTACGAAGTCCTGTAGCAAGGTATTCTTTCGTGCGGTAGTCATGCAATATCAACCGCAGGGTATTATCGCCCTGGTGATTGCTGGCCAGCACCACCTCACGTATATTTGCAAATTGATACTCTTTCCTTTTCCAGGGCTGATAAACATTCTTTACCAAGAGGTATTGGTCTGACACGCCAAAATGGTTGAGCCTCATGGTAATTATAAGATACAAGCCAGCCATGGGAATGAAGAATACCAGTAACATGCTAACAAATTCAATAGTATCCTCAGCAAAGTATGCTGACCCGCCTACAAAGCAACCTAGCATTGCCCACATAAGTATGGCTGAAAAGGTAGTATAAGGATTGCCTTTTACATATTGCATGCTGCCTGTGGGTGCAGTATATGCCCGCATGATTGGCAATGGCGTCAGCTCAGCTTGCACTGCTGTTGGGGCAGTTTCTTCCTGCTGCACTGAAGCTGTTACCTTGTCTGGAAAATTAAGCTGTATGAACGAGCGTATTTGCCGCAGATTAGAGTACAAGCCATCCAGCAGGTACCTTGTTTCGCCATCGGTAAGTTCTATTTTAGCACCTTCCATATCATTGCCGCCTACAATATTGAACGGCTGGCTACCGGTCAGTACTATCGTCTGCACCTCATCCCACACATAGGATTTCTTATTGAAACTTATACCTGCTTGCGACACTCTTACAACAGGCGCGTTGCGGTAATACCTGGATATTAAGTAATAAGTGACCAGATAGATAGCTATCCCAAACAATGCCATAAAAATACTTTTCTCATCCACAGCCATAAAAATTAGTCCTGTGCCCATAGCCCCTAAAAAAACAAAGCCAATGATGATGGAAAAATAAAACATTGCGCTCCGGCTGGTTACCACCTCTTCACCAATATTCATTTTCGCAGGCTTTGGGAAAGCTGGGCGTGTTACTGGTACAGCAGAGAATTGCGGTGGCGTAATACTATTGCCCGATAAATACTCACGGTACCTAGAGCAAAAGTCTGCTGCGAACTCCTCGAGCATCCCGCGTATGCCAAAAATGAACCGTTTGGCGCACAGATTATATTTAGTTTTATCATTTAACCTCAATTTGAAACTGTTTCCCGCGTTTTTATACGATTGGATCATGTCAAATGTTACCCGCCTTTCTGCCTGACGGAATATGAACATGAGCCTCCACTGTCTGATAATAAGATAGTCAGGATAAACAATAATTTTCACTTTATATCTGGAGCTTACCTGGCTAAGTAAAAAACAGCCGAAGATCAGTCCGAAAAAAACAGGTATAGAATACGAGTCCGGTAGTGCTGGGTACCAGGTAAGTAAAGAGCCGAAAAACAACATGCCGCAAAAGGCATAAAAAAGCCCTGAGAAAAAAGAAACAATGCGGAAACGGCAATAAAGTATATATTCATTAGACATAGGCGTATAGCAAATCAATTGTGTTCTAAATATTTTGGGACATTATAAAAATATTGATTTTATTGATTTTTGCAAAGATTTCTAACGACTTTTCAGCACCACCCCTATGATTGATTTTGTAGCGGGTTATTGACTTCTTCGGTTCCTTGATGCTTTAAATAAGTTGAATTTCAGATTTTCACAATTCCTGTTAGACCTCTTCCCAGCCCTCTCCGAAGGAGAGGGAGCACCTATGTCCTCGCTGTCGCTCGGGTGTTATCGCAAATAGATGAGATGTGGGGATTAGTACACCCATTAAATTTAATCCACACTATATACACATTCTCCAAATTTTACCTATCTTAGCTCCCCGCAATTGTAAAATAACAGAGGAAACAACTTACTTACTAATGCTGATTGGACATTAAAATACACGTTGCTCTACAAGCGAGAATGTTGCGGTCTGACCGCGAAAAGCGGTACTGACCGCAACAACGTAACTCTTGAATGGTGTGTGTTTAATGTGCAATTTGTATAACTTATTTTATTCACGAATTAAGGCCATTTTATTTCAGAAACAGCGGAAAAGATTGTGTAGAGGGAATGGGATCGTCTTTAGATGTAACAGTATGTTAAACAGCAACTTAAATGGTGCTATTTGCAGTAAAATTGCAAAAGGTGCTTTGTTTCTTGCGGTCGGTTTATTTTGCACCCCGTCTTACGCACAGCAGAAGGGCAGCAAGGGTTCGTACGTGGATACCTTTAAGCTGGCGGATAAGTTCATAGCCAAGAAAAAATTCCGAAAGGCTGCCCGGTTGTATACGGCGTATGCCAAAAGTCACCCGAAGGATGTGAACGCCCCGTGGAAGCTGGCACAGGTGAAACTGTGGCAGAACAAGAACCGACAGAGCGATAATGCCTACAAACAGGCACTGAGCATTGACCCCCGAAATGAAAACCTGAACCTGAATTATATTCACTCCCTTTTGGATATGGGTAAACTGGGTGAGGCGGGTACGCGCCTGACGGATATGGAACTTGCCGGAAAGGATTATCCTAATATGTCTTTCCTGCGAGCGAAGCTGAATTACTACAGGGGCGATTATCACCAGGCTGCAGCCTATATACGGAAAGATCTTAACGCTGAAAGTGATAATGCGGAGTCGGTGGAGCTGAGTGATATGATAGAAATGGCGAGGTCTCCGATAGTATCATTGCAAACTGCGTATCTTACAGATAATCAACCGATTTCGGCGTTTATCTCAACTCTTAAAACAGAAAAATATTTCAACAGATATGCCACTTTGTATGTGGTGGCGGACGAGTATCATTTCACGCACAAGACCGGTGATGCCCCATGGGTGAGGGTGGGCAATAAAATGTATTTTGCTGATGCCGGGCTGCACCTGAATGCGGGGCTGGGGGTGGTAAAGTTCCCGGTGAAGAATGAGATAGGCTGGAGTGGTAACCTGGCATTGAATAAGAAAATATCGGCATATTTTGATGCCGACCTGAGTGTGGACCATGTGCCGTACTTAGATACCAGGACGGCGGTGGACACCAATGTATCGGCAACGAGGGCGGCGGCCATGCTTAACTGGCACATGAACAACTGGAGCGCACAGGCGGCGATACTGAACAGTACCTACCAGGACAGGCAAAATGTGTATGGGGCATATGCCTGGGGGCTGGCACCGATACTGCAGTTTAAAGGTGGGAAACTGCTGGCGGGTTACAGTGTGAGCTATAGCAATTCATCGGAAAGCAGTTATAAGCCAGTACTGTCATTGAGTGAGATATTGGCGAACTATGCGGTGAACCAAAATATAGCCGGGGTATTCAACCCGTATTTTGCACCTAATACGATGGTGGTGAACGCCGGACTGCTGACACTGAGCCTGAACCCATCGAAAGTGGTGAGCATAAACCTGAGCGGGGATATAGGGTATGGCACTATACGCAACCCGTACCTATACCTTGATAAGGACAATGCAGGCAATAACGTAATAAAAAGAGATTTCATAAACGACCGCTTTACGCCTGCTAGCGCAACGGCGGTTGTGAATTTTACTTTGGGCAAGACATGGCTTCTATCTGCACGGTATATGTACCGGAGCGTTTATTTCTTCACCAGCCATTATGCCGGTGTAGGCATACAAAAGAGTTTTCAGCATGGCAGCAGGAAGCGGGTAGCGGGGAATACCTCTACGTTCGGAAGGCTGATAAAGGATATAGAAGGAAAGATACAGGGGGTGTATAGCTGCAAGAGCCCGGAGGAATTGAAAACAGCTGTGGGTAGTATAAGAGGGCAACTGGTAATGCTGCGTGATGCCCAGAAAAACGGCAGGAATGCTACAGAAAGACTGCAGGACAGTGATGAAGCGGCAGACCAGCAGGAACGCTATGACGCCCTTGACGATATGATAAATGAACTGGATGCCATAGACCTGAAAGACTTTGACGGCAAAGGCAAAAAGGATAAAAAGCAATGGCTGGTGCAGAAACAGTATGAGGTCACATCTGTAAAATATCCGGGGAATATATAGATATCTCCATCTACTACAATTAAAACAGCACTCGCCTGATGCCAAAACAGTCATATGATACAAACGATGGTCTGTGGCGGTTCAAAGAGGCAAAAAGGGTAACTGCCATTGAGCGGTTCATATTGCTGGTATTGGTGACAACCGGCATTATCAGCATACTTCGTTTTGCCGATTGGTGGTTCAGGCGGGAGCATATAGGGACACTGTGGTTATATATTCTGCTCAGCCTGGCATTCTGGTACAGCATTCTGCGCCTGGTGCTTATATGGATAAACTACCTGCGGATAAAGAAAGCCCCCAAGACAACACCCGAGAGAAACCATACGGTGGCGATATTTACCACCAGCTCGCCGGGGGAACCGCTGGAGATGTTTGAAAAGACACTTGCAGCCTGTGCCAAGATAGCCTATCCGCATACTACCTACCTGCTGGATGATACCCAAAAGCCTGAATTCAAAGCCTGCGCCGAGCGGCACGGGGCTGTGTGGCTGGAACTGGTGGGGCTGCCGGGGGCGAAGGCGGGTAAGATAAACAAGGCACTGGAGCTGACCAACGAAGATTTCATACTGGTGCTGGACCCCGACCATGTGCCGTTCCCTGAGTTCTTTGAGCATACGCTGGGTTATTTTGATGAGCCGCAAATAGGGTTTGTGCAGGTGTCGCAGGCATATTACAATCAATACCGGTCGTTTACCGCGGCAGGTGCTGCAGAGCAGACCTATACATTCTATGGCCCGACACAGATGTCGCTATATGGTTATGGCTGCAGCGTGGCGATAGGAGCCAATTGCACCTTCAGGCGGAAGGCGCTGGAGAGCATAAAAGGACATGGTATAGGCCTGGCAGAAGACCTTATCACCGCCATACGGCTGCATGCGGCAGGGTGGAAGTCGGTGTATAACCCGGTAGTAGTGAGTCGCGGTCTGGTGCCCGAGGACTTTGGTTCCTTCTGCAAGCAGCAACTAAAATGGGCGAGGGGAGTGTTTGAGGTAACGTTCATGGAGTTGCCGCGGTTGTACCGCAAGCTAACCGGCTGGCAGCGCATATCCTACTTTACCATAGGTACCTATTATCTTGTGGGGCTCACCCAATTCATTTTTACGCTTATTCCATTTATCTACTTTTTTACGGGCATATTGCCGGCACGAATGGAGTTTGCCGATTTCATTATTTATGGTGCGCCAGTGATGCTGTGCGCCATCCTCATATACCTGTTTGTGCAGCGGTGGATGTGTGACCCGACTACCGAGCGGGGCCTGCACTGGCGTGGCATGGTGCTGAAATTTGCCTGTTGGCCGGTGTTCCTGATGGGTTTTCTGCTGGCGGTGGTGAATGCTGAGATACCTTATATACCTACAGCAAAAAAAGCGGTAACGGGTTATATAACCCCCTTTATACGGCCAATGGTGATACATATTGCCATATTTCTTGCAGGCACCTTTGGTGTGCTTACCTACAGGCGGTACTATATGCCTGAAAGTGAATTGGTTAGTTCGGCAGAGCGAACGTGGGGGATGATTGGTTTTGCTTTTCTGGCTTTTATAATGGCCGCAGGCGGGGTGTATGCTGCGCTGGAGGCGCGCAGAATGAAGGTGGAAGCGCCCTGGGATAAAGTTGACATAAAGAATTTATAAGTAACTTTGTATTATGCGGAGTGCGACGATGAGGATCATATCTACTATTATGGCGATAATTATATCGTCGCTGATAGTGTATGCCCTTTCACATGCAGGGAGGGAGTCGAAAGGGCCGATAGAGACCGCTATGGTAGCTACCGGCGAAATGGTAAAAGACATAGAAAAGAAACTGATAGTAGAGCAGCGGGAGGAAAAGCGGGAAGACAAGCTGGCATGGTTCAAGCCATATACCACCAGCAAAAAGATGCTGCTGAAGCCTGGTAAGATATTGCTTGGCGCATTTGACAATGAGATGAAAGAGAGCTTTGAGCGCATGGTGGCGCTGGAAGATTCTATCCGTACTACGTTTCCGCTGGTGCATATATATGCGGCATGGGGCAGCAAGACCGAGGAAAGGTTCCCGGCCGACCAGGTGAAAAATATCATCAGCCTCGGTTCTACGCCTGTTATCACATGGGAGCCGTGGTTGAGTGATTTTAATGAGGAGGCTTACCCTGAGGGACAGAAACCCGAGGACCCAGACAAGAATGGCATGAGGAGATTAGCCGCCGGCACCTATGACACCTACATAAAAGAATGGGCGACGCAGGCCAGGAAAATAGGCAGGCCGCTGTTTGTACGTTTCGGGCATGAGATGAATGACGGCTACCGCTATCCATGGGGGCCACAGAACAACAGTCCGCAGGATTTTATAGCGGCGTGGCAGCATGTGCATAACATATTTGAGGGCGAAGGGGCTAAGAACATTATATGGATATGGAGCCCGCACCCGGCTTATACCTTCAAAGAGTTCTATCCCGGTGATGAATATGTGGACTACATAGGCGCAGGTGTGCTGAACTACGGCACTGTAGCGGCATGGAGCAAGTGGTGGACTTTTGACGAGATAGTAGGTAAGTATTACGACAGCGTAGAGGTATATAAAAAGCCGGTAATGATTACCGAGTTTGGCTCTCTGGCAGTAGGTGGTAACCGAGCCAAATGGTATGCAGGCGCACTGGAACGGCTACCACAGCGCTACCCGCTGATCAAGTCCATTGTGTTCTTCCACTTTTCGAAAGACAATACTACTACCCAGCAAACCCTGAACTGGTACTTTAAAAAAGACAGCGCAGTGAGCGCAGCTGTGGCAAAGGCGGTGGGGAAGTGGTAGGGCTACTAATTCAGGGGGTTTGCAATCATGTGAAATATGGAGTTAACATCAAGTTTCACACCTGAAGGTGGTATCGCATTTATGCTGGCGTTTAACCTCAGGTATATGGTATCCTGCAGATAGTAGTCTTTAAGGTTCACTTCGGGATTCGTAGTCAGGTTAAGGGTGCTGGTTCCTTTGGGTATGTTATTTTGAAATGCGACCAGCTTCTCGGGTAAGTTTTTGGCTGATAAATAGACCTGTACGTTGTCCAGAAAATTGAAGTTGCCGCCGGTGGGTGGTTGTATCTGTAGCGCGAGGCTTTTCAGGTACACAGTAACTACAAGATTGGAGGCTGTGCCATATTGGGATAACTGCTCTTTTGAGTTGGTTTCTACGGCTACTGCGGGAAAACTAATGGGCACGCTTACCGGCAGTGGTGTGCCGGGATCCCCATCAATCTTTGGCACAGATACCTGAGTATTGTATGGTATATCGACGTGGATATCGGCAAGGCGCTTTATCTTTTTGCAGCCGGTTGTAAGTAATACAAGGCTTATCGCGATTAAAATGGTGGTTTTCATAGTAGTTGAGTCTTTGGTACATGATATGTATTACAAATGCTGTGCCGTGATAGCCTATTTATGCTTAATTTTGCCTCCCTTTAGGTTAAAATGAGTAAATCAGTAGCATTTCATACGTTGGGCTGTAAGCTAAACTATTCAGAAACCAGCACGCTAAGCCGTGCGCTGGAGGCTGAAGGTTTTGTTAAGAAGGACTTTGACGAAAGCGCTGATGTATATGTTATAAATACCTGCTCCGTGACCGAGAACGCTGATAAAGAGTGCCGGTATATAGTACGGGGCATCCAGCGGAGGGCACCACAGGCTGTGGTAGTGGTTACGGGCTGCTACGCCCAACTGAAGCCTAAAGAGATAGCACAGATAAAAGGTGTGGACCTGGTGCTTGGCGCGGCAGAGAAGTTTAACCTGGCCAGCCATTTAAAGGAGATAGCCAAAGGCCCGGCAGATGAGGGCGGCGCAAAGATATGTTCCTGTGACATTGAAGATGTGGCAGGTTTTCACAGTTCGTATTCTGTAAATGACCGTACGCGCACTTTTCTGAAGGTGCAGGATGGCTGTGACTATAACTGCAGTTTCTGTACCATTCCCCTGGCACGCGGCCACAGCCGCAGCGACAGCATTGAAGGGGTATTGAATAATATGCGCGAACTGGCAGCCAGTGGCACGAAGGAGATAGTGCTGACAGGAATCAACCTAGGCGATTTTGGTAAAGGCTATGATGGGGGTAAGGCGAAGGAAACATCTTTCTATGAGTTGATAAAGCAGGCAGATGAAGTAGAAGGCATAGAGCGCATACGCATATCTTCCATTGAGCCGAATTTGCTAAGTAATGAGATAATAGAATTTGTGGCAAGGTCGATGCGGTTCATGCCGCACTTTCATATACCCCTGCAAAGCGGGAGTAATACCGTTCTGGGCGCTATGCGCCGTCGGTATAAGAGGGAGCTTTATGCTGACAGGGTAGCTTACATAAAAGAACTGATGCCGCATTGCTGCATTGGGGCAGATGTGATAGTAGGTTTTCCCGGAGAAGGAGATGATGAATTTAAAGAGACTTTCGATTTTCTGCATGGCATAGAAGTATCGTACCTGCATGTATTCACTTATTCTGAGCGGACAAACACCCTTGCCATAGAAATGAAGCCGGTGGTGCCCATGCAGGTGAGGCATGACCGTAATAAAGCATTGAGAAACCTATCTTACCAGAAGATGCAGTATTTCGCAGAGCAGTACAGAGGCTCGAAAAGAAAAGTGCTTTTTGAAACGGCTGATAAAAATGGCATGATGGAAGGATATACAGACAACTATATAAAAGTACACACTCCGTACCGTGCTGAATGGGTGAATAGTATAGTGGAGTGGGGGGTATAATAAGGCGAAGAGCGCCTGTATTAAGTGGTATGTGGTTTACTACTCTTTTTTAAAAGTCCAGACAAGCCAAGTGCCTTTCAGCCATTTGTATCTGAGGAAAATGAACCTCATGAAAAGAATAATGAAATGTTGTTTCTGCCGCCAGTTGATAAGTGGGCGTATACGGCTCCCTTCATCAGTATCGTCGTGTTTGAACAGGGAGTCATATTTTTCAAAGAAGAGACCTTTCCCTTTGTAATGCAGGAATGATATGGCCATGTAGTAGTCGGTAAGGTCGCCGTGTATACCTTCCTTATACTTGCCAAACTTCTCCGTGAAATTACTCCTCTTAATATTTGGTGTGTCGCTGAACTGGTAGAATTTCTCGTGGCTCATGTTCCAGAACCTGTACACCATTTCAGAGAATCCTTTGCCGTATGGCTTCAGATCTATGTGCAACTTACCGATAGCCCAAAAACGAATGTAGTCAACACTTTTGTCTTCATTCATTATTTGCAAAGCGTCTTTGAAATGCGCAGGGAATGTATCGAATGGTACAAAATCTTCCTGCAGGTATAGTGTATAGGGCGTATTGATTACAGCCATTCCTTTATTGATGCAGTTGCCGTAGCCCCTGTTTACAGGGCTGGTTACCAACCTGAATCCGTAAGTTTTTTGTAATTGCAATACTTCCTCCATGATCTCCGGCCTGCTTGCATCGTCCGAAACAACTATCTCAGGAAATGAACAGTTTATTTTATGCAAAGAAGACAATAACCTCTCGAGAGATTTACTTCGGTTATAGTGCGTAATAAACAATGTCACATCTTTGAAAAAAAATTCTTCAGCCATGTCCTCGAAATTGCCAACCTAAAGGTTAGCTTTTTTTTGCAAATATAACATTAACTCTTTGTAGCCAGTACTTATTATGCCAGTTATTGTATGTGGTAAAAATTTTCTTAACCGGATATAACCATAAATTATGGAAATAATTGTTGCGATATAATTTGCAATGATTATGCCATATAAATTGTTCAGTATTTTCGTAATTACCAGTCCACAGGCAATTTTCACTGAAATTGTAATCACCATTTTGTAGAAGTTAGCCTTAGTATGATGAGTGATGTCAAGCGCCAGACCATTGAACCGGTCAATAGGGTAGGAAATAGCCAGGATCATGGCGAGGCTGTAAGCGTGTGCTGCAAGAGTGCCAATGCTGCCGGAATATTTATCTCCGCCTAACAGGTGGATAGCAAATGGAGAGCAGAGGCAGGCAATAACGGCTACCGGGATAAATACTATAGTAAGCATGCCGGAGTATTTTTTAAATATGTATGCCAGGCGGGGATGGTCTTGCTTATTGTATGCGATTGCCATTTCAGATATGCCGGTAGTAGCAAAAGAGCGAAGGGGCATTTCAATAAATGCCATCAATTTAGTGGCCAGGGTGTATATGGCAACGGATGCAGGACCAAGGATAATGTTCAGTATCCAGATGTCTGAATTTCCCAGAAGATTTGAAAACATGGTGGTGCCAAATGTGTATTTGCCATAGTGGAATATTTCCGCTATGGTTTCTTTAGTACGCTTTGCGAGATGCTGTATGCCTGATCGATACCATATGATGCCAATGATGCTTGAAGAACTGTTGGTGATAAAATTCCAAAGGATAACTTGCTCCAGAGTAAACCGGTGGAGCAGTAACAGGGCGACAAATGATAAAAAGGTGCTGCCGCTGTTGATCATTCTGAACCAAAACATGCTGCCATAGCGTTCATCTGCCTGCAGGCGCCAGAATACGATATCAGAAGGAAGTGAACTAAGATAATTTAAACCTACCCATTTTATCGCGAGGATGACTTCATAATTATTGGTATATGGCAGATAAAACAAAGCCAGGCCATTTAGGGAAAGAATAATCAGCGAGTAAACGATAGCGACAAACCAAACCGATCCGAGCACATTAGCAGCCCTGTCGGGAGTAGTGCCTGCGTAGAATTTTATTGTTGCAGTAGACAGCAAACCACCTCTGCCATATTCGCATATGGATACAAAGCTTTGAATGAGAAACCATATGCCTGCGTGGGCTATGGGCATATTGCTCCGCAAAACAATGAACGTCATACCAAGCCCGATGAGCCCGGTTATCCCATTGCCAAAAAGTACTATAAAATGCTTATTCAGCCAAATGCGTCCCAATGTTTAGTGCTTAATATTTGATTTAAAAGGCAGAAAAGTAGCAAATATCCTGTTGTTACTATCAATTGCACAAAAGTATTTTACTCTTGTGTTTTCGGCGCAGAGTCCTTCGAATAATAAATGTGTATGTTAAAGAGTGTTTCAGATGAAATTTTGATTAAATTTGCACCCTCAAAAAAGGTTTCGTAGCTCAGTTGGTAGAGCAGCTGACTCTTAA
>CAYSIG010000075.1:0-11391 GCA_964430995.1 uncultured Flavipsychrobacter sp.
ATAGCAAAGGTGAAACCGAAACCATCATCGCCTATGCGGTTGGCTTTTGGCACCTTCACATCCTGAAACATGATACTGTGCGTATCACTGCCACGTATGCCTAGTTTGTTTTCTTTCGCGCCCACCGTTACTCCGGGCGAGTCTTTTTCAATGATCAGTGCGTTAATGCCTTTATGTCCTTTTTCAGGATAAGTCTGGGTAATAACGAGGTAGTAAGAGGCAGAATTACCATTGGTTATCCAGTTCTTTGTCCCGTTCACCAGATAGTAGTCGCCTTTATCTTCTGCAGTTGTCCGCTGCGATGTCGCATCCGATCCTGCTTCAGGTTCACTCAGCAGAAATGCGCCTATCTTTTGGCCGCTGGCTAGTTGCGTTAGGTACTTTTGTTTTTGTTCTTCAGTGCCGTATTTCTCCAGGCCCCAGCACACCAATGAGTTGTTCACACTCATACATACCGATACCGATGCGTCAATCTTGGATATCTCTTCCATGGCCAGCACATAAGAGATGGTATCCATACCCGAACCGCCATATTTTGGATCTACCATCATGCCCATAAAGCCAAGCTCGCCCAGCTTCTGGATCTGCTCGGTAGGAAATTTCATTTTCTCATCACGCTCTATTACTCCGGGAAGCAGTTCGTTTTTCGCAAAATCGCGGGCAGCCATCTGCACCGCTTTATGTTCTTCAGTAAGTTGAAAGTTCATGTATGTGTATAATAATGCCACAAATTACGGCGAAAAATCGCAAATCAAAAATTATTGAGGTAGCGAAGTTCGCTTAATCGTCCCTGCGGTTTAGAAATATCAGCAGGAAATAAGCCAATTGGGCTATTGAGGCCAGCGCGGCCACTAGGTACGTCCTGGCTGCCCATTTCAGGGCATCGGCTGCTCCGTCATGCTCATGACGGGTTGTCAGGTTCGTTTCTTCCATCCACCTCAGCGCCCGGGCGCTGGCATCATATTCCACAGGTAAGGTGATAAGGGAAAATACTGTAGATATAGCAAATAACCCTATGCCTATGATGGCCACTATAGGGTTGCCACCCCCGAATCCCATTAGCCCCAGTCCCGCCAGGGTCACCCATGTGGCCAGGGTAGAACTTACCTGCACCAGTGGCACAAGGGAACTGCGCAATTGCAGCATACTATAAGCTGTGGCGTGCTGCACGGCATGGCCACATTCATGCGCCGCTACTGCTGCGGCAGAAATGCTCCTGCCACTATACACGTCAGGGCTAAGGTTCACGGTCTTGTCTGCCGGATTATAATGGTCACTCAGAAAGCCATGAGCTGTTGTTACCGAAACATCATAGATGCCATTTTCCCGGAGCATTCTTTCCGCCACCTCCTTGCCGCTTAAACCTCCCGAGAGCGGCATACCGCCATATTCTCTGAACTTGTTCTTCAACTGTGCACTCACGGCCATCCCTATCAGCATAATGATGCCCGTGAGCAGATAATAACCTATCATATTTGTTCTTTTCTATGATTAGCTACAAATTCCCTACCAATGTAAAATTGGCAGACATAATATTTTGCTAAAAGGTATAAATGGATAACACTCATATGCATTTGGTAAAAGCTATGAGAAAATGCCAGGGCAACAGGTGAAGTATTACCTGATCAATGTAACATTGCCCTTCGTTAGTCGCTTTTGCCCATTGTTATCAAGGAATTCCACTTGCCAGAAAAACACGCCCATATCCTGAGGTATATTATAGTATTTCCCATCCCAGCCGGGTATTGCCACGTCACTGCTGTACACACGGTTTCCCCATCGGTTAAAAATTTCGAACCTGAGCAACGTGCTATTGCCTACCGGGTAGGGTGACAGATAATCATTCTTTCCGTCACTATTGGGTGTAAATGCATTGGGCACAGCATAGCCCGAATGGCCGGTAACAATGATGCGGATAAAATCGTCGCCTTCACACCCCTTGTCGCTTATCCCATGCAGAGTATAACCAAATACGCCTTCGGTAGTGAAATGCCCGATTGGGTTGGGGATATTGGGGTCACTCAGGAAATTGGCGGGCGACCACGAGTATGTCGCGGCACCCGATGCTTCGAACTGGTACATTCCCCCCACAAGTATGGACACATCCTTGCCGGCATCGGGCTTATAAGTATCTGAGGTGGATGGGCTTACTTTGAACTGAAACTCCCGGCTGATGGTATTGATAAGTACCCCGTTACGCCACTCATGGCAGCATTCGGTTATCAGGTACAGGCCCGACTGGTTGGGGGTACAGTTCAGTATGCCCGTTGTAGGGTTAAGTTGCATCGGTGCCAGGCAATACATCGGGTTCCCTGCTATTAGGCCGGGAGTGTAAGGTACATTGTTAAAAGGCGGGGGACCAGGAGGGAAAGGTTTGATATCTAGTTCACTGGCTCCGTTCTTTGCGCTGCACAACTCATAGGTGAGCGAATCTCCGTCTGCGTCGGTCGCAGAAAGGTCTGTGGTAAGGGAGGTATTCATGGCCAGGGATATTGGCGGGAATTCCTTAAAAACAGCACTGTTGTTCTTAGTAGACGGTATAGTGCAATAATAAGTAGATCCTAAAGTTGCAGAATTTACAAGGTTGGAAACCTGGGCGTTTCTGCAGCAGCGGCTGTATGTGACGACATAACCCGAAGCAGGGTTTAGCGCATATCTTATTTTGAATGTTTTTTTCAGCAGGCAATAATTTGTGGACGCAGACCCGCATGGGCTATTGTAGATTCCCTTTATTGGCTCAGACGTGGTGTAATGTACACTGTCGGCCCTTATGAACGCGTAAGGTGCCGCAGAGTTATATACGGCAAGAAAGGCTGGGTTATCCTGCGCCATAGCTTCCGGTTGGCCATTTGTGCAATCTTGGTATATCACTAAGGTTACCTCATACCTCGGCCAGGTTATGAGTGGGTTGTAGGACACAGTGCTGTCGCCAATATATTTGTACGTCATTTCTCCGCCCACAATATGGGAGGCTCTCAACGAAGAAAAGGAAACGGAAAAGACGATAAAAAGCAGTAAGAATTGAGCAATTGGTCTCTTGGTATAGTAGTACATAAGGTATGATTTGAGGTAAAGTCTAATAACAAACGTGGAATGCAAATATTTAGTATTCCCTGACGATAGTCATCAGCTTCCACTATATACAGACGTAATTTTAGTGTTGAATCTTTGTTCTTGGTAGGATAATGTTCGTGTTATTCCAGACAATTCAGTAAATCTGGTTGTGGTTAGTTAAAATATTGTAAATCAATTAGTAGTATCGTTTTCTGGCTTGAAAATTGACGCTCTGTACATAAATAATGATTGTGATGAGAAATGGTAATAGGTTTGCCGTGTTCGTGGGCTTGTCGATGATTGCAGGAGCAATGGGTATTAATTCATGTGTTCATGCTCCCAAAGTTATGCCTGAGAGTAGGCGGACAAACGCCCCCGGTATTTGTTTCGAAAGGGATATACTACCCATATTCGTTTCCAATTGCGCCAAAAGTGGTTGCCACGATGCCGGTTCCCACGAAGAAGGTTATGTGTTGGACAACTATCAGAATATCATGAAAAAGGGAATAGTGCCCGGTAATGTTGCCGCCAGCAAAATATATGAGTCTGTGATGCCCGGTAACGATGACGACAAAATGCCTAAGGATGCACCGCCCCTAACTGCTGTTCAATTGGATAAGTTGAAGCAGTGGATAGCTGCCGGGGCTACCGACGGAGGTGATTGCACAACCCCGTGCGATACCACCAATTACACCTACAGCGGCGTGATTGCACCCATGATGACGTTATATTGTGTCGGGTGTCACAGTTCCGCAAGTTCACCCGGTGGCAGTTTGGCAGACTATAATAGTGTAATGGTGGCTACTGTAACGGGGCGGCTTATAGGCAATATTTCTCATCAGGCCGGTTATAACCCGATGCCTCCCGGTAGCAGTGTGCAGTTATCAGCCTGTGAGGTAACCCAGGTAAAGAAATGGCTTGCCGCCGGTGCGTTGAATAATTAAAGGAAATTGAGCAGTACACCGCCGGCTATTCTCCGCCAAGGTATTTGAAATTTTTCATCACCAGGTTTATATCAGTAATAGGGGAGTAGTGCTCGGCATAGGCGGTGTTTATGTGCGCCTTCACTTCCTGCGATGGCATATACCCGTTCAGTATGTTATAGGGCTGTATTACACCATTTCGTATGGCGGGTAGGTATTTTTGAGCGGTGCCTTGTGCGTAGCCCACCCAGGTCTTTTTTCCGGCCATCACCGCAAGGCAGTTTACAAAGAACCTGCCCGGATTTTTCACCACAAAGAATACCAGCGGGAAAAAGGCCAAAAAAAGAAAGGCGCTGCCAATGTCCACCATGCGCTTGTTGCGCACCTGTGCAAAGTCAGAAAGGTTAAACCTGCGGTCTATCGTATACAAGTCGCCCGATGTGTTGCTGGAGTTGCTGCCCACAAAGCTATGGCTCCCCGGCAGGTGTATCTTGTATTCGTAATCTTTTCCGCAATGCTGCATCTGCGCAAAAACATCGGCATAAGATAAGCCATTGATACAGAATATCACCTCATTCACACCTGTCGTGTACAGCAATTGTTTCATTTCGGCCAGTGTGCCAAGCGAATTGTGGTTGTCCCCATGTGGCGATACCCGGCCCGACAATTCAGGCGCGTAGTGCACCTGCCTCAGTATGGCCGCTGTTTGGCGGTAGGCCGGTTCATCGGCTACTATCACTGCTTTGTGCGGCAGCTTATCATAGGGTATGAACCTGAGTATGCCCATGCGGTACAGTATCTCGTGCAGGCCCAGCAGCATCACTGTGCCGCCAAAGCCCGTGAAGATGATAATGGCGCGCGAATACCTGAACTCAGGGGGCAAAAGGCCGTAGTAGGCCAGTATGGCCACCGTGCCTATCAGCATACCACGTGTCACTTTTAGTGCGCGGTAGGGTTGGTCATAGGCGCCGTTGAGGTATAGCGAGATAAGCCACAGCGTAATATAAACGGGGAAGGTCGCATATACCGATGCCGGTGGGATGGGCATAATGTTCTTTACCTCGCGCACCCAGAATTCTTTTATGCCCCACAGCGTGATGAGGAGTATCAGTGCATCAAACAGCGGCATGTGCAGGGCCTTCAGCCCCCGCTTCAGCGTGCCTAATATCGCCCGCAGCACTATGCCGATATTTATGAACAGCACAAACATGCGCGCCTCTTTTTTTGTGTAGTGCTTCTTCACAAATGTTACCAGCGCCTCATTGAATATCCGCACATACGACAGCGTCATTTTTCGCGTGCTCTCCCCCTTATAGTGTATCAGGTCTGCCTCCGGAAAGTATATATTCTTGTATCCCGCTTTCTCTATCCGGTACGACAGGTCCACGTCTTCGCAATACATGAAGTAATCCTCATCAAATGCCCCTCCCGCTTTTTCCATCGCCTTGCGCCGCACCAGCATACAGCAGCCCGACAGCACATCTACCGCGGCGGTTTCCCGCTCACCCACATGCACCGCATAATATTTGTTGAAGAAAGGCGACTTGCTGAATAGCTTATTGATGCCCGTAGTCTTAAAAATGGCAACCGACAACGACGGGAACGATTTCTTTGCATCGGGTGCAAACACACCCTTACCGTCTATCAGCCTTGGCCCCACAGCCCCTGCTTCGGGGTGGCTGTCCATGTACGCAATGGTCTTTCTGAAGAAATCCTCCGGCATCACGGTGTCGGGGTTCAGAAACTGGATGTATTCCCCCTTCGCCACGGCTACTCCCTGGTTATTAGCTTTCGAAAATCCCTTATTGTCCTTATTCTCTATTAAAACCACCCCCGGAAATTGCTCCCGCACCATGGCGCAACTGCTGTCGGTTGAATTGTTATCTACAACGATAATTTCTGTATTAAAACCATCAGCCGCACGCATCACCGAATGAAGGCATACTTCAAGGAAATACTTTACATTATAGTTAACAATAATAACTGATAGCTTCATTCCTGCGGGCGGTGTGTTGCGAAGATAAGTTCCTCATGGCTAATAACGAAAAAGCTACCCATACATTGTATGAATAGCTTTATTTATAAACAGTTAATAATACCCGAGCAACAGCGAGGACATCAACATCACCCTCTCCTTCGGAGAGGGCCGGGGAGAGGTCGCCTTACTTCACCAGGTAATAAATATTCGTTACCCACTGGTTACTGTCGGGCTGCTCCTGCATGCCTGTTATATATTCTTCTATGGTCAATGTTGGTGTTTTTCCTTTCAGCTCCACTTCTTTGCTGATTGCCATATGCGTGTTCATCATGCTTCCGTAGGGGCCTTTATGCACCGCCATAAACGCTTTCGATGCCTCCTGGCGGATAAATGATACACCTTTGAGCCCTTTTATCGTATCCGATACCGGGAAGGCCGCCACCATATCTGTTTGTTTATTCAGGGTGTCCCAGGTGTAGTATAGCCCTGCTGCCGGCCCGTTTATCTTTTCGCCCACGCTCTTGCCAAGTATGCCCATGCTCTCACCAAAGAAATTACTGATGTCGCTCCAGCCCACTGTTTTGCGTATGCCGGCAAATACATGTGCCGGATAATCCACTTCTTTTATTTCTATGGCAGGTGTAGCGGCAACACGTGGCTGAGCTTCTGTATGGGCTTTCATTTTTTTGAGCCCTTCTTCAAAGGCAATGTCCAGCATACGTTTCATATTCATGAATGGGAATATCTGCAATCCATTCATAGGAAAAGGGCAGGTGGTTTTGAAGTTCGTGGTTACTTTACTCATACCCGCCGTATCGGTTACAATGAATTCCCCGTCTGCTGTATTTTCAAATGGCTTATAAAAATCTATATGAAATTTCATCGCCGTCCCCGTTAGGCTGGTAATGCTCATTTTTGCGTTGCCGCTTTGGTCGCTCAGCCAGGTATAGCTGCTGCCCGGTTCGCCCTCTGCTCCCTCGTAGGTCAGTTTCATGCCCGTATCCATCGCATGCCAGTAGCTCCAGTTCGGCCAGTTTCTGAATTTTACAATTTGCTCAAACACCTGTTCTTTGGGCGCGTTTATCAGTTCAGTGCGGGTTATCTCCACATCTTTAGGCATTACCAGCCCGGCTACCAGAATCCCTGTTACCAGCACAAGCACAACGATCAGTATGAACTTTAAAACCTTCTTCATAATAAATACATATTTAGCGTATAAAAGTATAAAAAAGCAGATAAGTAATATAGTGCATAATATTTTTTTAGGATTTTTAAGGATTAGGTTTTAGGTAAACCATCGTTGTTTTGGGTATGTACCCGGAACTGTAAATAGAACTCCTGTTGCAAAGGCATTCAATGGACTTAAGTTTATTGCTGGTAATGTAGCCCCTCCGCTGTATTCAACAATCAAAAAAAAACAACAGTTAACTGTGTATACTCTTCTTCTTTGCCTCTGGGTTTCTTTCTCGTGAAGGACAATTGCTAACGCAATAATCCAGTGTGTGGTGGCAACCGAAAATAAGACCTGCTATGGCGGCGAGAAATTAGTATCTTAGGAACACCAACAAATGCGGAAAGTTATCGAGAAATGCTTATTGAAAGATTGTTTCATATAAAACAACCGATTTAGTACTTTTACGCAATATATAAAACCAGAAATAACATTATATGGATTCAAATGAAACTTTTCCAGTTAAAGAAGTCCTAACTGTTGCGGCACCATTTATTAAAGGGATTGTTGACACTTTCGTTGCACCCAAACTCGAAAAATTTAAGCAAAAAATCTCTTTAACCAATAAACGATACTTAATTCCAACGCAAGATCACTTTCAGGAATATTTCTATCGAACATATAAAAGATTATCAACAGTAAATACTTTAGTCTTTAATAATTCTCAAAAGCTATTAAAAGAAATTTACATTCCACTGACTCTACGAACCCGTCAAAATAACGAGAAAGAAAGAAAATATAAAATTGAAGGATATCCATCCACAATTACTAAAAATTATCAAAAAGTTTTAATTACTGATACTGCTGGAATGGGTAAATCAACTTTGATGAAAAGAATATTTCTTGACATTATTGATAAAAGAATTGGTATCCCGATATTAATAGAACTTCGTAGACTTACAAAAGAAAAGAAAATATTGGATGAAATACATGAGCAGCTAAATGCTGTTAATAAAGAATTTAATAAAGATTTATTGCTAGAGCTTATAATCGACGGTGAATTTGTATTTATCCTTGATGGCTACGATGAAATATCGTTATCTGACCGAGAAGATGTTACACAAGATCTACAAAATTTTGTGAGTAAAGCAAATATAAATTACTTCTTCCTTACCTCAAGACCAGAGGGTGCATTAAAAAGTTTTGGCGATTTTCAGGAATTTACAATAGAACCTTTAAAAAAGAAAGAAGCATTTGAATTGTTAAGGCGGTATGACAATCATGGTTCTGTTTCATTACTTTTAACAAAGAAACTTAGTGAGTTTGAAATGTCGAATGTAGAAGAATTTCTAACAAATCCTCTCTTAGTATCTCTTTTATTTACTGCATTTGAGCATAAACAAGTTATTCCTTTCAAAAAGCATATTTTTTATAGACAAGTATACGATGCAAATTTCGAATCGCACGATCTGACAAAAGGCGATTCATATATGCATGAAAAACTTTCCGGTTTAGATATAGACGACTTTCATCGAGTTTTAAGATTTATGGGATTTAGATGTTTAAAGCTCCAGAAGATCGAGTTTTCAAAAGATGAACTTTTACAGATTATTACAGAAGCACAGGATTTTTGTACTGGTCTGAAATTTAGATCGTCAGATTTTTTGAAAGACTTATTAATCAATGTCCCATTATTTAGCCAAGACGGCATTTATTATAGATGGTCCCATAAATCACTTCAAGAATATTTTGCTGCTCAATTTATCTATTTGGATGCAAAAAGTAAGCAGCGAACAATATTGGAAAGAATATATATTAGTGCAGATTTATCAAGGTTTTCAAACATTCTGGACTTATATTACGACATAGATTTTAAGACCTTTAGAAACTTATTTATAAGCAATATTGTGAATGAGTATGAAGTTCATGATTTAGATAATTACAATCATGTTTATGCAGGAGTTTCAGATTCTGAGATAAAAAGAAGAAAAGAATTAACCTTCTTATCATACCCACTATTTTATAGAGTCAAGAGCCATAGTCCATTTCTTATTAATGATATTAAAAAAGCATTCAAAGAAGTAAAAAATATACCAATAGATTTCATCGATCACGAATCCCTAGGACAAATTTCATGGGATGAAGGAGGCACTAGTCAGCCAAACATCCGATTTTTCATAGGGACTTATCGATCTCAAAAACTTGAAATTTTAAGGATATTATTTCGAAAAAAAAATACATTAGTAAAACTTGATAATATAGTAAGAGAATCGCATAAAGCACTATCTGCCAATTTGCAACTGATTGAAACTTTTACTCAAAACAATAACTTCGAATTATTAACAGATAACCCTGATAAGCCATTTAACTTTCGCGAGAATTTCTCAAAAATTAACGACATAATTATTGATATCAATTTGAGTCTTCGTATAGATCATGAAGAAGCGATAAAAATAAGGCACGAGATCGAAATCGATTTGGGAAAAGAAAAGTCGAGTGATTTTCTGATAGATGGCATATAACCCAGTTGTTCCAGATGTTCATCTGGAACTGCAAATAAAACTCCTTCTGCGAAGGCATTCAAGGCTCTACCGCCGAGAACATGATGGCGCCTTTTTAATCCCGTAGATGGCAATTCCGGCAGTTTAATTAGATTGTCATCCTGAGCTTGTCGCAGGACTGCCCAGCCCATGCACTAAGTTCAATCAGGGTTACGGGTAGGGAGAAAAACCAGCGCCATGCAGTTCATAAGCGTTCTTCGCAACACAACACCACAGCGTAGGGCTAACCCAAAATCATGCGGAATCCTGAGCTTGTCGAAGGGAGGAGGGGATGATTGGAGCCAGCGACAATCTGGGGTGATGTACTCGCGCATGTATAACGCACAATCCTGAAAACCCGTTGTTCCGAATCAGGAACATCGGAAGAACATCGCCCAATATCTGTTACTTATACTTTTTGTAAACAAAAGGTATGAGCACCTTGATTATGGCAATTGGGTTTATTAATATGATAACTACAAATGCAATTTTTATGAGTAGCGATACGTCATGTTTGTGTTTAATGTCATGGATGCTATATAGTACTATAGAGCCGATTTCAATCAACAATCCGATTATTAAACATGCTACAACGGCTATAAATCTTGCGTTCATACATTATATAAATAGACTCAACGAAAAAATCTTCGTGCAATAACCTATTTTGCCGCATACATTGTAGCAATCCCGGCCATCGCAGTTATAAAGAATGAACCCAAACCGATAATGAAAAATAGGAATTTTATTATCATTTTTGATATTTTACCGTCATACTTCTCGTCAATTTTTTGTATTCTTTCACTACAATATCTTTTTGAAATTAAGTAGAAAATGATACCAACATTAATTCCTACTGAAAGAAGAAAGAATACAATATACTCAAACAGAAGATCCCCATACACATCTATATTACGTATCAAAATATAATTTGTGCAAAATCCACATGGTATGGAAATAATCCAGGATAATGCATCTCGGGTCCTTGTTTCAGGGTTATTCTCATCTTCCCATTTTTTTTTTCTCCATTTCGTTCCGAAATTGTTTTTTTTCTATATGTAGCATACAGAATATAGGAGACAAAATCTATAAACCATCGCATAGTGATGTCTTATTGTGCATATGAAGGTACTTTATTTTTCCGTTCTCGGCGAGAGTCCACACTCCCGCAAATCCTTCGCAGATGCACCGGAACTGCGTTTGAAACGCGGGTAAACTAATTGGTGAGATTGCTTCGTGCCTCGCAAAGACACTCATTTTTTGTTTTAAAACACGGGTCATTGCGAGGAACGAAGCAACCTCACGAAACATAAGCACACAACCACCACTGGTCGAAGCGTCTCGCTTCGTCCTGAACAATGCAAGGGTCACCCTTGCGAACCCGCAATCCTGTAAATTCTAAAATCCTTAAATCCTGATCAAACCCGTGCCCACACTGCACCGCAAAACCATGACGGTACAGTTACTGTACCATGATGTTTTTTTTATTTTGCCGCCACCACCACATTCCCGAACTTTACCTTGTACCCAAAAAAATGGGACAAGTTCTTTGAATGGCTGGCAACTTATTTTATCTGCTGCGTGCATGGCGACTTACGACGCTTAGTGAGCTTCGAACTACGACTGCCTTATACCCGGTTTTTTATACCTTTTGGGGTATAATTATACCTTTGGGGGGTATAAATATACCTTTTAGGGTATAATTATACCCCTTTATACCTTGCAATA
>CAYSIG010000076.1:0-11120 GCA_964430995.1 uncultured Flavipsychrobacter sp.
GCGCTACATCCCCCTGGCAGTACTGAAGGTCTGTTACTACCGGTGGTGCAGGTTTTAATTTGATTATAACCGTATGTAATGCGCTATCGCTCACACAGCCGAAAGCAGTTGTTTCTGTAATGTAGTATTTCTGGGTATCAGGTGCCACCGAAGTGCCAGGTGTAGGTGGGGTTATCATACCAGCAGTAACGCCAGGGCCATAGTAAGTTAATGTATTGCCCGCGCCACTTGCAGTCACGGAAAGATTAATAGGGACAGCAGTTTTGAACTGACAATAATCCTTTGGTACCGTATTGGGTTTTGAAGGCTTGGGGTGAATAGAAATAGTAACCGGCGTCCTTGGACCTTCGCAACCAGAGTCAACCCTGCTCACCCAGGTATTTAACACACCGGGTATATTTATGTTGGGCAAAGGCTGTATATAGCTGGGTGAACCACCGATAGAAGATGTGTACCACCGTGCGGAATCTGATGGGAATACAGTTGAATTGATTACAGGGCCTATAAATTGGCAATATTGTGTTGGCCCGGTAACAAACGGTGCAGGTGGGATTGCCGTAACCTTCACACTAATCGAAGAACGCAGGCTTTCGCAACTGCCGACTATCTGGCTCACCCAATAAGAATAAAGGCCAGGAAACGATGTAGGGACTGAAGGTGCTGACGAACTTGAAGTGCCGCCTGTTGGAACTGTGTACCATTTTAAAGAACCTGTATAACCGGTAACAGTAAACGGAACGAATGGTTGTCCCTGGCAGTAATGCAACTGCCCTGTGATAGCAGGCGCCGGTGGTGGTGGCGTCTCTGTAACATGCGTAGTGCCTGAATCCTTACAACCAAAAGCTGTAGTGGCCACTAGCTTATAAATGCCGGTATCTATAATAGTAAATGCTCTGGTAGGATTTTGCAGTGTAGATGTGAAGCCTGTAGGACCCGACCATAAATATGTGCCGCCAACAGTAGGGGGTGTTTGGAAAAGCGTTAATGTACCACCGGTACTGCACAACGGCGAATTATTACTTACGCCTATTATCGGACTTGGATACACAGTTACGTGTACATAAGCTGTATCAATCGTCCCGACCTTCGTTCGGATAACCATATAGTTCCCTGTATCGCTGAAAGCAGCCGGGAATTTAGAAGGGTTCTGCTCTGTACTGGTAAACCCTCCGGGACCCGACCATAGATAAGTAGCCCCAAGAGAATCGCCAATCCCCTTTAAATGCAGGCTATCCCCTATACAAGGGTTATTTGTCCATGCATCCAAACACGAACCTCCGAAAGTGCTATCAAACTGAAAAGTGAATGTGCTACCATTCAGCACACCATTTGTTTTTACTTCGCAGGAATTAATGCCACATTGATAAATATCCAACTGCCCGCCACCACCTACACTTAATACCGCAGCCGTACAAACAAGGGCACCGCCCATGATTACCTGGGTAGGCTGCGCACAAGTACCTGCGTATAAAGACAAGTTTGCGGGGGTCAAATTGTATGAAACGCCATTGATGAAAACAAATATTTTTTCTGTATCTATCCCAAGCACATTCATTGCAGTAACATAAATCCTCACAGCCTTTTTGGGAGAAGAGAAATTAAAGATGTAGCTCCCGGGCCCACCTGATCCTATCCAGTAGGGGTTCACACCGCACCAGGGCGTAGAGGCAACAGAGCCTGTGGTGGTAACAGTGACATTGGTACTCCCATAAGCGGTAGTACCTGCTAAATTCGTTACTGTTGTATATTGCGCATTTGCATTCCATGCAAATGTTAATAACATTAACACGCTGAATAGAGTCCTCATAAAAGTATTATTACTATGCAAAATTGATATAATTTATACAATACCTGAAAAATATGTGATGGGTATTTACAATAGACAGGCAATATACATAAAATGGATGGGTAGTTGTGAAAATATAATATATATTTACGTAAATGCTTTATGTCAAATAATATAATAAATATTCATGGTGTTTTTAAGGTCTTCGTATTTGTGTCTACCGATATTTATATATAGCATTTAATTAACTAAATATGCAGGAACTTCTGTAAAATATCTGTTTTTTATAGCAAACAGTCTCAACCAAGCCGGGTATCAGTAAAAAATCAACCATAAAAAAAAGAGACCACAATGTTATATGGTCTCTTTTTTTTATGAATTCGCCCTTTTTATGCATCTGCTTTCATCATCTTTGAATATTTCTTACGGTCTTCTTCGTTGAGCATAATTTTACGAAGGCGTATATTTTTAGGCGTTACTTCTATGCACTCATCCTGTTGTATATATTCCATACATTCTTCCAGTGTCATCTGTATCTTGGGTGTTATTCTCACCGAATCATCAGTTCCGCTCGAGCGCATGTTGGTCAGTTTTTTTGTTTCTGCCACATTCACTACCAGGTCTCCCGGCTTTATGTGTTCGCCTATTATCTGGCCTTCATAGAGCTCCTGCATCGGGTCTATAAAAAATGCGCCCCTATCCTGCAGTTTGTCGATTGAATATCCGGTTGCCTTACCGGCAGTCTTTGCCAGCAGCACACCATTGTTACGGCCGGGTATAAAGCCCTTCCATGGCTTATACTCACTAAAGCGGTGGGCCATTACAGCCTCTCCGGCGGTATTGGTAAGCATCTGCGAACGAAGCCCTATGAGCCCACGCGACGGTATGTCAAATTCCAGGTGCTGCATATCGCCCTTCGTATCCATTACATGCATTTCACCTTTACGCTGGGTCACCAGGTCTATCACCCTGCTGCTGAATTCTGCAGGCACATCTACCACCAGCACTTCATATGGTTCACACTTTTTACCATCAATTTCTTTTACTATTACCTGCGGTTGGCCTACGGTAAGCTCATATCCTTCCCTACGCATGGTTTCCACCAGTACGCTTAAGTGAAGGATACCACGCCCGAATACCAGGAATTTATCCGCGTCATCTGTTTCCTCTACACGAAGAGCAAGATTTTTTTCCAGTTCCTTCATTAACCTGTCGCGTATGTGGCGGCTGGTAACAAACTTTCCTTCCTTGCCAAAGAACGGTGAATTGTTGATACTGAACTGCATGTTCATTGTAGGCTCATCAATAGGAATGATCTTCAGCGCTTCAGGATTATCAAAATCCGCTACCGTTTCGCCTATCTGAAAACCTTCAATGCCCACTATGGCGCAAATATCTCCGCACTGTACCTCAGTTACTCTCTTCTTCCCCATATCCACAAATACATACAGCTCCTTTACCTTGCTGCGCTGCATGGTGCCGTCAATTTTGCACAACATCACATTCTGCCCCTCTTTCATTACACCCCTCACTACCTTACCTATAGCTATACGGCCAAGGAACGAAGAGTAGTCCAGTGAGGTAACCTGCATCTGTACCGGGCCTTCAACTACTGTAGGCGGCGGTACTTTTTCGAGTATGGTATCCAGCAATACGGTAATATCTTCTGTAGGCTCGGTAGTGGTATTAAACCACCCTTGCTTGGAAGACCCGTAAATGGTGGGGAAATTCAATTGCTCTTCGGTGGCATCAAGCTGGAAGAATAATTCAAACACAGAATCATGCACCTCTTCGGGGCGGCAGTTAGGTTTGTCCACTTTATTGATAACCACTATCGGGTGCAGGTTAAGGTTCAGTGCTTTCTGCAGCACAAAGCGCGTTTGCGGCATAGGCCCTTCAAAGGCATCTACCAGCAGCAATACGCCATCTGCCATTTTTAATACACGCTCCACTTCTCCGCCAAAGTCGGAGTGACCTGGTGTGTCAATCACATTTATCTTCACCCCCTTATAGGTTACAGACACATTCTTTGCCAAGATGGTAATACCCCGCTCACGTTCCAGGTCGTTGCTGTCCATGATAAGTTCACCTGTTTCCTGGTTGTCGCGGAAAACGTTAGTGGTATGCAATATCTTATCAACCAGTGTCGTTTTGCCGTGGTCAACGTGTGCAATAATGGCAATATTCCTTATATCCATAAAACTATTCTTTACTACTTTTGACTAATATTTGTTTATAACTTTCTGCTAAAAAATAAGCCTTCCTGCATAATAGAACCAGGAAAGCCCTTTTTTTCAGCGTGCGAAGGTACGGAATATATCAATGCAATCATCAATATCACGTTAATTTAAAGCCAAATAATCACTGAAATGAGATATATATTCCTTTTGATAGCTATTAGTCTCTGTACTATAGCTTCTGCACAGAACAAACCCAAAACCTTCAAACTGCCCCCCGCTGCCGGCGAAAAGGACAGCATGACGATGAAGCAGTATTACCTGGTAATGCTGGTAAAAGGCAAAGACCGGGATAAGATCAGAGATACTGCAGTAATTAATAAACTACAGGCAGGCCACATGGCAAACATGGAGCGGCTTGCAAAAGAAGGTAAATTATTGGTTGCAGGCCCGTTTGGGGACGATGGCTACTGGCGCGGCTTATTTATACTTGACTGCAATACAAAAGAGGAAGCTGAGGCAATATTGTCTACAGACCCGGCAATAAAGGCAGGCAGACTTGATTATGAACTGCATCCCTGGTGGACCGCAATGAACAGCGTGTTTAAATGATGTTACCTCTTCGATAGGGCCACAATATCCTTTATTTCCAATATTTGCTTATCGCTTCCTTTTGTAACTGTGTTTATCATAGCAAGGCCCACTTCTTTTAGTTCGCAGGCAAGTCCTAATGCTTTAAACACCGGGTACAGCCATCCTACCAGCCAATAGCCTTTCAGTACGTTCTTTGCCCCTTTGCCCGGCTTCATCATTCCCGGGCGAAACATATATGCCCGCTTGAAGGGCAGCTGCATTAGTTTATTCTCCGTTTTTCCTTTCACCCTGGCCCACATGCTTTTACCTTTCTCTGTGCTGTCAGTTCCCGCGCCCGATACATAACAGAACACCATGCCGGGATTTTGCGCAGCAACTGTTTCGGCCATATGGATAGTGAGGTCGTAAGTGAGGTGATGGTATTCAGGTTCTTTCTTTCCGACGGATGTTACACCTGCACAAAAAAAGCAGGCATTATATCCCGTCAGCTCTGTTTTTACTCCGGAGAGGTTATGAAAGTCGCTATGCAATACTTCTTTTAGTTTGGGATGCCTTACACCACAGGCACGCCTGCCTATCACCAACACTTGTTCTATATCCGGATGCCGCAGGCACTCCTGTAAAACCCCTTCGCCTACCATTCCTGAAGCGCCTGTTACTATTGCTCTTACTTTCATTGTTCTGTTATTTAATTGCCTGCTACCTCGTGCAGCACCGTTTTTTCATGCATAAACTGCTCGTATGCCTGTCTCCATCCTTTCCATTCGCCACTGGTACCCAATGAAAAATTGTGAAATACTGTTATCAGTGTACTCCCTGTTTTCTCTAATATCCGGCTCATAGCATTCAGCTTTTCAAAAGCATCTGCTGCCGACAGCTTTGTTTCGTAGTGTGCCGTGGTATCCATAAAACAGAACGGATGGATACGGAGTGTGGTTACGCACTCCTGCTCAAGGTCGTACCACAGGAAAGAATTTCCGGTGCCCGCACGAAAGCCCAGGTGCGACCCATACCCCATACTGTAATCCTCATTTATTCCGTTTTTCATCAGCAATCTGTACGTATCGGGCATTTTCATTTTTATGTAGTGCTGCCGCGATATGTATGTGCGCGTGCCTGAAATATCCTCGAGTAGGTTCTTCTCATTAGAGATAATGTCTCCCTGGTCGGAATAGTAGGACGGGTGTATCCCTATGGTCCCGTCCCTGGCAATGTTTTTAATCACGCGCATCATAGCCGGGTGCCCGGGATGTATGTTTTTATCGAACGTTGTCGTTTTGGTGGCAGACAGTATGAAGTAGAGGGGCTTAGCACCATACTCCCTGTGCAGCTGGCGCAGCCACCTGAAAGAATCGAAAGGGTCTTTCTGTTTTTTCTTCAGCACTTTTGTGCGCTCAGCAATCTGGCGCAGGTCACCTTTCAGAAATGCGCGCATATAAGCACCTACTATCCGGCCTGCCCCTTTATGGATATGGGAGTAAGCCATATCTATATCGTAGGTGGGTAGAAACGAAAATTGCGTTGGCTCAATAGAGGGACCCGGTATGGTTTGCAGTTGTTTCCTGAACGCGCGCACCCATTCGTCCACCAGGGGGCGTTGTAACCAACCCTGCTTATACAGCACGCTATGCGTAGCGGGAAACCTGTCATGTTTGTCCGGTTTGTATGGGTAATACTCTTCGTATCGGGACAGCAAAAAGAAGATGGCGGAGAACAGGTCAAAAGACAAAGAATATCCCGCTTCCTGTACCGAAAATAACACAGGCATTCCATCCCATTCCCCAGCTTTTACATCGCACTGTTCCTTTCCTGTTTGCCACAGCAGCCCGCTATCCGGGATAGAAATACAACCGGGGCCGCTCTTCCCGTAAGCTATGCTTACAACTTCCTGTTCATTATGCGTGATGGAATAGTCAAGATGTAAACGCTCCTTAAGCAGCCAGTCCAGAATATACTTCAGGCGGTTGCTGCTGTGCGGGCTATATACAACTATCTTATCCATACAGGATTATTTCTTGTTGCGCTCCTTCCACATCTTATTGAACGAGCGTTCGGCAAACTTGATTTCCCCCCTGTGTACCGCCCAGCTATTTTTGAATAGCTTGTTCACTATTTTGTTTTTCATACCCGGTCCGGCCATATTCATCAGCCTGCGGCTAAGCATGGCCTGCTGCCAGAAAGACCATGATATATTCTCCATATTACCGTTAAGCCGTGTTTCTGCCGCAATGGTGCGGTTCTCCAGGAGCATTTCATGAATATTGATCTTCAGCGGGCATACCTCCGTGCAGTTGCCGCACAGGCTCGATGCATAGCTCATGTGTTTGTATTCCTCCATGCCATTGAGGTGGGGGGTAATAACAGAACCTATGGGCCCGCTGTAAGTAGCGCCGTAAGCATGACCGCCGATATTCTTATATACCGGGCAGGCATTCAGGCAAGAGCCGCAGCGGATGCAATACATACTCTCCCTCACCTCTTTGCGCAGCAGATTGGTGCGGCCATTATCAAGCAGTATCACATACATTTCTTCAGGGCCATCCGTTTCGCCGGCTTTGCGGGGGCCGGAGAATATGCTGTTGTAAACAGTAACCTGCTGCCCGGTGCCATAGGTGGCCAGCAGCGGCCAGAATAATTGCAGGTCGTTTATAGACGGCAGCAATTTTTCGATACCTACTATGGCTATCTGTGTTTTAGGGAATGTGGTACACAGCCTTCCGTTGCCTTCGTTCTCAGTCACGCATACGGCACCCACATCTGCCAGCAGGAAATTGCCCCCCGACACACCTACCTGCGCGGTTACAAATTTTTCACGCAGGTTGCGGCGGGCTATCCTGGTTATCTCCGGCGGGGTCAGGTTGGGGTCGGTTCCCAGCTTTTCATGAAACACCCTTGCCACATCCTCTTTGCTTTTGTGCATTGCCGGTGTAACAATATGATACGGCGGTTCATTGTCCAGTTGCTGTATGTATTCACCAAGGTCGGTCTCTACCGAATCTATACCGTTTTGCTGAAGAAAATCGTTCAGGTGTATCTCTTCCGTCACCATCGATTTCGCCTTTACCACCTGTGTCGTGTTTTTTTCGCGGCATATCTGCAGTATTGCCTGCAATGCCTCTTCCGCTGTTTCTGCCCATATCAGCTTGCCGCCATTGGCCGTAAAATTCTTTTCAAACTGCTCCAGGTATTTATCAAGGTTTTCTATGGTCTTCCACTTCACATTTTTGGCCCTCATGCGCGCCACTTCCAGGTTGGCAAACTGCTGCTTGCCTTTTACTACACTGTCATTGTATTTCTGGATATTGAACGCAACCTTTCGCTTATGCTCCAGGTCGTGGGCTTTTATATCACTTTTGGCAAGAAAGATCTTTTGCTGTTCAGTCATTAGCTAACAATTAATACTCACGCTGCCCGGCAGGATATGTATAGGAATCGGGGCAACTATATCTTAAACAAAATAACGTTATTATTTTGTTATTGCAAACCCCGGGTGTATATAAAACGTTCGTTACCACCAGGCAGATTTTCGATTTTTTAAAAGCAGGAACCTGCTACCCCAAACAAATTTTATTTTTTGGGTACTGACGAACGGATGCCCTCCTTCGCTACCACCTTCGCTGAAATAGCTACGGCGGTTGATAAAAAAGCTATAGCCTTCGTAAAAACTATGGCTATTGATAACGGCGGGTGAACCACCCTTGCGCCACCGCTAAAGCTAAGGCGGCATGCGGTCGCCAAGGCTTCGGTGGTTGATGAAAGGTATAATTTCGACGGTTTTGTCGTTTTCGGGTAGATATTTATTTTTCTATGTGGCAAAATGCTTTTGGGGCTTGTTTTATGTGTTTTATTGTAAGGTATAAAGGGGTATAATTATACCTGAAAAGGTATATTTATACCCCCCAATGGTATAATTATACCCTAAAAGGTATAATGCCTCGTCCTGATATTACCTTACACTTCGATTAGATAATCCTGTTTTTAGCTTACAAGTAAATACATGGCTTCAAATGCCGCCATGGCACATAGTTCACAAAGCAATATTTCAAAGAACTTGTTCCTGATTTTTTCAGGTTCAGGTAAAGTTCGTGAAGGTGGAATTACCCGCCAAATAAAAAAAACGTCATGGTACAGTTACTGTACCGTCATGGTTTTTGGGTGCAGTGTGGGCGCGGGTTTGAGCGGGATTTTTGGATTTTAGAATTGCCGGGATTACTTTGCCAATAACTCTTCTATTTCAGTTTTTAACAGTGGAAGGTGCTTTATTACAATACCCCAGATAATATCATCAGAGACTGTATCATAGCCATGTATAATTCTGTTTCGGGTATCAACAATTTTCCTGGAGTTGGAAAGTTTTATAGAGCTATCGTGGTGCAACATACGGCTCACAGCTTCTCCTATAATTTCAATATCCCGTTCTACCGCCCTTTTGGTTCTCAGGTCGTTCTGATACGTAAAGAAATCTTTAGGGGCACCGGCAAAAAAACTCTCTATCTCGTTTATGGCTTTTAGAATATCGTAAAGCCATGTCCTAATATCAGTGTCCATAAACAAGCCTGCGTTTTTGGTTTATTGCCTGTTTAAAATAGGGGTTCTTTATCGCTTTTTCTTCAAGGAGGTCCACCGGACGTTTAAATATATCCTGCAATGAAAATTTCAGATCAAAGTAATTGTCAGCATATTCTGCCACAGGTATCGGGTCAAAATCAACTACAAGGTCAATATCGCTCTCTTTATTAAAATCATTTGTAAGGGCAGACCCAAATATATACAATGCTTTTACCCTGTGGGCATCACAAAGTTTACTGATTGCACCTGTATATTGGTCAAGTAGGAACATAAGACAAAATTAAATAAATATTTATGACTTTCAGGCATAGTATTACCGGGGACATTACTTACTAAACCTCAGCACCACTTCACCTTTCTTATTGATGTACAGGTACTCATTCCCTTTTTCCATCAGTGCATAGCCATGCTCAAAACCGCGCCCCTTATCGTACAACGGTTTTATCACCACTTCGCCGGTTTTATCAATAAAGCCCCAGCCGTTGTAATCTATCTCTACCAATGCAAGCCCCTCTGAAAAAGGCCCCGCATCCGTGAATTTAGGTTTGATAGCCCATTCTCCCATGGGGGTAATAAAGCCATACATATCGCTGTCGTCGGCTGCGGGGGCAAGGCCATCGCAGAAATCCTTTATTTTAGTGAATGTATTTTTCGATACCGCATTGCCTTTTGTATCAATTACCTGCCATTTTGATGAGGGTTCTTTGCACACGCCCAGCACAGCATTGTATAAGTTGGTAACACTATGATATAAGTTGGGCACCACAAATACTCCCGTTTTGTCTATAATACCCCATTTATTATTCTTACAGGCCCCGGCATGACCATCCCTGAACGGGTGGGCGAGATAGAACTGCGGCAGTATGGCCCACTTCCCGTCTTTATCTATGTATCCCCATTTCCCGGCCTGGTTCACTGCAGCCAAGCCCTCGCTGAAACTGCCTGCCCCGTTATACTGTGGCTTTACTACCCATTCCGACCTTTCGTTAATGAACCCATACAGGGCATTGCTCGCATCTGCCCCTATGCCTGCAGCAGCCAGCCCTTCAGAAAAATCAGTCAATGATGCAAATACGGGCTTTACTACATTGTTTCCCTGCCCGTCTTTAAAACCCACCTTGCCATTCTGCATGAACCAGAAAAGTGTTTGCTGAGCACTAACCCCTGAAAAGGAAAGCAACGATAAGATAAGCAGATAGTGTTTCACAGGTTTAAATTTTACCTTTTTCAGCAATAACAACTATCTTTTTCACCGGCAATTGCTGCAGGTAGGAGAATACGTCTGTAATCATTGGTGTTATATGTTTCAAAGTATTCCTGAAAACATCAAGGACTATAATGGTACATGGCAGATTATCAAGGTTTTGCTGATATGGCAGATTTTATCAACAATAATCCAGCAATCAAAATTGTGTTCAGACAACAATCTTAGTAGTATGCCGTTTTTTATCCCATTCCATTGCATATCCCGAACAGTATATACTTCATATATATTGGCCGGGAAAAATGTCTTAAACCGAACATCTATATTTTCATCAAGAAGTATTTTCATGCAGCCAATTCAGATAATATATTAGCCGCAGCCAGTTCTATCACAGCCTCAGCCTGTTCACGCGAGACCGATGGGAATCCTACTAAAAATTCCTCTAACGAACTATCCTCGAGATAGTCAAAAAGTGTTTTTACAGTCACGCGGGTATCTTTAAATACCGGTACACCACCAACAACCTCTTTATCTACTGTAACATATTTATCCAGCATGGAAAGCAATTATTTTAGCTAAGTTACTCATTTCAACTCGAAAACACCCTGTCTTTTGCCCGCCATTATTCCATTTTTCGGAAAACATATCCATGATACGGACATTTTAGGTACTATGCCAAAAATCAAATAATTGATTATCAATTGGTTGTGTTTTTGGCACGCCGTTGGTAATATCCCTTGCAACAAACAATCAAAACAAAAACTAAAAATAACTCAAACAATCTAAAACT
>CAYSIG010000077.1:0-10790 GCA_964430995.1 uncultured Flavipsychrobacter sp.
AGCGGATTCGAACCGCTGTAGCAGCTTTTGCAGAGCTGAGCCTAGCCACTCGGCCATCCGACCGTGGTGCAAATGTAAGATAAAAAGTTAAAAAGATAAAAGGTTAAAGAGTTAAAAAGCAAGAACATATTTTCTTTAACTGAGCATTTTTCGCCATACCTATAGCAGCCTTTTTAACTTTTTAACCTTTTGGCCAATTAACCTTATTACTAATCGCCTACATTTGCACACATGTATCCCGATTTTCAGTATTTACTGCAGGCGCTGTTTGGCACTGATATGCCACAATGGCTGAGCCTTTTCAAAACATTTGGTTTCCTGGTGGCGCTGTCGTTTATAGGAGCGGCTTGGACTATGGGGCAGGAACTGAAAAGAAAGGAAAAGCAAGGCCTGCTGCAGCCGGAGGTAATAACTATGACACTGGGGTTGCCGGTGACAAAAATGGAACTATTTTTCTCGGCGCTCGTTGGTTTTATCATCGGGTATAAAGTAGGGGGCATATTCACCGACATTGCTGAAGTATCCCCTGACCCAATGGGCTACCTGCTCTCTGTGAAAGGCAATTTTTACCTAGGCCTGCTGGTGGCGACCATCAGCACTTATGCAAAATATATAGAGAAAAAAAAGCAACAACTGCCCGAGCCGGTGGTTAAGAATATAGCCATATACCCACATGAGCGCATAACGGAAATAGTGGTGGTGGCGGCGGTGGGCGGCCTTGCGGGCGCTAAAATATTTAACGCATTAGAGACCTGGGACGATTTTATAAAAGACCCTATCCGCAGCCTGACCTCATCAAGCGGACTTACTTTCCTGGGCGGCCTTATCATGGCCACGCTGCTGTTTTATTTTTATAGCCGCAGACATAAGATACCGTTCAAGCATATGTGTGACGCGGCAGCCCCCGGCATTATGCTGGCTTATGGCCTCGGGCGTTTAGGATGTCAATTCTCAGGCGATGGTGACTGGGGCATATACAACACGGCCTACATTACTGAACCGGATGGCGCGCTACGGACCGCTACCACCGCTGATGCGGGGCGCATAACACAATTAATAGGCAATGAGCCCCAGACATACTTCCCCGCACCCGGTGGGCTGCCCCGGTGGCTGTTCGGGATGAACTACCCGCACAATGTGGGCTATGAAGGCATGGCGATACAGGGCTGCACCGGCGAATATTGCAATGTGCTGCCGGTGAGCGTGTTCCCAACGCCTATATACGAAGCGATTGTGTGCGTGATGCTGTTCTTTGTGCTGTGGGCGGTGCGCAAGCGGTTTACCCGCAGCCTGCAGATGTTTGGCACCTACCTGATGCTGGTGGGCATAGAGCGTTTCCTGGTTGAGAAGATACGGGTGAACTATAAATATGACTGGGGTTTTATACGGCCAACGCAAGCAGAAATACTGTCGGTAGTATTGGTGCTGCTGGGTGCGGCGCTGCTGCTTTTTTACAAGGAGAAACAGCAACTTGTAAAAAATGAATAACTTTATCCTGCTGTGATGCCCTATGTGCCTTTTTATACATACAGAGCATGAATACAACCCAGATAAATTATCTCAACATAGGCCTGATGATACTGTCGTGCGTTATCGCATTCATCATACCCTTTGAGCTGTTCCTTTTTTCATATGCCGTGCTGGGGCCACTACACTACCTCACAGAGATTTCGTGGCTACACAAACGTCAGTGTTTCAGCCCAGGCAAACGGGACTTCCTTATACTGGGGATTTTCGCATTGCTGATTACCATACCGAACATACTGCCACATTTTTATTTATTATGGGGACCCAAAGACACCGAGGGGCGGCCGATAGTAACGCAGGATATGGTTGATTTTGCCAACACCATTGGCAGTAGTGTACCCTCCATGATATTCACATCATTTGCCGGGGCGGCACTGATGATACTTACCAAAAACATTGTAAAACGAATCGTAGGTTTTGTATTGATTGCGGTTGTAGGATATATGTTCCATACGGAAAAGTTCATGTTCATCACCTTTTCAGTATTCCTGCCTACGTTGGTGCATGTCTTTTTATTTACGGGAGTATTTATCCTACTGGGCGCGCTTAAAAGCAAGAGCACATCGGGTATTCTGTCGCTGGTAGTATTTGTTTGCTGCGCGGCGAGCCTCTTTATCCTGTTTCCAAACATGATAACAACACCATCGCCGTATGCAGAGAAAACGTACGATGCCAGCTTTCTGAATTACAGCAAGCAGATTTTCGACACGTTTCTACATAACCCAGCCGACAGAGATTTTATTTACACATCTAGCATGGGCGTGATGCTTGCCCGCTTCATTGCCTTTGCGTATACCTACCATTACCTGAACTGGTTTAGTAAAACCTCGGTGATAAAATGGCACCAGGTGCCGCGTAAATCGCTGCTGATCATCCTCATTATCTGGGCATTGTCTTTAGCTCTCTATTTTACGGATTACCAAACCGGTTTGATGACGCTGTACTTCCTTAGCTTCCTACATGTGACGTTTGAATTCCCTCTTAATTTCAAGTCATTCGGAGAGGTAGGTACCCATTTCAGGTTACTACTGAGCGGTGCTACAAAATCATGACCTACCGGGGACAGCCAAAACATTGACACTGTTTGCCAGTTTAAAAACTTCGCCCATGGTATACGCATGTATGCCCACCACGCGCCTGAATGTAGCATTTATCATTGCTTTTGCCACTACTACCCCATCTATCGGGCTAAGGCTGCCAAGGCCAGGAATAACTGAGAACACTCCCATTAACCCAATGCCTATTCTTTCACCTATTCTCACGTCTTCCCTTGCCCCTGTCAGTATGCCCGGCCTGATAATGTGAATCGTTTCAAAAGGCAGTCTTTTCACATCCCGCTCGAGATCACCTTTCATTTTCGAGTAAAATATCCTTGATCCCGAACTAGCCCCGGCCGAGGAAACCAGAACATACTCCTTCACGTCATTTATGGCTGCCGCCCGGGCTACATCATACTGATGATGATAATCAATCTTATACTGTCCTTCCCTGCTACCTGCCAACCGTAAAGTGGTACCCATCGCAGAATACAACACATCTCCCTTCACAAGTTCCTTCCAACCACTGATTTCCCCGAAATCGACCAGATATTCCTGAAGCTTTTCATCCCTGAAACCGGTTTTCCGCCTCGCAAACACCTTTACAAGATCAAAACGTGAGTCATTCAGTAACAAACTGACCAAATGTTTCCCGACGAGGCCGGTAGCCCCTATCACTATCGCTGTTTTCATGCCTGTATATTATGCTCTGAATTGCACAATAAATTTATGCCAACAATAGTAGTAAACGTTGCTTTACATGAAAATCAGCAATTCTTTGTGCCGATTATTTTTTGAGACCTTCAACGAGGGTGGCGTATTGCTCCATTGCAATATCGGCAGAGAGCCCTTGCAGCTTTACCCAGGCATCATGTTTTGCTTTAGCAATAAAATCGAACGGATTTGAAGGCCCTTCATCAGGAGCATCGCCCTCGGTAGCTTGTTTGTATAAACTGTAGAGCTGCAGTAATATATTATTGTCGGGACGGGAAGTAAGCAGCTTGCTATCTGCAACCGCCTGTTCAAATTTATCTTTCAACGTCATAATTAACCGGTTTATTGAAGCACTGGTGATAAAGACGAGTACTGGCTGCAGTTGAGTTCGGGATTGGCCAGTTCGGCAGCTTCAATGGGGGCAAAGCTAGACAATGGTTCACCTTTATTTTTTCTTACAGCGGTAGTATGCTCAAAATGGGCAGAAGGCTTGCCGTCATTGGTTTTCACAGTCCAGCCATCATTGAGTGTGTAGACCTCGCGGGTGCCCAGATTTATCATTGGTTCAATGGCGAGCACCATTCCCTCCCTGAGTTTCTTTCCATCGCCACGGCGGCCGAAATTAGGCACCTGTGGGTCTTCGTGCAGCTTCTTACCGACACCATGACCTACAAGCTCGCGGACAACACCGTAGCCGTGTACCTTGTTGGTATAATTTTCGACGGCAAATGATATATCTCCGACCCTGTTCTTATCTTTTGCCTGCTCCACACCGAGGTAAACAGACTCTTTAGTGACCTTTAACAACTGAAGTACTTCTTCCTTCACATTACCGATAGCAAAAGTATAGGCCGAGTCTCCGTGGAAACCGTTCATATACACACCACAGTCTATGGCAACAATATCCCCGTCCTTAAGCTCATACTCGCCCGGTATACCATGCACAACAACATCATTTACTGAAATGCAAAGAGAATGTTTAAAGCCATGATACCCCTTAAATGACGGAACGCCGCCATTGTCGCGGATGAAGGTTTCGGCCATTTTATCAATGGAGATAGTTTTGATACCGGGCTTTAAAAATTTTGCCACCTCGGTTAAGGTGGCAGAAACTGATAATGCGCTTTTTCTTTGAATTTCTATCTCCTCGTTACTCCTGATGTGTATCATACTCCAACCCATAAAGGGCTTTAATTAAGTCATATTGCTTTCAGCAATCTCCGGAGATTAAGCCGAAGCCTTGCTGCTAGTATTAATAGCTGTGCGACCAGTGATACGCCCTGCTTTCATTAAACCGTCGTAATGGTTCATAAGCAGATAGCTTTCCACTTGCTGTAAGGTATCAAGTATAACACCAACGCCAATCAACATTGAAGTACCACCGAAGAACGATGCAAAGCCACTGGTAACGCCAAGTAAACCCGCGATGCCCGGAAGGATACCAGCCAGAGCAAGGAAAAATGCACCGGGTAAAGTGATACGGTCCATGATGGTAGCGATGTAATCGGCAGTAGGTTCACCCGGCTTTACACCCGGTATAAAGCTGTTATTACGTTTCAGGTTATCAGCCATTTCTGTTGGGTTGAATATCAACGCTGTATAGAAATAGGTGAAAGCAATAACCATGATAGCATAGATAAGATTGTACCACAGAGAGCGGTTATCAGACAAAGCCTGCACAAAACCAGCAGCAGTTTCATTAGTTGAAAAACCTGTGAAAATAGTAGGAATGAACATCATTGCCTGAGCGAAGATGATAGGCATTACACCTGCAGAATTGACTTTCAACGGTATGAAATCGCGTGATCCGGTAACATCTTTAGCAGCATTAGTGCTACCTATGATACGGCGGGCATAATTCAGCGGAATTTTACGCACACCCTGAGTGAGCAGGATAAGGCCGATGATAACTGCGATGAAAATAGCTAATTCTATGAGGAATATAAGCAAACCGCCGCCACCGCCGATGTTCTTTGCACCAAACTCCTGAATGATAGAGTGAGGAAAACGTGCGAGGATACCCACCATGATAATGAGTGATGTACCATTGCCAATACCCCTGTCAGTTATTTTCTCACCCAGCCACATTACAAACAGCGTACCGGCAGTAAGCACTACGATGGTAGATAACCAGAACATGAAAGGACTGTAATCGGGAGATAAAGCCTGAGCATACGAGGGAGAGCGAAGGTATGCAACGTAGGCGCTTGCCTGAAATGCAGTAACAAGTACAGTGAGGTAGCGGGTGTACATTGTAATCTTCTTTCTGCCGCT
Organism: uncultured Flavipsychrobacter sp.; assembly: GCA_964430995.1. Lineage (GTDB taxonomy): Bacteria > Bacteroidota > Bacteroidia > Chitinophagales > Chitinophagaceae > Nemorincola. The sequence continues at coordinate 5,553 of CAYSIG010000077.1, forward strand.
GTCTTCTTTTTGCATTTTTGCAATCTGCGGTATAACAATACCTGCAAGCTGCATAAAGATAGAGGCGGAGATATAAGGCATTACGCCCAACGCAAAGATGGAAGCGCGACTGAACGCACCACCAGCAAACATGTTCAAAATGCCAAGAATGCCACCCGGACCGCTATCGTCTGCTATTCTGGAAGGGTTGATACCTGGAAGGGAAACGTAACACCCTACACGATAGACCAATACAATCATAATTGTATACAGAATACGCTTACGAAGTTCGTCTATGCTCCAGATATTTTTCAGTTTATCAATAAATTTCTTCACGGGAACTGTTGTTAATCAAAAATGAAATGCGAATAAACGATAAAAGACGCATTTCTCCAAAAAATGCGCCTGTTATGTTAAATTATCTCTATGGTTGCCCCTGCCGCAGCCAAAGCTTCTTTAGCCTTAGCACTAGCCGCATTTACCTTAAATGGTATTTTAGACTTCACCTCACCATTGCCGAGTATTTTTACGAGGTCTGTACGGTTGATCAAACCATTGACATAAAGTACATCAGGAGTGAATTCCTGTAAGTTATACTTATCGATGAAAAAGTCGAGCTGACCGAGGTTAAATACTTTGTATTCTACGCGGAATGGATTTTTGAAACCGCGTTTTGGCATACGGCGCTGGATTGGCATCTGGCCGCCTTCGTGGCCTATTTTGGTCTTAGCACCGGTACGTGACTGCTGCCCTTTTGTACCTTTAGTGGCTGTTCCACCATGGCCGCTACCTTCACCACGACCTATACGTTTTGTCTTTTTTACAGCACCTTTTGCAGGCTTCAGATTGTGTAATTGCATGTTTACAATTTTTGAACTTGCGCGGAATGTATAACCGCTCGCAAATCAGGTTAAAAATAGTTCGGCTAGCCCTAATAAAGGGCGCCTGATGTATTTATTTATTTTACTTCTTCTACTTTCACGAGATGGTGTACGGCTTTAACCATACCCAGAATCTGTGGTGTAGCTTCAACTTCTACAGTGTGCATCATTTTGCGCAGGCCCAAAGCCTTCAGCGTGCGCTTCTGGCGTTCCATGCGGTCTATCCCGCTTTTTACCTGTGTTATTTTTATCTTAGACATAAACTCTAAATTCTTAGATTGATTCAAAAAAATAAACCCCGAAAGGGGTTTGGAATTACCCGTTAAATACTTTTTTAAGGCTTATGTTACGGTCTTTCGCAACTTTAATAGGTTCGCGCAACTGGGCCAAAGCAGAAAAAGTAGCCTTTACCACGTTGTGAGGGTTAGCCGAACCAAGTGACTTTGAAAGCACATCGGTGATACCTGCCGCTTCGAGCACAGCACGCATGCTACCCCCTGCAATAACACCCGTACCATGGGCTGCAGGACGAATCATTACTTTCGCTGCGCCTTCCTTGGCAAGTTGTTCGTGCGGGATAGTGCCACGCATTACAGGCACCTTGATAAGGTTTTTCTTGGCATCATCGATACCTTTAGTGATCGCTTCCTGAACTTCTTTAGCTTTTCCGAGACCATGCCCTACGACACCATTACCGTTACCTACTACTACAAGCGCAGAAAAACTAAATGCACGGCCACCTTTTGTTGTTTTAACAACACGGTTGATAGCCACTACTTTTTCGTGAAGCTCGAGGTCTCCGCCTTTAACCCTGGATAATTGTTGTTTCGCCATTTTATTTTCTATTAGCTGATGTGATTAATAGCTGATTAGCTAGTTCCCATCCTACTTATAAATATTGTTTTCATCAGCCAACCAGCTTCATAGCTAATCAGCTAATCAATTTAGAATTTCAATCCGCCTTCGCGAGCGCCGTCTGCTACTGATTTTACACGACCATGGTAAAGGTAGCCACCACGATCAAACACACAAGCCTCAATACCTAAATCCTTCGCCTTCTGAGCAATTGCTTTACCTACATTCAATGACTTATCTACTTTGTTACCACCCTGCGCTACGATATCCTTCTCACGAGAACTAGCGGCAGCAAGTGTAAGACCATTGTTATCATCTATCAATTGCACATAAATGTCCTTGTTACTGCGGAATACGGAAAGCCTGGGCTTTTGTACAGTACCGTGGAGTTTTGTGCGTATACGCCAGCGTAACTTCTGGCGGCGTATTACTTTTGGATCTTGTGACATTTTATCTCAGTTTTTACGGGCTCCCCTAAATTACCGGGGGCTACCGGAGTTAAACTCCAAACCCCTGTAGGGGCTAAAATGGAGCGTTAATATTTTAATGAACTACAATTTACTTCTTTAATCTCACCTCCTTTTCAGGAGGCCGGGATTACTTACCAGCAGACTTACCAGCTTTACGACGAACCACTTCGTTAGCGTAACGTACACCTTTTCCTTTGTAAGGCTCAGGTTTACGGAGGCTGCGCAATTTTGCTGCAATTTGTCCTACTAATTGTTTATCGTTAGACTCAAGGATTATCCTTGGGTTCTGACCTTTTTCAGCCGTAGCGGATGCCTTAACTTCTTTAGGTAACTCGAGGATGATGTTGTGCGAAAAACCGAGTGCAAGATCTATTAACTGGCCTTGTACTGACGCGCGATAACCCACACCTACCAGCTCTAGCTCCCTTTTGAAACCATTGGTAACGCCTTCAACCATGTTGGCAATAAGAGAGCGGTATAAACCATGCAATGCGCGATGACGTATCTGATCGGTAGGGCGCTCAACTAAAATCTGACCACCTTCAATTTTGATTGTGATATCGCGATCAATGGCCTGCCTTAACTCACCTTTAGGGCCTTTAAGAATAAATTCATTAGCGGGAGAAATAGTTGCTGAGACTCCACTTCCTAATGTTATCGGTTTTTTACCTATACGAGACATAATTCGTTTTTATATTATTTTTCAATTTTTGGCCGTGTTCAGTTACCGTATAGAGAACTTAAATTGTCAGCCTGTCTTATATTGTTGCTACTTAATTACCAAATGTTACACATTACTTCGCCACCTACGTTCTTTGTACGGGCTTCCTTGTCGGTCATTACGCCTTTTGAAGTAGACACGATTGCTATACCGAGGCCATTCTGCACCCTGCGGATATCGGCAGGCTTAGCATACTGACGTAAACCCGGACGACTGATACGCTCCATAGACTTAATGGCCGGCTCTTTAGTTTGCGGGTCATATTTCAAAGCTATCTTTATCAATCCCTGCTTGCTATCGTCTTCAAATTTGTACTTCAGAATATAACCTTTTTCATAGAGAATCTCGGTCATACGCTTCTTTACATTTGAAGCTGGTATTTCTACTATGCGGTGACGCGCCATTTGTGCGTTGCGGATTCGGGTAAGGAAGTCTGCTATCGGATCTGTTACCATTTTTTTAATTGAGTTTTGTAAATAATTTTTGTTACGAGTATCATCCACCAATGCGGATGACTTTGAAACGTTATCCTTTTCAGGAATTACCAGCTTGCTTTACGAACACCTGGTATTTTACCGTCGAGCGCCATATCGCGGAATATGAGTCGGCATACACCAAAGTGGCGCATGTACCCCCTTGGGCGGCCTGTAAGCTGGCAGCGGTTCCTGAGGCGAACAGCTGAAGAGTTTTTAGGCAGTTTGTCAAGACCTGCATAATCTCCGGCTGCTTTCAGGGCTGCGCGCTTTGCAGCGTAATGGGCTACCATTTGTTCGCGTTTGCGCTGGCGGGCTTTTACTGATTCTTTTGCCATAGTTTTTAGTCGTGAGTCATAAGCCTTAAGTTGTAGGTCATTGAACAGACAACTTTATTATTTATGACGGTTTTGATTTTTTCTATAAAATATTACTTACCAGTTTTTTCCATGTTTGTGAAAGGCATACCCATTTCTTTCAAAAGTTCGTAAGCCTCTTCGTTTGTTTTGGCAGTGGTAACGAACGTAATGTCCATACCGCTGATGCGTGCTATCTTGTCGATATTAATTTCCGGGTAGATGATCTGCTCGGTAACACCCATTGTATAATTGCCCCGGCCATCGAATGCCTTTTCGCTGATGCCTTTGAAATCGCGCACACGTGGTAAAGACACTGATATAAAACGATCCATGAATTCAAACATGTTCACGTTACGCAATGTAACGCGGCAACCGATAGGCATATTCTTACGCAATTTGAAGTTGGATATATCCTTCTTCGACATCGTAGGTATTGCCTTCTGACCGGTGATCATTGTCATCTCCGCAACTGCTTCATCTACTACCTTTTTATCAGATGTAGCGCCTTTCACACCTTGGTTCAGACAAATCTTCACCAAGCGTGGGCATTGCATTACTGATTTATACCCGAATTTTTTCATTAGTGCGGGCACCACTTCATCCCTGTACTTATTGAGTAACCTGGGTGTATATTTAGTATTCGTTGCCATTATTTGATCGCCTCCCCTGATTTTTTAGAAATACGTACGAAACCGCTGTCTGTGCGCTCACGCTTGATACGTGCCGGAGCTTTGGACTTAGCGTCCCACAGCATCACATTGGAGATGTTGATAGGCGCTTCTTCCTTTACAATGCCGCCCTGCGGATTCTGGGCGTTTGGCTTCAGGTGCTTGGTTACGAGGTTCACGCCTTCTATAAGCACACGGCCTTTAGTAGGGCTAACAGAAAGCACCTTGCGAGGCTGGGTACGGTCTTTGTCGTCGCCGGCAATAACCACCACATTGTCGCCTTTCCTGATGTTGAACTTTGGTTTAAATCTCTTATTCACTTTACTATGAATTTAGCGTTGCTTTTGCCGCTTTTTCCTAACGGGCTGCAAAGGTACAACAAATTTTACAATACTTCCGGTGCGAGGGATACGATTTTCATGTACCCCTTATCACGCAGTTCACGGGCAACGGGCCCAAAAATACGGGTGCCACGAGGATCGTCTGCGGCGTTCAGCAGTACAACTGCGTTATCATCAAAGCTTATGTATGAGCCATCTTTACGGCGCAGTTTATTCTTTGTCCTTACGATCACGGCTTTAGATACAGTACCCTTCTTTACGCCGCCACCAGGCAATGCGTCTTTTACGGTTACTACTATTTTATCGCCTATATGCGCGTAATCTTGACCCGAATTGCCCAACACACGTATGCAAAGTACTTCTTTGGCCCCGCTGTTGTCGGCTACATTGAGCCGGGATTCTTGTTGTATCATTTTTAAAAATTACTTAGCTTTTTCAATAATTTCTACCAGGCGCCAGCGTTTTGTCTTGCTGAGCGGGCGAGTTTCCAT
>CAYSIG010000078.1:0-9615 GCA_964430995.1 uncultured Flavipsychrobacter sp.
GCTGCCATATTCTTTTAAAACGCCCCAACATTTATTTGTTGGGGCGTTTTTGTTTTTGTACTCATTGGTACCATGCTTATAAGCAGTGAACCACCACACACCGACAACTTTCCACTGTTCACCTATTTTCAAATGCCTGTGAATACAGGCAATCGTATTTTTGGGGTATGTTACCGTTATTGATCTTTTTAGCAACAGGTAGCCTGTTGCTACTCACCTACCAGCTATTTATTCGTATGCCGCAGTTTGGCAGCGCGCCCGCAGGAGCCCGGCTGCAGCGGATTCGGAAATCGCCCAACTACCGTAACGGGCAGTTTCAGAATCTGAGCGACACGCCACAGTTAACTGAAGGCGCTACCTTCTCCTCCGTTTTTAAAGAATTCTTTTTCAGCAGTAAAGAAGGAAGAAAACCGTCTGCCACTGTGCCGGCAAAGAAAACATCACTGCATGATTTAAAACCGGATGAGCAGGTCATTGTGTGGTTTGGCCATTCATCTTATTTTATACAGGCCGATGGCAGGAGAATTCTGGTAGACCCGGTATTCAGCGGCAATGCATCTCCATTGCCCGGCACGACAAAAAGTTTCCGGGGCAGCGACGCATATACTGTGGACGATATGCCGGAGATAGACTACCTGGTCATCACACACGATCATTGGGATCATCTCGATTACCCCACCGTAAAAAAATTAAGGACGAAAGTAAAAACAGTAATTACCTCGCTGGGTGTGGGTGCCCATCTGGAGAGATGGGGTTATGCACCGGATAAAATAAAAGAGGGGGATTGGCACGATGAGCTGCTGCTGGATGGCGGGTTTAAAATAAACGTAACACCTGCCCGTCATTTTTCAGGCAGAAGTTTTAAACGCAACGGTGCCTTATGGGCATCGTTCATACTTACCACACCTACTAAGAAATTATTTCTTGGTGGCGACTCCGGCTATGATGCGCACTTTGCAGATATAGGTAGCAAATACGGCCCTTTCGACCTTGCAATATTGGAGAACGGACAGTACAATAAAAGCTGGAAACACATACACATGATGCCTGAAGAAATGGTACAGGCGGCAAAAGACCTTAATGCAAATGTCCTGATGCCGGTGCACTGGAGTAAATTTTCTCTTTCGCTGCACCACTGGTCCGAGCCGATTGATCGGGCTGTAAAAGCGGCAAATATTAACGGCTTGCCCTTGCTGCACCCAATGATAGGCGAGGTGACCAATCTTGACAATCCCGGTAGGCAAACGGAATGGTGGAAAGCCTTATAATAGCCCATAAGCGCTAAACAATTCCTCACTCTTGTTGTTTATCGCAACACTTATGGTAGCATATTTGTGTGCCGGGTGACTCCAAATCCAGTTGTTCCGGTCTATCCGGAATTGTGAATAAACCTTCATTCTGCGAACGGTATGTGAAATACCCTCACTGTCATTTCAGGTTCTTTTATGCATGTACATTCTCTGCGACAAATACAAAGTTGCCGACTATGCAGCAAGCCATTTGCATCGTATCAATAAACGGCATTGTAGACAGAGATATGTTTTTATTCCGGATACATTCTGGAAAATAGAGGCACGATATTGCCTGCTACCCACACTTTGTTTACTTGCCTGGTTTGTCATAGTACACGTCCATCAGGGATTGTGGCTTGTATGTTCCTGCAAGCACTTTTTTTATCCGCTCACACCTTTCCATGTTTTGTTTTTTATGGTTGATAATATGGAAATTCTCCGGGGATATTATCATTGCTATCAATGATATATACTCATCATTGTTTAGTTGGGATATTGATTTATGGTAATAGCATTGCGCTGCATTGTCAATGCCTGCAACACTCTTGCCGTCTACTTCTCCAAGGTTGACATAGTTTATGAACAAAGTAAGCTGATCATTTTTGGATGTCAGCACGTTTAGTGCAAAGCGTGCGATGACGGACTGCTTTAGCTTGGCAATGCCGGGTTTGAAATCTTCGAAATAAAACAGCTTTACCAGCCCTTGTGTGATAGTAGTGAGGCCTGCACCGGGTGTTTTAAAATCAATACCACTGTGGTGATAAAAATCAGGGTCTTCAACGGCCAATAATACATCTAGTTGCCATTGCGATAAATCGTTAGTTTTTAAAGTAACGTTTTTTGAGCGCAGTGCTTTCGAAACAATATGTGGCGTATCAGTCCTTGCTTTAATAATCACGACAATATAAAACAGAATTATCGCAAGGATAATTACCGCAAGGGATATAAGGGCAATCCTGATTTTATTTTTCACAATACCAAAGCTATTTATTACTCATTCAGTTATTTCGGATACATATCCGAAACAACGGGACTAGAACTTTATAAAGTTAATCAGGGTTTTTCAGGATTTTAAAATTTCTTAATACCCCTGTACACAGGTCTGTATAATGGAAATGCTCCTGGTGCCAAACAATTTCCCGCTCTTGTTGTTTATTTCTACTTTTATGGTAGCATATTTGTGCGCCATGGCATATCAGCAAAAAAAGGAAATAAAGAACAATGCTCCCCAAGCGGGTACGAATGCTCCTGCCGCCACTTCTCGGTTCTCGTTGCTTGATTACCGTGTTCAGGTTGCAATACTTATCCTGATAGGCTTTCTTTTTTATGGCAATACTTTTTCTCATGAGGCGGCCTTTGATGACCGTATGGCCATCACAGATAATGAGTATGTACAGCAGGGTCTTGCAGGTATTCCTGATATACTGACCAAGGATGCCTATCAAAGCTATCTGGAGCAAAGGGGTGGAGCCAACCAGTTTGCAGGCGGGCGTTACAGGCCATTGTCGCTTATCACATTTGCCATAGAACAGCAACTGAAAGGCATACCAGGCGACCGCGAAACCGCTGATGAGAAGCAGGCACGAGTAGCGGAAGAAATGCACAGCCGTCATGTGGTGAATGTTATACTATATATCACATCACTTATAGCATTGCTGTATTTTTTCAGGAACATTGCTTTCCCCGAGAATGGTGTGGTGGCATTTGTAGCCACACTCATTTTTGCTATTCACCCTATACATACGGAGGTGGTGGCCAATATAAAAAGCAGGGACGAAATATTGTCGGTACTGTTCATCACCCTTACCTTCATAAAATCGTACAGATATAAAGAGACAAAAAAAATAAAGGACCTGCTGCTGGCATGCCTGTGTTTCTTCCTTGCCCTGCTGTCCAAAGAATATGCCATTACGCTAATTGCCCTGCTGCCTTTATCATTCTACCTGTTCAAAAATGAGCCGCTCAGCTTCAGTATAAAGACAGCCCTGCCTTACTTTATACCGGTGTGTATATACCTGCTCATGCGCACAAATGCTTTTAATGGCGTAGCTGCCGGCGCGGAGAACGATGTTATGAACAATCCCTACCTTTTTGCATCAATGGAGCAGAAAATAGCCACGCAGATAATAGTGCTTTATGAATACCTGAAGATGCTGGCGTTCCCGAACGTACTGGCCGCTGACTACTCTTTCAGTCAGATACCTTATGCCGATTTTTCGAACATATTGGTTTATCTTTCTCTGGCAATTCATACAGCAATGCTCATTGCCATGTTCCTGTTGCTGAGAAAACGCCGTGTACTTGGCTTTGCAATCGCTATATACCTGGCCAACCTCGTGCTTGTATCCAATTTGTTCTTCAATATAGGAGCCCCTATGGGCGAGCGGCTCATTTACCATTCATCCATAGGTTTTGCAATGGCTGCCGGGTATTTGTTGTATAAAGGTTTCGGGCTGCTGAATATAGCCCGGATATCTAAAATGGGGCTGGCAGGCTTTATGGTGGTGCTGGTAGCTGCCTCCGGTTTTAAGACCATAGAAAGGAATACTGAGTGGAAAAACGATAGCACACTTTTTCTTGCCGATGTAGAAAAAGTGCCAAATAGCACATTGGCAAATAATAATGCCGCAGCAGCATGCATGGCCTACGCGAAAGAGAATGCTGCAAATGTTGTAGTAAGGAACGAATGGTTTGGTAAAGCCATAAAATACTTTGACAAGGCGATAGCTATAAACCCGAAGCATATGCTATCCTACCAGAACCGTGGGCTCTGCTATTACAATATGGGTATACCCGAAAAAGCACTGCCCGACTGGGATACAGTAAGGAAATACGCACCAGACCGAGAGAATATTCAGAAATACCTCGGTGTTGCGGGGAGATATTTTTTTGGTCAGGGTATGAAATATAAGAGCACGAACAAATCAGATTCAGCTATTCTCGCTTTTAGCAGGAGTGCTGATGCAACCCCCGCACAGGTTGAGCCATGGTACGAACTGGCAAATAGTTATTACACCGCCGGAAGGTACAATGAAGCAAAAGCAACACTAGGGACAGCACTCAAAATAAATCCCACTTACGCGGAGGCCATCCGGCTAAATGCTGAACTGGAAAAGAACTCCGGCAAATAAGGTCAGCACTTTTGATATTTCCAGTTACGTGTTTTGCCTTCAGCTATCCACTCTATGGCCTGTGCCATGCGTTTATTCCTGGTGATGTCTGTTTTTGCATCTTCAAACCATTCTATATATTCTTTCTTCTTGCCGGGGGTGAATTCATTGAACACTTTTTCGGCTGTCTTGTTTTTCTTCAGTTCTTTGATAAAATAGGAAGGTGTTTTTATTTGTTCGATTCCTTTAGCTGTTGGTTTAGATCTCGAGGGTAATTTAACTCCTGCGTCATTCAGCTTCATCGCTGCTTTTATATATTTCTTCAGCACATTGTCTTTGGGCAGGTCTTTAAGCGCGGCAATTTTACCCAGGTTGCCCATGGCTGCGCGCTCTTGTACTTCCAGTACATTGTCTATATCCTCTATCAGCGCAGCTTTCCAGAAGCCAAAAGCGCAATGCTCTTTGAACGAGGCCATGCTGCACAGTATGGCCCCTTTATACATAAAGTGCGGAAAACTCCACTTCCATGTTTCCTCCACATCAGGGCAAGCGGTGTGTATCAGCTCGCGCAGGTGTGTGAGTATCGGTTTTGCGAAATCCGCAGACTTGATAATATAGGCGTCTATGCGGGCGTCTTTTTTACCCATGTCAAAAGTGTTCTTTCTAAAATACGAATTTCAGCCCTTACTTCACCATCACCACCTTTTCCCCCTTAGCTACCATTCTCCCGATGGGTTGCGTAAACTGCCCCAGTCCATGTTGTTCCATCAGGCTTACCACTTCGGCCTGATATGTGGGTTCCACGGCCATCAGCAGCCCTCCATTCGTTTGCGGGTCGGGCAACAGGCTGAAGGCTTCCATTACATCTACTCCTGCGCCAAACTGTATCTTACTACTATATCCATTCCAGTTCCTGAAGGTGGCATCAGGTGTTATTCTTTTTGCCAGGTATTCCTTCACCCCCTCTGTTATTTGAATGCGTGCGTAATCCAGTTCTGCGCTCAGCCCGCTGCCCTCGGCCATCTCAATCAGGTGTCCCGCCAACCCGAAGCCAGTTACATCCGTCATTGCCGTTACGCCGGGTATTTTGCCTAGTGCTTCCCCTGCTTTGTTGAGTTGTGTGAGTTGGGCTACCAATATATCCAGGTGTTCCTTAGTAAGTGCACCCCTCTTTTGCGCCGCAGCTAGGATGCCCACCCCGAGTGGCTTGGTAAGGAAAAGCAGATCGCCTTCTTTCGCTGTGTTATTGCGCTTCAGGTTGGCTATGTCGCACAGTCCATTTACCGCCAGCCCGAAAACCGGCTCCGTGGTATCAATGCTATGCCCCCCGGCAAGTGGGATACCGGCTTCAGCGCATATGGCCCTTGCCCCTTCCAGCACCCTTTTGGCAAGCGCCACGGGTAGCTTCTCTACAGGCCAGCCCAATATGGCTATGGCCATTACAGGCCGGCCGCCTATGGCATACACATCGCTGATGGAATTGGCCGCAGCCACTCGCCCAAAATCATAGGCATCGTCCACTATCGGTGTAAAGAAATCATTGGTTGCTATCAGCGCAATGCCATTGCCTAGATCGTAGGCCGCAGCATCATCGTTAGTGCTGTTGCCTACCAGCAATTTTCCATTAAACGGTTGTGGGGTACTTGTTTTCAGTATCTCTTCCAGCACTGCGGGCGCTATCTTGCAGCCGCAGCCACCGCCATGTGCATATCCGGTCAGTTTTATTTCAGTTGTATCCGTTCCCATCTTTTTTATTTTATTGTGCGGCTTTTTCTTTGTGCGTTATCAGCACCCTCATGCAGTTTTCGCTGTGGTCCACAGTGCTACATTTTATCACTGTGAGCAACTCATCAAGGTGCTCCCGGTCGTGCAATCCGTGCCCGTAAAATTTATCATAATAGCCAAGCAGTATACTGAATGCCTCCGTAAAATTATCCTCCAGTATATGGTTTATGGCGTTCTTAGTGTTCAGTCCGCCCAGCCTTTTTTGTATTCGCATTATGGCATTCACCAACTGCTCCTTTTTAAATTTCCCATACTCCGTTGTTATATACTTCAGCCGCTCTTCAAAAGGCACCTCCATAAAGAATACCGGCGACCTCCGCATAGTATTCCAGAAAGCCAGCGGCATATTCACATTGCCTATCCGCCTGCTCTCGTCCTCCAGCCATATAGTCCTGTCCGGGGCCAGTGTCCTCAACGCCATCGCCAGTTTATTCTCAAACATTTCGGGGCTGGGTTGTGCGGGCTCTCCCAGATCGCCAAAGGCCGATCCTTTATGATGGGCAAGTCCTTCAAGGTCTATGATGGCCGCGCCCTTCTTCTCCAGCTCTTTGAGCACCTTAGTCTTGCCTGAACCCGTATAGCCGCCTATGATATTTAAGGAGTACCCCTGCTCAAATTGCGCCAATACCCAATTCCTGTATGCCTTATAGCCGCCCGCCAGCGTATATACCTTGAACCCGTAAAGGTCTAGCAGCCATGCCACGCCTGCGCTGCGCATACCCCCGCGCCAGCAATGCACCAATACTGTCTTGTTCTTTGGAATTTGTTCTTTGGAATTTGTTTTTTGCTCTTTTGAATTTACAATCCCCTCCACCTCTTCTACCATCTTTCTCATCTTCACGCCAAAGTAGTCGAGCCCCACTTTTATGGCCTGCTCTCTGCTCTGCTGTTTGTAGGTAGTGCCCACCATTTTCCGTTCCTCGTCTGTGAACAAAGGCAGGCTATGCGCGCCCGGTATATGGGCATGGGCATACTCGCCGGGGCTGCGTACATCTAATACCGGGTACTTGCCCACGCGGGATATGAACTCCTCAATGTTTAGTTTTTCAATCACTGATGCAAAGTAGAATTTTCAAATGATTTCGCCATTCATGTATTATTATAATAAATATAAGATGATTTTCCTTAGTTAAATTTAATTATCTCAGCATCAATAAGTATTTTAGTGTTATTGTTAATCGTTTGTTAATGAAATAATATTATGCTTATAGTTAAATATAAGTCGTAGCACACTGCGTAAAACCATTTTTAACGACAAAAAAATGAACAATTATGGCTTCGATCATTGTGATAATGTTAGTACTTGTGGCATGCCTTATAGTACTTGTAACGAGAAAATACACCAAGAGAAATGGACCTGCTGTAAAGAACACGAACAGATCTTATGAAGCGTGGAAAAGGAGCCGAAAAATGCGCCTTCAGTAACGAATTCATGGCGTCTTTATTATCGCCTCCACATCATCGTCTCCCTCCATGTTGTCCATCTGGGCCATTATATGCGGGTAGCGCCACTGCACGCGCCTGCTCATGGGCGCTACGGTAAATTTTTTAGGGTTGGGCAGGCAGGCTATGATCATGGCCGCCTCTGCTTGCGTCAGGCGCTTTGCGGGCTTATGAAAATATTGCTGCGCAGCCGCTTCTATCCCGAAGACGCCCGGCCCCATCTCTATCACGTTCAGGTACACCTCCAGTATCCTTCTTTTGCCCCACGTCCATTCTATCATTTGCGTAAAGTAGAACTCAGGCACCTTCCTCACATACCTGCCCCAGCCGCTGCCCTGCCATAGAAAAACGTTCTTGGCCGTTTGCTGGCTTATGGTGCTGGCAGCTGCCCCTGCGGGGCGCTTCTTCTTTTTCCTTTTCGATGGTTTTGCGTTCAGGCTTTTATCTATCGCTTTCCAGTCAAATCCGTTATGGTCGGGGAAGAGCTGGTCTTCGCTGGCTATGGCTGCCAGCTTCACGCTGCGTGGTATCTCGTCCCAGCTCACATAGTCGCGCTTGAGGCCGTAGCCGCCCAACGGGCCGCCCAGTTGCGTGATGGTGATGGGGGGCATGACCCACCTGCACAGCACCATATATAACGTGGACGATACGAACAGGAACAGGACAACGCGCAGCACTATCCTTAAAAATCTCCTGAAACCTCCTTTTTTACTTTTGGCCATGCGGAGGTAAAAGTAAAAACAAACCGGGAATATTGCAGGATTATGGACATATCCAGCTCCCGGCTACTATTTCCCGCCCCGCGCCTTTAGTATAGTCGCTGATAATTGCGCTTCCAGCAGTTTTATTTTGGGGTGGATATCCCCGCTCTCCTCAAAACGGTAGCCTCCTGCTGCGGGGTGCATATTGTGGCAATAGATCTCTGAGCGATTGTAGCCGTTTACCATATTGGGGTAGAGAATGGTGGCGGCATAATACAGGCCTGCGTCACTTCTCTGCGGCTCCAGCCGGCAGTCTATGGTACCGGCGGGGGCGTCGATCGCCAGTTCTATATCTTCATCCATGTTGCGAAGGTAGGGATTAGGTGGAGCATATGTACCTACTCATCACACCCCTGCATTTACATACACATAGGTCTCCTCCACTGGCCGGGAGTAGCAACCGTTGCAGGGCAACCGTTGATAATAGTATACCTGGGCACCTCACTGTTATTTTTTGCATGGTGGTAGGCGTCAGGCATACTGGCAGTTATCAGTTCTGTTATTTGTTGTTTGTTGATTGGTTTTACAAGATAGTCTTTTACAAAAGGGATATTGGCGGCCCGCTCCACGTCTATAGGCGACATAGATGAAGACAGGATGTAGAGCTTCGATGTTTTCCGGATAAAGGGAAGCAGTATCTCATATTCACGCAGAAAGCCCCATCCATCAAGCACAGGCATATTCAGGTCCAGGAATATGGTATCGGGCAGCATTGCGGGTTTGTCCATGTGCTGCTCTATATATTCCATAGCCTGTTGGCCGTTAACGAATTCAATTACCTCGGCGTTTATTCCCGTATTGGTTATTGTCTTTTTTGTGAGCAGGCGAAAGATGGGATCATCATCTACCAGGAAAATTCTTGTTTTGTGTGTCATTGTTTGAGTGTTTAATGAGTTAAGTAGTTGTAAACGATTTAGTTGTGCCCTGCCGCAGCTTCGGAAGTAACTAACGCCGTGCCAGACAGGGATTTACGAAATGCAAAATCTGTGCTGCATTTTTTAATCGCTGACTTTCAGCACATTACATGTGGTGGATATTTTGTGTTAAATCCGTATTTTAGAAAGAGATTCCGAAAAATGGAGAAATTGAGGCATCCGGGGGGATGTGGCAGCCACCTGAGGAGGTATAATTTTCGGGGTTATGTCGTTTTCGATAAATATTTACTTTCCTATGTGTTGAAATGCTTTGTGGGTGAATATTATGTGTTTTATTGTAAGGTATAAA
>CAYSIG010000079.1:0-8328 GCA_964430995.1 uncultured Flavipsychrobacter sp.
GTTTTAAAGGCCCTGAAACTCTAGTTTTGCCTGTCCAATAAATGGGGGGAGGTCAATTTGTCGAGTTTAAAAATCAATTCATAGACTTTTTAGGGGGGGGGGATTAGTAACCAACTTGCTGAAAATAATTACTGGCGAAATTTTAGAAATCTTTTTATTGATTGCTTGGCAGATTGTCCATTACTACCAAACCTCAATGAAATGATCAAATTCCAATTTAATCGTTCTAGTATCGACGAAGTTAATTATCGAATTGATTTCAAAACGCTCCCACCAGTTGAAGGTCGTGTTAGTATGAAGGATTGTTAGAGTACAGTTGCTCAACGGTAATCTCAAACAATCTTGCTATTGCCAGCGCACTTGTAATATGTGACCACTGTTTGCCAGCCTCCCATTTTGAGATCCGGTCAATACTCTTAAACCCAAGATGTCGAGCGACATCCCACTGTGTCAAACCCTTTAATTTCCGGTAATGCCGGAGGTTGTTTTGTATTGTTTCCATATAGTTTAAGGATAAAAAACGGAGTTGGTATCAGTAAGGAGGATAGGTTTACCATTTATAGTAAGTCCAGTACTGCCCCAGCAGTACTGCCGTCTTTATCATTTCTAGTTACTAATTAATGAATGAACCGGAACAAAAAGCGCTTTTTTCTGACGAGACAGTCAAAGCCCTGCAAGAGTTCGGAGAAGTATTACTGCGAATTCATAACAGGCTAATCAAAGAAGGGAAGATAATTGGAATAGACAGGCACTATCGCACGCAGAAAAAGCCAAAGGGTTAGTTCGGCGGAGGTGGACGGGCACCCATGACTAATTCAAGATCATGGGTGCTTTGTGCTATTATGTTGTGGTATTTGACAGCTTCGGAAATCCAAGTTGTGGGGTTACAAAATTGTTATTTATAACAATAAGTATATTTTTGCCATTAATAAAATGAAATATGAAGCCGAATATCACACTACCACCAAAAACTCATGGCAACCCAAATATTGTTACTCAGTGCGAGGGCAATTTAGTAATTGTTGGCGCAAATGGTTCTGGAAAATCAAGAATGGGTGCTTGGATCGAACGAACTCAACCTGAGCTTGTCCATCGAATTTCTGCTCAAAGAGCACTTAACATACCGGAATTTGCACCTTTAAAAAACCTTGCCCAAGCTGAGAAATGGTTATTTATTGGAGATGATAGAGAAGAAATAACAATGGCCAATAGGGATCAGATGCGATGGGGGCGTACACCTGAGATATCAATGCTTAATGACTATGAAAAATTATTGTCGACACTATTTGCACGAACAATAAAGCGAGACCAGGAACATACGTCAGCAACAAAACTCGCAGGTGCTTATGTACCCGTAGAAGAAGCACCTATAGATGTCATTGAGAAAGTGTGGAGCGATATAATGCCACATAGAAAAATTATTTTTGATGATGGCAAAGTGCTTACTGCGAAAGAAGGTCAGCCCAACTATCATGGCAAAAACATGAGCGATGGCGAGCGGGTAGCTCTCTACCTGATTGGACAATGCCTTTGTGTTAAGGAAAATTCAATAATAGTTGTAGATGAACCCGAAATTCATTTGCATAAATCAATAATGGTTCGATTATGGAATAAAATCGAAGAACTTTGTCCAAACAAACTTATTGTGTATATCACTCACGATCTTGATTTTGTTGCATCGAGAAGTGCGGCGAAAAAAATCTGGATAAGAGAATATAACGGGAGTAATCAATGGATTTGGGAGGAAGTTCCTGAAATCGACGGCTTACCAGAAAGCTTAATAGTAGAGGTTTTAGGAAGTCGTAAGAGTATTATTTTTACCGAAGGGGAAAAAGATAGCTATGATACCATTTTGTATCAAGCTGCATATCCGGCTTTTCATATAATGCCACGAGGGGGATGTGAGAAGGTAATTGAATCAACTAAGGCGCTACAAGGAGTCCCAGCTATACATCATATTTCAGCCAGCGGAATTATTGACAGTGACTTTCGTGTGCCCGAGGAAATCACGGCCTTGGCGGCACATCGAGTATTCACAATAAATGTTGCCGAGATAGAAAATCTTCTTTGTGTTGACCCACTAATTGAACTTGTTGCAAACTACTTAGCCTTGAATTCGGGCGATGTACTTGCTAGTGTTCATGAATTTGTACTGCAAGAACTTCAGCGAGAATTTCAAACGCAGGTTTCTTCCAGGGTAGAAAAAGAAGTTAGATTTAAATTAAGTCGTTTCGAAAAAGCTGACAATAATCAACAAGGAATTACTGACGGGATTGACAACGTCATGGCAGGAATAGATGTGCCTGTGTTGTATGCTGCCGCAACTGCATTATATCAAGGCATAATAGACGCCGCTGATTATAATTCAGCTTTGAGATACTACAATAGAAAAAGTTTAGCTAAAAGAATCTCCCGTTTTTTTAACCTCGGTAATGACGGCTACCCATCCCTTGTATTAAGACTCCTAAAGACGGAACATAAGGCTGGTATTGTTGCGGCTATTGCTCCCTATATTCCTGTAATTGCATAGTTAATTTTGAATGTCTTGGTAAATATCTTCTGCGTGAACGCCAAACAATGCTGCAAGTTGGAGTAAGTTTGTAACATGCGGGTACTGTTTGCCCTTTTCCCATTTAGAAATGCGATCAATACTTTTAAATCCTAAATAATTTGCCACATCCCATTGTGTTAACTTATTCTGCTTTCGAAAATATCGAAGGTTATTTTGTATTGGTTCCATAGAGTAGACAACAGCAGCCCATCAGGTGGATTGTTTTTTTACCATCATTGCAGCAATGGCAGAATGGGAACGGGCAGAGATCGCCGAGCGGGTGGCCGCATCCTTACCTATCCGGGCAAAAATGGGCAAGCCATTGGGTGGCGCAGCTCCTTTCGGGTATCGGTGGAAAGGCAAAGAACTTGTTATAGATCAGCAGGAAGCCCCAATACGAAAAATGATTTATGAACTTTTTGCCGAACACAAAAAGAAGGGATTGATTGCCAAAAAGCTAAACCAGATGGGACACCGCACCCGAAACGTGTCGGAGTTCAGCGACACCACCATTGGGCGTCTATTGCATGATAGCACCGCCAAAGGGGGGCGACTTGCCAATTACACCAAAAGCCTCGGTCATGGCAAAAAATGGGTTTTGAAGCCAGAAAGTGAATGGATTCAGATTACTTACCCTGCCATAGTTGAGGTCACTCTATTCCTAGCATCGTAATTTAAACCGACTCCGTCATCTTCGACAATTACCCGAACATCGCTTTCATACATCCACTTAAAAGATACGAAAATTTTACCGTTACCCTCCTTTGGCATAAGGCCATGGAAAGTCGCATTCTTGATGTATGGCTGAACAATCATATTGGAGTTACGTATTGCATGGGTATCAATATTATCGTCAATAAACATCTGATACCGTAGCTTATGCCCCAAACCTGAGTTGCTCTGATGAGAGGTACAGGTTTAATCTTGATATTTCCATTTCGAGTGTATAAAATGCCTTCTGTGCATCTTCCATTGTCATTCTTATCAGCGAAGCGAAATCAGACAGATAGATATTAGCTGAATCCTTGTCAGTTTTGTTGAGGTATTGCTGTATCGAATTCATACAATTGAAAATAAAATGTGGTTTCATCAACTCATTTAAAGCCTGCTGCTTTAAATAAGTTATTTTATTCAGGATGAACAGTTGCTCATTTTCTTTCTTTTCAGAGATAATTACCAGCTTCCGGGCAACGTGGTACAAGACCATTACAATTGACCCAAGTAAGAAGCTCTAAAGAGTGGATGAGCCCACTATTTCTTGAGGGTTACAATCTGTTTATCTTCAATAATTAACTGGTTCGAGTTCCACCACGGTATATCTGAAAATTAATCTGTTTATATCTTATCGGCGCATGTGCAATAGTATTTTTCCCGGCAAGAATATGGGGATTTTCACCTGAGACATCGTTTCTTCTTTATATTATTTTGTCTGCATAATCTCAAGTTATGAATCGATATTTATTAATTTTTGTTCTTTTGCTTTCATTTTCTAGTTTATTTGCGCAGCGTAATTGTGGTACACAACTTTACAATTCACAGATAGTCACAGGCTTTCCGGAGCTTTTAGGTCGATATGGCCGAATAGAAACAGATTCTTCGAAGTTAACAGGACTTAACCGAGTTGTAGGTGTTATACGAATACCTATTGTAGTGCACGTAGTCTATAACAATACAGTAGAGAACTTATCTGATAGAGTAATCCAATCACAAATTGATATTCTGAATGAAGATTATTCTGCAAAAAATGTAGATTTAACTATGGTGCCAATTCAATTTAAGGACAAAATTGCCGATTGTGAAATTCAATTTGACCTAAAAGAAATAACCAGAACAAAAGCAGGAAGGCAAAAATTTTTAATCAATTTGGATTATGATGATCATGGACAACAGATATACAAACCCAAGCATGAACCAATAAAGTTTACATCTCAAGGCGGCAACGATGGCTATAGCTGTACAGAATATCTAAATATATGGGTAGGTAATATCTCTGACGGCAGTAAATATCAGCTGCTTGGTTACGCGGCTTTTCCTGGTGGGCTTTGCGAATATGATGGTGTGGTAGTTCATTACAAATATTTTGGGTCGATTGATGCGACAGCTCCATTTGACAAAGGTCGGACTTTAACTCATGAAGTTGGACATTGGCTGAACCTTCGACATATTTGGGGTGATGCAGAATGCGGAGATGATATGATTGATGACACACCTCCGCAAGAAAGACCTCACTCAGGTTGCCCGGGTTTCCCAAGTCTTTCTTGTCAGAATAAGCCCGACGGCGCAATGTATATGAATTACATGGACTATGTGAATGATGCATGTATGGTGATGTTCACTAAACGACAGAAAGACAGAATGCGTAGCCTGTTTCTTGAAGGGGGGGAGAGGTCTTATTTTTTAAAAACGGAGCAACAAAATTCTGGGATATTCAAAATCGATCAAAGTAGAAACGATCGACACACACCAGTAATAAATGATTTTGTAAAATACTATCGTTGCCGTCCGGTGCACGACACATGCAGGTTTGCCTATGTTATTTGGGACAAAGATGATTCTGTTAAAGAGTATATCGTGCAAGCGAGAAAAATGAAATCAGATAAATGGGAAAAGCTTGTTACTACAAACAACTATGTTCGCATGAAAGGGCTAAACTCGCATGTGCTTTATGAGGTAAAAGTAAAAGCCGCTCTGAAGAATAATACCTTTTCAGAGGATAGTATTCCGTACATCTTCACACTTAAAGGCTTCAAACTGTTTTCATTTAGTCGTTTAAAATTGATGTACTGAGTTGAGCTATATTATTATCGTGTTTGTCACATGAATCGCGCATGTGAGGCGCAAATCCAATCATTAGTCAAAGACCATGAAACAATAAAGGGTATTTTTCCCATGGGAAAAAGGCAAATTTCCCCTTTACATGACTAGCTTGACACTATATATTTGCTATACAATTATGCATATGAAACATTTTATTCTTTCTTTTAGTTGCTGCTTTCTTATTAACATGGCAGTCGGCCAGCAAGCAGATACCATCTTTTTTAAAGAGGGCAAACTGATATTACCAACCAATCGGTCTTTTGAGACTGTTAATAAGAATGATGTGATAAACCTCACATTTAAAGACAGTACATTGACTACCGAGCAAAAAATCGCGCTGAAAAATAGCCTAATAAAGAAATTGGACAGAATTATATTCAATTTACAGGACCCTACCCTTAACCTACGCCCTCTGTATGATGCAATTTGGGGAACTTCATTCTATTATGATTTTTTACTAGAAATGCAACGGGTTCGTGCTGATCTATTAACGGCAGGCCCTACGTTTAGCCGTGCATATCTATACTTCCCGGAGGAAGCAATAAACCAATTTCTTAGCCCGATTTCCATATATGGCAGAGGGCTGGAAGTTAATAATGATATACTGAAAGAAAGACGTGTACTATATAAAGACCCCTATAAGAACTGGATAATTGACCTTTATAATACAGACCCTGACCATGCATATATAAAAAACCTGCAGCAAGACACAGCATATATTGAAGGTTGGCGAAGGCTTGAATTGTTCTATAAACAGTTAAAAACTTCTGTTGATAGTGTGAAAGGACTCATAAACGTGTCGAACTCTTGTGATACGAGTAATGGTTGGCACCGACGTTTAACAACCAATATGTCTGCAGCTTTTTCTAACGGCAGCACAAATGGAGTTATTACATTGCTGAGAATGCCATTTTTCAAACGCTGGCTATGGTATACTGAAGGCATGCCAGTGACTAATCCCTTTTTCGTTACGACAGATGACAAAAAGTATCCGGCATCTGAAAAAAATGCAGCATTCTATTGGTCTGACTCCATCAGGCACATTGACACAATAAATCAACTTAATTATAAAGAACTATTAAAAGCGTCAACAACCCTAAACCTGGTGATTCTGCCTGTATCGTCGAAAAATTATAAAACAGCATTGTGGCATTACGACGCCTCCAATAACTATCAAACTTATGCTCATGATGAAAGGACGATGCAACTTACCGATACCAGGCAGGTAACCGTACTCACTCACAACGTACCAGCAGGCAGTGACATTAACTACCGGGAAAGTGTTGTTACACTCACATCTGAATATGGCGCCGGAGTAACACAATTCAATGCAACATTAGAAGGAACTGGGGCTTTTATTACATCAGTCACAGGCATAGCCGGGCCACTAGGTAATTTTTTATCATTGTTTCAGCCCGTTCCTCCAATAGTAGCACCAACAAATGTTCCCGCAGGCATTACTAAAGCTTCGGAAGCAACCGGTAATCGTAGTGCAGGGAGGGCACCTGCAGGATATTATTTGGATAGAATGAATGCTCAGGGAAATGAATTCACTGAAAAATATTTTGAGGAATTGGCAAAAAAATCAGAGACTACGGAAACAAATATTGAATATATTGAGAAGGACGGATACATATTTTACTTGACCGGAGACTGGAAGGTTGACAAGCCATTTATTTTAAATCAGTACATTCAATACTACGATATCATCGTAGCAGATTCTGTTGTAAAGCGATTCCTTCTTCACAATCGTAATAATAATATTGTTGACTATACTAGTAAAACTAATGTTGAGGCAAAATTCGATCTGTTAATTGACAGTTTCGTAGCATTTACTAATCAATTGAAAAATTGCAATAGCACATACAATTCAATACTTAATTCAATAACACGGAAACTTAACGTGTTGGCTCAATTAATTTCTATACCAACAAGAAATCTGCCACCAGATACTTTGAAACCTGAAGTAGATAATACTCCTAAATTTCGCACTCTTGAAGCGAGAATGACATCAGACGCAAATAAAGACGTGTCGTTTACTTTAGTAGAGAAAAATATAGCAACAGGTGACACAGTTCTTGTCTATCGGGATAAAGTACGTTTTGGGAAGCAAATAATGTTTGATTTTAGTGCAGGTGTTGGCTTTACTTGGGAAGATTATACTAATAACTACCTGGAAAATACTGCTAAGGTATCAGAAGTGAAAAATGCTAATGATCGCTTTCATGGCATCGCGGGACTCCATTGGTATCCATGTAAGATTTATAAGGCAGAATCGTCTTTCTTTCTGTTCAATGGATGGACAACTTTCACTCAGCGGTTTTCGTTGTTTGCCGGCATCGATATAATACGCCCTCGGTTTAATTACTATCCTGGCATCAGTATCGATCTTGTTCCGGGACTCAAACTCATCAACGGGGTGCAATTATGTAGAAATACGAAGTACGAAATTGTAAATAATACAGTTGTCAACCAGACCTCAGCACTAAAACCTGCAGGATGGTTCACGTCTATCAATGTCGATGCTAAAATTTTCACTAAACTCTTTACAAAATCATAGATCATGTATAAAAGATATTTCACTGCTTCGCTCTTTACTTTTTTTATGTTCATCTTGTCTTGCCAAAAGTATAAGGATGCGAAAGACAATATACCGGGAGAAGGATATGTGAGAGGCAGAATATTTATAGCCGACAGTCTGAACGGGGATTTTATTCCAGCGTCGAAAGGTGGGGTTAATGTTATGCTGAGTGAAAAAGATACCGGTACTGATTTTGTTTTATCAATGGCTGCAGACACAAGTGGGTATTTCCTTTTTCAGCACTTGAACAAAAAGATCAGTTATTCAATCTTTGCGGAAATAAAAATTGATTCGATCATCTATTATGGAAGGTTGTCGGTTCAACCAGATAAAAATGATCTTGTGTTCGTACTTACACCTAAATACGAGGGACAAAGTA
>CAYSIG010000080.1:0-7685 GCA_964430995.1 uncultured Flavipsychrobacter sp.
CCCGCGCCGCTCGGCGTCGAAGTGACGTTCTCCGCACGGCTCCGTGACCGCTCCGCCCCCGCGCGAATCTGGATCGCGCCCCACTTTCCGTCGCCTTGCTGCTCTTCATCCTCCGACTTCTCCAAGCCCTCAAACACCTTCAGCACGCGCTTGACCATCTCCCGCTCCGCCTCATCGCCCGCAAACGCGCGCGCGATCGCCAGCCACCCGCGGTTGATCAGCACCGCCGAAGGCGTCTTCTCATCAATCCCCACATCCCCCGCCACCCCCGCCGCCTAGCAGTCCAGCCGCACGGCCAGCTCAAAGTCCGCCTGCGCCCCCCCCACCTCCCCCCCTCGCCCCCCCCGCCCCCGGCCGGCCCCCAGGACAATGGCTGCAGGTAACACGCGCGGTAATAGCGTGTGTTATCTATGTTGTACTGGTAAAGGTGCTGTTATATAAGCCGGTATATTTAAAGGTGTTAACTCATGTGATGATCCTGGTAGGGGTGCTGGTAGTTTGGACCAACATCTTTGTATATGCCCATAAGATCAACCTTGTTACGGTGCAATTTGTATACATGATCGCGCTGAGCAGCTTTTTTGTATTGGGCAGCAGGTATGGCATCTTTTATGCGGTTACCGGTATACTTCCCATCGTTTTGTTTCTTTTTTTTCATGGCAATGGGGGTATTTATGCACCCGGCGCACCACAGGAATTTGTATCGCCGGGCTTTGAGATCATAGTTATACTCAATTTCATTTCGCTTGTGGTGTCGCATTACCTTTTCTTTGAGGCTATAAATGTGAATATCAGTGAGAAAGAAAAGCTTAACCGACAGTTGCAATCTTCTATAGCAGAGGCGAATGAACTGGCCGAATCGAAGTCGAATTTTCTTTCCACTATGTCGCATGAGCTGCGGACGCCGCTAAACTCAGTGGTAGGTATATCAGAGTTGCTGCTGGAGGACAAACCCGAAGAACGCCAGAAGGAGAACCTGACCATACTTCAGTTTTCCGCGCTCGACCTGCTTTCCCTTATCAATAATATCTTGGACTTTAACAAGATAGACTCAGATAAACTGACGTTAGAACAGGTGCCTGTGCGCCCGGCAGAGTTTATGTTGAATATTTGTGCTGTATTGCGAATAAAGGCTGCCAACAAACATCTGCAGTTGTTGCTGGAGATGGATGAGGGGTTGAAGAAAATGAACGTCATTACAGACCCTATCCGTTTATCGCAGGTGATGTATAACCTGATAGGCAATGCCATAAAGTTCACTGAAAAGGGTAGCGTAACAGTGAAGCTGAGCCTGGTGACGAAAACAGAAAGCGAAGCGGCAGTGCTGTTCTCGATAGCAGATACCGGTATAGGCATTCATCCGGATAAGCACGAGCAGATATTCGAGTTGTTTACCCAGGCCGAATCACACCTTACGCGCAAGCATGAGGGTACGGGGCTGGGCCTGGCCATTGTGAAAAAGATACTTGCCCTGTTTGGCAGCCGGATAGAGCTGGAGAGCAGCCAGGGCAGGGGCTCGAGGTTTTTCTTTACCATACCTTTTGTGATAGCGGCGGAGGATGCAGGCACCAACACGCCCACAGCGGGGGAGAAAGCCGACCTGAGCCACCTGCGGATACTGATAGCCGAAGACAATGACGTGAACCGGATGATATTGATGAAGCAGATGGATAAGCTGAACGTGAAACCGGTGATAGTGGAGAACGGCGAAGATGCTTATGAGGCATTCATTGCCGGAGATTTCGATCTTATTTTCCTTGACCTGCATATGCCGGTATCGGACGGGTACCAGGCGATAAAGCAGATACGCGCGCTGCCAGCTCCGAAGGGCGATGTGCATATAATAGCCTTTACGGCATCGGTGACGGAGCAGCAGAAGATCATAGATGCCGGGTTTGACGATTACCTGTATAAGCCGGTGAACATGAGCGACCTGAGGGAAAAGCTCGAGAAAATAGCCGTACGCAATAAGGTATAGCTATGCAGCCCGCTCCGCTTGCTTTACATGGCGCTCTATATGATAGATGAGGAAACGGAAAGTGTCGCCAAGGCGCAGTTTCACGAGTTTGGATATGGATATGGAGGTTTTGGTTTTGGTGAGGTTTACCTGTTTTGCCTGCTTCAGTAACGCCTTCAGTCGCTCCTGCTGTTTCAGAAAACGGTCAATGGTGGTTATGGTCAATGCCGAATTTGCAGGATTTTTGTCTTTGGGCGATTTCATTTTTCCCGGCACGGCCTCGGCGCGCATCAGGTTGGCAAAGTAGTTGCCCAACAGTCCACTTTTGAAAAAAGGCGCGCTGCTGCCGGGCCTTTGCGCCAGTATACGCCGCTCTATCTCGGGCAGGTAGTAGTCGCCATATAGGTTCAGGTGTTCTATACATTCCAGCACGCTCCATTTGCCGGGGTTCTGTTTGTAGTTCAGCTTTGTGGTGTCCAACGCCTTAAGCTGCTGCACACGTGCCGTCAGGTTGTCGGTGAGCAGTAGCAGGTCGTTGATGAGTTGTTTGCTGTCTGTTTGCATGTT
Organism: uncultured Flavipsychrobacter sp.; assembly: GCA_964430995.1. Taxonomy (GTDB): domain Bacteria; phylum Bacteroidota; class Bacteroidia; order Chitinophagales; family Chitinophagaceae; genus Nemorincola. Next base: position 2,525 of record CAYSIG010000080.1, read on the forward strand.
CTTTTTTTATGCAAAAATGCCCCGGCATGAGTTAGGGCGCCTTGATCCATATCAAGAATTCCGTACCCTGCTCAGCGTTTCCGGGGTCATACGCAGGTAAGATGCTATATACTTGAGCGGCACTTGCTGAAACAGGTTCGGGCTGCGTTGCAGCACCCGTTTCAGTCGCTCTGATGGTGAAACTGTGAGCAGGTCTATCTCCCTTTCTATCTGCTGTGTTACCAGCATTTCCAGCATGGCAGTATATTGCTGCAGGTTTTCGGCGCTGCCGTAGATGAGTTTATGCAGTTCTTCTTTGCTTATCACCCGCAGGCTGGTCTTGCGTATGGCCTCTATGTAAAACTCTGATGGTGTGCCCTTTATGAATGATGCGAGTGAATTGATAATGGAACCCTCATAACCAAACCTTATGGTCAGCTCCTCATGCTCAGACAACAGGAACACCCGAACCGCTCCAGATTCGATGTAGTACACATTCTTTTCTACCTCGCCTTCCTTCAGCAGAAAGCCCCCTTTAGACACAGTGCGGGCCACCCCTGCATGCCGCAGGGTGTCGATGAGCTTGGTTGTAAACGTATGCACAGGCATAGGGTGCGTAAAGGGAATGCTAAATTGGTTAGTCAATAAGCCTGTTCAGTATTTCTTTGTCTTTTCCTTTGGCATCGCTGTTGGCTATAGCGTCGGCTATTTGTTTTCTGTGCTTGCCCTGCGCATAGAAATATTTTATGGTTTCGGTGGCGGGGCCAGCCAGGCGGCCATTCGAGCTAACGCAGGCATTCATGCAATTGGCCAACAGTTTTTCATCAAAATGGTTGAGGCGGCGCAGCGCAGCCATAGCATTGGTGCGGGTAACAAACTCATAAGACCTTGAAGTGAAGGTCACCAGTTGGGTTATGTCGGCGCGGTCGCCATTTTTATTGGCGGCTATCTCCAGCCTTTTTATCAGCACATTGCGGCCATTGGTGCCGTCAATGCCCTTTGTGGCATTGAGGTATTTCTGTGTATTGGCGGGATAACCGAAGCACAGTTTTTCGAGCACATTGACAATGGTGATGTATGATGAGTCTTGCAGCAGCGCTTCGTAGTCGGGGAGGAGCGATGGGGCAATTTTCTTTGTATTGGCCACCACGCTTTTCCTTGTCTGCGCATCTTTATCGTGGAGCGCCATGCGTATGATGCCCTCGCTGCTCTTGTCATCGAGAAGCTGGGTGGCTATCTCGGCCCTTATGGCATGAAAACTGTTGGCCTCATATATCTGCTTCAGTGCATCACGTTTTTTATCGGGGGCTATGCTGCGCATAGCGAGTACCGCATCATACCTATCAATCATGTGTGGGGCGTGGAGCGCCTGTGCGGTCAGCATCTCAAAAGGTTTATCGAAGGTGGTGGTTTTGAGCACCTGGCTGTTGGGGTCGAACAGCACGAATGAAACGGCTGCTTTGTTTTTGTTGGGTACCACCACGACGTGCGTTTCTTTTTCTATCCACTCTGTTTTCCTGTCCACGGTGCCATCGGTGTAGTGTACCTCAAAAACAAACGGCATTTTGAAAAGGCCCATTACCTCATTTACCGGCTGCACCTGCGATACTACAAATTGTGAGTACCTGTTGCCGCCCGCGGAGATGTCATCGAAGGTGACTTTATATACAGGTTCGCCGCCACGATATACCCACTCGTCCCAGAACCACTGCAGGGGCATGCCAAGCTCGTCCTGGAATGCGTTGAGCAATTCGTTGCCATCTACATTGGCATATTTGTGGGCCAGCAGGTAGCGTTTTATCGAGCGGTTGAAACCCTCGCGGCCTGTTATGGATTTCAGCATTTCCAGCACTATGGAACCTTTCTGGTAAATATTGGAAGTAGGTGTCTGGCTGTGGGAGATGGATTTTTTGTCGGCGGTATTGATAGCGGAAAGGCAAGCCTGCCTGCGCGCCCAGTCGAAATGGTCTTGCCCGAAACATTCGCGCTCGGCGATGATGTTGTAGTGCGTAGCAAAGCTTTCCTGCAGCCATGTGCCGTTGCCGGCCCTGGCGGTGACCATATCGCCAAACCACTGGTGCGCCAGCTCGTGGGCATTTACGGATACATAATTGCGGTCGTTGAAACTACGGGCATCCACCTCAAAGAAATCGCCGAAGATGGTGGCGCTGGTGTTCTCCATGGCACCATACATAAAGTCCTGTACGGGTATCTGTGAATAAGACTCCCAGCCGTAGGGTACGCCTATTTCTTTTTCGAGGAAGTTGAATATCTTCTCGTTGTACTTATAAGTGTAGTCGTAGCGTGTAGCCCACTCTGGGTAGTACCATTGGTAGAGCGGTACGCCCGATGCTGAGCGTGTTTCCTTTACCTCATACTTGCCTATGCCCAGCATCACCAGGTAGGAGGCGTGGGGGTGCGACATCCTGTAGTGCCATAGTGTATTGCCATTGCCAAGGTCTTTTTCCTCCACCTTTGTGCCGTTAGAGAGTACTTTGTAGCCGGTGGGGAAAGTCACGACCAGCTCGGTGATGAGTTTGTCGTTAGACCAGTCGTAGCAGGGAAACCAATGGCGGTTGTCGATACCCTGGCCCTGTGTCCATATCTGTTTGCGGGAAAGGTTTTCGGGGTCGTTCCAGCCTATGAAGTAAATACCCCGGCGTGGGGTTGCTTCATAGATAATGTTCAGGCTGTCGGCTTCGCCATAGTGCAGCGGCTGAGCGGGGTAGAAGATAATGCCGTCGTCGGTGGTTTTGAATTTTATGGTTTTGCCGTTGAGCGTAGCTGAAGATACTGCTATGCCGGGGCCATTGAGGAAGAAGGTATCCACCTGCTCGCGCAGGGGGGTGAAAAAGTGGGTGATATTACCTTTTACCAGTCCTTTTTCGGGCACAAATGACACGGAGAGCCTCATGCTCTGGAAGTCGAGGCTGTGGTCTTGCATGGTGACGCCGGGGTCGTATAGTTGTGTTGTATTGTGGTGCTGTGCCTTGCTTTGCAGGCTCAGTGCGGACATTATAAATAGTGCAGAAAAGAGTTTCCTCATAAAAGAGCGCATTTGTTTTTTAACCTTGGTTGCAAGGTAATAAAGAGCGGGAGATTTTTTTGGGGAAGGGGATGTGAAAAGCCATCTGTTACTGCCCCAAATTTTACGCCCAAAAACAAATTGTATTTCATAATAACATGCATAGAGGGTATGATTTTCCGGGATTGCCGTTTTTTGATAAATATTTTATTTTAAATGCAGGTGAAGTGCGCTGTGGGTGCATATTATGTGTTTTATTTTCAGGTATAAATGGGTATAATAATACCCTAAAAGGTATAGTTATACCGTGAAAAGGTATAATAATACCCTAAAAGGTATAATTATACCGTGCATTTTCAGTTGGCAGATTACAGTTTACAAAAAACATAGAGCCAATGGGGACGAATGCGCATCATGGCACGAAGTTCGCAAAGCAGTATGTCAAAGAACTTGGGCCCGATTTTTTCAGGTTCAGGTAAAGTTCGGAAATGGGGTGGCGATGGCAAAATTTAAAAAGCATGACGGTACAGTTTTCTGTACCATCATGCAAAAAAATATTTCGCCGGAAATGCTTGCCGGCGCAGCGTTTCGCAGGTTTTTGAATTTAGTAGTAATATGTGTATGTGACTGGTATAGAGTTGGTTGCTGAGTGTGTGAAAAATAATGTTCGGAGTGAAACGCCTGCGGCTAAATTTACCCGTTAAAATTCGGGTCAAATTCCACAATCCATTCAATACCGTATTTGTCTCTAAACATTCCGGCGTAGGTACCCCAGGGGCTGTCGTCAATAGGCCCTTCAACAGTTCCACCTGCTGATAGTGCGTTGAAAACGCTCTCTGCTTCTTCTCGACTTTCTGCACTAACTGATATTTTCGACCTGTTTTCGTTTTCGTTTACCCGTCCCATAAATTCCGGCACATCATTGCCTATAAGCACATTGTGTTTTCCTATACGCAAGGCAATATGCATTAATTTATTGGCCTCATTTTCAGGTACCGGAAATTCAGCGCTTGCCAGGTCTTTGAAACGAATGAGCTTTGTGAAATCGCCACCAAAAACTGATTTGTAAAAAGTGAATGCTTCTTCGGCATTTCCGTTGAAGTTGATCCAGGGATTGATTGTTCTCATAACTTTATTTTTATGTTTTTCTGTTCAGCTTTCCAGTAATTTTTCCAATATACATACTTTTAGATTTTTGGGGAATAAAAAAGCCCGCCAGAATTTATCCGGCGAGCGAATGCGGGCTGTAAGGGACAACTTTCGAACTTTTTTGTTGAGGATTTGAATGAAATAATGGATTTTTAACAACTCTCAACTTTGCCCCCAATAAAATTTACAATTATCGAATACTTTATTTTTCAAATCCTCTTTTGGTATTAAAACGCTGAAAACCCCTTCGTCGTTAAATCCGTTTTCTCCAACCTGAAGTAAAAGCAAATAATCAGAGAATGTGATGTCCTCAATTTCTTTTTGAGAGTATTGGCAATGAGTGAAAATTCCAAACAATTTTGATTTTTCGCTTCCTGCAAAATCGTCCCAAGTTAATATCCCCGTGTCAGTCACAAACCTCTCGGAAAATGATTCGGTGTCAGCATACACTTGGTCTATTAGCTTACCGGAGAAAAAATCTTCTTCGTGTTCTCTTATTCTACGATGAAGTTTATTATTGGGGATGTCAGCATAAATTACTTTTCCAATATCCCTCCTAATATCAGCAAAGAATATTAACTGCCCTGTTTTGGGAAGTAGTTCAAGCTTATCAAACTGCGAGAATATTTGTAAATCAAGTTGGGCTGCAAAATTTAGACCGGCTGGGTAGTCGAAATTTTCCGGCAAATCCATAATAGGCCCACCACATCTTGAATATCCAAGAGGAACTATTACTTCTGTATGCTTAATATATTCACCCGATTCAATCAATATCTGAGGCATTTCTACCGATGCCCCATAATAGAACTTACTGTTAGTAGTCCCAAATCTAATAATGTCAAATTTGGCTTCTCTGAAATTCATATTCATATTGAATTTCTGTCAAAATACAGAATTAGGGCAAAGGGATGTTTTGAACTAAAAAACCCACGCTGAGCGCGGGTTTTTTAGTATGCGGAGGGACAGGGATTCGAACCTGCGCTCCGGGAAAATGATTTTTGAATGCTT
>CAYSIG010000081.1:0-7580 GCA_964430995.1 uncultured Flavipsychrobacter sp.
ATATTTATACCCCCCAAAGGTATAATTATACCCTAATAGGTATAAAAAAACGAGGTGTAAATTAGCATAAGACCGTGATATTCCGGGTGTGGAAAAACAGCCTCACGCAAAGTTGCGGTTCCCATATTGTGTTTTTAAGTGCGCAAGAGGCACAAGGTTCACAAAGCAATCTGTCAAAGAACTTGGGCCTGATTTTTTCAGGTTCAGGTAAAGTTCGGGAATGGATATATTGCTGCCAAATAAAAAATACATGACGGTACAGTTACTGTACCGTCATGGTTTTTGGGTGTGGCGTGGGCGCGGGTTTGAGGGTGATATTGTAAATTTCAAATTCCAAAATTCAAATTCCAAAATCCAAATGGGGAGGTTTCAAATTATGGCTCTATATAATCAATCAAATCTTTCGGGGTTGTAATTAAGATTGTACCGCATTCTCCGGCTTCACCCAAGGTCATTCATATTTAAGCCCGCCCGGCTTTCATTTCAGTTATTTTTACGCAAATGTTCATACGAATTTGAAATACACGCATAGGCAGCCTTGTGGGGAGGGGAAAGGATATATTTATGTGAAAATCTACAGTAAATTGCATTAATGAATTGGATACAACATCCTGTAATACTGGAAGGGGAGCGGGTTAAATTAGTGCCGCTTGACCATGCTCATTTTGATGAGTTGATTGCAGTGGGCAGGCAGGAGGAAATATGGGAGCACATCTCTATAAACGGGGCTGACAGTGAGCGGCTGATGCTGCACCTGAAAAGCGCCATATTAAAACGGTCGACAGGGGAGCAATATCCCTTTACTGTTATCGATAAATTGAGTGGAAAGATAATAGGCAGCACGTTCTTACACAACATTTTTCCGGAGCATAGAAAGCTGGAGATAGGGTGGACATGGTATGACCCGGCATACTGGCGTACGGGCTATAACCGTGAGTGTAAATTGCTGCTGCTGACCTATTGTTTTGAAACGCTGAAAGCGGTGCGGGTGCAGCTGCAGACTGATGAGAACAATACGCGCAGCCGTTCGGCTATATTGGGTATTGGCGCAACGTTTGAAGGGGTGATGCGCAAAGAGCGCATACGTGCGAATGGCACCTTCCGCAATACGGCGATGTATAGTATTATCGAGGATGAATGGCCTGCTTCTAGGGCATTGCTCTTGCGGTCACTGAAACAGAAAACAAGGTAGATGCATAGTGATTACAGCCCCTGCGGATTTGTGCGCGATAGTATGATGCAATCATGATCGAGCACACGGTTGCTGTCCACTTTTTCGCCATTGGTATTGTAGACATTGTAGCCGATGTCATTGATAAGGCCGGCGAACATTTCGTTAGTGATGTTGCTTTCGGTTAATTGCTTTTTGTGTATCTCTACCAGCACTATGCAATTCGAGTTTTTGAGTGTTGCCCTCATGCCGTCGAGCGCCAGGTATTCAGCGCCTTCTATATCTACTTTTATTACTTCCGGGCTAATGCTGTTCTCCCTGCAAAAGTCATCTATCCTTATCGGCTGGATAGCTATGGTGTTGGCTGCATTTTCGCTGCTTATCTGGTTGGTGCAGGAACTGCCGTCATTAGTAAAATAAATCTTTTGCGTGTTGTTGCTCACAGCGTTGTTTACCGGGATGATGCGGGCGTTTCCTTTTTGTACCCTTGCTGTGTCTTCCAGGTATTTAAAACTGAGGGGTGCGGGCTCAAAGGAGTAGATAAACGAACCCGGCTTCATTTTTTTAGCCAGTATGGCGGCTATCAGGCCTATGTTGCCCCCTATGTCGAGGAGCGTTTTTGCATTTACGCATAACGCCGACAGCGCTTTCAATGGAGCCTCGTCAATAGTATTTTTTATACCACGTGCCACATGGGCTGAAACGGTATATGGTTCATTATTAATAATAATCTCTTTGCCTGTATTACCATAAACTGAATAATACAACGACCTGAATATTTTCCTCAAAAGTCCTTTCATATGAGCTTAGTTGGTGGGTAGCGGCTGGTTTTTCAGGCCATTTTTGCTTAACCGGACGGCTAAAGTAGAAAAAATATTGTTCAGGATGTTTCAACGCACATAAATGCAATACATTGCATGTAAAAATATATAGTTCATCCACTAACATTTTGGAAATGCATAACGCCTGATATAAAGGGGATATGGGAATATCTTTAATTGTTAGTTCAAATTGGGTGTGTGGAAAAAAAATTAACTGAAAATTTTGTTTTCTATAGAAAACTGGCTACATTGCATATTCAAATATTTATGTTTGAGCGAATACAGTATTGATAATTAACACCATTGCCTTTTTATAATTTTTTTATCATTTTAAACAAATAGCAGAATGAAACGATTCTACTTTTCAAAACTGATAATCCCCATCGTCCTCTTATTGGGATTTAATTTCAATGCAAATGCGCAACCCCCGTGGACTACAGCTGGAACTTATACCTATACTGTTCCGGCATCATGTCAGGCTTTGTTGGTTGATATGGCCGGCGCTCAAGGTTGCGACGGTTGTAACAGTACGTCATATCCCGGAGGTAAGGGTGGACGTGTGCAATGCGAACTTGCAGTAACAGGCGGGCAGGTACTTACCATCAAGGTGGGCGCGCGTGGCGGTTATCCCACGGGAGGTGCACCGGGTGGTGGTAATGGATACAGCAGCGGCGGTGGCGGTGGTGGCTATTCTGCTATTCAAAATGCATCAGGAACTATGACCACCTTAAATGCTTTGGTTGTAGCCGGTGCAGGCGGTGGCGGTGATTGCTACTATGGTGACTGGGGTGGAGCCGGCGGCGGCCTTATCGGAGGCAATGGCTGGTATGGCTGCGGTGGAACCTGTGGTTCAAATAATACGTCATATTGCGGCCAGGGTGGTACGCAGTTTGCCGGTGGCGCAAACGGCACTTCTATGGGCGGCACTGCATCATTTGGTCAGGGTGCCAACGCATATGTGGGAAGTGGTTATGGCGGCGGCGGCGGCGGCGGCTGGTATGGCGGCGGCGGTGCTTATGTTTATGCAAGCGGCGGCGGCGGTTCTTCATATACCAAGACGGGTGTTACCTCGGCTATTACGCATACTCAGGGCTACCAATCGGGTGCGGGCTATGTGAATGTTATTCCTTTATTACCAACAGTCACCGCAACACCTTCAACTTTGGCATTCGGCCCACAGATGGCTAATACAACATCTGTACCGCCTAAGTTTTTCGTATTAAATGGTACCTATCTTCAGACAGGACCTTTAGACATAACTGCGTCATGCCCTAATTATTTCTTATCGACTGATGGGGTAACATGGAGCAACACTATCAACGTTGCATATACCGCACCAAACATTTCTAATGTGAAGGTTTACGTGAAGTTTAATCCAACTGCTGCCGGAACACCTTATAATTGTGTACTGGCTATAACAGGAGGGGGGCTTGCAAGTGCAATTAATGTTACAGTCACCGGTTCTGGTGTGAATCAATGTACCGGTACTCCGACTGCGGGAACATCGTCGGCATCACCTACTTCCGGTAATATACTTACTCCGTTTACTCTGAGCCTTACAGGGACTTCGGTTGCAGGTGGTTTAACTTACCAGTGGGAGCGGAGCACTACTTCTGCTACAACAGGTTTTGCCCCGATTTCCGGAGCTGCATTGTCTACTTATAATTTCACAGGGGTTTCTGCCACTACATGGTACCGTTGTAAAGTAACATGCCCTAATGGAGGTGCTACTGCAACTTCTACTGCTGTTCAGGTGACTGTAGCGGGCCTTGCCGCTTCTTCCTGCACACCTACCGCCAGTGCTACTCCAAATTGCTGTAACTTCTGGGTGGGCAATCCGGGTACTCCATTCAGAGTTTTCGGTGATGCCGGAACCATGACCGATATGTATGATCCTATGGGAGTAGGCAATACGAACGTAAAGTATAAAGACTTTACCAGTACGCTTAGCGTTGACATGAGTATAGGTAAACAATATAATACTGATATTTGTGTGGCAACCAACCAGAACTCTATTCAGATCTGGATTGATTTTAACAATAATGGGACATTTGAAGATGCAACAGAAACAGTAGGTGGTATACCCGTGTACAGTTCGGGTATTCAACATCCACTGATTACGATACCTGCCACAGGTGTTACCCCCGGCATTTACAGGATGAGGGTAGTAGTAACTTATGGTCAGGGTAATACCCCCGCACAGCCCAGGTACCCTACGATTCCATCCTGCCCGACAACTACGGTACAGTATGCTGACACGCGTGATTACACGGCCAGGATCACCTACCCAGTGTGCAGTGGTATCCCTTATCCGGGTATTGCAGACGCTTCTCCGCTGCAAGGTTGCCAAAGTTTCTCGACAAACTTATATAATGTAGGCCAGCAGTTAGGCCCCGGTCTTTCTTACCAGTGGATGGAATCTCCATCAGGCGGTATAGGAACCTTCTTCCCGGTTACTGGTGCAACAAATTCAGTTTATACACCTACTGTGACTACTACAGGTACTGTATATTACCAGATGAGATTGACCTGCTCTAATGGTTTCCAGAATGCTGTGACCAATCCGATAGCAATTAATAAGTATGACCCACCAGTGGTACCTACATCATCTATAGGTTCGTTCTCATTCTGTACGAATACAACAATTACTGCGAACGCAACGCCAACTGGAGGTACGTGGAGTACAAGCAATGGCACTATAGCAACAGTAAACCCCACAACAGGTGAGATTACCGGTGTGGGTATCGGAAATGCAACGCTTACTTATACGTTACCAACAGGCTGCTATTCAACAGCACCGATGACCGTTAATCAATTACCTGCTCAGATACAGCCGGCTAACCTGCGCATATGCCAGGGGACAACTATAACACTAACTGATTCTATAAGCGGAGGTACCTGGACATCAGGCATACCGGCAGCGGCAACCATCAACGCCAGTTCCGGATTGCTTACAGCAATAGGCGCAACGTCTGTTCCTATTATATATACATTGCCTACAGGTTGTCAGGTAACATCGATAGTAACAATCAACGCACTTCCGGGCTTGTTCATTACCAGTCCTTCAGTGGGTTCGTATTGTGCGGATGCTTCCAGCACAACCGCTGTAACACTTAGCGGATCTGATATTGGAGTTGATTATCAACTGATCCATAGCGGAGTTACGGTGACTACGCTTGCAGGAACAGGTAGTAACCTTAATTTCGGTATTCAGAGCGCACCAGGAACATACACAATATTTGCCCGTAACTCTGCAACCACATGTGCAAGGGGCATGGTGGCTTCTACGAACATCGTAGTAAACCCATTGCCATCAGCCCAGATAGTAGGCGGTGGCGGTAGTTATTGCCAGGATGGCGGAGGACGTATCATTACGTTGAGTGGTTCGCAGGTTGGTATCAATTACTTCCTGTACCGTAACGGAGTGGTTGTTGACCATGGCGTAGGGCCGGTATATGTAAGCGGCACTGGTGCGGCTACATTCTTTGACCTTGAGTTTGATGCGGGTATTTATACTGTGCGCGCAGAAAATGCGGTTACAGGATGTTCTGCATGGATGGCAGGATTTGCAATAATAACTATTGATCCTAAACCGTTCCCATATCCCGTAACAGGCGGCGGCGGATATTGTGCAGGTGGCAGTGGTGTTAATGTAGGCCTTTCTAATTCCATTACCGGTATCAATTACAGTTTATACAGGGATGGTAGTTTCGTAGGTATGCTTTCCGGTACTGGTGCGCCCCTTAATTTCGGTGCTCAGACCATGGCCGGCTACTACACGATAGAAGCGGTAAATACAAGCACATCCTGCTCTAATACAATGAGCGGCGGTGCTAATGTTGTGATCAATATGCCACCTACCGCGTATAATGTAATCGGTTCGGGCAGCTATTGCGCAGGTGGTACCGGTAGAAATATATCTATTGACCAGTCTGATGCCGGTGTTGACTATCAGGTATTTTATGGTGGCACACCCGTAGGCGGTATTGTAAGCGGTACAGGCCTGGGTATATCGTTCGGCGACTTTACGAGTCCTGGAGTTTATACCGTAAAAGGTACTGATGGTACTACTACCTGTGTATCTACAATGACAGGTGTCGCAAACATAACTATCAATTCTCTGCCTGCCGTATATAATATGGGCGGAGGCGGCAACTACTGCGTTGGCGGTACTGGTGTTGATGTTACCCTGAGCTCTTCTGCTTCAGGTATCAACTACCAGTTGCACCTGAATGGCAGCCCTGTAGGGGCGGCTATGGCAGGAACAGGTACGGCTCTTAATTTCGGGGCACAGACAACTGCAGGGGTTTATACGGTAGTAGCTACTAATGTTGCTACAGGCTGTACCAGGCAGATGGCAGGCGTGTCTACAGTAGGCGTTAACCCACTCCCAACTTCATTTAATGTAACAGGCAGTGGTGCATATTGCGCTGGCGGCCCCGGACTTACTGTTGGGCTTGACTATTCTAATACAGGAGTAAGCTACCAGTTATACAGGGGCAGCACAGCAGTAGGCACCGCGCTGACCGGTTCAAGTGCTATGCTTAACTTTGGTGCACAGACAATAGCCGGTACATATACAGTAAAGGCTACGAATATTATTACAGGATGTAACGTGTTCATGTCAGGTAATGCTGTTATTACCATTAACCCATTACCTCCTATACATGTGGTAACAGGTGGTGGTAGTTTCTGTGCCGGTGGTATAGGTAAAGAAGTGGTGCTGAATGGTTCTAATGCCGGCATCAACTATCAGTTGAACCTTGGCCTCGCTAACGTTGGTAGCCCTGTAGCAGGTACTGGTTCCGCAATTAATTTCGGTTATCAGACATTAGCTGGCACTTATACTATAGTCGCTACAGACGTTACAACGAACTGTTCAAGGTATATGTTTGGCGGCGCACCTGTAGTAGTTAATCCATTGCCAACTCCTTTTGCAATGACGGGTGGCGGTACTTACTGCGCTGGTGGCACGGGCGTTCATGTTGGCCTTAGCAGTTCAGCATTGGGTATCAAATACCAATTATATATTGATGGTTCACCATCGGGTTCACCATTAACCGGTACAGGCAGCAGTATAGATTTCGGTTCGCAGATAACTCCGGGCACTTATACGATTGTTGCAACCAATAACACTACGCTTTGCACAAACAATATGCCGGGTAGTGTGGTAGTTGCTACAATTCCGTTGCCAACAGCCTACACAGTATCCGGTGGTGGCAGCTATTGCGCAGGTGGTACTGGAGTTGATATTGCCTTAAGTGGTACAGACAATGGTCTTGATTATCAGTTGTACAGGGGGACTACAATGGTGGGTTCTGCTTTGACAGGTGGCGGAGGTTCAATCAGCTTCGGCCTGCAAACTGCAGGTGGCAACTATACAGTTGTAGCAAGTGATCCTACAACAGGGTGCAGCAAAAAAATGAACAGCAGCGCCAACGTTGTTATCAATCCGTTGCCAGGTGTGTTTACCGTATTGGGCGGTGGCAGCTATTGCGATGGTGGCATAGGCAGCCGTATTTATCTGAGTGTTTCTACCCTGGGTATCGAATATCAGTTGTATAACGGGGCTACATTAGTAACTACTG
>CAYSIG010000082.1:0-7122 GCA_964430995.1 uncultured Flavipsychrobacter sp.
TTACCCATCTGGTAAAACAGATAGGTGATGTGGAACGGCTGATAGGCAAGATACCCCTGAAGGAAATAAATCCGCGCGAAGTATTGCAACTGGCACGCAGCCTTAAATTTATGGCGGATATGCGTGGCTTGTGCATGGATGCCGAAGATGATGCCCTGCGCCGGATGGCCGAACCCCTGCAACCGCTGTCCGAGCTGCGCGAAAGGGTCCTTGCCACAATAGTGGAGGAAGCCCCCGCACTGGTAAGCAAGGGTGGCATGATACGCGAAGGCGTGTCGGAAGAACTGGACCACCTGCGGAAAATATCCCGGAGCGGAAAAGAGTATTTATTGCAGATACAACAGCAGGAGTCGCAGCGCACAGGAATTTCTTCTTTAAAAATATCTTACAATAATGTCTTCGGCTACTATCTGGAGGTAACCCATACCCACAAAGACAAGGTGCCTGCCGACTGGATACGCAAACAAACGCTGGCGAATGCCGAGCGCTACATAACACCGGAACTGAAAGAATACGAGGAGAAGATACTGGGCGCAGAAGATAAAATACTGACCATAGAGCTTGACCTGTACCAGCAACTGCTGGTAAGCATAGAGCCATTCATATCGCCGATACAGCACAACGCCCATATAGTAGCGCAACTGGACTGCCTGCTCTGTTTTGCGCACAATGCACACCGCTACAACTATCACCGCCCTACCCTGGTGAACGACCCCGTGCTGGAAATAAAAGCAGGCCGCCACCCGGTAATAGAGCAGCAACTGCCACCGGGAGAAAGCTACATAGCAAACGACATTGTTCTTGATAAGGCTACCCAGCAGGTAATCATACTTACAGGCCCTAACATGAGCGGTAAATCGGCATTGCTGAGGCAAACCGCCATCATCACCCTAATGGCACACATGGGCAGCTTTGTGCCTGCCGATGCGGCTACCATAGGGCTTACCGATAAGATATTTACCCGCGTGGGCGCATCAGACAACCTGAGTGGTGGCGAAAGTACCTTTATGGTGGAGATGAATGAAACAGCCAGCATCATCAACAACATCAGTGAGCGCAGCCTGATACTGCTCGATGAGATAGGCCGGGGCACCAGCACATACGATGGCATCTCTCTGGCGTGGTCTATTGTAGAGCATTTGCACAACAGCCCGGCTAAGCCCAAAACACTCTTTGCTACCCACTATCATGAACTTAATGAACTGGAACACCAGTTGCCAAGGGTGCGCAATTACCACATTACCCATAAAGAAACGGGGAATAAAGTGATCTTCCTGCGCAAGCTGGCGCCCGGTGGTAGCAGGCACAGCTTTGGCATACAGGTGGCACGTATGGCGGGCATGCCCCCAATGCTGCTGGACCGTGCAAATGAGATACTCGCTCAACTGGAAGAAAAACACGCAGGTGCCGGAGATACACTGCAAAAGGTAAAGAACATAAAACCCGCCGCCCAGTATCAGTTGAACATCTTTGATGGCGTAACAGACGACATTCGCCGAATACAGCAACTGCTGGATGCTACAGATATAAACACCCTCACTCCAGTAGAAGCGCTGATGAAGCTGAATGAGATGAAGGAGATAGTGAAGCAGTACAGGAAGTGATTTATAGATAAACATTTAACCTGATTTTCCTAATTTCAACGCCGGATGCCTATACGGGAAATGCTTTTGAAGAATGCCTTTGTGCAGCTGTTACTGCGCATTTTCAGGCATTTTGATACAGTGCCGGAAGCAATAGCGCTCGAACATTACCGCTTTTACATAATTTCAAATATAGGGTACACAATTGGCTGGATGATCCATGTGTTGTGGCTGGGCATTTTCTTTTACCTGGGGCAATACACACTAATGTGGTGCCAGTTATTAAGCATTGGCTGCCATGTGCTGGCTATCGTACTCAACAGGAGGGGAATCCACCAGACGGCAATGGCAACCGGCATGCTTGAAGTAGTGGCTCACCAGGTGTTGGCTGTTCATATTTTAGGTTGGGGTGCCGGTTTTCAGTACATCATTATCGCCATTAGCCTCTTCCCATTCCTGAAGCACGATGGCAGTATGATCATCAAGTCACTACTGGTGCTTATGTGTGCTGCGGGTTATTTGTATCTCGAGGTGTATGTTAAGTACCTGGTGCCCGTATCTCCCCTGAACGTTTCTGTTGAAAGTATTTTCAATTATTCCAATATTATTCTGTGCTTTGGCTTTATTGCTACTTGGGGGTTCTTTATTACAGTAGCAATAAAGCGCTCTGAAGATATCCTGATTCAAAGGAACAATGCGCTCTATGAAGCGGAAAAAGCTACGGAGCGTGCGCAAATGCAGCGGCAGCTGGAAGTAAAGGAACGCGATATGGAGATATACCGCCTGCGCAATGTGGAGTTGAAAAACAGCAATGATGAAATAGCGCTGCGCAATAAAATGATTGAGGAGGAAAAACAAAAGTCTGAAGCGTTACTGATGAATATATTACCCGAACAGACAGCTTATGAATTGTTGCGTGAGGGGGTTGCAAAAAGCCGGGAATTTGAACAGGTCACGATCATGTTCACTGATTTTGTAGATTTCACGGTAATGGCCGGCAATATGAAAGCTGACGATCTGGTAAAACAAATGGATATGTTTTTCCGCGCATTTGATGAGATCACTTTAAAGTATGGGGTGGAAAAGATCAAGACCATAGGCGATGCTTATATGTGTGCAGGAGGGCTGCCGGTAGAGAATACCACACACCCGACAGACGTACTGAAAGCTGCTATCGACATCAGGGATTATATGCAACAGCACGAAGCACTTCATTTCAGGATACGTATAGGTGTGCACACCGGCCCGGTAGCTGCAGGTGTAGTGGGACGGCATAAATTCCAGTACGATATATGGGGAGATGCGGTGAATATTGCTGCCAGGATGGAACAAAACTCCGCACCTGGACGCATAAACATATCAGGGGCCACATATGAGCTCATAAAAGGTCATTTCAATTGCGAGTACCGTGGAAAAGTCAATGTGAAGAACAAAGGAGATATGGACATGTATTTTGTTTTATGAATACTTTAAGTCTTTTGTGTGCCATTTCTGGCACGATTATGCTAATTTTAGTGAAAATGAGACCATATCTTTTGACAAACCATATTCGAAAAATATTTACAATAAGCATCATGTGTATTTCATTGATACAGCTATACGGGTGCATCTCATCGCAAAAGGGGCCGAAGAGGTTCCTGTTAGCTGCTTCGTACAAAAAACCTTTTGATGCGATTATTGTACCCGGCATCCCGTTTAAGAACGGCAATTGGGATACAGTAATGAAAGGCCGGGTGATATGGGCGTATATCCTTTACAAGGATGGCTATACCAAAAATATTATTTTTTCCGGCGGGCCTGTTTACAGCCCATACTATGAAAGTAAAATAATGGGCCTGTATGCAGAACAACTTGGCGTGCCAAAAGAACATATTTTTTACGAAACAAAAGCGCGGCACAGTACGGAGAATGTTTATTATTCTTACCTGCTGGCCAAGAAATTAGGGTTCAAGTCGCTGGCGCTGGCTACAGACCCCTTTCAGTCTACACTACTGCGCGGGTTTACACGCAAGCGTTTCGGCACACCTATCGCCCACCTTCCCTTTGTGATAGACACACTGAAAGGCTACAACCACCTTGCCCCAAAGATAGACCCTGAACCCGCAAAAGTTGACGATTTCACGTCCATAACTGAAGAAGAATCATTCTGGCGCCGTTTCAGGGGTACCCTAGGCAAAGGCATAGACTGGAGCGCGCACAAAGATGGCAAAGTGGAGAGCCTGTAAACACTCCCAACACGCATAAACAACTCAAAGTCATATTTCTGCCTGACATCCATCATAAAGCTGGCGGCACGTGTTTTCTATGTTTGTAACTGAAACAATAACGTTATGGAAAAGAAGCACAATATTGATAAGTTCCAGGGCTATCCGCACTACCCGGCTAATGAGGACATAACCCGTGCAGGTAACAATACCGGCAAGGAAAGACTGGATGAGGACAAAACCATGCAACAACCGCAACCCTTTAATGACACTATTGACGACCGGGATATGGAAACCTTTATTGTACCCGGAACGGATGCCGACGTGACCATAGATGACCTGCGGCTGCTTGAATCGACCGGACAAAACATGAATACCGCAGATGCCCGCAACCTGATAAGCAGCGCCCTTGACAGCACCGACAATGACGGCGACCCGCTGAACGACGAAAGCAGTATTATAGACAATATGGCGGGCAGCAGCCTTGATGTGCCGGGCAGCGAAGCTGACGATGCCAATGAAGCCATAGGTGAAGAAGACGAGGAAAATAACTACTACAGCCTGGGCGGCGACAACCACGATAACCTGGAAGAAAGTAAGGGTGAGTAATATTTAGTACAACAAATACAAATCGTACCCCAAGCTACAAATGTGCTTTCTTAGCCAGTTTGCTGTTCTTATACCCATACACAAAGTACAATAGCAATCCTATCAGCAGCCATACCATAAAACGCTCCCAGTTGGTCACCCCTGATTCGGATAGCAGGTAACTGCAGCAGAGAAAACCAAGCACCGGTATAAGAGAGAAGTTTTTCAGGAATGATAGTATCGCCGTGACCAGGAAGGTGATACCGAACAGGAAGAAAGGCACTTTAGTGCGTATCACGTCCCAGGTAACATTACCCTCTGCATCGGCGAAATTGAGGTAGCCGCCAAATCCACCCGGGAAAAGCACCTGGAATGCCACAACTGAAATAATAAACAATGCCGGCACAATCCATTTGCCATTCATATAGGGCGTTTTAAATTTGCTTTGCAAGCGGTTGGGGTCGTTCTGTAGCTTCAGGATGCCGCCGCACACCAATACAAAAGCAAATAAAGTGCCCACACTGGTGAGGTTCACCACCACCGACAGGTTCATGAACAATGCCGGTATGCCTACCACTACGCCGGTAAGTATGGTAGAGAAAGATGGTGTTTTATACTTTGGGTGGATCTTTGCAAATATGGGTGGCAACAGCCCATCCCGGCTCATGCTCATCCATATACGGGGCTGCCCTAGCTGGAACACCAATAATACACTTGCCGTGGCTATTACTGCACTTATGGATATAACCCCGGCTATATAATTAGCGTATCTGCTGTTCATTATGCTGAACACATAAGCCAGTGGGTCGCCTACATTCAGGTTCTTATAGCTGGTCATCCCGGTGAGCACAAGGGCCACCAGCACATATACCACCGTGCAGATGATAAGGGAATTGAACATAGCCTTGGGTAGGTCGCGCTGCGGGTTTTTGCACTCCTCCGCAGTCGTGGATATGGCATCAAAACCGATATAGGAAAAGAACACCGCCGATGTGCCCATCAGCACCCCGCTCATACCATTGGGCAGGAAGGGCACCCAGTTGGCCGTATTCACATAGAAGCAACCCGCCACCATTACCAGCAATATGATGGCCATTTTCAGGATTACCATAAAATTGGTGCTGCGCCGTGATTCTTTAATGCCTATATATATGATCCAGGTGATGAGAATAGTTATCAGGAATGCCGGGAGGTCACAAATGATCCTTACCCCCCCTACCGTAGGGGCATTGGCCCAGGCAAGTTTTGCCTCCTCGCTAAGCCCGTCTTTTGCCGTCCAGTAGTCGGTGGAGAAGTATTCGGGGATGTGGGGATGAAAACTGCCGATATGAATGCTGTTGACCAGCGAACAGAAATAATCGCTCCACGATATAGCCACGGCTATATTGCCTATGGCGTACTCCATCAGCAGGTCCCACCCTATTATCCACGCAAACAGTTCACCGAATGCCACATAAGAATATGTATAGGCGCTGCCCGATACCGGCACCATACTGGCAAACTCGGCATAGCAGACAGCCGAAAAACCGCAGGCCACCGCCACGAACAGGAAGAGCAAAATGATGCCCGGCCCACCATCAAAACTGGCCTTGCCTATGGTAGAAAAGATACCGGCGCCCACAATGGCGGCTATGCCCATGAATGTGAGGTCGCGCACATTCAGCACCTTCTTCATATTGCTGGCGTGCCCGTCTATAAGGCCATCAGCAACCTCCTTATTTATATGGTCCAGTGTTTTCTTACGGAAGAGGTCTTGCTTCATTTATTCAGATAGCTATTGGGTCAGAAGGAATATTTTGCCAGGCTCATAAATACAAGTGCTGCTGCAAGGTGCCACGCCATGACAACAAGCGATTTGGCCATTTTAGCACGCAATGCACCTAATTGCTCAGCCTGCGCGGGGCTTGGCGGCCCTCCTGCTGCAGCAATAGCCGCAACAATGCCGTTTACTTTATTAGCTGTAGGCCTGCTCACTGCGAAGCCTATAGCAAAAGCACCGAGCGCCGCTACCATACCTATGGAGATGCACATACCGTAATGTGTAGAGAACCACGCTGTATTCTTAAAATTGTCTGTCAGTATCATCAGCAGCCGCAGCCCGGTAAGGATATTCAGGAAGGCGATGACGTTCATAAATACAGGCAGCTTTCTTGTTTTTGTCAATTGCCCCATGAATTTACCACCATCCGGCCCCAGTGCCTTTACGGCGGGCAACACAAAAAGCGCCACATAAATGGTACCGCCGGCCCAGAAGGCACCGGTACAGATATGTATTAACCGGAGTAAAGCGAGTTCTATTGCCATAATTTGTGTTTTATCATGTAAAAATATATTTTAAACACAGATTTTCTAATTATTCTTGGTGTGCAGGCACCGGTGGTGAATTTATAAAACCACTTTCACCCAACTTTCTTATTTTTAAGGCGTGAAAAAACAGGTGATTCAACGAAGTATACTACTGGCGGCAGCTATTCTGTTGCTGGCTGCATGTGATAAAAAGAAGGAAAAAGAAGATTTTTCCGACGTCCAGGGGAACTATTTTTCCATAAACCAGTATATACTTGACCAATGGAACACTTTTGCCGGCGAACCCTTCGTTATCCAGAAAACCATGTGGGTGGATGGCAGGACCATGGACAGCAGCTACAGCAATTCTGATACCATTAACTGGTCAAGGCTGTTCGACATATTCTCAAAGACCGACATCAGCGACCGCAAATTCCTGGGGCAATACAACTTCAACCAGT
>CAYSIG010000083.1:0-7111 GCA_964430995.1 uncultured Flavipsychrobacter sp.
ACACAAGCCCACAGAGCATTTCGGCACATCTAAAAATAAATATTTACCGAAAAACGACAAAACCCGAAAATTATACCTTTCACCCGCCGTAGCTTTTTCAGCGAAGGAGGGCACCTGGCTCGGCTCAGTAGTCCACGACGGGCAGTTATGCGTGACCCTGTTTTTTCTCTCCGGTGTTTGTTTTTTCACTCCCCGACTTACGACTTCAAAAATGCGCAAATAGTATGCAAAAATATTTTTATTAAAGTTTGTATTACAAATGATTACACATTAAAATATCAACCCAAGAAATTGTGCAAGATCATTCGATATCCATCACCATAGTATCGGCGGGGCCAATAACTGGCTTTTGCAGTATTAAGAAATTGTGAACACACCATTATCTGCTTATTGGCAGTAATTTTATACCCGCATATTACCCCGCTGGACAATCGGCTTACGACTTACACATGCTTAAATCAACAAAACAAACCATCATCCGCGACCTTAGCTGGCTTGCTTTTAACGCCCGCGTATTACAGGAGGCCCGCGATGCCAATAACCACATCCACGATCGCCTCCGTTTTCTCGGCATCTTCTCCAATAACCTCGATGAGTTCTTCAGGGTGCGGGTAGCCGCCCTCAATAAGATGATGACCCTGGGAAAAGCCGCTAAAATGCACCTCGAGGCCAACCCCGATAAGATACTCAGGAAGATACAGCAAACCGTCTTTATCCACCAGGAGGAGTTTGATACCACTTTCGGGGAGATTATAGAGGAACTGGCACAAAAGAAAATATTCATAAAGAACGAGGCCCAGTTATCAAAAAATCAGAAGGAGTACGTGTCTCAGATTTTTGAAGACCGGGTGCGTACGCAGCTCATTCCGCTGATGATAGAGTCCATACCCCATATGCCTCTGCTGCGCGATAAGTCTATCTATCTGGCATGTATCCTAGGCAACAGCACCAACTCTATGCTCCAGCGCTATGCCCTCATAGAGATACCCACTATGGTGCTGCCTCGTTTCCTTATACTGCCCTCCGAGGCCGGCACCACCGATATTATCCTGCTCGAAGATATCATCCGCCTGAACCTCAAGAGCCTCTTCGCCCCCTTCGGCTTTGATAAGTTCAAAGGCTATATCATAAAGATGACCCGAGATGCCGAACTGGATATTGATAATGATGTGAATACCAACATCATATCACAGCTCGAAAAGGGGCTGAAGAACCGCAAAAAGGGCCGCGCCACTCGTTTTGTATACGACCGCACCATTCACCCCCTTCTGCTCGACTTCCTGGTAAAACGCCTCGGCCTTACCAAAAAAGACAACCTTATACCGGGTGGCCGTATCCACAATTTCAAGGATTTCATAGACTTCCCCTCATCTATATTCAACGACATCAAGCCGCGTCCAAAACCATTCATTCACCCCCGGCTCAAGCAGCCCTGTCGTATAATGGATGTGCTGGAAGAGCGTGATGTGATGCTCCACCTCCCCTACCATTCCTTCGACTCCATCATAGACCTCCTGCGCGAGGCCGCCATCGACCCCATGGTAACCAATATCCGCATCACCTGCTACCGACTGGCCAAAAACTCAAAGATCATCAACGCACTGCTCAACGCCGTGCGCAATGGCAAAAGCGTGACAGTGGTGCTGGAACTGCGCGCCAGGTTTGACGAAGAAGCCAACCTCAGGTGGAAAGCCCACCTTGAAGAGGAAGGTGTAAAAGTGGTGCTGGGCATACACGATATGAAAGTACACGCCAAGCTGTGCGTAATAAAAAAGCGCGAATTCAACCGCACAACACAATATGGCTTCATCTCCACCGGCAATCTGAATGAGAACACCGCGAGGATTTACGGCGACCACACACTGCTCACTTCTAACAGGAACATACTGGCCGATGTAAACCGCATATTCGACTACTTCGAAAACCCTTTGAAGAAAATTTCAAACCTGAAAAACTGTAAGACCCTGCCTGTCTCCCCGCTCACTATGCGCAAGGTAATGCTCGACCACCTGAACAGGGAGATACGTATCGCTAAAAAGAAAAAACCGGCATCAGCAATAATAAAGCTAAACAGTCTGGTAGATAATGTACTGATAGAAAAACTGTATGATGCGGCAAAAGCCGGCGTAGATGTAAGAATGGTGATACGGGGCATATGCTGTGCTTATACACAGCAAAAGGCCTTCAAGGGACATATGAGCGCCATCAGTATCATAGACGAGTACCTGGAGCATTCACGGGTCTTGGTTTTCAATAACGGCGGAAGCCCGAAGATCTTCATTTCCTCCGCCGACTGGATGGTACGCAACCTCGACCACCGCATTGAGGCTGCCTGCCCCATATATGATAAAGAAATTCAGCAGGAATTGATAGATATTTTAAATATCCAGCTTGCCGAGAACGTAAAAGGGCGTATATTAGATAATGAGCAAAACAACAATTATGTGCTGATGGAAGAAAACAAGCCCGAAGTTCGCTCACAAGTGGCTATTTATGAATACCTGCAAAACAAAAGTTACCAATAGTGATCCTTGCGGCCATTGATATAGGTTCTAATGCGGCGCGCCTGCTCATAAGCGAGGCGTCCGTGTACAAAGACGGCACAGTAGACTTCACCAAGCTCACGCTCCTGCGCATACCGCTACGGTTGGGTTTCGATGTTTTTGATACCGGCACCGTTTCAGAAGAAAAAAAGAAAAAGCTGATTGAAACATTAAAGGCCTACAAGCTTTTGATGAACATATACAACGTCCAGAGCTACAAGGCTTGCGCTACATCGGCAATGCGCGATGCTACAAACGGGCCGGAGATACTGAAAGAAATAAAAAGCGAGACCGGTATGAGCATCAGCATCATCACCGGGCAGGAAGAAGCCACAGTGCTGTATGAAACGCATATTGCCGAAAAGCTCAGCGAGAACAAGTCTTACCTCTACATAGACGTAGGCGGCGGTAGCACAGAGGTTACCTTGTTTTCACAAAATCATACTATTTTTAAAGAATCGTTTAATATAGGTACCATTCGCATGCTCCACAATAAAGTGAGCGATGAGCAGTGGGAGCATATGAAATGGTATATTAAAACCCATGTGCGCGATTACCAGCCGCTGGAAGCGATAGGCACCGGCGGCAACATCAATAAGATATTTTCCATCTCCAAACGCAAGGAAGGCAAACCTCTCACACTGGAATTGCTGAAGGATTATTACAAAGAACTGAGCAATACGTCGCTCGATGAACGTAAGCACCTCTACCAGTTTCGCGACGATCGTGCAGATGTGATCGTGCCGGCCCTGCAGATATACATATCCATTATGCGCTGGTCGGCGGCTGACGAGATATACGTACCCAAAATAGGCCTTGCTGATGGCCTTATTAAAATGCTGTACAATGAGCTTACACTAAAAGCCACATAATAAGGACCATTGCCTCAGTTACCAGTGCACCAGTTTAACAGCCGTCGGGGTTGCCCCACCCGCTTTCAGAAGATAGTTACCGGCAGGTATGTCACCACCCGGAATGACAACACTTCCGTTACCGGTCTTGCCCTGCCACAGCACCCTGCCATTCATGTCAGTTAGTGTCACTGCGGTATCCTCCGGCAAGCCATCTATCTGCCAGTGATTTTTCGATGGGTTGGGGAAAATACTGATGTTATACGGGGCTACTTGCCCTATACCCACACGATGGCGCAGCATAGTATCCTGCACAACAGCACCTAACTGGTTGCAAAGTACATATGCGTTTGGGTTGAGATATACATTAGTAGTTGTATGCGCCCAGTCAAAAGTATATATCTGCGTATCCAGGCTGTTATAAACTTTAATAAAGGTATCGGCGGTTGCGGTATGCAATTGTAATTCAAGCGGTGTATTAAAGTGGGGCGTGGTGGCCGGACACGTGGACACCTGTATCAGTTTCACTATTGCCGTAGATCCCACATGGTCCCAGCTTATTCTGTATCTCGGTTGTCCTTTGCCATATACCCACTGTGTAAAGAAAGTATCCAGGTCAATGCCGTATTCAGCTTCTGCTATAGCCTGCAGGTCACTGGTGGTCGCATTGCTGTAGGCATATGTTTGCTGGATTATTCTCAACACCCTGAAGAACAAACTGTCCTCCGGGGCTATATAGCGTAGCATACTTACTACCATAGCGCCCTTCTCATACACATTGGGCTGGAAAAATAAGGTTGTAGGCCCGGATGTATCGGTCACAAACAGATTTCCACATGGCTGACTTGTCGCATTGGCGATGTATTGTTTTCTCCTTGCCAGTGCCCTGGCCGCATCCCAAAAATGGTCAAAGAACAGATTTTCGCAGTAGGTGGCAAATCCTTCGCTCAGCCATACCTCGCCCCAGCGCGCATAAGTAACATTATCACCCCTCCACTGATGGCCTATCTCATGCGCTATTACACGGGTATCGGGCACGCCTATAGTGGTCATCGTTTGGTTTTCCATACCACCCGGAAGCGTGGTATAACACACCCCGTATTTTTCGCGCCAGAACGGGTATCGCCCGAAAAGAGTCGAAAAATAATCAATCATCAACCCTATGCTGTCAAAGTTGGCCTTATAGGCCGGGTTAAACGTTGGCGTATCAATAAAGAAATTCTGCACAAGCATAGAATCTGTACTACCCGTAAAATGCATATACGAGCGATACTCAGCAAATTTTGCCACTGCTATAGATATAAGGTAATAATCGATTGGGTAATTTGTTTTCCAATGGTATTTGTAATATCCGGGAGTTGATGCTGAATCCACACTCATCAACAGTCCGTTGCTGCCATCCACCACATTCCGGGGTACAGTAACAAACATATCCACCGAGTCTATTTTGTCATTTGCCGATTGCTTGCACGGCCACCAGTCTTTTGCCACCCATGGGTCGCTTACCGTATACACCACGTGGGTGCCGTAAGCTGAAACAGCATGGGTTACCCCATTAAAAAAACCACTGCCGGCAGGCGGTGTGCCATGGTAAAATATCTGCGCTGTAAAAAAAGTGCCGGCTGAGAATGCCGACGGAAGGGCGATAGTCCTCACAAAGCCGGAAGTAGTAACCACTGATAGTGTGCCGTTTACCTTGGCCGAGTCTATGGTCAGTAAAGGGTCCAGTTCAAAAACATAATTGCTCATTGTAGTAGCCACCACCTGTGCGGTGGTAGAAACATCGCCTTTTATATAGGTGGACGTATCCGTCACATGCAGGTTAAATTTCAGGTACTTTATATCATAGTCCCCTTCAGCAAGATCAGCAAGTGTGGTCTTTGCGCCTGTTCTTTTCTTATCCCCGCTATGGGCAAACGAAATGTAAGTAACCAATACACACAATAACGTCAGGCTATATCTACTAAAATAACGCATATTCATATTTATTCAAGGCAGACAAAACTAATACCGCCCTTATAAAATTAGGCAATATTATTTACTTCTGTATTCCTGTCAGGTATTGGCGACCACCTATTTTGCTTAAATTTGAATCTATGCAGCATTGGGAAATATTGCTTTTATTCCTGCTAATTGCTTTTGTGTATGCGTCGGTGGGCTTTGGCGGCGGCTCCAGTTACATAGCTATACTTACTTTATACGCCTTTCCTTTCCAGGAAATGAAATTTACCGCGCTGATGTGCAATGTCATTGTAGTAACAGGGGGCACACTGATCTTCACGCGCACCCTTCAAATGGACTGGAAGAAGGTAATCCCGCTAGTAGCCGCCAGTGTGCCCATGGCTTTTGCGGGATCAATTATTAAACTCAATGAGGATACCTTCTTTATGGTTTTAGGATGCTGCCTTATCATAGCAGCCATACTGCTTTGGCTAAAAAACAGGCAGACCGAAGCAGACGAAGCAGTGGAATACAAACCCAGTTATTTAAGAGATGGCCTGTTGGGTGGCGGTATAGGTTTTCTGTCGGGTATGGTGGGTATAGGCGGCGGTATATTCCTTGCCCCTGCCCTCAATCTTATAAAATGGGATAGCCCGAAAAAGATAGCAGCTACAGCCAGCTTCTTTATCCTGGTCAATTCTTTGTCTGGTATTGCAGGCCAACTGGCAACTTTGACCGATTATGTTAACTTTACACGTGTAGGAATTTTGTGCCTGGCGGTGTTCATAGGCGGGCAGATAGGATCAAGAATGGGCGCTGTTAAGTTTAACCACCTTCTGATACGCAGAGTAACGGCTGTAGTGGTATTTGTAGCAGGCGTGGAGGTATTAATAAAGCATGGAAACTTTTTATAAACATGAATATCCTGGCATTTGGCATAGCGAAAGAGATATTAGGCGGGCAGTCAACAGATATTCAACCAGGCGATTGCGTTACTGTTGAAGAGTTGAAAATTATTCTTAAAAAACAATACCCCCGACTGGAACAATTGACATCATTTATGATTGCTTTAAATGGCACCTACGCTGATGAGGAGCAGATGATACAACCGGGCGACGAAGTTGCTATTATTCCACCGGTGAGTGGAGGATAGGGTTCTAAGTGAAAGGAAGAAATGAAAAACTAAAAGTGAACGGTAATATTAACATACACATTTCTCCAACACCTTTGGATACCCAATCCTGTATTGATTGGGTGACGACTCCCGAAAGTGGGGGCATAAATGTATTCATAGGCACGGTGCGAAATGCGACAAAGGGCAAGCAGGTGACAGGCCTTGAATTTGAGGCATATGTGCCAATGGCGCTTAGCGAAATGAAGAAGATCGCTGAAACTGCAATAGCAAGATGGCCGTTAAATAAGGTACTTATTCATCACCGCACCGGCTTGCTGAATATAGGCGAGATACCAGTAGTTATTGCGGTATCGGCAGCGCACAGGGATGCGGCTTTTGAAGCCTGCCGATATGCAATAGATACACTAAAACAAACTGTGCCCATCTGGAAAAAAGAAGTATTTGAAGATGGGGAGGTTTGGGTGGCTGCGCACCCTTAGTTAATGTGGCAATTCGGCAATATGACAATTCGATAATGCTCCTTTATTTAGATAGAAGTACTTTTACGGTTTGTGCATCTTCGGGGGTATTTGCATTCATGAGCGCACCGGGGTTTGGGGCAATGAGCATTTTTACGTTTGCCTCGTTTCTGATCAATGCCT
>CAYSIG010000084.1:0-5443 GCA_964430995.1 uncultured Flavipsychrobacter sp.
ATGGTGATAGCCGATACAAGATCGCAACCCGGCCCGGCACCAAAAATACCTGTACAGGAACCAACCGCCAGCGGACAGTTCCAGGCTGTATTCACTAAGCTGGGTGCCGGCGACAGCGCTGTGCTGGAGATATCCTGCGACACAATGCTGAAGGCCAACCCTATTCCTCCCGGACAGCAGGCACCACCATGGCTGAAATCGGGCAAGAAGATAACCGTGACTATCTCCATCCTTTCTGTGAAGTCGAAGGAAGAAGATGAAAAGGAGCGTGCGCAGAAAGCAGCTGAGCAAACAGCCAACGAAGAAAAACAAATACAGGACTACCTGACCAAGAACAACATAAAAGCCAGCAAAACAGCATCGGGCCTTTACTATGTGATCAATGAGCCCGGAGCAGGCGCAAATGTAGCTGCCGGACAGGTTGTGAGCATGAAGTATACCGGAAAAACGCTTGATGGCAGGGCTTTTGATTCTAACATAGATACCAGCATAGGCCACCACGGCACTGACCCGCTTACATTTGCGGTAGGACAACACCAGATGATCGCAGGTTTTGACGAAGGAGCAGCTCTGCTGAAAAAAGGCAGTAAAGCAACCCTGATACTGCCTTCGAAACTTGGCTACGGCGAACAAGGCCCACCAAATATAGGCCCTAATGCAGTGCTTGTTTTTGATGTGATTGTAACTGACGTGAAAGACGCACCAAAACAAGAAGCTACTGCAGGTGCACCACCAGTGAAATAAAAAATATAACCAAATACTATTTTAACAACATTATCAAAAAATGATACGGACACCTAAAATAGCTCTTCTACTGGCCATGCTTGCTTTGGGCTTTTGCCTCGGCAACCAGGCTTTCGCACAGGCAAAGAAAGACGCAAACAAAACCAGTAAGCCGGCTACGGCAAAAGCAGACCCCCAAAGTACAAGTACCGGGTTCACCAAACTGCCGAGCGGTATGGAATATAAGATCGTAAGGCACGGCAATGGTAAAAGAAACCCTGTGCTTACCGACCATATAGAACTGCACATCAGCTATAATGTGGGCGACAGTGTGATTTTTGATTCGCGCAAAATGAACAATAACAACCCTGTGCCACTACCCATTACCAAACCAAGGGGCAGCGGCGACCCGATAGAAGTGTTTATGCTGATGGTACAAGGCGACAGTGCTGTTATCAGGTACCCTGTTGATTCGCTCAAGAAAATGGGGCAAGCCCCACCTTGGGCAAAAGACGGTGATATGATTGTTTATTATGCGTCGCTGGTTTCGGTAAGAACTGATGCTGAGGAAAAAAAGGAGAATGCTGAAAAATCCGAGAAGCAAAAAGCAATAGATGATAAGATATTGCAGGAGTACTTCTCTAAAAACAAGATCAGCCCTAAGAAAACAGCTTCAGGTCTGTATTATACTGTTTCTGCTGAAGGCCATGGCAATAACATAGCTGCCGGCAAAACAGTGAATGTGAACTATACCGGCATGTTCCTCGATGGCAAAAAATTCGATTCTAACACTGACTCCGCCTTTCATCACATGCAACCTTTTAACCTTGAAGTGGGAAAAGGGAAAGTGATAAAAGGATGGGATGAAGGCCTGCAACTGTTGAAAACAGGTTCTAAAGCACGTTTTTATATTCCATCAGGGCTTGCTTATGGCAGCCAGGACAGGAGCCCGCAGATACCGGCAAATTCTATCCTTGTATTTGATGTGGAAATACTGGACCTGCCCGACCAAAGCGAAATAGATGACAAACTGATACAGGAATATATAGCCAAGAACAAACTGCAGGCTACAAAAACACCTTCAGGCCTGTATTATGTAATCACGCAGAAGGGAGTGGGCAACAACGCCACACCCGGCAAAAAAGTGACCATGAACTATACCGGAAAAACACTTGACGGTAAAGTTTTTGACTCAAACACAGACCCTGCTTTCAACCACGTGCAGCCTTTCATTTTCCCTCTGGGGCAAGGACAGGTGATACGCGGATGGGACGAAGGCGTGCAACTGCTGAAAATGGGCAGCAAGGCTACCTTCCTCATTCCTTCGGGGCTGGCATACGGTGCTAACGGAACAGGGCCTATACCGGCAAACGCAGTTTTACTTTTTGATGTGGAACTGGTAGCAATAGACAATTAATGTTTTTGAACTTACTTAAAAAACAACAATGACCAGGACAATATTAAATACGTTTTTTTCGGTTGCATTATTATTGATATCGGGTTTCACTTTCGGGCAAGATCAAAAAGCCACAGATGACAAAATACTGGCTGATTACTTTGCGAAAAATAAGATAACCGCCAAAAAAGCACCATCAGGGCTGTATTACACCATCAATAAAGCAGGTAATGGCGAGAAGCCGAAATTCGGCAAGCATGTGACCATGAATTACCTGGGCAAACTGCTGGACGGCACACGGTTTGATGGTAATGTGGATGAAAAATATAATCCTGTGCAGGGAAGGGAACCATTTGTGTTTACCCTTGGCGTAGGCCAGGTGATAAGAGGTTGGGATGAAGGTATAAAACTGCTGGACAAAGGCTGCAGGGCAACTCTCTACCTGCCATCATGGCTGGCATACGGATCAAATGGAATGGGACCAATACCACCAAACGCAGTATTGATATTTGACGTAGAAGTAGTTGACTTTGAAAAGTAAACAAATGAGAATTATTAAATGCCTCGTAATAATGTGGTATTTGCTCCCGGCAAATACCACATTTGCTTTTACCTATGCCGATACGCTGCGTGGCAGCAATGGCGTAGGCAGAGCATGGTGGGACGCAATACGGTACGACCTGCAATTGAGCTTCGATACGGCCAACAAAAGCATAACGGGCATAAACCAGGTGGGCTTTACCGTGCTGAAAACACCTGCAGACATGATGCAGATTGACCTGCAGGAGCCAATGGTGCTGGACAGCGCTATACTGATGCCCAGTGTTATGGACGAACAACCCATACTGCTGGCCATACAAAAAGAAGGCAATGTATGGTGGCTCAAATATCCTTTCCATAAGCTGAAAACAGGCAGCCAGTACATGATAAGCCTGTATTATCACGGCTCGCCGAGGCAGGCGGTAAACCCGCCATGGGATGGCGGTTTCAGCTGGGGGCACGACAGCACGGGAAAACTGTTTGCGGCGGTATCATGCCAGGGGCTGGGGGCTAGTGTATGGTGGCCCTGTAAAGACGCGCAATGGGATGAACCGGACAGCGGCATGAGTACCCGCTTTTTCGTTCCGGGATATTATGCCATCGGCAACGGAAAGGAACTGGACATGAGCGCGACAGCGCAACCGGGACAAAAGCCAACGATATCGGCCTGGGAGGTGAAGAACCCGATAAATACCTATAACGTCACTTTCTACATTGGCGATTACGTGCATTGGCATGATACACTAATAGGCGAGAAAGGCAAACTGGACCTTGATTTTTACGCCCTCAGGCACAACGAAGAAAGGGCAAGAAAACAATTTGCTGTGGTAAGACAAATGATCCATTGCTTTGAATACTGGATGGGCCCCTACCCTTTTTATGAGGACGGCTACAAGATAGTCGAAGCACCCTACCTGGGCATGGAGCACCAGAGCGCAATAGCCTATGGCAACGGCTACCAGATGGGTTATAAGGGGCATGACCGCACGGGCACGGGAATAGGTATGAACTTCGACTATATTATTGTGCACGAAAGCGGCCATGAGTGGTTTGGCAATAATGTGACCGCGAAGGACATAGCAGACAACTGGATACATGAAGGGATCACCTGCTATTCCGAAGCATTGTTTGTGGACTGCACACAAGGCAGGGACGAGGCATATAAATACAGCCTTGGCGACAGGCGCAATGTGCGCAATGACCGCCCTGTGATAGGCCCATATGGCGTTAATGAGGAAGGATCAGGGGATATATATCCCAAAGGGGCTGCGGTAATCCATATGGTACGGGTAATGACCGGTAATGACGAAAAATTCAGAATGATGATGAGGGGGCTGGGCAAAGAGTTTTATCACAAAACCGTGACTACGGCAGAGGTGGAGGAGTATATAAGTAAGCAAACAGGATTAGACCTGAAAGCCTTTTTTGACCAATATCTGCGCACAGACAATATCCCCACCCTGGAATACGCCATTAAGGACGGGCAACTGAATTATAAATTTAACCATACGGTTCCGGGGTTCACGCTCCCGGTTACCATTACCGGCGGGGAAATAACGGAAACCATAAAGCCTACAGCACAATGGCAACACATAAAGTGGAAAGGCGGGTACAATGTAAAATTCTCTGATCACTTTTTGATGAAGGTGAAGAATTGATATACCGCTGAAAAGGAGTCCGTTATCCACATCTCCCCCACAGTCCCTTTAGTCCATTGAGCCATTGCGCTATTAAGCCATTATATTTGTAAGGTGGCAAAGGAAAAGATAGCAAAACCGGCAGAAACACCTTTAATGAAGCAGCACAAGGATATCAAGACCAAATATCCTGATGCTGTGCTGTTGTTCAGGGTGGGTGATTTTTATGAGACGTTTGGAGAAGATGCGCATATTGCCTCGAGGGTATTGGGCATAACGCTCACCAAGCGCTCCAATGGTTCTGCTTCCTCTGTCGACCTTGCCGGGTTTCCTCACCATTCGCTGGACACTTACCTGCACAAGCTGGTGAAGGCAGGCTACCGCGTAGCCATCTGCGACCAGCTTGAAGACCCGAAACTTACTAAAGGCATCGTGAAACGTGGCGTAACCGAACTGGTTACACCCGGAGTGGCCACCAGCGACAAACTGCTGGAGAACAGGACCAACAACTTCCTTGCCGCGCTCCACCTTGGCGACCTGTGTGGCGTTGCTTTTCTGGATATAACTACGGGTGAATTTTATGCCGCAGAAGGGAATGTGGAATATATGGATAAGCTGCTGCAGAGTTTTCAGCCCTCAGAGATCATCTTATCTAAATCACAGATCAAAAATTTCAGGGAGCAGTTTGATACCAAGGTCTATACCTTCCAGCTCGACGAATGGGTGTTCCGCGAACAGTATTGCTACGACCTGCTGTTGCAGCACTTTCAGACACAGTCGCTGAAGGGCTTTGGGGTGGAAGACCTGAAGGCTGCTACCATAGCCTGCGGCGTGGCCATACATTATCTGAAGGATACCGAACACGCCAACCTGCAGCACATCAATACCCTGCAACGTATAGTGGCCACTGATTTTATGTGGATGGACCGCTTTACGATACGGAACCTGGAGCTGGTACACAGCAGCTATGAGCAGGGCACAAATCTGCTTCAGGCTATAGACAATACCCACACGCCAATGGGTGCCCGGCTGATGAAACGGTGGATGATATTCCCCCTGTTTGACATGAACAGGATAGAGCAACGTCTGAACCTGGTAAGCCATTTCATATTGGCGCAGGAACTGAACCATGCACTTACCCATCTGG
>CAYSIG010000085.1:0-4210 GCA_964430995.1 uncultured Flavipsychrobacter sp.
GCAAAATAAAAAAAACGTCATGGTACAGTAACTGTACCGTCATGGTTTTTGGGTGTGGTGTGGGCGCGGGTTTGAGGGGGATATTTGGATTTTTGGAATTTACCGGATATGCATGTAGTGGGATTGCAAATCCCGTCCCATTTGCTTTCAGATTACAAATCCGAAAGAGCGGGCAAACGGGACTATTTTCGTGTCGTATCTGCGGGATGTTTTAATTGCGCCATTAAGGAGTCTATTTTCAAGTCCTTTGCTGACAATTTTAGTTCTAATGATTTTATTGTGTTGTCTCGTGTTTTTATGGTATCTTCTAAGGTGTCTTTCTTGAAGTCATGATACGCCTCCATAGCAGGAGGGATAATGTTCACAGCTGCAACAAAAACGGTAACGATTAATATTATTTGCATTCTCCTATTTGTGGTTTTTACATTTTCGTTTGTGCCTAACTGACTAATTAATAGTTTTGCCTCTAATTCCAGTTTCCCTGTTTGAACCAAGCCATCGATTTGATTAACAAAACCGGAAAAATCATATCTTTTTGACCATACCACTCCGGCCTCCAATAACATGCGTTTTACAACCTCATTTAATTGAATAATGTTACACCTTACTTCGCCCAAAAAAGAAACCTTGTTTTCATCACCTTTGATTGATTCTGTTTTAAATGCGCAATACATAATTACATATTGAAACCACTCGTGGGGGTGGTAATCTACACCATTTTGCCTACAAACTAAATCCTCGCCGTTATTAACAAAATGAAACTCCATTGCATTGTATGAAGCACCGATAGTTTGCATGATTTTAAACTTCTCTGATTTTTCAAAATCCTTTCTAATCATATAAATTTAGTTTGGCATTACAAGATATAAAAAGTTATGGCACAGAATATTGTGTGTCAATGTTCATTAATCGCTAAAACAATGATAGTTTAGACAAAAGCATTAGTTCCGACAATTGATATTTTTATTGCCACGATAATTTTCGGATTTTGATGATTTTTTGGAAATGTCTGGATGGTAGATACACAAGGGAGACCCTTGCAATTATCAGGATGAAGCGAGACGCTACGACCAGTGGGGACATTCATTTGGTTGTTAAATTGAATAACTTTGATAGAAAGCTATTATATATGATTACCAATGAACAAATGATTTATTTTGATCGGATATTGTCAAGTTTCAATAAAAGTGAAGCGTTTTCAATTACCGATTATATACGACCCTTATTATCAAGTTCAGAGTTTAATTCATTGAACTTAGATTTAGAACTCGAACCACAAATTATGACTTTGTCAGACGATATAACATACTTTTTAGTTGATAAAGGTTTTGCCATGTTCGAAGGCCCAGCTAATCAAAATGTATCATCACGACGGTATCGTAGCAGATTAATTAAACTTACAGAAAAAGGAATACAATTGATTGTAGCAGGTTCATATAGAATTTATGCCAAAGATGAAATTCAAGAAAAGAACCAATTGTTAAGAATTGACTGGATACTTAATTTTATGGCAATGCATGCTGTTCAAGGTATAGGCATTGAAGATGCATGGAGGCGTATAGTTATGCAATATCCATCAATACATGACCCTTATTTAGAATCATATAGACAACAAATAATTGACAAACTAAAGGCAGATGAATATTTGAAATACGATGAGAGTAACGGGACATGTATAGTGACTTTCAAGGGAGTAATTTTTAATGAAAGTGGAGGGTATCAGAATGAGAAGTTTCAAAAAGATTTAGAAAAACTACGTGCGAAAAGAATGTATCAAATTACTTGGATATTGGGTATCGGCGTAATTATTCCGTCTATACACGATTTAGTAGAAATATGTCAGCATAGAACATCAAATATTGATTTACCTGTTTTGACTAATCTGTTCGTCTTTTTATCCATATTAGTTATGGGGTTAATTATTGGGTTTTTAATTCAAGGAAAGCAAAAGCATGAAAATTATAACTTATAATATTTTTCGTCGTAAATGGAGCTGCCAGCCTGAAAAATCACTGGGTAGGGAAAATACAGATGCAATAAATAATCAAGTTATTTCAGGATATTTCATGTGCCGGGGAAATGGCGTATTATTGTAGCCCGGCAAATGGGCTTTATGCAGCGGACAGCACTGGCAGGTTTTCTTTTAATGAGCGTATTGCTTACCTCTTGTGGTTTTTACGACCACAGGGCGAGGATACTGCTGTGTAAGGAAATAGCCGCTACCAATGACTCGCTCTATACCATGACGAGGGCATGGCATATGCTGCTGGACAAAGCGGTACTGACGAAGAATTTCGCGCTGCTGCACGAGAACCGAATCAGATTAGGGCAATATATCAGCAGAAAGCGGTCGGACATTGCCAACCTTGAACTGCCTGCCGATGCAGAGACGCTGCGGCAGAGCGAGGATGTATTCCTATCTAACCAGACGACCGTAATATCTGAGATTTATCCGCAATTTGAGGCCTATAATTCCCTTACCCCCGCCGAAGACATACAGCGGTCTTTGCGGGCCGTGGCCGGTGATGAGGACAATGTACTGGCCTGGAAACTGACCATAAAAAAGTCGCTGGATGCATTTATAAAGAAGCATGGGCTGAAGATACCGAAGTAGCTATGACAGAAATAGAACTGAAAGACCTGAAGAAAAAGGTTAAAAAGCTATTAGATGGCACTGATGAAAGAGTGCTTAGAATGTTACAAGCTATGCTGAAAGCTGACGCAGAATGGCAGAATACTGTAAGTAATAAGCCTGCTTTGAAAAAGTAGCCATACCGATTGGATTTTAAAAAAACGAAATAGGCCACCTTTAGCATATGTCTTTCCTAAAGCGAAAAGAAGAGCATTATAATCTTTTCATAAGCGAAGAGAATAAGCGAAGCTTTCGCATATTACTACAGAATATCTCTCTGTTGTTAAATAATGCAAAGCATGATGCTCAAGCGAAAGTGGTATTGAAGATATCTGAACAGTTAGAACAGGAGGATAATGTCGCATTTGTCAAGATGATGAACGGTGTAGATATGTGGGGTGGTTCGGGAGCGGTTTGGGAGGTATGGATCGATAATGAAGAACTGAGACGGCAATTTAATCACGAATTGATAGCCTTGATTGATTTGATGAGAAAATCAGATATTATGATTTCCTACGGCATCGAGCCAATCAGAGATTTTTTTAAAAAGGAAGTATATAGGCGCAAAAATTATATTGGAATGGGTCTAATAGTTGTTATTGTGATACTTCTATTAATATTATTTTTTACTGTTTTTTAGCGAACAATCCATTGGTTGCATATAAGGTTTGTCTAATTCAGTCTTACTTGCAATATTATTAAATATCCACTCCCTCCCGGTTTTAGCAAGTAAAATTTGAGTTTTAGTTTATTTTTGTCTTCCTCCTAAATTTTTTTGCTTTGAAATTAAAGTCGCTTGAGATAAAAGGGTTCAAGTCGTTTGCCGACAAGACCCACGTGGTTTTAGATAACCCGATAACAGGTATTGTGGGGCCTAACGGCTGCGGCAAATCGAATATAGTGGATGCGATACGCTGGGTGATAGGTGAGCATAAGATAAAATCGCTTCGATCGGATAACCTGGATGACCTGATATTCAATGGTTCGCGTACACGTACGGCATCGGGCATGGCCGAGGTGTCGCTCACTTTTGAGAATACCCGCAACCTGCTGCCAACCGAATTTACCACAGTTACGATTACCCGTAAGTTTTATAAGAGCGGCGAAAGTGAGTACCGCCTGAACGATGTAAGCTGCCGCCTGAAGGATATTCATAACCTGTTCCTGGATACGGGTGTGAGCAATGACTCATACGCTATCATAGAGCTGGGGATGGTGGATGACATCATTAAAGATAAAGATGGTGCCCGCCGCCGTATGCTGGAGCAGGCCGCAGGCATATCGATATACAAGACACGGAAGAAGGAAGCAAAGCAGAAACTGGAAGCTACCGAGCTGGATATAGCCCGTATTGAAGACCTGCTTTTTGAGATAGGCAATAACCTGCGCACGCTGGAAAGCCAGGCCAAGAAAGCGGAGCGCTACTTCCAGATAAAGAATGAATACAAAGAGGTAAGTATAGAGCTGGCAAAGGCATCGCTGGAACACTTTAACGAGCAGTATAAAACGCTGAATGAGCAGAACGATGCAGAGACCGACAGGAAAACACAACTGGAAGCATTTGTGGCCACCGAAGAG
>CAYSIG010000086.1:0-3516 GCA_964430995.1 uncultured Flavipsychrobacter sp.
TGCCCTGGCAAACGTCAGTAGGACCGGTTATTGCAGACGGTACAGTATTAACACTTACAAGGCGGAGAACAGCGCAACCGGTAGGCAGTGTATAATAAATGTAAGCCGTAGCGCCGACACTTACCCCTGTAACAACACCGGTAAGCGGATCGACAGAGGCGCCCAGAGGCGTATTGCTGCTCCATGTTCCGCCGGCGGGTGAACTGGACAAAGTCATGGTTGACGTGTGGCAAACGAGCGTAGGGCCTGTAATGGCAGATGGGGTAGTGTTGACTGTAAGTACCGTAGTAACCGAGCATGAGCCGAGGGTGTAACTGATTAAGGTAGTACCCGGGCCGATAGCTGAATAAATGCCTGTTGTAGGATCAATAGTTCCAACAGAGGGTGTCGCACTGGTCCATACACCACCCGGAACTGTATTGTAGAGTGTGTCGGAGCCACCGGAGCATATTACAGAATCTCCTGTTATCGGGCTTGCGGTAGAAACAACAGTTAATGGAAGTGTAGCACTCGCAGAACCGCATGGAAGGGTGATGGAGTAGGTAAGTGTGCCTGAGCCGGTAGCTAAGGCGGTAACGGTACCCGTTGTCGGGTTTACGGTAAATACGCTTGTTGCACTGCTGCTCCATGTGCCACCCGCTGTTCCTGTAGGGTTGGTATAAGTAATGGTTGAGCCAACGCAAGGTGTTGAGGAGCCTACGATAGCGCCGCCCACCGGTGTAGTGCAGAGTACATCAATAATAACAGAGCCATCGCCACAACTTGCCCCTGCCGCGTGTGTTACAGAACTGGTAAGTGTAGGGCTGACATAGGAAGATCCGCCGCCTCCGCCGCCTGCATTGCCGCCTCCGCCGCCAAAATAGCCCGCACCGCCTCCGCCACCGGCGGCAGTACTGTAATAGTAGTAGTAGCCATAGTAGCCATAGTACGTAGTAACAAGAGAAGTGCCGTCGCCGCCAAATAAAGAAGCCCCCGATGCGCCGCCGGCTGAAGCTCCGGCACCCGCTACTGAAGGTGTAGCACCTGCACCACATGTCGACGCGATATATCCTCCGCAATTCTCGCCATCGCCGGCAGCCAGCGCACCGCCGCCAACTCCGCCAAGCTCACTTCCGCAAAAATCATTTCCGGCACCGCCTCCGCCGCCTGCTACTACAACGCGGTCGGTAAGTGCTATGCCACCAATTCTTATATCAGATGAGCCACCACCGCCCGCAGCGCCACCGGTATATGGCGAATTGCCGCCATCACCGCCGGTCAATGCTGTCGGGCCCGTGTTTCCACCCGCACCGGGGCCATATAATGTAGCATCACCACCCTGGTTGCCTACAAAAATGTTGAGCACCTGCCCCGGGGTCACAGCTATATGACATGTGACTGTACCGCCGCAACCTCCTGATGAATAATATGTGTTGCCACCTGCAGCAGCATTCACGGTTACGGCTATTGTTGCAGCACCGGCAGGAACTGTCCATGATTGTATAGTTCCGGTGTATGCAAAAGTAGTTTGCGCACTCGCAGCCCCGGACAATGACAAAAGTAAAATGACAGAAAAGAGTTTAAGTATCTTCATCGGAAACAAAATTTTATATAAAAATCAGAGTCAATCTTTTATTTAATAAACCGCAATTTACAAATTTCTTATGAACAAAATTAACGGATTTTATGCATAAAGGCTACTTTTTACAGGATTTATGTTTATTTATGTTTTTTCATTGCTTACAGTTAAAAACGGTTCAGGCGAAATAGCCTATATTTGTCAGTTATGAGAATAATCATTTTTCTATTTGTTTTCTGTCTGGCCGCGCCTTTTAGCCTGTTGTCACAGGTATTTCCCTTTGAAAATGATACTGTAAACTTTCGTATTATCGGCTTCTCTTTTCCGGGCATAAAGATCAAAAAAGATACAAAACTGGAGGTGGCAGCGGGAACTTACAGTGATGACCTGTCATTCCGTAATAATATAATAAAAACTATTCCCTGCAGGCAGGGTAAGGTAATATGCGAAGTACCGTCATTCGGGAAGGCATATACATGGCGTGTTTCTGATGGATCGGGCAAAGGGGCATTTTACCATTTTTTCGTTGGGTCCTTATTTTTCACCGACACTTCAAAAATAAAACTCCGGGTTACCAAGAAGGCGGAAAAATATGAGGATGCCTATGTGTTCGTAGACGGAAGTCATGCACTTTATGATATGTCAGGCAACCCGGTCTGGTACTTGCCGGAGTTAGGGGGTATCATCAAGGAAAATTCGCAGTTGAGGGATTTGAAAATATCAAATAAAGGGACGATTACTTTTGTAGTTGATGGAAGGGCGATCGAAATAGATTATCATGGTAAGATCCTTTGGGAGGGGCCGAATGGCCGTAAAAAGACCGGAGACACCCTTGAAGGCTATCATCATGAACTGACGAGGTTAAGCAATGGCCATTATATGGTACTGGCGTTTGAGCCACTCGTAAAACCCAAAGCCGTTCCCAGGGACGGTAACCGCCAGAAAGCTGATTCTATGCGCGCGCGCAATAGAATGAACAGAAAACCCCGCTATGGCGAGGTGGAGGAATATGATGAATCAGGTAAGCTGGTATGGATATGGAAAGCCGCAGATCATTTTGCGAATACTAGTCTGGATTTTTACAGGAAGGCCAACGGGATGCCCGAATACGATGTGCATATGAATTCTTTTTTCTTTGACGAGAAGAATAATGCTATATATGTTGGCTTTAGGAATATAAGCCAGATTCTCAAGGTTAGTTATCCTTCGGGCAAGGTGGTGGCCACCTACGGTAAGATAGAGCATGCTGCCGATAGTATGGAAAATCATTTTTTCTGTGGTCAGCATAGCGTGAAAATTTCGGAAAAAGGACATTTATACATTTACAATAATGGATGCGGCACAATGTCGGCACCATCTGTTGTGATGCTTCAGGAACCGCAGTCAGAAAAGGATACACTGAAAATGGCATGGGAGTACCCATGCCCGGTTGAGCCGCGTAACACCGAGCCGATAAGTGATAATCCTACCATTGCGGCGATGAGGAGATATAATTTTACTTCCGGTGGCAATGTGGATGAATTGCCCGGTAATGCACTATTTGTATCCACGAACGTGCCATTCGGGTCTTTGTTCATAGTGTCGCCGGAGAAACAATTGTTGTGGAGTAGTGAAGTAAAAAGATGGCACGCTGATATAAACGCATGGCTGCCGGTAATGCTTTACCGCGCCAGTATCATCCCTGAGCGGAAAAAATTGGAACAACTGATCTGGAACAGCCAGAAGTAATGCTCTTTCAGCGTTTCCCGGAAAAAATATCATTGTTTTTTCATTCAGGGTTTTGTTTAGTCAATAAACTACCCTATCTTTGCGCTCCCAAAAAGAAAAAAAGGGAGTTATCCCGGGTTTATTTGAGGGGATAAAAGTTCTTTAGAAGAGTTGAGTGGAAGGCGTTCTGCAAAGTTTTTTGAAAATAAAGTCAAAAACAATTTTGCGGAGTGGAAAGTAACCTATACCTT
>CAYSIG010000087.1:0-3508 GCA_964430995.1 uncultured Flavipsychrobacter sp.
CAATGCCTTGCGCGGACAGGTGTAACCATCAGCGATATGGCTTTGCAACTTTTCAAAACCTGCCGGTTCCCAGATGGTTATCAGCGGCTCAGGTAAGCCATCATGAGGGCTTTTAAAAGTAGTAGCTATGGCTTCAACATCCCTGTTATGAATAAGATGCTGAAGCGTAGACAGATCGAGCAGCGGGAGGTCGCACGCGGTAACGAGCCAAGCTACATCAGGGTAAGCTTTAAAAGCAGAGAGAATGCCAATCAATGGGCCTGCACCGGTGTAATTATCTGTAAGTGTCTTGTAATCTTTGTCTATTTCATCTTTCTGCTCTTCTCGACAGGATATGTATACATCTGCGCAAACCTTTTTTAGCAGATCAGCCATATGGTATCGCTGCTCTTTGCCATGCCAGTGCATAACGCTTTTGTCCTGACCCATGCGCAGGCTCTTGCCCCCTGCCAGCACCAATCCATATAGTGCAGGTTTACTGTTCTCTTCTGAAATCACGTTTGCCTCCTGTTTTTTCCATCAGCTTTGTTTCCTTTATCACTATGTCGTGGCTTAATGCCTTGCACATATCATAGACGGTAAGGGCTGCAACTGTCGCGCCCACAAGCGCCTCCAGTTCTATACCGGTCTTGGCGGTAATGCTGGCTGTGCAGTCTATCACCACTTCGTTTTGCTCGTTAATGCGAATGTCCACTTTGCAATTATCTAGTCCCAATGGATGGCAAAGTGGTATCAGTTCCCCTGTTTTCTTTGCGCCCATAATGCCCGCTATAATAGCCGTCTGGAACACAGAGCCTTTTTTGCTCTTAATGTCTCCATCGGTAAAATGTGCGATCACTTCAGGTGGCATGGATACAATGCTTCTT
Organism: uncultured Flavipsychrobacter sp.; assembly: GCA_964430995.1. GTDB lineage: Bacteria > Bacteroidota > Bacteroidia > Chitinophagales > Chitinophagaceae > Nemorincola. The sequence goes on from CAYSIG010000087.1 coordinate 867, forward strand.
GCTACAGCGACACGATGCGACACCTGCTTCTCGCTTACATCAACCATTGCCGGTTGGCCTTTTTCGTTTATGTGGGTGAAGTTGCTCATGATATTATTTGTTTAAAAGGCCATATTCTGTACACCTCTCCTTTTTTAAAATTACTTTGTTCCAGCGGTAATTCCATAAAGGCATTTGAATCAATAAGGTTGGCAAAGTCGCCGGAGCCATTGCCTTCAGCGGGTGTGGCAATGAATTGCGCCTGTTCATTCATACTCACTTTCACTTGCATAAAGTACTGCAATGACGGATTGAAAGTAATATCCTTATCCAAAATCGCAAACGTTGGAGTTGAGAATTTAGGATTGGGAATTTGTCCAGTTAACAGCCAGGGTATAAGATACCGATGGAGGCACATGAATGCTGATACGGGATTGCCGGGAAAAGCAAATACCAGCACCCCGTTGTTATGTTTACCAAACCAGAAAGGCTTGCCGGGCCGCTGCTTCACTTTGTGGAACAGCTTGTTTACTCCTAATTCTTCTAATACCTGTGGCACAAAATCAAACTTACCCATAGAGATACCGCCACTAAGAATAAGCACATCATATCGCCGCAGACAGGCTGCTATTTTTTCTTTTGTCGTTGCTGCATCATCTTTGATGTGGAGCATGTCCGGCATTATTCTGTGCTGCTGCAATACATCTTTTATCGTGTGGCTATTCGAACTTCTTATTTGATAGGGTAAGGGTTGTTCATTTGTATCGACCAGTTCATCGCCGGTAGAGATGATCACAGTGCGGGGCAGCTTCTTTACGGGAAGCAGCCCGCGACCAACCGAAGCTGCCATGCTAATGACCGTGGCATCTACACGCAGCCCGGCCTTTATAACTACCTCTCCTGCTCTTTTATCCTTGCCACGGCTGTGGATGTTCTGCCCTTTCTTTATAATCTCCGCATTTATCGTAGCCATGCCATGCTGAATAGTTACATCCTCATACCGCACTACGGTATCTGTGCTATCGGGCAATGCTGCGCCGGTCATGATCTCTATGCAGTCATCCTGTTGCGCTATGTCAATCGGCGCATCGCCGGCGGCCTGCACCGCTTTAATGCGGAAGGAACGCAAACCACTTGCGAAGGCATCATAGCGAATTGCAATGCCATCCATTGCGACGCGGTTGCAAGGGGGGAGGTCCCTGTCGGCGGTGATATCTTCGGCCAGTATCCTGCCTGAAGCCTGCCCGAATGGCACAGATTCAGTGCCATAGTCGCGAGCTTCGCTAAGAATGATATGTTCCGCTTCTTCTACACTTACCATTTTACCCTCCTATAGCTGCCATAGATTCATGTACTTTATTCTTTTCTGCCTCCCAACCGTTCTTTGCCCGGTGGCTTATAGCATTTAACAGTTGTGCTTTTATCCGCTCGTCATCTGATCCTTCGCGCACGAGGTCTTTAATATTGAGCACGCCATTGTCGTACAAGCACGTCTTGAGCATGCCCTGAGGGGTGATACGGATACGATTGCAGGTGCCGCAGAATGAACGGGTGTATGCTGCAATGATGCCTACGCTACCCTTGTGACCCGGGATGTGATAATTGTATGACGTGGAATAGGCAGGGTCCTGTAGCTTTTGTATTGCGGGATAATGTTCCTTAATGGTTTCCAGTATTTTTACGTGGTCCCATTTCAGTGCTGTGTTATGCTGCCCGCCACCATTGAACGGCATTTCTTCAATGAAACGGACACTTACCGGCAGATCTTTGGTGAGCGCTACCAACGGTTGAATGTCCTGTATGTTTTTTCCATCCATTACTACGGCGTTCAGTTTTACTTCCAAACCGTGATGCAGTAATTGTTCCATTGTGGCCATTACTGCGGGTAACTCATCGCGGTGGGTGATGGCGAAAAAGCGGGTGCGGTCGAGGGTGTCGAGGCTGAGGTTTACTGATTTTATTCCCAGTTTTTTCAGGTCCGGCACCAATGGGGCAGTGAGCACACCATTCGTAGTGATGGTCAGTTCTCTCAACCCATTCAGTTTTGAGAGATTGGTGAGGAAGGGCATAATATCCTTTCGCACAAATGGCTCGCCGCCGGTGATGCGAATTTTTTCGATACCCATTTTTACAAGCAGGGCGCAGATGCGGAGCATTTCCTCATAGGTCATCAACTCCTTCCTGGAAAGCCAGTCTATACCTTCTTCGGGCATGCAGTAAAAGCAGCGCAGGTTGCACCTGTCGGTGACTGCCAGCCTTAAATAGTTTATTGCCCGTCCGTGGTTATCTGTAAGCACTATAGGAAAGTATCTTAGCGGTAAAGTTCGTTTATTTAATTGAAAGGGTATGTGAAGATGTGTGATGTGGCTGCGTAGAAAGCAAATCTTTTTTTACACTTTTTTAGATAGCAGGTTTAATGTGTAAATGTTTGATTTATAGACAACAATAAAATCATTTCCGGACACTGTCTTTATACTTTTTTTAGTCGTAAGGCGTGAGTACGGGTGTGAAAAATAAAAACACCGGAGCGAAAAAACAGTGTCAGGCATAACTGCCCGTCGTGGACTACTGAGCCGAGCCAGGTGCCCTCCTTCGCTGAAAAAGCTAAGGCGGGTGAAAGGTATGATTTTCGGGTTTTGTCGTTTTTCGGTAAATATTTATTT
>CAYSIG010000088.1:0-2874 GCA_964430995.1 uncultured Flavipsychrobacter sp.
CCTTTTTGGGTATAATTATACCTTTTGGGGGTATAAATATACCTTTTAGGGTATAAATATACCCGTTTATACCTGAGAATAAATCACATAATATGCGCCCAAAAAGAAGTTCAGCCATATTTAAAAATAAATATCTGCCTAAAGCGCCATTTTCCCGAAATTATACCCTCCCACTGATACTCGCAGGCACGGCACGTCATCGCTTCCCCGCCTCCCGGTCATTTCTCTTCATGCGACTTCAGCAACCTCAGGTTAGGTGCCGCAAACCAGGTAAAGGCAACAACAACTATGGTAAGGCAGCCACCAAGGAATACCGCCGGAACGGTGCCCATCCATTTTGCAGTGATGCCGCTTTCCATTGCCCCCAGCTCGTTCGACGAACTGATGAACATGGTATTAACCGCCGCTACCCTGCCCCGCATGGCATCGGGCGTATACACCTGGAGGATGGTATGGCGTATCACCACATTTACCGCATCAAACAGCCCACCCAGGAACAGCATGGAAAACGCGACAAGAAAACCCCATGAAATATTGAACCCGGATATGGAGAAGAGCGCATCGGTGCCGAAATACCCGGAATATGCAAAAACAATTGTAGTAATACCAAAGGCAGCAATACTGAGCATCAGCTTGATACCGGGATTTTTCTTTAATGGCACAAACGATAAGATAAACAGGCAAACAACCGAACCTATGCCGGGCGCAGCACGCATCCAGCCAAAACCCACCTCGCCTACTTTAAGAATATCGTCGGCATATACAGGCAACAAGGCTACCGCACCACCAAATAATACGGCAAACATATCGAGCGAGAGTACGGCAAGTATCAGTTGCGAGCGAAAAACGAACCGCAAGCCTTCGGTGATGCTCTTCATAACAGGCTCCTTTTCTTTTTTCATTATCTGCTGCCGTGGAATACGCAACAGGGCAATGAGGGAAACCACCTCAATGACCGCCACCCAAATAATGCTGATGTGGTACCCGAAGAGTATCATGAAACCACCCAGCAAAGGGCCTATCACCGCGCCCATGTGCCATGATGTACTGCTCCAGGTAGTGGCGTTGGGATAATGCTCGCGCGGCACCAGCAACCCCTGCAGCGCAAAAGAAGAAGGGCCCAGAAAAGCCCTCAGCGCCCCCCCGACAAAAATGCCTGCATACACCAGCCACACTATCGAAGTGACCGACAAATGGGCCTGAATACCCGGCCATGCCAGCGCCACAAAAAAAGCCGACAAAAGAATATAGCCTGCAATACAGGATGCCATCATGGCCCGCTTCTCCTTAATATCTACAAAGTGGCCGGAAAACAGGGAGAACCCGACTGCGGGTATTACTTCCCACAACCCCAGCATGCCCAGTGCCAGCTTATCGTGCGTGAGCTGATAAACATAATAGGCTACAATAGCCGACTGCATATTGAGCGCCAGGATAATAGCTACACGCACCAGCAGGAAGTACCTGAAAACGGGATAATGCAACGCTTGGTTCTTGTGAAGGAAAGAAGTGGCAGGGCGCAATATGGTTAGTTTGGTTGGCACAAAAATATTGTATTGAAAAGATATTTACAGCTAAATTTGCTTCAAATGACCAATGCATCGCAGATATTAGGCACAAGTATCATACAGGCTTTTCATGAACTGAGGGCCAATAAGCTGCGCACCTTTCTCTCTCTGCTGGGCATCACAATTGGCATCTTTTGCATTATTGCGGTACTTACCGTTCTCGACAGCCTGAAAAATAACATTCAGAAAGATATGGCATCATTGGGCAGTAATGTACTGTATGTGGGGCGCTGGCCTTGGATGGACGATGGCGGCGAATATAAATGGTGGGAATACTGGCGCCGTCCCGGCATGACACCCACTGAAGTAAAAGCCATACAAAACCAGGTGCCTGATGCCGAGGTGGTGACCATCTGCCTGTCTACACGCAGGTCTACCGTAAAGTATAACGATCAGGACGTGAGCAATATAGAGGGCTACGCGGTAATGTATGGTTTTGATAAGCTGCAGAATATAGACATCATCAACGGGCGGTACCTGAGTGCGTCCGAACTGGATGGCGGCAGCAATTCAGCCGTGTTGGGTTATGATGTATTTGCTACATTGTTCCCCGGCAGCGTGAGCCCGCTGGGCAAGAGCATATCGTACAAGGGCAGAAAATTTACGGTGATTGGCGTTATGAAAAAAGCCGGGCAGAATATGGCCGGTTTTGACTTTGACAACTCCATAATCTATCCGTATTATGCGGCGGCAAATTTCCTTGATGTGCGGTCATTGAATTATGACCCGTTTGTAGCCGTGAAGGCAGCCAACGGCAAGAACCTGGAAGAAGTAAAATACGAAGTGGAAGGCGTGCTGCGCCGCGTGAGAAAAGTACGCCCGGGGCGACCAAATGATTTTGCCATAAACCAGCTCAGCGAGGTGACCAAGCGCATAGATGTGGTGTTTGGCACTATCGATGTGGTGGCATGGATCATAGGCGGGTTCTCACTGATAGTAGGTGCTTTCGGGATAGCGAATATCATGTTTGTGACAGTGAAAGAACGCACTAAGATAATAGGTCTGAAAAAAGCCGTAGGCGCACGGAAATCCTCCATACTATGGGAATTTCTGCTGGAAGCGATAGTGCTGTGCCTGATAGGCGGGCTGGTGGGAATCGTGATCGTGCTTTTGCTGAGCCTGCTCATGACGTATGGGTTCGATTTTCATGTTACACTATCGTTTACCAACTTCTTTATTGGCGTTTTTGTATCTATATTCGTAGGCGTATTATCAGGGCTTATACCGGCGAGGTCTGCATCACGGCTCGACCCTGTGGTAGCAATCAGAACTCACTAACATGGCAACAAAAAAGAAAAGGGTACTC
>CAYSIG010000089.1:0-2681 GCA_964430995.1 uncultured Flavipsychrobacter sp.
TTACTACCTATTATCTTATGACCTTTTGGATTCAAACCTGAAACCTTCTCATCCGTAGTGAGATGCTCTATTCAGTTGAGCTACAAGGCCATTATTTTAAAAAGAACTACTATCTTACTTACTACCTATTATCTTATGACCTTTTGGATTCAAACCTGAAACCTTCTCATCCGCAGTAAGTTACTCTATTCAGTTGAGCAACAAGGCTGCCCCTTATTGGGAGTGCAAAAGTAACAACATTTTTTGAGAAAGCAAAAATATAACCACCTTTGTAGCATAACATTATCAAAAAATGAATGTCGAAATCTGGTCTTTGGGTAAGGAAAACGAAACGTTTATAGACGAGGGTGTGCGTTATTACTTTCAGAAAACTAAACCTTATAACCCTGTAGATATGGTTATCATCACCCCGCCTAAAAGAACTTCAGCTACCGATATTGAGCGCATAAAACTGCTGGAAGAAGAAACGATACTGAAGAAACTGCAACCGCAGCACTACTTGGTATTACTCGATGAAAAAGGGAAACCACTCAATTCTGTTCAGTGGTCGCAACAATTCCAGCAATGCATGAACCATGGCACTAAAACACTTGTATTGCTCATAGGGGGTGCATATGGAGTATCAGATGCTATTAGAAAACGTGCAAATCAGACGTGGTCACTTTCTACCCTCGTATTTCCACACCAGTTAGTACGCCTGATAGTAGCCGAGCAGGTTTACAGGGCGTTCAGCATACTCGCTAATTCACCCTACCACCACAGCTAGCAGGTATGAAAAGTGTGATTTTTATTGTTTAATGCCCACATAGTATAAAATAAATAACAAATGGTATTACTTTCGCTTCAAACTTTACTATGCTGAACCTGAGCTATACAATAATAATCGTAGCCATAACCATACTTATTTCAATTGCTGGCTTCCGCAGTGAAGCTTTGGTGAACAGGCTTATCCTCTGGCCAAGAAAGATGGGTAACCCGGTCGAATATTACCGGCTGCTGACTTCCGGCTTCATACATGCCGACCTGATGCACCTGATATTCAATATGTATACCCTATTCATATTCGGGTCAGCCGTAGAAAGCCTTTTCAGCATGCTTGGCATGGGTCAGAATTTTTATCTTGTACTCTACTTGTCAGGAATTGTAGTGGCATCTATTCCATCCTTTATCAGGAACAAGAATAACAACTACTATAGGTCGTTGGGAGCTTCAGGTGGCGTTGCCTCCATCATCTTTTTCACAATTTATTTCAACCCCTGGTCAGGCATCACCATCTTCCCGTTCCCATTTCCTTTATACAGTATCATTTTTGGTGTTTTATACCTTGCTTACGAGGCCTATATGGCACACAAAGGCGCAAGCAACGTAAACCATGGCGCGCATTTTTGGGGGGCATTATATGGATTTGTTTTCGCCATTGCTATAGACCCTACGCATGGTAGTGCCTTTGTTAATACCCTGATGCACCCGCCGCTTTAAGCTATTTTTCCCTGTGCTTTATTACCAGCACTTTTTCTGTGGTATCATTTACTCTAAAGCGCTCATCTATACGTATGCCTGAAACCCAGGCTATGCGCTTGCCGCATTCCAGCAGCCGGATGTCCTCTTTTTCATGCAGCGGCACTTTGCCATCAATAAGTAGGCGGGCCACTTTCTTCTTCTTCATGCCCATGCCCAAAGGGTATATATAGTCGCCCATGCGCCATTTGCGGAGTATAAGTGGAAAAACTATCTCCTTCATATCAAGGCATATCTCATCATTGCCAGCCGGCAGTACCTTAGGCTTCTGCTGCACTGAAAATGAAAAAATGTATTTCCCAGTATCGATTGTACAGGGTGCCGCTTCAATAGTAATCAGGTCAGCAGTTTCTGAGGGCACTGTGGTCACGATGAGAAAATCACGGTTCCTGATGATACGGTGTGTAGCAGACGAAATGTAATGCCCGCTCTCCGTACTCAATAAGCCAAGGATATGCGGCACTTGTGCCGAACTAAAGCCAAACGGTAAAAACAACTCGTAGCAAAGAGTTTCCAATGCCGGTCGCTTTTCCAGTTTCCGAACGGGTATATAATAATCCTGGCCACGTTTATCCACCAGTTTCTTACGTTCCCGTTCCATTTCCTTCCTGTACAGTATTTCCACCTGCGCAAACCTGGTTATGCTTTCATTTACATTGATTATCGCATTAGGAAATAGTTGCTCCACCACCGGAACAATATTATGCCGCACCGCATTCCTCAAGTAATCATCGCTTGCATTTGATGCGTCTTCCCTGAACATGATATTATTTTCCCGGGCAAATGCCGCTATCATTTCTTTAGGCGCAAAAAGGAGCGGCCTGATGATATTTCCATTCTCCGGTAAAATACCATGCATGCCATTAATACCGGTCCCTTTACACAGATTGATGAGCAATGTCTCCACATTATCGTTGGCATGGTGGGCGGTTGCTATCTTAGCATATTTGTGTTGTCTGCGAACAATCTCAAACCACTCATACCGCAAAATGCGAGCAGTCTCCTGTATACCTTTTTTCCACTCCTCCAATTTTCGCTTTGTATCAAACTGCACACTATGAAATTCAATGCCATTGGTCAGGCACCAATTTTTTACAAATTGCTCATCTCCATCGGCAGCCTCACCCCTTAATTTGAAATTGCAATGCGCGACGGCAAACGAT
>CAYSIG010000090.1:0-2643 GCA_964430995.1 uncultured Flavipsychrobacter sp.
GCCTGGAGGACCTGTTACGCGGATGGTATAATTATCAACTGCGGCACATGGTGAAGGGCCAATCAAGGAAAGGCTGGCTGAAGGATAATCAACTCCTACCGTTACTAATGTACCATATGTTTTAGAACAAGGGGTTAATGTAACATCAATCAACTTGAATTGAAACGTTCCTACTGTCAATGATGGAGAGGTGAATGTGACTGTAGTGAATGTTGTGCCTCCACCTGCGGGCAAAATTACGGAACCTAAAGTCGGGCCTGGAGAACCGGGCCATTGGTATGAGTAATTAACGGTTGCCCCACTGGAGCCCGTAATTAGAATGCTTATTGCATTACCTGGACAAATTGGATTGCATGGCGTTGCAGCAGACGCAGTGGCCGAAGGTGTTAAATTTACGAGCACATCAGTTGTTACAACTTCCTGACCGCACCTGTTCATAATTACGCAGGTTACCATACCACCAGATGGTGCAATTGCCCTCAGATGTATTGTTTGGTCTGTGGCAACACCGGACGCAAGTACTAAACCTGATGGCCAGCTCCAGGAATAAGAGGTGCCGTATAAACCAGGAGCCGCATAGGTTGCATTGGCGGTCAAGTATATATCATCCCCAGTACAATAATAAGAGAGTAAACCAGTAATTGTGAGCGCAGTGGGCTTAGTGATGAACGTCGCGGTTGCACTACCTGTAATCGGATACCGGCATCCATAGGCATCTTCGACTTCGAGTAAAGTTATGGTGTGTGTAGAACCTGCAACCAAGCTCGTATATGGTACTGTGTACGAGCCTGTAAATGGGGGGCTGGTGTAAGTTGTACTTCCAATTGAGTAAATAACTTTAATTGACGTTCCGACAGGCCCACTTAATATGAAAGGGTTAGTGTCAGTACAAGGAAAACCATCACCAGGGGTGACTGATACAGCTACTGCAGGCGCCATATAAGGGCTTACTGTCATCGGGGCAGGAGTTCTAGTCACCCTTTTTAACGAGATATCATCAATGCCAAAAGCATTTCCCGTGCCTGCTGTATTGTTGTCAAACATACAGATAAAAATATTTCCGGTAGGGCCTGTATAGGTGAAGTCAAAACTTACTGGTCTCCAGTAATTTTCACATGGGAAGGTGCCGTCTGTATAAAAGGTGGGTATATAAGGATTGGTGCCAGATGTGGCAGGTATAGCCATAGCCATACTACGGGGCCAGGTCCAACCGAACTCATTTTCTGCAGCGTAAGCTGATGCTGGGCAGGCGGCATAGTCGGACCTGAAAGCCACTTCTATCTCAGGTCTTTGTGCGTCACTGGCACAGCCATCCATTTGCCGAATCCAGTACGAAAAATGATATTTAGCGCCATTGCACATTTTTACATTCTGTCCCCAGAAGTAACCAGGCTGAGCTAGGGCGGAATGCTCATTTATATAACCAAAACGCGGAAATCCTTCCCAGGTTGCCCGACCAAATGTTCCATTTGTTCCGCGAACATTCATCTGCGAGGACCAAGTAGATACGGGTGCCGTAGGTGATATATTGCATCCATAGCCGGAATGAGATTCTACATCGCCTGCAAAGGTGTAGCCTGAACCAGGAATAGAAGTAGATGCACCCCTTGGTGTCATGCAGGTAATAGTACCCAGTGAAGCACCTTCGAAATTTCCTATTTTTATGTGGCCATGGCTTCCTCCTGAAGGCAATCTGAAATCCTGGTACTGAGTATTGAAACCGTAATAATCATGAATTACAGATCCGCCAGGGAGGACCACAGGATAGGAGCATCGAAAATCTCCATTCCTGATCAACTCTGGGCCTTCGCCTAATACGGCAAGGGTATGTGTAACTGCACCTGCTGGAACGGTAAAAGTGGCCGTAGTCGGAAAAATGCCAGGCCCACCTGATACAGCCGACGGTGGTGTTATCCCAGTGCTGGGTGACCATGAAAACCCAGAGATGCTAAAGCCCGTTGGCAGTGTAACAGAAGGTGTCACATTGAAGGTTGCTCCAACACATCCTCTATAGGTAAACGGGACATCTGATATCGTTGGATTCAAGCAATTGTCGGGCAATGCCGGTTCAATTTGTGCAAAACAGCTGGCATAAAGCAGCAATGCAATAATTACTAATTGGCTACGTTTCATATGGTTTTTTTTGATTTTTTATTTGTAAAATAATTTGATATAAATAAACGTTGTTATTCCTCAACATAAGTTGGGGCTCGTATAGAAATGGAATGGCTAAACATGGAGTGGAAGGTTGGGTACATGGCGGCTTTTGCTTGAAGCTCCTGCAATCTAAAAGCAAAAGAATTACCTTGTCAGAACAAGTTGCTAAACGGTCGAAAAAGTTTCTGAACGGTAAAAGTGAGGCTACCCGAAACCCTTTCCGACGTTGCGGGTCTTATTTTCAGGGAACTGAAGTCGAAATAATAAACCGGCCATTGTTTGCAATCCCACTACACGCATACAATCAAAAATCTGTGTCTTCAGTGTAATCCTGATATCTGTGATTCAGACAACCACACGCATAACGCGAGATTGCTTCGTTCCTCGCAATGACACAACATGAGTCAGTAAATTGAGGGCTGCGTAACACGCTCCCCTCCTGTTTTTAGGAGGGGATGATTGGAGCCAGCGACAATCTGGGGTGGT
>CAYSIG010000091.1:0-2303 GCA_964430995.1 uncultured Flavipsychrobacter sp.
GCGTACCTACTGACGGAACAGTCATTGTTTATCCCTGCTGTCCTAGCCCGGGACCAAGTGGACCCTGCACGTTGCCGTTTGAGGCTACTTCAGTCGTAATAAGCAACCCCGTTCAACTTAATTGGACGGATTGTCCTTTTGTCAATTATGAGATACAAGTCTTGCGACTTTACAATATAAATGGCCTGTTAACATCTGACCCGCATGATATTGAGGCCAAAATTGATTGGAGCCAGGCGTTGGATATTGAAACGAATGACGGACAAACTTCTGTTAAGCTAACATTAGCTGAAGGAAGCGGGTACTATGTATGGAGGGTAAGGCGGATCTCCGATGTTTTTCCCAATACAATAGGTGATGACAGGAACTGGGGACCATGGACAAACACCGGGCCGTTTGTAGATGGCGCTCCACCACTGCGTGTGAATGCGTCAACGCCGACTGCGGCCCCTTATTTCTTTTATTATGATGTTTTTAATGACGATCTTAATTATATCTATCATCGGCAATTTGTGGAAGGTGAAGTAAAACATGGCAGCCAGTTCAGAGTGGGTGAAAAAACAACCTTTGCCAACTTTTTGCTAATGCCGGTACAGGAACAGGTAAAAGCTCAGACCGCCGACAGTATATTGGCCAGCCAGACAATACCCGACAATAATGGAAGGCCTATGATGCAGACGATGACTGCTACAGTGCAAAAGAATGGTTTTGGATATGAATATGACTACATCAAAAATAGTGTTGGCGGCCTGTATAGTGCAGCTGATTTTGACGAGCAGTCAAATTATAACATACCTAGCCTGGTTGACGGTGCCAGCAAACTTGTGTGGTATTATTCTGATGCAAATATCAATGAGCCTCGTATACCTGCATGTGACAGTATCCCATTCTCCAGGACACTGAATTACAATGATCCCCTGAACAGGCCAAAGGAAATAGTAAGTCCCGGTAAGTATCATAATTTCGGTAGCGGACATTCAATAAAGAAGTATTACTGCGCTGCTACAACTACGGAATTGGTTCGTATTTTTGGTGATGAAGCGCCGAGGTCTGAATCCGTTCTGAAGACCTATACAATGGACCAGAACCAAGTGCTTAGCGTAGCCTATACCGATAAAGTGACTGATAAAATATTGGCAACCTGTCTGAGTGCGCCACAATCTGAGTTGCTGGATGAGCTTGAAAGTGATCCGTTCACGGTGTATGACACAGTAACTGCCAAGACACCGGGGTATATGCCAAGCCGCCTCATAGAAACAAAAACGTACACCTTTCCTCTTCCAACAACACTAAATTACGTTTATCAGATTACAGCAGACGTTATTGGGGATAGCTGCGCAGGTTTATGTGCTACCTGCGATTATATCGTAACCATAAGTTGCCGGAACATAGAGGACACAATCGCAGCGCATATGTACCGTGACACCCTTGTCCTAGCACCTACTTGGGACACATCGGGCTCTATGCCCTGCATTCCGGTATCCAGAGATACGGCAACAGCATATGCGCTCATTCCGATTGGGTTGGGTACAACCCCGACAACTACACTCCCTGAAGGTACCTATGTAGTTACCGCAACCATATTATTAGGCAATAAGAACCCCCTTACAGGCAGAACATACCTAAGGGAGTTAGACACACTGCTTGTGCGCAAATTGCATAACAGACTTATGACTACAGGTGGTACTGTGATAGGAGGCTATTCGGGCGTAACTCTGACTAACGTTTATAGTTATCTGGCAGGCAATAATATGGATGGTCTTCTTACCTATACAGGCGCTGATACCACCCAGCCTACTTTTGATCTAGTGGTAGGCTGCGATACGTTTACATTGCCTACCGACCATTGCCCCAAGCATAGTTGTGCCGTCATTGACTTTGCTGAATACATGGTGGCCCAACTGGCACAGTATGATGTTGACCACGGAACCAGCACGTATTCGGGGGTAAGCGATATTAATAATATTGTTGATGCTGCGAATCACTTGTTTTGGGTGCAGGACGATGCCCACTTCAACCAGGTCATCTTCAATATGATAGACAGTGGATATGACTGTGACACCCTATGGAATTGCTGGGTGAGTACGGTTGATTGGTTTGCTGCTGCCCAGCATAATAATACAACCACATTTCCCGGTGCACCGATGATGGACTGGTGGCAGCATTTTATGGACCTGGCAGAATATAAGCTGCCGTTCACCCCCAGGCCTACGATTGAGTTTGGAAGCGGAGCATCTACTACCACCTATATTCATCAGGCCCCGTTCCGTTATTTCCCCTATGACACACTTACAAATGCAACC
>CAYSIG010000092.1:0-1858 GCA_964430995.1 uncultured Flavipsychrobacter sp.
CGTATCAAACATCCCCTGGCACAGTGGCCCATTGTTCGTTGCTGTGACAACGGGCCTGTACCGGACATTTACGGCTATACTGTCTGTATCAGACAACCCTGCCAGAGTGCGCACAACAAAAAATTTAGTTGAGTCAGCATAGGTAGCCGGATATTTGTAAGGGTTTTGCAGCGTACTGGTGAACCCGCTTGAACTGTACCAATAGTAGGTACAGCCGGTCGAATCACCAACACGTTTCAGAAACAAAGTATCACCGAAACATGGCTCATTAGCCCGGACATTATTACAGCTGATAATAGTAAGGTACATGGTCCTGAACTGGCACTTTGGGCTGTCAACTGCCGTAATTGTATAGGTAATGGACGGCGGTAGCACCGTGGTAGTGATAGTGTTGTGCACGCCTGTAGTGCTTGCCAGGCCGGTACTTGGAGACCAGGTCCATTTGCTCCATGTCCAGCCTTTTTCGTCACCATATAGTACATCAACGGGTACTATTGTAGTGCCTGGATTTGCACATGCATTATAAGTATCAATTACCACTCCGGGATAAGGCCTGGGAGCCACTGCCACATGGCCGGCGGTACGCAATGCGGGCTCAGGGAATGCACCTACGCTGTCGATGCCTGCTGTATCATTAAAAACATAAGCACATGAAACAACATCACTGTCCCCTGCAGGTATAGTACCTATATTGAACACTATACCTATTCCAATATCACCGGGATGGTTAACTCCCACATTGTACCATGCTGTACCATAGGTTTGGTTCCACACTGCAGCCAGATCCTGAGATACTGTCAAACCCCATGCGTTATAAATTACTGCTACAGCGCGGCAGTCTTTAGCACACAATGTCAATGGAGGGCGTGTAGTGCTATTCCCTGTAGCTGTTACGCCTACCCTGTGAGCAGCGTCATTCTGCCAATTGACAACATTATTAGTACCAAAGCCCCCACCAGGCCAAGTCTGGTCATTATCAGGGTCGCAAGACCTCCAAAAATATACACCAGGTATAGCAGTTACACCTGTATTATAAAACTTCACAGTCATCGTTACAGCAGAAGCCAAAGTATCTACCCGCGTTTCCATTTTCATCTGTAGGTTCCCCCCTGATGTTGTACCCTGCCAGTTGCCAATTATTTTTCCACCGGAATTAGAATAGGAAACCATACCCGCCGCGGTCATAGTACCTCCTCCGGAAAATGCATACCCCGTGCCGGTAGCCTGATAACCCTGCGCACGCTGGCCGTTTGCCTGTACAGTCCATCCTTCAAATGGAGAACCGGGATAAGTATAATCCCCCATGAACGGAGGCGTACCTACCGCCCATCCATCATGACCATAATCATAGACTTCTGCCAACGGTGCACCAACTCCTGTACCGGGGCTATGATAATGGTAACCAGCCGGGCCACCCGACGCACCAAAAGAACTATTGCCTTGTAATCCTATCTCAAGATACCTGCCTTGTAAAAAGCAAGTGGGCCCAACCAATTGGGCATATCCGGTATTTGAACCGATAACAAGTAAGCCTATGAAAACTAAAAATGCGTACTGTTTTTTCATAAATGCACTATTATTGAGCGATTGAAATATTATAAAATTACGGTAACCAAAAATATTCCCGGGTTATAAATATAACTATATATTTTCGGTAAGATACTGTTTTTTTGCTTTTACAAAAAAATATTTTTATTTATTAACTACGAATCATCTATCTGGTCATATACCGTTTCTCCCAGATTGTGCAAAATAGTAAAGATCCACCCAGATGGGTGGATCTTTACGTAAAAATATATACTGCTTTATCTTATCAGAGTCACATCACCCTTGGCCTCCATGGTTTTGCCGCCACAGT
>CAYSIG010000093.1:0-1693 GCA_964430995.1 uncultured Flavipsychrobacter sp.
TGTCGGCCTTAGCAGTCAGGTGGAACTCTACCATGTCCCCAATCTGTATTTTCCTGCTTGCTTTGCCGTCCTTTACAATCTTGTATTCGATGCCTTTGTACTTCTGAAAACCACTGTCGCTGCTGCAACCGGTACCGCTCATGAGCGCTGCGCCTAATACGGCGATAGATACGATCTGTTTTATCATTTTTTTTTGTTTTTCGTGTTTTTCCGGTTGTTGCCGGGGTTTTATTTTGGGTGAATATCGGATAAAATTCTCTTAAAATACGTTATTGTTTCTGCCAGTGGTGTTTTCGTGCGCCCGCCTGATGCATTGAAGTGGCCGCCACCGTCAAAATACAGCCGGGCGAAGTTACTTACATCGAAGTTTCCTTTACTGCGGAACGACATTTTTATTTCATCACCACGCTCGGTAATCAGGGTTGCGAATTTAATACCTTTTATGCTTAGTGGGTAATTTACCAACCCTTCAGTATCCCCGTTATGTACATTAAATAAGTTCA
The DNA here is from genome assembly GCA_964430995.1 of uncultured Flavipsychrobacter sp. Classification (GTDB taxonomy): domain Bacteria; phylum Bacteroidota; class Bacteroidia; order Chitinophagales; family Chitinophagaceae; genus Nemorincola. The sequence continues at coordinate 504 of CAYSIG010000093.1, forward strand.
TATCCTTCCGGGACAGGGTAATCAAGGCCGAGCTATATTTATGGAATACCTCCATCCGTTCTATCAGCACATAACCCAGGAATTTCATCCGGCTCTCGCTCCATGAATCGTAAATGTGCTCGTGTATATATGTTTGGTGCAGGCCTTTATTAATAAGGTCGGCCACAAGCAGGTGCACGGCTGCTGATGTGATCGGGAACTTGAACGACCCGGTATCTGTAAGCACGCCGGTATATATACATGCGGCTATATCCGTATCTATCAGTGCATTGTCGCCCGCAAGATTGATGTAATCATAGACCATTTCGCAGGTGCTGCTTTTTTCGGGTACAGACACTCCGTAGTTCCAGTAGGGTTTGGGAAACAGGTGGTGGTCTATCAGAATTTTAGGCTGGGTTGCTTCATTCAGCAATTGCTCCAGGTGCTTGGTGCGGTTGTAGTCGTTAAAATCGAGGCAGAAGATGAGGTCGGCACTTTGCAATGCTGCTGCAGCCTCTGTGGGAGTGGCTTCATAGTTCAGCATCGTGTCCACGCCCGGCATCCATTCCAGGAAGTCGGGGATATCGCCCGGAGATACCGCCATTGCCGTATGCCCCTTTTTCCTCAGGTAAAGCGCCAGTGCCAGCATACTGCCTATTGCGTCCCCATCGGGCTTGTGATGGGTGGTAATGAATATCCTCTTTGGTGTTTGCAATAGAGGAAAAGCTTCTTGAATAGGTAGCATCCGGATATATATATTCTGTCCCTGCGGGCGTTATTTTATCAATTGGGCTGCAAATGTAATTTATCTTACCAAATACCGGATTTTTTTATCGGATATTCAATCTTTTTTAACTTTTACATTCTTGCATTTCCATTACCTTTGCGGCATTACTTAAAAACCAATTATTATATGTCGAATCGTACATTCACAATGATCAAGCCCGACGCGGTAAAAGCCGGGAACATTGGAAATATTTTGCAAATGATCAACGCCGCCGGTTTTCGTATCGTTGGCATGAAATACCTGCAGATCAGCAAGCAGCAGGCCGAGAAGTTTTATGAAGTGCATGCTGCCCGCCCATTTTACGGCGAGTTGACTGAATTTATGAGCAGTGGCCCTATAGTTGCCGCCATACTTGAAAAAGAAAATGCAGTTGGCGATTTCCGTAAACTGATAGGCGCTACCAACCCTGCACAGGCAGAAGAAG